>JADBXP010000018.1 GCA_020403455.1 Chitinophagaceae bacterium
GATTAGATTACAACTGCTCAAGACCTCATGCATCACTGGGGTATGTTCCACCGGCAGAATACCAAAAAATCCAAATCCTATAAAAACTGAAAAAGAAAAATTTTATACTTTTGAATGTAACGGATTTTAGGGGAGCTGACACAGGTACTATTGCTAAAAAAGGTATATTACAAATTCAGCTTGTACCTGTTACCTAAAGGAACTGAATAGTTATCCAAGCAAATAGCATTAGATAATATTTTCGAGATTTTTGATTTTGAAATTAAATATGATCGATGAACTCTTATAAAATTGTAATCAGATACCTTGGTTTCAATTTTTGTTAGCGATTCGGAGCATAAAATTTCACGATTCTGTAAATATAATTTTGTGTAATTTCCAAAAGATTTGAAGAAATAAATAGAATTGATATCAAATCGCTTTATCTCTTTACCAACTTTAATAAATAGATAAGAACTAACTTCGGTATTTTGTTCAACTAATTTATCTGACTTTAAATGATAAAAACACTTTTGTACAGCAATAACAAATCTTTCAAATGAAAATGGCTTTAAAAGATAGTCTACAACACCTAAATCAAAACCCGTCACAGCATATTTATCATATGCAGTTGTAAATACAACTGCAGGTTTATTATGCAATATTTTTAACAACTCAATACCATTCATGCCAGGCATTTCAATATCTAAAAAAATTATATCAACTGACTCTTGAGAAGCAATTTCTATAACTTGAATCGCATTGTAACATTCTGCAACTAATTTGATATTTGGGATTTTATCAATAAATTTCTTTAAGATCTCTCTTGCCGGTTTTTCGTCATCTACTACGATACATTTAAATGACATTTTTATAGTATTTAAATTATGAATATTAAAAAGGGATTTTCAAATAAACACTAAATAAATCGAAAGTTGAATTAATAATCAGTTGATGATTTGGAATTAATTTCTCCAGCCTTTTTTTTGTATTTGCTATTCCAATACCCGTAGATTGCAGATTCTTGTTGTCAGCATTATTTTTTGTGTTTTTAATTTCAAAAACAAGAAATGTATGGTTAACCACAATTGATATATCTATTTCTAATTTTTTATTATTATTCGGTCCGCCATGCTTAAATGCATTCTCTATAAAAGGAATTAAAAGCATAGGTGGTATGGTTTGATTTTGAATTGTTATATCCTTACTATAAGTAATTTGTATATAATCTGAAAATCTGATTTTTTCAAAATTCAAATAATCTTCTATAAATTTAATCTCATCAGCAACAAGTACTTTCTCCTTTTCTAAACTAGTAAAAATATAACGCATCATTGTACCAAGGTTGACAATTAAATTTGGCAAAATTGATGTATTTGTCATTGACGCATTGTATAAAATATTAAGCGTGTTAAAAAAGAAATGCGGATTAAGGTGATCTTTTAACAGTTTTAATTCAACACTATCCTGCAATTCTTTTAAACGAATATTTTCTAAATACGTATTTCTATAAAAGTGTAAAAAAGAGGTAATTATCACAAATATTAGATTGAAAATAAAACTATTAATAAAGTTTTCGCAAAATATACTCTCGGTATAGCTTATGAGAACTATAATGCAAAAAGTCAGTATAAAATATATACTATATTTTTTTCTTTTGTAAAAAGGCAACAATAAGTAACGATTGGTATATACCGATATACACAATGAAATAAATAGTATTATAGTATTTCTATAATAGTCTATCGGTAGAGGTTGATCTACGATTAAACTTGGATATATTAATAAAGTCAATACTGAAAACCAAAAAAATAAGTGTAGCAATAATCCTCTTTGAAAAATGGTATTGTTAGTGGTTTTCATATATAAATTTTCAAAAATGAACTAAATATTCACTGTTTAAGCACATACATTCAAAAAGTAAAGGATGTTTTTATTATTGCTAATAATTTAACTCATTTAGTAACTTTTTCATCATTTTTTCATCATTTTGTATAGATAGCATTACAAAAATCTTTTAATCTCAATACGTTTGTATGCAAGAATAAAAATCAATTGATTATGAAAACAAAGTTAACAATCGTAGTAAGCTTTTTAATTATTAATTTCTTAAACGCACAAAAAACTAATTTTCCCAAGAACATTGTTGGATTCTGGAAAATATCAGAAAAATCAACAGAAGTTTATTTCTTAGATTTAGTAGAAAACTACAAAAGGTCAGATGTTGCATTAGCTGGTCAATTAGAAAGCCAAAAAGATGTACTAATAAAATCATACATCCCTGAAATTCAATATCAATTTAACGAAGATTTTTCATTAAACATCATTACGCCGCAAGGAGCACAAAATGGAACCTGGCAAATTTCATCTGATCAAAAAGAATTATCCTTAGTAAGTACCAGAACAATAAAATATAAAATTGTAAATCTTTCACCTTCAGACTTGACCATTACTACGGAATTTGGGAAAACCATTACTTTTGAAAAAGTCAAAGCCAAAGAATCAAAAACAAATATTGATACAGAATCAAATGATATTGACTTGACAGCTTCAAAAAAAGAAATTCAAAATCTCATAAATGAGTTCAAGAGTGCTATTAAAAAGAAAGACTCAGTTGCTTTGACTAATCTTTTTTACGATAAAAAAATAATATGGATTTCAGTTGCACATGACAAGTCTTTTGAGTATGGGAAAAGAATAGATCCAAATTCAAAAGAAATACAACAGAGTGGAGCTTTTGAGCTATTGAATGATCCGCAACTTAAAGACATTGGATTAGAAGAAAAATTTTATAATATTAACATCTTCACAGACGGCAAGCTGGCTACAGTCGTTTTTGACTATAAGTTTCTGATGGGATCTACAACTACAAATTGGGGTACAGAATCCTGGCAACTTGTAAAAATAAATAACTCATGGAAAATTTATAATTTAATGTACACTTTTAATTTTTTAAATGTTAAACCTCTGCCTAAAAGCATGAAAGATTAATCTCTTATTAATATCAGTTAAATAAAAGCTTTCACTTTGTAATTTAAAAATGACACTTATGTGTCATTTTTTTTTCTAAGTTCAAATGACAAGGGGTTGTATAGTTATATTTTCTCTTTAAAATAGATATAACAAACATTATATTATGCCATAATCCTGACGTTTGCGAGTTAAACGTTTGGGGTGAATACAATAGTTGGATACTATCTGGACATACACACGGCGGACATGTCAAACCACCCTTTCTCCCTCCACCAATGCTACCGGTGAAAAATACAAATTATTCTGCCGGACAAATAGAATTAAGCAACAACAGAACTTTATACATCAACAGGGCCTTAGGGCACCTATGGCAGGTAAGGTTCAATGTAAGACCAGAAATAACATTATTTGAGTTACAAAATGGTTAAAAATTCAACTTAGCTTGTCCTATTTTTTTTGATTTCTGATAATGCGCTACATTTATTCTTATCAACTCCAGTATTTGTATAGAAAAAAGAGAAACTGGAAGGCATACTAACGAGTTGTAGGCAAGCAAGACAGACAGCGTTTATTTCAAAAAGAAATCATTATATCTCTTCGCATAGATGACAAGACCCTTTATTTATTCCATCTTGGTAACTATTGTATTAACAACAATATCATGTGATAGCATCCGTCAGACGCGATCGATTAAAGCACAGTATAAAGACATTTATATTGACCAGTTTAAGCTAACTTATTTCCGACAACTACTTATGAAGAGCTATAATAACTCAAATGCAGTTCAGGAACTTATCGGTGCTGACCACAGCGGATTTACAGAGCCAATACTAACGATAGACGACTATAAACTTATCGATAGCTTAACAACAAATGATAATAAATATTTGGTTGTTGACTCTACAGAAGATGGTAGAAGAGCAGAAGGTGCTCAAGGCAAAAGACCTTTAGGATTTATCTTGAACAAGCAGACAAGTAAGTGGCTGGATAGCTTGGCTAAGAAAAGATTAAAATTAAGTGGTTTGAAAAATAGTTGGGGCAATTGATAGCCTGCCTAGAACAAAGAGCTTAATAAAATACGGGGTGAAGGAACTTTTTTTTCCAATAGCAGTTTTTCAATGTAGCTTTTGCAAAGACTGGCCGAGCACTACTCCATGGAAATCTGCCATTTCACAATAAAACATTAATCAAATTAAGTAAGCCAGATAGAAGCAACAAAATTACCCCTCACTTCGCTAAGTCCTCCATAATGTCGGTCATCTAATCCGAACGAAACGAAATCCTTTCAAAACATGAAATTAAATTGTATCCTTTTTTTGCTAATAACTTTAAATTCTTATTCCCAAGAAAAAATAATCAAAGGAGTAATAAAAGATGCAGAAAGTAAATTTTTCTTACAATATGCTAATATTGGAATATCAAATAAAAATATAGGAACTGTATCAAATTTTGATGGTAAATTTTCTTTAAAACTCAATGAAAGCATTAATGAAAATGATTTGGTAACATTTTCTTATGTTGGCTATCAAACTAAAACCGTTGCAATTTCAAATCTTAATCTTGTAAACAACGAAATTGAACTGATCCCAGAAAAAAGACAGTTAGAAGAGGTTGTAGTGAAATTTAAAAAATCAAAACCAAAAATACTTGGAAGAAATTCTAAAGGTCTTGGACTAATACACACTAATTTTTATACTTATGAGGAAAAAGATGTTGATGACCGATTGAGCAAAGAAATCGGAATGAAATTCAAACTACAAAATGATTGTAAAATAAATGATTTAAATTTTAACATAACTACAAATGAATTTAGTTCTCTAAAATTCAGGTTGAATATTTATCAAATAGAAAATGGATTTCCTACAGAACTTATTGTTGAAAAAGATATAATTTTTGAAATCAAAGATGAATTTAAAGGTTGGTTTTATTTAGATTTGAAACCATATGATATTTTATTAGAGAAGCAAAGAGAGAATATTGCAATTACAATTCAATGGGTTGAAAGCAAAAAAGCAAATGAAAAAAGTAAATATTTTTCAATATCAACTGCAATGTCAATAACAGAAACAAGTTTTTTTAGAGAAAAGGCAATGGATAAATGGACTAAAAGTGGTCAAGGTTTAAGTTTTTATTTAAATGCAATCTGTAGATAAAAGTAAATATTCAAAAGCATTGATGCAATAGGTCGCCAGACCGACCTCAATGATTCATGTATGGTAGATGCAATATATAAATCCTATTAACCCTTTCTGCTAAAAATCCATGAAAAACTAATGCAAGTGCTTTTCCCAGCTATCTTTGAAATAATATGAACATGAAAGCAAAAGACGGGACGCAAATTCTTCTCAGGAAATTTACTATTTCCGAAGCCAACAACTTATCCATTTATCTGAACCATCTCAGTCCTGAATCAAAACAGCGATTTGGTCCCCATCCATACGATGTCGATTCAATATACACTTTGTTCAACCAATCATATACCTATGTTGGATATATTGCGCAAGAGAAAACGCAGGGAAAAATCATATCCTATAGCCTTATTAAACATGGTTATCTGGAGCATGACAAACTTCGCTTGGAGTCATACGGGTTGGAATTGGATAAATACAGTGATTGTACATTTGCCCCGTCGGTAAGTGACGAATACCAGAACAAGGGAATTGGGAAATTGATGTTTGACTATATTGTTGGCGATTTACAAGCAATCAATAAAAAGCGCATAATTTTATGGGGTGGTGTTCAGGCAACAAATGAAAGTGCATTTGCATTCTATTCAAAGCAAGGCTTCAAAGTTTTGGGGCAATTTGAACACAATGGATACAACTATGATATGATATTTGACATTAACTAATAAGAGCCACCGGGCAGAGCAGCAGCAAAACAATTGAAATGCATACCCATCTATCCATCGAGGGTATAAAGATGATAACTAGTTCGCTTGATAACTTATACTATTTTACTTAGATTTGAGTACTACACAATATCTATCCACTATACCTGCGATATTCTGCTTGGCAACCGGGAAAGTATAGCATGTACAAACGAATGATCGGTCTTTGCAGAGCGACACCTCAACCGACGAATAAATAACAAAACCTCCAACCACTTGATTAAAAAAATTAAAATAGTACAAATTCTAATTCTTACTTTTCTTACAATAACAGTTTGGGGGACATCCTGTAACGGACCAGTAAAAAAAGATTTGCCAAATGAGAAGGAGCATCCCAAATTGATCAAGCAGGCAGGAAATGGCAATCTTTCGTGTATCATTCAGGATAAAGATGGAAATCTTTGGGTAGGCACCTCAGATAATGGCTTGTATCAATATGATGGAAAATCGTTTAAACAATTTGGAGTAAAAGATGGGTTAAGCAGTAACGATGTCTATTGCCTTTTGGAAGATACAGCTGGAAAAATTTGGATAGGTACTAAAGCAGGACTTTCCCTTTTCGATGGAAAAACATTTACCAACATCCAAATTCCTTTACCCAAAAACCTACCTCCTAACAAGAATCCCTACTATCAAAACCACTGGGTTTACAGTATGCTACAAGACAGGAAGGAAAAACTATGGTTTGTAACCATAGACGGTGTCTATACCTACGATGGCAAATCCTTTTCAATATTTAGAATTGATGAAGCTGCCAATGGCTTTTTGACGGGTAACGATAAAGTAGAACGTATTTTCGAAGATAAAGAGGGTAATATTTGGCTAGGTGGACGAACCAACGAAGGTGTGTATCGCTATGATGGAAAAACAGTGACCAACCTCCAACCTATGGATCTATTTCAAAATGGACCTACACCAAAAGTGCACAATTGGGGCTGGCCTCAATTGCAAGACAAGAACGGAAATATTTGGTTCAGTAATTGGGGTGGAGCCTATCGGTATGATGGAAATACTTTTACAGGTTTTACAACAAAAGATGGTTTGCCAAGAGAAGTCACCCGAATCATAGAGGACAAAAAAGGAAATCTTTGGTTCGGTGCCGCTGATGGACTTAGACTGTATGATGGTAAAACTTTTACCCATTTTAAGGATGGGCTAATCAATCCCTGGATTTGGACAATATTGGAGGATAGAAATGGAAATATTTGGGTGGGCACGAGAGGTGAAGGTCTTTACCTTTTCGATGGAAAAACATTTATTAATTACTCTGAGAATA
Source organism: Chitinophagaceae bacterium (assembly GCA_020403455.1). Taxonomy (GTDB): domain Bacteria; phylum Bacteroidota; class Bacteroidia; order Chitinophagales; family Chitinophagaceae; genus Sediminibacterium. The sequence goes on from JADBXP010000018.1 coordinate 7,119, forward strand.
AGCAGTAGTTTGGAACAGAAAAAAAACGAAACCCCTTGTAAGGTTTTACTTCAGGCAGGGTAGCCGGGCAAATTTGGAGACCTGTTTCCGCCTTTGGTGGATTCGGTGCCTGACAACCGCCAAAGGCAGAATCTCAATTCCCCAATGCCGAACTAACTGCGGAGTAAACTTCAAACGATCAATACATTAGAACTTATTGTAAATTTAAAAAAAACATCGTAACTTTATTTAATATGGAAATATTAGAAAATTTAGACCCGCTACTAAAAACTTTTTGGTATATAGCTATTCCGACAAGCATCATTTTTATCCTTCAAACAGTAATGACCTTTGTAGGGGCGGATGCTACAGATGGACTAGAAGCAGACTTTGATGGAGATTTGAGTGGTGGCGACGCACCATTTCAACTTTTTTCACTAAGAAATCTTATCAATTTTTTATTGGGCTTTAGCTGGTCTGGAATATCATTGTATAATAGCATATCCAATAAACCTTTATTGATATTTTTTTCGCTGATCATAGGCAGCCTTTTTGTTTATTTATTTTTTATAATAATCAAACAAATACAAAAATTAGCAGAAGATAACTCCTTTAAATTAACAAATACCCTTAACAAAACCGCTGAGGTTTATATCCTAATTCCTGAAAATAAAAAAGGCAAGGGGAAAATAATGATCAGCGTAAATGGTTCATTTCACGAACTAGAAGCAATGACAGAAAACGAGCAATTACAAACAGGTACAATAGTAAAAGTTGTAAGGATAGAAAATAATAATATATTAATAGTAGAAGCAATTTAAATAAGTCAATATGGTACAAATTATCATTGTAGTTGTTGGAGCTTTAGTTCTGTTTACAACAATAACTGCGTTAATCTCAAGATACAAACGATGCCCCTCCGACAAAATATTAGTCATTTATGGGCGAACCGGTGGAACATCAGCAAAATGTATACATGGTGGAGGCGCATTCATTTGGCCAGTAATTCAAGACTATGCTTTCTTAGATCTAAAACCATTATCCATTGAAGCAAATCTTACAAATGCTTTAAGTCGTCAAAACATCAGAGTTGATGTTCCTTGTCGTTTTACAATAGCAATTTCGACTGAACCAGATAGTATGAATACTGCCGCAGAGAGATTATTGGGTTTATCATCTGAACAAATTCAAGAATTAGCTAAAGACATTCTATTTGGCCAATTACGATTAGTTATTGCAACTATGACAATTGAGGAAATTAATTCAGACCGTGACAAATTTCTCGACAACATTTCTAAAAACGTTGACAGTGAGTTAAAAAAAATCGGATTGAAATTAATCAATGTAAATGTTACCGACATCAAGGACGAATCAGGCTATATTGAAGCATTAGGAAAAGAAGCAGCTGCAAAAGCAATAAATGAAGCTAAAATTAGTGTAGCCGAGCAGGAGAAAATTGGAGAAACAGGAAAGGCCTTGGCTGATAGAGAAAAAGATACCCAAATAGCTGAAACACATAGAGACAGAGACGTAAAAATTGCAATCACTCAAAAAGATAAAGAGATTAGTATTGCAACAGCAGTAAAAGATGAAACCATAGGAAAAGCCGAAGCGCAAAGGGACACCAGGGTGAAAACTTCCGAAGCAAACGCAATTGCCATAAAAGGAGAAAATGAGGCAAAAATTGCTATTGCACAATCAGAAGCAAACAGAAGAGAAAAAGAAGCAGAAGCATTGCGAATCGCATTAGCCTCTGAAAAAGTGCAACAAGCGAAAGCTCTGGAAGAGTCCTATTTAGCTGAACAAAAAGCAGAGTTAGCACGATCCGAAAGAGAACGTTCAACGCAAATAGCAGATATTGTAATTCCTGCTGAAATAGCAAAACAGCGTGCTATTATAGAAGCACAAGCAGCGGCTGAAACCACAAGAGTGAACGCAAAAGGCGAAGCTGATGCAATTTTTGCTAAAATGGAAGCTGAAGCAAAAGGTTTGTTTGAAATATTGACAAAACAAGCAGAAGGCTATAAAGAAGTAGTAGCAGCCGCAGGTGGTGATCCCAATAAAGCATTCCAGCTTTTATTAATTGAAAAATTACCGGAATTAGTTAAGACACAAGTTGAAGCAGTTAAAAACATTAAAATTGATAAAATCACTGTTTGGGATTCTGCAAATGGACAAGGTGAAAATAGCAATTCATCTACAGCTAACTTTGTGTCAGGAATGATGAAAACAGTCCCTCCACTAAATGACTTATTCAATATGGCTGGTCTGAACTTACCAACCTATTTAAAAGGTGCAGACGATAAAAACAAAAAAGAAGAGTAATTGACATCATGATCGACAGTCACAATCAAGGATAGCTGAGAAACTTCGTAAGAAGTTAATCACCAGATAACAAATCGAAGCTGATAATAAAATAATAAACAGTTCCACCCGATTACAAGAGTTTTTACAGCAATCTGAACTTTCGGATGTTTGTAATTTGTCTTGATGCAATTGATTTATTTTACAAGCAAAGGGGTCATGCAACTTGAGGATAACTAGCAGATTCTTAAAGTAAACCTGTTCAATTTCAACGAATCACAGATTGATTTCTCAAAAAAGGAATGTAACCTACCTATCGACAGATGAAAAATCACTACGCTTCATAGTTGTAAAATGCAATCACTTAATATTATAAATATATAGTATATTGCAATAGATGACTGAATGAACAGAACTAAAAAAATATTGACAACTGTATTTTTTGGTGTTTTAATACAACTACTAACTGCTTGCCAACACGAACCAAAAAAAACAATTGAGCCGATGGATAAAAATACTATGCCCGGAAGTTCAAACCCCGTTGTTTATTTTGAAATTCCGGTAAATGACATGGATAGAGCCATAAATTTTTACAAAGCAGTATTCCATTTTGACTTTACAAAAGAAATTATTGATAACAATGAAATGGCGTTGTTTCCCTTCACTGCCGGAAATTCAGGGATCACAGGTGCGTTAGCAAAAGGGGAAATCTATAAGCCGACAAAAGATGGAGTAGTGATTTACTTCAAGACTAACAATATTGATGAAACACTCCAACTTGCCAAATTAAATGGCGGAAATATTTTATATCCAAAAACAGACAATGGCATTGGATTTGTTGCAGAATTCCAAGACAGTGAAGGTAACCGAATAGCAATACATCAAGATAAAAATTGATAATAGAAAAAAGCTGATAACAAAGGATGCAAATAGTTTAAGTTGTTTTTATAGAACCGTCTCGTACTCTTTCGGCAGGTAGCCCCTACCCCCTTCGATTGTGTAGTTACATTAAATTGTAGCAAATAGGACTGAACCAAGGAACAGCTAAAAATATTTTTTAACTCTTACATACCAAACAAGATGACAAAACAATGTAGAATTTTACTCTTATCCGTACTAATTTCCATTATTAGCATTAAAGGTAACTCACAAGTAAGTATTTCCTATTACTCATCTTCCCTTTCAAAGATCGGATTAGCGTACAATTTTAATGACAAATTATGGAGTGAATTGAGGCTATATAGCAATACATCAATAGAAAGTATAACGCCGGAATTGGTTGTCAACTACAATGTTTCAAGAAAAGAAAATCACAACATTTACCTTGGATTGGGTGTAAATGTTAACTATTTTAATGGTATAGTGGTGCCAATTGGCGTTCAATTTACCCCCATTGAAAAATTTAAAAACTTCTCATTACACATAGAGTTTCAACCCACCATAGATTTCGAAAATGATGTATTGCTGCAGAGCTCTTGGGGATTGAGGTACAGATTCGAAAAAAAGACAGGAAAAAAGTAGATGCGATAAATTGGTCTGACCAAATGTGAAAGTACCATTGGATATATAAATAGTTGCAACACCCGTGCTAATCTTCTTTTACTATTTTGGCAAAGCAACCTGATCTGGAATTAAATCCATACCCGGCCTGTTATAAAATGGTTTGCATAAAAGCAAATGCAAATCGGAAGACGACAATTTGTATTTCTGAACGGAATCGCATTTAATTGCATGAAGCAGGCAGATTGAATCCTGTTGTAAACAATAACAAGATTGACCTTAAAAAAACCTCGAATATGAATTAGCTATCGTACGCTTGAGCTATTATAGGCAAAAAATATCGAAAATAAATTATTGTCAAAGTCATACAATCAAATGGCAAACAAAGAAATTGAAAATTAAATACAAGAATACTATAGCTATACATGAGCTAGTTATCAAAGGGATTATTATAGCAATGTTGTCAATTTACAATTATCCATGGTCTCAAATGTGGCATCGAATTTATAGATGAAAGGTGGAAAGATCTGCATGCTCTCCAGTGAATTTGCATCACGCATTTACTTGAAAAGATAAAGTGATTTGTTAAGGAAGGAAGAAAATAAGTAATGAACAGAATGGGAAATAATTAGTAATTTCAAAAAAATTAAATAACCGCTTAAAAATATTAAACGATGAAACTTTTATCATTAAAATTATTTCTACTTGCCATAATATCAGTTTATATGTCATCATGTGTAAACGTAAGCAACGAAGTTGAAAACAAACTAATTGAATTAAAAAACAAAACAGCGTCGCTAGATTCACTAATCAATAAAGAGGTAGACAAGGTTTTAACACTCGATTCGATAATAATCAAGGAAAGTGATAAAGTAAAAAAACTTGACACATTAATCAACAAAACAACTTCACAACTGGATTCTATATCAAAAAAAGGTAGCAGGATATTGGAAAAGATATCGAATTAATAGAAATTATAAGTACTACCCGTAACGAACTTTCTTTTGTTTGAGGTATAACACTCCCCAAATTTCAGACCAGTAAGAAAATTTTATTATAAAGCATCTAACCAAGTGCTACAGGAAAAAATTGCACTTATTACTTGAACTTAGATAATGATACTACAATCAATAAGAAATAGCCGCCTTTCTCAATAAGCATAGTGTATTTATTAGAATACATGATTTTTGGTAAAAATGGATAATGTATTTTTCATTCGCATAAGAAAATATTGATTTCACATAAATTATTGGTGAAATCGTACATCTAATTTTAGCAGGAAGCGAATTGTGTAGAATTTTACACCATTAATTCATATCTAACTTTTTAAACATGAAAAAAATCATCTTTCTTAGCTGCATACTGGTTTTGTCAGCTTCTGTAGAAGCCAAAAGCAATGCAAATGACACGACACAGAAAAAAAAGGCAGATTACACCTTTGCCTGGGGACTAATAAGATCTAAAAATTATCCGAAAAACAAATCATTTGCTTTTGAATTCAATACACCTGAATTTAAATCTTCGGTACCGGGTAAATCAATAGATAGCTCAAAGTATGAACAAAAAAGTATTCTATGGGGAGCTATACAGTGGACAGAAAAGAAAAAAACAAATCATCCATAAAAATATTGAACAATGAGCAATAACTTCTTAGAAAATGCGAATGTGGGCACCAATAAGTGGTGGCAATATATTACAAGCATTTTATCAGCAATCCTCGCTATAATAATTGTGAATATAGCAATACGGCTAGTACTTCCAACTATAAAATCCTTCTTTCCGGCAAACGATTTTGGTAAGGGACTTATAACATATCTCCTCATTTTTATTGTTTTCGGAGTTGCCCTAATCACCTTCTTATATAGTGCAAGTAAAATTCACAAAAGGTCTGGAATTACTTTTATCTCTTCTTTCAATAAGTTCAGTTGGAGTCAATATTTTTTGGGCTTGATAACTTGGGGAGCTATTTTATTTATTAGCTTACTCATATCAGACTATCAGAAGTTCGAGGCATTCAAAAATAACTTCCAACCCGAATATTTTACCATTTCACTTTTAGTAGGATTTTTTGCAATTGGTGTTCAGTCGTTTTTTGAGGAACTAATTTTTAGGGGGTATATTTTACAAGGCTTACATACACGACTCCAAAATACAACTGCTCTTATATTTGTGAATGGACTATTGTTTGGCCTACTACATATTGGGTATGGATTGGAAAGCTTTCTTTCTTCCTGGATTTTTGGAGTAGCATTTGCTTTAATTGTCATCTTTCAGAAAAGAATTGAATTTGTTGCCGGGGCACACAATGCAAATAATTTATTACTTTCACTAGTGTTTTTGGATTTGTCTGAAGCTATGAATGAGAATTTTAGCTGGAAAATAAATTGGATAGATTTTACAATACAAATTGTAGCATTGATATTATTAGTGGGAATAGTACATACATTTTCAAAGAAAAAAGCTCAATGAAACAACGGGTATTAATTCATGGTGCATTTTGGACTTTTTTTTTGTTATTGTATTTGCAACAAAATCCATCTGCAAATATAACTGAATATCTTTCCTGGATTACAGTTCTATTAGTTTGTGCAGTGGTAATTTATAGTAATTTGTATTTTTTATTACCCGTTTTCTTTTTTCGGAAAAAATATGTAAGCTACTCGATTTATTTACTTGCATTAATTATAACAGGTGCACTTTCTTTAAAACTAATCTTCGCTTCCGGTAATGAATTCTTTAATATATCGCTACTACAGCATTGTATCAATTTATTTTTCTTTATAATTATTACCAGTTCCTTGAAATTCTTACGAGAATACGCAAAAAAAGAAAAATCATTAATAAAAGCCGAAAACGAACAACTTAAATCAGAATTAGATTTACTTAAATCGCAGGTAAATCCGCATTTTCTTTTCAATACATTGAATAATCTCTATGGATTAATTCAAAATAATAACAATGAAAAAGCAGCTGAAATCACATTGAAACTTGCAGACTTAATGCGATATCTATTAGATAGCAGTAAAATTGAATTGATTAACTTACGAGATGAAATTAAATTTCTAGAAGATTATTTAACCCTTGAAAAAATTCGATTAAGCAATTCATCTGACATCAACTTTGAGATTTCGGGGTTAGATAAAGAGATTTTAATTGCACCGCTATTGCTCATTCCATTGGTTGAAAATGTATTCAAACATGGATTATTAACAGTTTCAAATAATTGTTATGCACATTTTTCATTATCCATTCAAGGCAAGGAATTGTATTTTGAGGCTAAAAATTCAATTGGAAATAATATAAATAAAACCGCAAGACTTGGTAACGGATTAAATAATCTCAAAAAACGATTGCAACTAATCTATCCAGAAAGGCATCAATTGCAATTTGAAGAAACGGATAACCAATTCAAAGTAATTTTATATCTGCAACTATGAAATATCAATGCATAATAGTAGATGACGAGCCAATTGCTCAACAAATCCTCGAAAATTACATACAACAAATTGATGCACTACAATTGGTAAGTAAATGTAATAACGCGTTTGAAGCTTTGAATGTAATGCACAAAGAACAAATTGATATTATGTTTTTAGATATCAAAATGCCATCATTATCTGGTTTAGATTTGATCAAAACACTTAAAAATCCACCCAAAATAATTTTAACAACTGCTTTTTCTGAATTTGGGGTAGAAAGCTATGAATATGGAATTACTGACTATTTATTAAAACCTATTCCTTTTGAGCGCTTTTTAAAAGCCGTGAATAAAATATTGATACCCACCACTACAGAAAAAATTAATGAACAAGTAACAGAAAAACCCGTCTCAGAGCTATCTTATATTTTTTTTAAGGCCGATAAAAAAATCTACAAATTTTTATTTAGCGAAATTTTGTTGATTGAAGGCAGCGGGAATTATGTGAAAATCCATACGCAGAAAGAGAAGCCCTTGCTGGTATTGGATAAATTAAGTGAACTTCAGGAAAAATTACCAAAAAATCTATTTATTAGAGTACATAAATCTTTTATAATTAATATTGTTCATGTTACTAAAAAAGAAGGCAATATGATCACAATTAAAGATTTTATAATTCCAATTTCAAGTACATTTAAAAATGAATTGGATGGGTTAATAAAAGAAAATGGATGAGTCAATTTCGTGGCAATTTTATGTCACTATATTTCCAGCATCAGCTTTATTTAATACGTGGTAACAAAACTAATTTTGTAAAAGCATTCTCCCTACTATACATGACAGAGTATATTTTATAAACCAATTTCCAACAATGAACCGATGAAAGACTTCAAAGAATTTACATTCAGCTGGTAGGTTTTCTTATTTATTTGTTGCCTTCATCTGATGTTGACGTACCTATTCTTATCCAATATGGGAGATAAGCCATTGGAAAAACCCGCATATCTTCTTGTAACTGGAATTTGCCTGCTTATTTTACTTTTATTTTTTGGCATGACGACCCGGATTGATTCGAAATCAATAACAATTTCATTCTGTATCGGACTCATCAAAAAGAAAATTCTTCTCGACAATATTGTAGCTGTTAGGGTAGTTCAAAATCCCTGGTTCTGGGGCTGGGGTATTAGAATGATTCCCAATGGCACTTTATACAACATCAGCGGAGTTAAGGGAATTGAATTGAAATTCAAAAATACAGATAAGATCATCAGAATTGGTTCCAAAGACCCGGAGACACTGAAAAGTGAAATAGATAATAGATCAATCAACTAAACAATAGACCGAATTTAATAACTTGCAATCAATTGCATATTGAGCAATGGACAAACTAGAGAATGTATACTATTATCCATAACTTATAATTCAACTTCCTTCCCAACCATTCCATGCCCCTCATGGCCTCACAACGAATTAAGAATGATTATCAATAACTCTCTTCCGGCACTGCTTCTAGCCATTACATTATTAGGAAGCTGCGAAACACCCGCAACTAAAAATATAAATACACAGCGTATTGAGGCGCTGACATCATCAGACAGTACTGCTCTCACCACATTAGTAAGAAATGTATATGAGTGGCATCTAACCCTACACAAAAAAAATGGATTCCCCTTCAAAATTACCGGTACAAAAAAAGATCTGATTGCCGGAGTTGACTGGGATGCTTATGAAAATGAGATGCAGGAATTAAGAAAGACCCATTACTTTTCAGATTATTTCTTTGTATCGCATCAAAACATCGCTCGTAGCATTGATTCCTCCATACAACAAACAGATAAAAAATGGCGCAACGCCAACGATGGCATGTCTATCTGGGAAACTGGTGCTGAAGACTGGTGCGATTGTCAGGACTACCCCGATGACTATTGGAAATTATTAACACTGAACAATTTCAAGTTCGAAAAAGGTATGGTATCTTTCTACTGGTCATGGGGCGATACCAATGAAAAACAATATCAAATGAAAGCCATAAAAGAAGAAGGAAAATGGAAGATTAGTCATATGCAAGGATTCAATTCCTATTCAACTGTTGCAGGTTACAAAAAATAATCCAAGACATAGAAAAGGGTGAATAGTCTAGTTAAAAACCACTAAACAAGAGATACTGCTATGAAGAAAATACTCATCATCAATTGTCATCCAAACGCAGACAGTTTCAATTTTGGAATACATGATGCCTATAAAAAAGGAGCTGTTACCGCAGGTGCTGAACTAAAAGAGATAATCATTAGAAATTTACAATTCAATCCTAACCTACAATTTGGTTACCAAAAAAGAACAGAATTGGAACCTGATTTATTGGATGCCTGGGAAAAAATAAAATGGGCTGAACATTTGGTCTGGATACACCCTGTTTGGTGGGGCGGACTTCCGGCCATAGCCAAAGGATTTATTGACAGGCTCTTTTTACCGGGCTTTGCATTTCAATATAGGAAAAACTCTGTTTGGTGGGACAAACTGCTTGCAGGCAGAACTGCACATATCATTACAACCCTCGATCAACCTTCCTGGTATTATCGATTCGCATTTGGGCGTCCGAGTGTCAATCAACTCAAAAAATCAACATTAGAGTTTTGCGGAATCAAGCCGGTGAAAGTCACCTATATCGGTCCGATCAAAAATTCAGCAGCTGACAAGAGGGAAAATTGGCTTCGCAAAATCAATATGATGGGTGAAAAACTTCAATAAAATGCCAATTTCTGGCATCTCGAAAATTGATGTTTATCATAAAATCATGCCAGGCATCGCTAATTTGTGTTGATTGAAAGGAGCATTGCCTGAATTAAAAAAATTGTCAGAATAACTTACCAAACCTGAAACAAAATGTAAAAAATCAGTTAGAGACCCAACCTACTAAAAATACCATCAATGAATGTAAAGTCAATCTACGTCAATCTTCCAACAAAAGATCTCAATATAACCAGGGAGTTTTGGACCAGCCTTGGCTTTTCTTTCAATGAGCAATTCTCGAATGACAAAGCGCTGTGCCTCACTTTGCATGAGGGGTTGATGTATGCGATGCTGATTGGTCATGATATGTTCAATACTTTTACCAACAGACCCATCGCAGATGGCTCAACAACACAAGTATTAACTGCATTGGAAGTGGAAAGCAGGGAACAGGTTGACACCATCGTACAAATTGCCCTGCAAAACGGAGCAACCCGATACAGAGACAGTGCTGACCATGGATGGATGTATTATGATAGCTTTGCGGACCTAGATGGACACCAATGGGAAATTTTGTTTAGCGACCCGGCACAAATACCACAATAGCATACCATGAAACTGGAAAAAATAACCATCACTGCAACCATTGCGGCTGACAAACAAAAAGTATGGGACTACTATACCCATCCCGAACACATCACGCAATGGAATTTTGCCGATCCAAGTTGGCATTGCCCAACTGCCTCCAACGATCTGCAGCCGGGTGGTCAATACTTCGCTCGCATGGAAGCCAAAGATGGTAGCTTTGGTTTTGATTTCATAGCCAATTATACAGATATCCAACCGGGTGAAAATTTTACCTATCAATTTGGTGATCGCACCGCTACCGTTAACTTTTCCGAAAACAATGGAAATACAGAATTAACAATTTCCTTTGACCCCGAAACAGAAAATTCTGTAGAATTACAAAGAAATGGCTGGCAAGCTATATTAAACAATTTCAAACATTACACAGAGAATAACTAAACGACAAAATTTCGTCACCATGAAAAAAACAAACATCGTTGCATTTCTCTTCCTCATGGTATCATTTATCTCGGGATGTAAAAAAGATAAAATGCCCATTCAAGATGGCATTTACACAGGCACTTTTACTGTAACCTATAGCAATGGATCCCAGACCGGTCCGGTTACAATAGAATTGAAAAATCGAACTTATACCAGCTCAAGTAATGCCAACAGAATACCTGCCGGTGGTTCCGGAACCTTTCAAGTCAATAAAAACAAAATGATTTTTTCTGACGATAAAATGTGGACAGCCGACTTTGACTGGAACCTGATACTGAACGGAGAATATGAAGCGGTATTTGATGGAAAAAAACTTACCTTATCCGCCAACAAAAATAATGTAGGTAATTACCGGTATGAACTAGAAAAACAATGACTTTTTTCAATGACATCCTTCATTCGGGTCAGCCATCAACTTTCAAATAGTACTTTATTACCAAAAGAAATCACATCCCATCAACATAAATTCAGTTGAGCTTTAAACAGAATAAATGCCAGGACATCTTTTCTTCTATGTCGGACTATCATTCATTTTCCTCCACGAAATGGATGCCATCCGATGCAGGGAATGGCGAATTTTTCCGGGACTATCGCTTTTAAATGAACGGCTGGGATTTATTGTTTTTATGTGGGCGCACCTGCCTCTTTTTTTCTTTATCTTTTGGCAGCTAACACAAAACCCAAACCCGGATTATTTCATCAAAGGATTCGATATCTTTTTGATTGTACATCTGCTGCTACACCTTCTTTACCTCTGCCACAAAAACAATGAATTCAAAGACTGGATTTCCTGGTCCATCATAACGGGGGCAGCAATTTTTGGTTTATTGGATTTAATCCGTTAAAAACCATCGAAACAATTGTAAGCAAATTCTTCTGAGTAACAGTCAGGCCTACACAGTAAATAAATCGTACATCACATCACTTTACCTCAAACCAGATGGGCGGCTTATTTCCTTCCTCGGGTAAGTAGCTGATGAATATCTCCTCCCCTGCCCCTATAGCACGAAGTGTTCTAATGGCAATAGTTTCTTCCTCATAATCCATTTCATAGGTGCAATTGGGCGGCTCTGCATGGTTGTACATCGACAGATAACCCCAGGCAACACAACAATGATCCTTATCTTCTCCCCACTCGAAAATATAATCGTGTAAACGGGTCTTCTCCACTTCCCTCATTTCCTCCTTACTCAATACCAATACAGGTGATACTTCAATCACTTCCCCCTGAACCAACGGCTGTCGGGTAAATACTCCCCTCCCCCGCTCTTCAGAAACATCGATGTATAGTCCGTTGTGCAGCATACCCTCAAAGATAGGTTTTGTGGCAGCCCCACTGCTGTGTCCAATACTGAAAAATACTGACTAACTTGCGCCCATGATGGAGGAACTGGAACAACCCAGCCTGTTCGACCGGTTTGAAACGCTGATCAGCGCAGAAGATACCCTGGAAATACGTTCTTTCCTGAACGACCAGAACATCAGCGACGTAGCTGCCCTGATCGATGAATATCCGGAATACGCTGCCCGCATCATTGCGCATATGGCCGTGCACCGCGCCGTGGGCGTATTTAAGATCCTCGACATCACCCAACAAAAAGAAATTGTCAAAAAACTGCCCTCGGCGAAAACAGCGGAACTGCTGAACGAACTACCCGCAGATGACAGAACCGACTTCCTCGAAGAACTGCCCAAAGCTGCCATCCGCGACCTGATCAAATTGCTCGACCCCGAGGAAAGAAAAGTAACCCTCTCCCTGCTGGGCTACCCGGAAGACAGTGTTGGTCGATTGATGACACCGGACTATGTCTATGTTTACCAGCACAATACCGTGCAGGAAGCATTTGAGATCATCCGAAAACACGCAAAGAACAGCGAGACCATTGATGTGATCTATATCATCAATGAGCAAGGCAGACTGGTTGATGATATCCGCATCCGTGATATTATCCTGGCTTCCCCCGATAAAACCATGGAGGAAATCACCGATGGCAGAGTTATCTCCCTGGGCGTGCAGGATGACCAGGAATATGCCGGCCAAATCTTTAAAATGAACAACCGCGTGGCATTGCCCGTAGTAGATGACAACAACATCTTGCTGGGTATCGTTACCATCGATGATATGTTGTGGGTAGCCAATGAAGAGTTTTCAGAAGACATGCAAAAAATGGGGGGAACAGAAGCACTGAACGAACCCTATCTGGATATCCCCTTCTTCAAACTGATTAAAAAAAGAGCCGGCTGGCTGATTCTTCTCTTCTTCGGAGAACTACTCACCGCCAGTGCCATGGCTTTCTTCTCAGATGAGCTTTCCAAAGCACTCATTCTCTCCATCTTTGTTCCCCTCATCATTTCCAGCGGAGGTAACAGCGGCTCTCAGGCCTCTACCCTGATCATCCAGGCCATGGCCGTGGGTGAAGTGAGCATTGAAGACTGGTGGCGGGTAATGCGCAGGGAAATACTCAGCGGCCTCACCCTCGGTGGCATATTGGGATTGATTGGTTTCATTCGCATCGCTGTTTGGCATCAGTTAATGCAGCAAGGGGTGATCGAAGATGTTTATGGCGAATATTGGTTTCTCATCGGATTTACCGTGAGCTTCTCCCTGGTAGGTGTTGTGCTTTGGGGAACCCTTACAGGATCTATGCTGCCACTGCTATTAAAAAAATTAGGCGCTGACCCCGCAGTATCCTCTGCCCCCTTCGTTGCCACATTGGTAGATGTTACCGGACTGATCATCTATTTCAGCATGGCCTGGCTGTTTCTGCACGGAATAATGATTTAACGGAGCTGTTAGTGGAAATTAATTCACCACGCCATTGATCACCAATCTTGGCGTCTTTCCCACTCCGGCAGGCAGTTGCCCGATCCATAATTCGCCACGGCCTACCATCAATCCCCTGTAATTGTGAAACAGTCCACAAAAACATACTGAACGCAAACGGGATAGATAAGCAGGATAAAATACTTTATCATAGAGTGAAAGCAATTGAGCTGCATTCCGAATAGTGATGCCCTTTTTGCCTAACAATGATGTCTCTAAGGGATAAAATGTATGGTTCACCACCCACTGCTTGTCTTTCGCCAGAATTTTCGTCACAGCAGTTTGCATGAATGCTTCAGCTACCGAATCAGGCAGATCGATAGAGGTGTACCTATGCTTAGCATCACCGCCACAAGAGGCTATATAGGTCAGCTTCACTATGAATACATCGTTTGTTTCCACATTGTTCCAATCACCCTCCATCCTATCAGCATCTGAACTCGTCATCCGGGCATCAAAACGCGCCACAATTTTTTGACCGTTCATGATAGATAATTGTAGGCGTTCCCCTTCCATCAACCCCTGCACTGTATGTTCCGGCTTCTTGCCGGCATAACAAAAGCTGCCAACAATTTTACCATTGTCTTCCACATAAACAGATAAGTGCGTTGCTTTGTCAGCCACCAACCCTTCAAAATCATGCCAGCGATTTTTTTCCAGTGGGGCAGCTGAAAAAACTGTCAGTGCCAGACAACAAGCAATCCAGGTAAATAAATATCTCATAAAATGGGGGGGGGATAAGAGATGAGTATTATGAAAATAGAGAAGTTTTTGCAAAATGCCTTCACTACAGCCGATAAAGTTTTTGTTGCACACTGTTTTCCCAATCCGATCGTAGTACTGAAAATAACTGGCTCGTGCGCCAACTTCCATCAGCCAATAACATATGTTCCCGTAAAATTCCTTCCTCCACACAACCAATGGCTTTCATGGCCGCTATGCTCCCAGTGTTGTTGACATCCGCCCGCAAAGCCACCCGGTGAAAATGACACTGCTCGAAAGCAAATCGAAACAACAACGCCTTACAGTGCCGATTCAGTCCGGTTCGCTGGAATTCTTTTCCAATCCAGGTATAACCCAACAAACAGGCAGCATTGGCAGTGTCGATGTCATAAAAACGGGTACATCCGGCATAACGCTGCGTTTTTTTACAAAAAATTATGAAGGGGTAACTATGCGCTGCTTTTCTTCCCTCACATGCCGTTGCGATGTATTGCACGAGATTGCCGATTCCTGCGGCAGATTGCAAACTATAGCGCCATAATTCCGGTTCCCGCTCTGAAAAAACAGATAAATGTTGCACATCTGCAGGTTGTAGCGGTCGTAAAACAACCCGTTCATTTTCCAATATATAATCCTGATCAAAAGAAAATTCAATCGTTTTCATAGCAGCAAGGTATGGTTGATGTTCGTTCTATCCGTTTACATGAGCGGGAAGGAAAACTTTGTTTTTATATTGCAGCACAATTTAGATAATAATCAATAGCAATCATTATGTGCGGAATCGTTGGATACACCGGTAGCAGAGATGCTTATCCTATATTACTCAAGGGATTGAAGCGATTGGAATACAGAGGATACGATAGTGCTGGCATAGCACTCTGGCAGGAAGGCAACTTACAGGTGTACAAAAAAAAGGGCAGGGTTGCCGATCTGGAAGAAAGCTTACCGGGTCAACCGCTTCAGGGTAACCTAGGCATCGGACATACCCGTTGGGCTACCCATGGTGAACCCAGTGACAGAAATGCGCATCCGCATGTTTCACAAAAGGGAACGCTCACCATGATCCACAATGGAATCATTGAGAACTATGCCGCCATCAAACAAGAATTAGTTTCCAAGGGCTACACTTTTCAAAGTGATACGGATACGGAAGTGTTGCTGAACTTCATTGAAGAAATTCGCGAACAAAACAATTGCGATCTGGAAGAAGCCCTGCGCATTGCTTTGCGCCGCATCGTTGGTGCTTATTGCATTCTATTGCTTTCCTCCGATGACCCTTCCACCATCCTGGCAGCCCGCAAGGGTAGTCCATTGGTTATTGGCATCGGCAAAGGGGAGCATTTTCTTGCCAGCGATGCCTCTCCCATTATTGAGTACACACGTGAGGTAGTCTATGTCAACGATTATCAGATCGCCATCGTTCGGCCGGATGAACTGATCCTTAAAAACCTGGGCAATGAAAAACAAACGCCCTACATCACCCGTCTTGATATGGAGCTCTCGGCCATCGAAAAAGGTGGGTATGAGCATTTCATGCTGAAGGAAATCATGGAACAACCGGATACCGTATTCGATTGCTTGCGCGGAAGATTGCTGGCTGCCGAGGGTCAGATCATCATGAGTGGTATAGACAAACACCTACCGGCCTTTCAGCAGGCGGCACGCATCATGATCGTTGCCTGTGGTACGAGTTGGCATGCCGGATTGGTAGCGGAATATTTGATTGAAACATTTGCGCGCATTCCTGTGGAAGTGGAATACGCTTCTGAATTCAGGTACCGCAATCCCGTGATTCATCCCGGAGATATCATCATCGCCATATCACAAAGCGGTGAAACTGCGGATACCCTCGTAGCATTGGAAAGTGCCAAATCAAAGGGGGCATTTATTTTCGGTGTAGTCAATGCGGTGGGCAGTAGCATTGCACGTCTCAGCGATGCGGGTGCTTACACGCATGCGGGACCTGAAATCGGCGTTGCGAGTACAAAAGCATTCACCGGTCAGCTGGCGGTGCTACTGATGATGGCTTTGAAGCTCGGGAAAGCAAGGGGAACACTTGCGGATAAAGAATATGCTTCCTTATTGCTGGAACTCGAACAAGTGCCGGGAAAGATCAGGGAAATTCTGAACAACCAGGAGCAGATCAAAGCACTCGCAGAAAAATACAAGGATGCAAGAGATTTTCTCTTCCTGGGCCGGGGGTACAATTTTCCCATTGCACTGGAAGGAGCCCTGAAGCTGAAAGAAATCTCCTACATACATGCGGAAGGTTATCCTGCTGCGGAAATGAAGCATGGTCCAATCGCATTGGTCGATGATCAGTTGCCGGTATTATTTGTTGCCACAAAGGATGCCTGCTACGAAAAAATCGTCTCAAACATGCAAGAGATCAAGGCCCGTAAGGGAAAGGTCATCGCTATAGTCAGCAAGGGAGATAGCATCATTCCGGGTCTGGCAGATGATGTGATCGAAGTGCCGGAAGTACCCGAATCCATTGCTCCACTGCTCAATGTAATTCCCCTGCAACTGTTGAGTTATTATACCGGTGTTGCGAAAGGATTGGATGTTGACAAACCGCGCAACCTCGCAAAGAGTGTAACGGTAGAGTGATCGCTTATCAATAAAAAGAAATAATCCTGTACCATGGATAAAAACATCATTTATCAAACACCCCATGAAGCACTGGGGTATGAATTTGTTCCTAAGGCATATTTGCCGGAAGGGAAAAATGAATATTACCTGCGTGACTTACAGAACAGAAATGGAATAGCGTATCGCGGGCTAACTGCTTATGAGATCGAGCGGCTGGTGAACAATGGCAACACCAGTGATAACTGGAATCACATCCTCGTATCTGATGCGTTCAATCCCGACCTGGTAAAAAACTGTGCCTTCTTTGGTCTTGTGCGCATCGGAAAATTAGAACCGGTTTGTCTGGGCTTCAGTGATCTGAAAATGCCGGTGGGACTTTATCACTCGACAATCATTAGTTGCGACTTTGGCGATAATGTAGTGATTAGTCATGTCAACTACATGTCACACTACATCGTTGGGTCTGAAAGCATGTTGATCAACATACATGAATTGGTTGCCACCAACCATGCCAAGTTTGGCAATGGCATCATCAAGCAGGGTGAAGATGAATCGGTGCGCATCTGGATGGAAATATGCAATGAGAATACTGGCAGGAAAGTGATGCCCTTCAATGGCATGCTGCCGGGAGATGCGTATCTCTGGAGCAGACACCGCGATGATGACCAATTACAAAAAACGTTTCAGCGATTTACCGAAGAACGTTTCAATGACAAGCGTGGTTACTATGGAAAGATTGGGGACCGCACCATTATAAAAAACTGCAGCATCATCAAAGATGTCTGGATCGGATCGGATGCCTATATCAAGGGTGCCAATAAACTGAAGAATCTCACCATCAATTCAGGTCCGGAGGGACTCACACAAATTGGCGAGGGATGTGAACTGGTCAATGGGATTATTGGTTTTGGATGTCGCCTGTTCTATGGAGTAAAAGCCGTTCGCTTCATCATGGCCTCACATTCGCAACTGAAATATGGAGCGCGCCTGATCAACTCTTATCTCGGCAACAATGCCACCATCTCTTGTTGTGAGGTATTGAATTCATTGATTTTTCCTGCCCATGAACAACACCACAACAATTCATTTCTTTGTGCGGCCCTGGTGATGGGACAAAGCAACATGGCGGCAGGAGCCACCATCGGATCAAATCATAATTCCCGCGGAGCTGATGGTGAAATCGTTATGGGCAGAGGATTCTGGCCCGGACTCTGCGTAAGTCTGAAACACAATTCACGCTTTGCCAGCTTCTGTATCATCACCAAAGGAGACTATCCAGCAGAACTCGACATTCCCCTACCCTTCTCTCTGGTACACCATGATGTAGCGAACGACCGAATCAGCGTGATGCCGGCATATTGGTTCATGTATAATTTTTATGCCCTCGCCCGCAACGCAGCAAAGTATGGCGACCGGGATAAAAGGACAGAAAAAATACAGCACCTGGAATTCGATTACCTCGCACCTGACACCGCAGAGGAAATGATACAAGCACTTGACATTATTGAAACAGCAGTTGGGGAAGCCCTGCTTGCCCATGGAGAAAAATTGCCTTCGGGAAAAACTCCTGCCCAACTTGGCAAGCAAGCATTGCTCAATGGCAATAAGAAAATCGATTCCCTACCTATTGTTGTAAAGGGCTTTGAAAACAGCAAGAGAAAAACACAATTGTTGAAAGTGTCGGCAGCATATAAAGCATACAGACAGATGCTGCTCTTTTACGGACTCAGAGCGCTGATAGAATTAATAGAAGAAAAAGAATGCAGCTCATTGCGCCAGCTACAGCAAAGCATTCCCTCTCTTCCCGGCAAATCTAACTGGCACAACATCGGTGGTCAGTTGATGTCGGAAAAGACTTTACAGGAACTGTTGAGGAAAATACGTACCCGTTCTATTCGCTCCTGGGAAGGGGTACATGCATTCTATCAACAGAAAGGAGAAGTTTACTCCGGCGAGAAACAAGCCCATGCTCTTTCCGTTCTTCAAAAAATAGCGGGTGTTAAGTTCAGCAACCTGCATTTGGATACATTGCATGAATGGCTCGATATAGCGAAAAAGATACAACGCACTATCAGCGGTAGCATACGGTCATCCCGCATGAAAGACTATGAAAATCCTTTCCGCCAAATGTTGTACGAAAATGAGGCAGAGATGCTTCAGGTGCTGGGAGACCCCAACGATAATTCCTTCCTGCGAGAACAGGAAAAATTCAATCGAAGATTTACTGTACGAGTAGATCGAATCCGCCTTCGGATGAAAAAATAATTACAGTTTCAATCCAAGACCTATCTGAATCTGCTGGCTGGTCCATTTGTCCCGATCATCAATATTATTGATATTGGTAAGACCAATATTATAGCGACCATATACACGCAACATCAGGATGTTTAATTGAGCACCGGCTACCATGGAGAGGTCGCCACTTTTGAAGGCATCTCTTCCGTTCTGCAAAAGCGACTTGTCTTGCTGGAGCAGAATACCAAACTGAGGACCTGCATTCAGTGTTAGGAACCCACCAAACATATTGTAACGCAACAATATCGGAATGGACAGGTAGTTTAGATTGTAAACATTGTTAATATTGAAAACATTGTTGACAGCAGTGTTGTAAACATTGTTGATGTTGGCCGGCACGCCCCCCATCTGGTTCCAGATTACCTCGGGTTGGATACCGAACTTTTTGCTGAAATCAATTTCGGCAAAAGCACCTGCATGGTAGGCAAATTTGAACCCATCGTTGAAGGATTGACCCTCTACTTTGTTCATATTACCACCCAATTTTATACCCAGGCGAAATCCCTGCGCCAGGGAGGAGGTTGAGAAAGCGCAGGCGGCTAAACAAAAAATGATGAGTTTTTTCATACGTATATTTTCATAAAATTAAACAATTACCATACCAGAAAACAAATAGGACTTACTTAAAAAATGTTTAAACTTCATTTTTAACGATGCGGATACCGGTATTTACACCAATTCCAGGAGGGTGATTTCCGGGAGAATACCTACCCTTCCGGGATAACCGATGAAACCGAAACCACGGTTTACATATAATTTTTGGTTTCCTTCCTCATACAATCCTGCCCACTGCTTGTACATCCATTGTACCGGGCTCCATTTAAAAAATGGATTTTCCATACCGAATTGCATGCCATGGGTGTGTCCCGACAACATCAGATCGATATCGGGGTATTCTGTTCTAACCTGTGCATCCCAGTGACTGGGATCATGGCTCATTAAGATCTTGAAAGGTATTTGCTCGGTTCCCGTATAAGCATGCTGCATTTTTCCATACTTAGGAAATCTTCCTTTGGCACCCCAATTTTCAATTCCGAGTAGGGCAATTTTTTCTCCTTCCCGCTCAAGTACCACATGTTCGTTCATCAACAAACGCCAGCCCATGCCGGCATGAATTTGTTGCAGGGTTGCTAAATTGTTTTGTTTGTCTTCATAGGTGGGCCAGGCCACGTAATCACCGTAATCATGGTTGCCTAAAACACTGTAAACGCCCATTGGAGCCCGTAAGCCGGAAAAAACATCTGTCCAACCTTCCATCTCGCTGGCCTTGTTGTTGACGAGATCTCCGGTGAAGAGCACCAGATCTGGTTGTTGTTGCTGTATCAAACGTATTCCTGCTTCCACTGCCCTTTTATCTTGTAAACTCCCACTGTGGATATCACTGATATGAGCAATTTTCAATCCTTTGAAAGCTGCAGGCAGGTTGCTATAAGACAATGAAACCTTTTTGAGTTGGTAGTTGTATTTGTTCCTAAAGCCAAATAGTAAACTTCCGAATAAGGTTCCGCCCAGGCCCAGTCCGACCCAACTCAGGAAGACAGATCTTGGTATGCGCAGACTGCCGGATTCCAATTCTTGTGCACCGCTGGAGAAAAACCTCAGCACGAGCCAGTTAACACCCCGTCGTATGTCATCGGTTAAAAAGACCAGGGAAGCGACCATTTTAGAGAGGAATAGTCCCACCAGCAACGCAAAAACATAATTGCGAAAAAAGGGAGAATCCTGTAAAAAACCGGCATAAGGGAATACCAATACCATCAAAAGTGCGAGTCCTGCCAATATCCAATGAATGGTCAGTACCCAGAGACGGGTTCTTTCCGATTGGTTTTGTGTTACGGTTTTCAAGGACTGAAAAACATACCAATCCAGCAACAACATGATTACGGCCAGGATCCACCAAAAAGTAGGGTTACGCATCTTATCAATTGAATAAAGCTACAACCATGCTAAAAGCCAATGGTTCAAATGGCCTCAAAATTAACAAGTTCTGCACCGAAAAGGCCTAATTTCTGGTTAAACGGAAAAGTGGCAGGATAAGGTGGGTGCTGCAGGGTAAGTGTGGATTTTTCTTCCCATCCGGATGCCCCTTAAATAGTAATTTTGACAGTTGTATGGGTAAAATGCCAATATTATTGGCGTACATTACAATACCTTTGGTGCCGTTCGGTTGCTTTCTGTAGAAGCAGAAGAGGTGTTGGAGGAAAATCAACTGAAATGGCTGTTACCCTGACCCGGTAAAGCCGTGGAAATTAATAAAGAAGATAAAAAGGATATAGTGAACTTATGGCAAGAATCATTGGAGTAGCGAATCAAAAAGGTGGTGTTGGAAAAACGACGACAGCCATCAACCTGGCAGCCAGTCTGGCGGTTCTGGAATACAAAACATTGTTGGTAGATGCAGACCCACAGGCAAACAGCACCACCGGTGTTGGTTTTGACCTGCACAACGTAACCAGCAGTCTCTACGATTGTATGGTGAATAACCTGCCGGCTACTGATGTTATTTTGACCACCGAGGTTCCCAACTTGCACCTGATACCATCGCACATTGACTTGGTAGGTGCCGAACTGGAAATGATCAATTATCCGAATCGCGAGAATGTGATCAAAAACATTCTTGAGCCTGTAGCAGATCGCTATGACTTCATCGTTATTGATTGTTCTCCTTCCTTGGGACTGATTACTGTTAATTGCCTGGTGGCGGCTACCAGTGTAATCGTGCCTGTGCAATGTGAATTCTTTGCTCTGGAAGGACTGGGTAAATTATTGAATACCATAAAAATTATTCAGAGCAGATTAAACCCTGAATTACAAATTGAGGGCATCCTGATGACCATGTACGATGGTCGACTTAGACTGGGCAATCAGGTGATCAGCGAAATTCGCCGTCATTTTGATGACATGGTTTTTCAAACCATTATCCACCGCAATGCACGACTGAGTGAAGCTCCCAGTGCCGGCAAGCCGGTCATTTTATTTGATGCAGACAGCAAGGGAACACTGAACTACCTGAACCTGACGAAAGAAATTCTGCAAAAGAACGGTTACACCAGAATCAGCAATGAAGAGCGTGTTATCCGTTAGTGAAGCGCACTTATTTTTTAAAAATTTTATTATGGCAACACCTAAAAATAACAAAGAATTGATTGGTAAAGGACTGCGCTCCCTGCTCGATAATATTCATACTGAAATGAAAACGGGTGAGGGAACCCTGAAAGCAGAAGTTGTTAACCAGGCCACTCAATCGGTTCGCATTCCTGTCAGCGAGATTGTTATCAACCCAAAGCAACCCCGCAAAGATTTCAATGAAACAGCCTTGCAGGAACTGGCAGAATCGCTGAAAAGACATGACGTAATCCAACCCCTCACCGTTTCCAAATTGAACAACGGTAAATACCAATTGGTCGCCGGTGAGAGAAGATGGCGGGCCTCACAAATTGCCGGGCTTAAAGATGTTCCTGTTTATGTACGTCAATCGAATGACAAAGAATTACTGGAGTTGGCTCTGCTGGAAAACCTGCAACGGGAGAACCTCAATCCCATGGAAATTGCCTTCAGTTATCAGCGCATGATGGATGAGTTGAATTACACACAGGAAGAGGTCGCCAAGAGCATGGGCAAGGAAAGAAGTTCGGTTTCCAATTATATCCGC
This sequence comes from Chitinophagaceae bacterium, assembly GCA_020403455.1. GTDB lineage: Bacteria > Bacteroidota > Bacteroidia > Chitinophagales > Chitinophagaceae > Sediminibacterium. Next base: position 30,204 of record JADBXP010000018.1, read on the forward strand.
CTGCTCAAACTTCCCCCTGATATCCAACAGGCGGTGAGACAAGGCAAAATAAGTTTTGGCCATGCGCGTGCATTGATCAACATAGACACAGTGGACCGTCAATTGATGGCATTTCATCAAATACTTGACAAAGGTTTAAGTGTAAGACAAACTGAAGCATGGGTAAAAAGTCAGTATAAAGTGAAGTCCGGCACCAATGCTTCCCAACCCAAGGGGTTGCCTCCGGCTTACAAGAAGATCGAAGATGCCTTGTCGTCACAATTCAGCACCAAAGCAAAATTGGTGCACCATTCTAAGGGACATGGCAGTATTACATTGCCCTACTATTCTTTGGATGGGTTGAATAAATTATTGAAAGACCTGCACATTACCACCAGTTAATCCATGCTCACGCGTTCCATTTTCTGCTTGTTGCTATTTTTCTTTTTGATGAACGGTTCTCTGTTCTCGCAAAATCAGGGAGCTGAAGTTTTGGATAGCGCACAAACAATTGGGAAAGTGAAGGATAGTGTACGCAAGCATGATCCTAGAATTGCTACCCGACGGTCGGCTATTCTTCCCGGTTGGGGACAGGCCTACAACAAACAATATTGGAAAATTCCTCTGGCCTATGGCATCATTGCAATTCCTGTTGGCACTTTCATCTACAACAACAACGTTTACAAGAAGATGAAATTTGCCTATGAAGCTCGCTACAAAGAGGCGCAGGGAGACCCCAGCGATGTTCCATTAATTGACCCGCAACTAGAAGGGCTTTCAATTGATAATCTGATCAACTACCGAAATGCCTATCGCCGCGATAGGGATTATTCTGTATTGTTTTTCCTGCTTGCCTGGGGATTTCAGGTATTGGATGCCACTGTTTTTGCGCACCTCAAACAATTTGATGTAAGTAATAATCTGAGTATGCAGATGCGGCCGCAACTCGATCCTATCACCCGTAATACAGGTTTCACACTCAGTTTTCAACTGAAAGGCAAATCAAATAGAACAGCAGAAGCGCGATAACCTCTCTAAGGTAACTGAAAAAAAGTGCGTGTTTTGTCAACTAAATGTTTGTATCAATGAATCATGACAAATATCAATTGGAAGCTGACAGAAAGCTATTGATATTTGAATTTACAAGTATTGGACCTAAAGGGAGAGTAAAAAAGATAGTTCAATATTCTGAAACCAACCTTAAAGAATTTTTCAATCTCGGATTTGGAGATAAAGACGATAAAACAGGGGAAATTAATGACGCTGTTATTACAAACAATGGGGATAGCCAAAAGGTGCTGGCAACAGTTGCTTCAACTGTATATGCTTTTACGGATAAATATCCGAATACATGGATATACATTCAGGGAAGCACTGAAGTAAGGACCAGATGATACAGAATGGGTATAACCAACAACCTTCATGAAATTCGAAAAGATTTTAATTTATATGGTCTAAAAGAAGACAAATGGGTTGAGTTTCGCCTTAACACGGAGTACCAGGCATTTTTAATTCAACGAAAAAAATAGTATTTTTGATGATATGAAAATTAGGGCTCTTAATAAAAGAAAAACGCCAATTGTTGTCATCAATAAATCTTTGGATAAGATGGCGGACAAGATACTTTTTCCGGACAAAATTAAAAAGGCGAATCAAGTTCTCAAAACAGTAGGACTGCCAAAAGAAAAACTTACCAAATAATTATCCAATAAAGATTCATCAATCCACTTCAACTTCTATAAGTTTGATGATCTTGATTTATAGAATATTTTTAAATCGGCTTAGGATCATTTCATAATTAAACGCAAAGATAAAAAGCGATAGGAGAATTTATTTGCTTGGTAACATTTCACATAATTTGTACTTGATCACTTATGAAAATTGCACTGATTGGTTATGGAAAAATGGGCAAGGCCATCGAAGCAGCCGGAAAAGAAGCAGGATATAGCTTTCCATTGATCATTGATGTGAACAACGGAGATGAACTTACCAAAGAAAATCTACAAAAGGTTGATGCTGCCATAGAATTTACGGGTCCCCACAGTGCCGTTGAAAATATTAAATCCTGCCTCGCTGCAGGCGTTCCGGTTGTATCAGGTAGTACCGGCTGGCTTGAACACTGGAAGGAAGTAACAGATTTTTGCACACAGGTGAACGGCTGCCTGGTGTACTCGAGCAATTATAGTATCGGAGTCAATTTATTTTTTGCTGCCAATGCCTGGCTGGCTCGGTTAATGAAAGACCATCCCGGGTATCGGGTAAGCATCGATGAAATTCACCACACGGAAAAAAAAGATGCCCCCAGTGGAACTGCGATTACTATTGCGGAGGATATTCTCGCAGCAAGACAAGATCTGAAGGGATGGGTGAATACAGCCACTGATGCTGCTGACCAACTACCCATTCATTCATCCAGGATTGATCCCACACCCGGAACGCACCGGGTACTTTACAGTTCATCCATCGATGATATTGAGTTGGTACATACTGCCCATAACCGAACAGGTTTTGCACGGGGTGCCTTGCTGGCAGCGGCCTTCACGAGGGGGAAGCAGGGAATTTTTTCCATGAAAGAAGTATTGGGCTTCTGATCATTCCAACCCGCCAATTTTCCCTATATTGCCACAATGTTGTCGAAGAAAACACAATATGCTTTCAAGGCACTCACCTATCTCGCTGAACACCGGGAAGAGGGCCCTGTGCTGATTGCCATGATTGCCCGCAAGAAAAAAATTCCGCTGAAATTCCTCGAAAATATCCTCTTACTGCTCAAAAAAGAAGGCATCCTCGATAGCAAAAAGGGCAAGGGTGGCGGCTATTTTTTCAAAGTTGCCCCACAGCAGGTTCCACTATCCCGCATCATGCGACTCCTGGAAGGACCGATTGCCCTCCTACCCTGCGTGAGTCTGAATTTTTACCAGAAATGCAAGGATTGTGATGAAAAGACCTGCGGACTGAACAAGGTGATGAAGCAGGTGAGAGACAATACCCTGAGCGTATTGGATAAAAAAACCGTTCAAGACCTGGTACAATAAATTTATTCATTTTTTATCTTTCAACCATCCACTAAAACACCCACCATGAAACGTCTCTTCATTGCCGCTTTGCTTTTACCGGTTATGAGCATGGCTCAAGAGAAACAAGCAGCTCAGTCAGTTCCTAAAAACATTTTTCGTGTGAACCTGTCATCGCTGGTTCTGAAGAACTATCACGTCACTTATGAGCGTGCCCTGAGCAAAAAGATATCATTGTCTGTTAGCTACCGACTGATGCCCAAGGGTAGCTTGCCATTCAAAGATTTTTTCGACAACAGTGTAAGCGGAAGTGCACTCCAATTCAGTGGCATCCAGGTAGGCAATTCAGCCATCACGCCGGAATTGCGCATTTATCTGGGCAAAGGAAACATGAAAGGATTCTATCTGGCTCCTTACGCACGTTTTGCCACATTTGATGCTACTACACCTATTACGTATTCTTCCAGCGGAACCGGACCAAGTGATAAAACAGGTGATTTCATCGGAAGGGTTACCTCTACCAGTGCAGGCATCATGTTGGGCTGGCAGTTTAATCTTTCCAAGAAACTTGTAATGGACTTACAAATAATCGGAGGTCACTTCGGCAGTTGTTCAGGAAATTTAGATCTTAAACCAATTGTTCCACTGTCAGCACAAGAAATCACTTCTTTGCAAAATAGCCTCAATGGAATTCAAGTGGAACCCTTTGATATCAAGAGCACAGTCACTGCCAGTGGAGCCAACATCCAGGTAACCGGCCCCTGGGCAGGAATCCGTGGTGCCAACATCGGAATCGGATTCAGGTTCTGATCTGAATTTGACTCATCCAATCCTTCCAATAAAAAGTCCGTCTCTAAATTAGAGACGGACTTTTTTATTCGTAACCCTGATTGAAATGATTTTTCGAAAGGTATTTATTTAGCTGTGCTCTTGGGATTCAATTAAACCAAAAGACTTGCTCCTTCGCATTTACATCATCTATGTGTTGGTTTTTCTTGCGATTAAATTTTTCAATTTTTTCCTCTCCTCAACATACCACCTGATCCAAAGAAAAACTAACAGTGGAAAAACGACAAAGCTTCCCATATTGAAGTTGAACGCACCTTCAAAATCGAAATGCATCAAGTGCTTACATGCTCTCGTCATTCCACAAGCATAACATTCGGTATTCAAAAGAACTTTTGACAAGCAAATACTCTTTCCCTTATCAAAAAAATCTATGGGCAGAAAAAATACAACCAGTGGAAGAATGATGATCAATAACAAGATGATGGAAGATCTAATCACTTGTTGCTTCTGCGTCAACTGTATTCGGAAAATTCCTCCCTGTGGCATTAATTATAGTGTTTTTTCATAAGGACCATCCTTCGGACCCAGATCACCGGTAATGATTCTGATCAAATCAATCAGTGACCAAATACCACATCCACCTAACGTCAGCAATTGAACAACCCCCTGCCAGGTATAACCAAGGTAAAATCGATGAATGCCGAGTCCACCCACAAAAATAGCCAGGAGCAATGCCACTAGTTGATTCTTTCCACCATTAGAGGCATTTCCATTTTCGTTGAGTTTATCTAACTTCTTATTAAAAAGCTTTAAAGCAAGTTTTTCTTTGAAAGACAGTTTCTCCCCCTTTAATTCTGTTGCCCAGGATTTTAATTCCTTATAATTCAAATCCCCCCGCACCGCTTCTTTAGGGATGGCCAAAGTTTTTTCTGTGGAAGTGATATACGGACTTGTAGTAGATTTTTCGATAGGAACGGCAGAGCATACTACCAATGCGAAACCTACCAGTGTACCCTTGAACAAAAAGTTGTGTGTTAGCTTCATAAAATTTTTTTTATAATAATTAATAATAATGAAACCCATGGGAACGATTGGTTGAAATATCTTTTTACTGGTGTATGATATATAAGACAACTTCAAATCAAAATCCCATAATTTTCAATACGAATATATATATTATATCATATATAATGATAAAAAAAGAATTGAATCAGGTGTTTATTTTCACCTCTTAGAAGTTGTAGCCGATGCTTGAACAGATGAATAACCCCGGGATTGCTTACAGGTATTACTGGAACCTTCTACCCTTGTTTTCCGGGTGATTATTGAGCATGTCCACCGTCATCCTATCGATGTCATAGGCCGGCTGCCAGCCCCAGTCATTCCTGGCAACGCTGTCATCAATGCTTTGTGGCCAACTGTCTGCTATCGTCTGTCGATAGTCAGGCTTGTACTGCAAGTCAAAATCGGGCAGGTGCTTTTGTATGGAAGCTCCAATCTCTGCAGGCGAAAAACTCATGCCGGCAACATTGTAGGAAGTCCTGATCGTTATGGCATCAGCCGGCGCCTCCATTAATTCCAACGTTGCACGCAATGCATCCGGCATGTACATCATCGGCAGGTACGTATCTGAAGACAAATAACAATTGTACTTTCCATGTAACAAGGCTTCCTGATAAATTTCCACTGCATAATCGGTGGTACCGCCACCGGGTAAGGATTTGTAACTGATGAGTCCGGGATATCTCAAGCTGCGCACATCCACACCATAGCGCTTGTGGTAATAGTTGCACCAGAATTCTCCTGCATACTTGCTGATACCATAAACCGTGGTGGGTTCGATGACCGTATGCTGGGGACAAAGCCGGCGGGGAGAGGTAGGTCCGAAAACTGCGATGCTGCTAGGCCAATATACTTTGCTGAGTTTTTCTTCGCGGGCAATATCCAACACATTCAATAATCCCTGCATGTTGAGGTGCCAGGCCAGGTGCGGATTTTTTTCACCCGTAGCAGATAACATGGCTGCCAATAAATAAATCTGTGTGATGTTCTGTCGGATCACCTGAACATGCAACATCTCCTTGTTCATCACATCCAGGCTCACATACGGTCCGGTGCCCGCCAACAATGGATTCTCTTCCCGCAAATCGGAGGCGATCACCTGGCTATTGCCATAAATATTTCTCAAAGCAAGGGTTAACTCCACCCCTATTTGACCGGAAGCACCAATGACCAGAATTTTTTCTTTTTGCATGGCTGTTCATTCTTTACGGCGTGCAAGTTACTCCAAAAACCAAAAGCAAGGGTAAGGTACCCTGAAACCCATTGCCATTAATTGCTTACTTTTATGGCCTTAATATCTCCTACTTTTTTACCATGATGCCTGAATATTTACAGCAACTGTTTTCCCGGCAAACCTACCGTGCCAATAATTTTTTTCTGATCGCAGGGCCCTGTGTCGTTGAATCGGAAGATCTGGTAATGGAAGTGGCAGGAAACCTGGCTGCACTCGGAAAAAAGTATGGCATCCCCTGCGTTTTCAAAGCCAGTTACCGCAAAGCGAACCGCACCAGTGCCCACTCGTTCTCCGGTATTGGAGATGAAAAAGCCCTGGCACTCATTCAAAAAGCAGGACAAACTTTCGGGTTACCCACTACCTCCGATATCCATTCCGCAGCGGAAGCTGCGTTGGCAGCGCCTTTTATCGACATCCTGCAAATACCTGCCTTCCTTTGCAGACAAACAGATCTCCTGCAGGCAGCCGCTGCCACCGGAAAAATTGTGAACGTCAAGAAGGGCCAATTCCTCAGCGGCCCCTCCATGAAATTCGCTGTAGAAAAAATTCAACAGTCCGGTAACAGCCGGGTCATGCTCACGGAAAGAGGCAACACCTTCGGCTACCAGGACCTTGTAGTTGATTACCGCAATATTCCCTGGATGCAGGAACATTCAGTACCCGTAATTATGGACTGTACCCATTCCCTTCAACAACCCAACCAGCAGTCCGGCGTTACCGGAGGCAACCCCCAGTTGATCGGTACCATTGCCAAAGCGGCCATAGCCGTAGGTGCTGACGGGCTATTCATTGAAACGCATCCCAACCCCTCTGTTGCCAAAAGTGATGGTGCTAATATGCTCGCACTGGAGCGTTTACCGGAGCTGCTCGAGCAATTGGTCAAAATCCGAGAAGCAATCAATTAAGGGGAATCAGGTACGGGTACCAAAGTAAAGACAATCAAATAAGGTCGATTAATACCGCAGTGGATTGCGCCTGCCATAGGAAATGTATTGGCGCATGTTGATCCAGAAAGCCATGACCATGTAGATGATGACGGGTGAACCGAAAGTCAGGAAACTGATGTAAATGAACCAGAGTCGGATGCGGGAACTAGCAATGCCAAAACGCTCACCCAGAACAGTGCATACACCAAAAACATTGAATTCTATGTAATCCCTGATTTTTTGCATAACAGTTATCTCTTGTAAAGCAAGGCAAAATTATTCATTTTAACTAAAAAGAGTTTTACCCCAAGGGACTTTTTGGTAATTTCGCATCGCCTAAGATACTCATGTGTTTTGGGCACTCTCAATCAACATTTTACACCTGCAAAATCAATAGTATGGCTTTCGACATTGAAATGATCAGAAAGGTCTATGCCGGCTTTCCCGAACGCGTGGAAGCGGCCAGAAAATTACTGGGACGTCCGCTGACCCTGAGTGAAAAAATCTTATTCGCCCACCTGCATCCCGATCAGGCAGCGCAGGTTTTTGAGCGGGGAAAAAGTTATGTGGACTTCGCCCCTGACCGCGTAGCCATGCAAGATGCGACCGCGCAAATGGCGCTGCTGCAGTTCATGCAAGCCGGCCGCCAATCAGTGGCTGTTCCCAGCACTGTGCACTGCGATCACCTGATCACTGCGCGCGTAGAAGCAGCAGAAGACCTGAAAGTAGCCAATGAAGAGAGCAAAGAAGTATATGATTTCCTCGCCTCTGTATCCAACAAATACGGTATCGGCTTCTGGAAGCCCGGCGCCGGTATCATCCACCAGGTAGTGCTAGAAAACTATGCCTTCCCCGGAGGTATGATGATCGGAACCGATTCACATACCGTAAATGCCGGCGGTCTCGGTATGATCGCCATCGGTGTGGGTGGAGCAGATGCCTGCGATGTGATGGCAGGACTCCCCTGGGAATTGAAATGGCCCAAACTGATCGGCGTTCGCCTGACAGGTAAACTGAGTGGCTGGACCGCCCCCAAAGATGTGATTTTGAAAGTGGCTGGTATCCTGACCGTAAAAGGTGGAACCGGTGCCATCGTGGAATATTTCGGTGAAGGTGCCCGCAGCATGAGTTGTACCGGTAAAGGTACCATTTGTAACATGGGTGCGGAGATTGGCGCTACCACTTCCACCTTCGGATACGACGATAGCATGGGCCGCTACCTTCGTGCCACCGGTCGCGAGGAAGTAGCTACCATGGCCGATGCCATTGCAGCCCACCTCAACGGAGATGCTGAAGTATATGCCAACCCCGAGAAATATTTCGACCAGGTGATCGAGATCAACCTCAGTGAACTGGAGCCACACCTGAACGGACCTTTCACTCCCGATCTGGCAACACCACTTTCAAAAATGAAAGAAGCCATTGAAGCCAATGGATGGCCCGCCAAAATCGAAGTGGGTCTGATCGGTAGCTGCACCAACAGCTCTTATGAAGACATCAGCCGTTCTGTTAGTCTCGCCCGCCAGGTAAAAGAAAAAGGACTTACCCTTAAAAGTGAGTTCACCATTACCCCTGGATCTGAGCAAGTAAGATATACTGTAGAACGCGACGGTTTCCTGGAAGTTTTCGATTCCATTGGCGCCCGTGTTTTCGCCAATGCCTGCGGACCCTGCATCGGTATGTGGGATCGCGTGGGAGCAGAGAAAAAAGAACGCAATACCATCGTACATAGTTTCAACAGAAACTTCGCCAAGCGTGCCGATGGTAATCCCAATACACTGGCTTTTGTGGGCTCACCCGAATTAGTAACAGCATTGGCCATTGCTGGTGACCTGCGTTTCAATCCGATCACAGACACCCTCACCAACGATAAGGGTGAGCAGGTGAAGCTCGATGAACCCGGTGGACAAGAATTGCCGCCTCGTGGCTTTGCGGTGGAAGATGCCGGCTACCAGGCTCCGGCAAAAGATGGCAGCAGCGTGAATGTGGTGGTTGACCCCAACAGCAAACGACTGCAGTTATTGGCACCCTTCCCTGCCTGGGAAGGAACTGACCTGAAAGGTTTGAAATTATTGATCAAAGCCAAAGGCAAGTGCACCACCGACCACATCAGCATGGCAGGACCCTGGTTGAAATTCCGCGGACACCTCGACAACATCAGCAATAACCTGTTGATCGGTGCTGTGAATTTCTTCAATGAAAAAACAGACTCGGTAAAGAACCAGCTCAACGGCGAGTATGGTCCGGTTCCCGCGACCCAAAGAGCTTACAAAGCTGCCGGTGTAGGTACCATTGTAGTGGGTGATGAAAACTATGGAGAAGGAAGTTCCCGTGAACATGCTGCCATGGAACCCCGCTTCCTCGGTGTTCGCGCCATTCTGGTAAAGTCCTTCGCCCGTATCCACGAAACCAACCTCAAGAAACAAGGTATGCTTGCGCTTACTTTTGCGAACAAAGCAGACTATGATCTGATACAGGAAGATGATACGATTGAAATCAACGGACTAACAACGTTTGCCCCTGGTAAGCCACTTCAGCTCTTATTCACGCATGCAGATGGAAGCAGCCATACTATCCTGGCCAACCACACTTACAATGAACAGCAAATCGAATGGTTCAAGGCAGGAGCTGCATTGAACATCATTCGCAGGTCAGTCGCATAACGTACCATGCTTATTCTTTTCAAAACGTCTGTCAGCCGGCAGACGTTTTTTTATTATCTTACCTGAATAACGATATACAATGAGTGAATCCAAAATTGCATTGATAACCGGCGGAAGCCGGGGTTTAGGAAAAGAGATGGCACTTAATCTGTCAGCAGCCGGGTATCGGGTTGTTATTACTTATCATACCCATCGAACCGGTGCAGAAGAGGTATTGAATACCATCCATGAAATGGGAGGAAAAGCAGCTGCTATTCCCATTGATCTCGAAAACCAGTCTGCGATCAGTGGATTCGTGGTCGAACTCAGCCGGGTATTACGAGAAGAATTCGCCACAGAACGATTGGATGTACTCATTAACAATGCCGGGATGGGTGCCACCATTCCTTTTGAAAAGGTAACGGAGGATGATTTCGATCGGTTCATGCAAGTGCACCTGAAAAGTGTATTCTTTCTTACCCAGCAAATTGTGCCTCTGCTGAATGATGGCGGCAGGGTTATACAAATTTCTTCAGGTACTACTCGTTTTTGTGTGCCCGGCTATAGTATTTATGCGATGATGAAGGGTGGTGTGGAAGTATTCACCAGGTACCTCGCCAAGGAATTAGGACCAAGGGGAATTACCGTCAATACAGTTGCTCCCGGTCCGGTAGAAACCGATTTCAACAATGCTTCTTTGAGGAATAATCCCGACAGAAAGATGGCCGCGATTCAAATGGCAGCATTGGGTCGGGTGGCACAGCCCGATGATATTGCCTCGGTCATTCGGTTTCTTTGCAGTGATGACAGCAGATGGATTACCGGACAAAGGATAGAAGTCTCGGGAGGAATTACGCTATAAAAAAAGTCTGCTCCCTTTTGGGAAGCAGACTCTGATTATTTTATTGATCAGGAATTACTTCACTTCTTCAAACTCAGCATCTGTCACTGTTTCACCGCCTGCCTGTGAAGTATTGGCACCTGCATTATCAGCACCCGGTTGTGCAGTACCACCGGCTGCTTGCTGTGCCTTGTAGATATCTTCGCTGGCTGCTGTCCAGGCTGTATTCATTTCAGCCATGGCTGCATCAACTGCTGCGATATCCTGGTTCTTGTGAGCTTCCTTCAGTTTGTTCAGGGCAGTTTCGATAGCACCTTTTTTATCAGCAGGGATCTTGTCACCAAATTCTTTGAATTGCTTTTCAGTTTGGAAGATCAGACTATCGGCCTGGTTCAGTTTTTCAACTTTCTCACGCGCCAGTTTATCGGTGGCTTCGTTGGCCTTGGCTTCCGCCTTCATCTTTTCGATTTCCTCCTTGCTCAATCCACTGCCGGCTTCGATTCTAATTTTTTGTTCCTTACCGGTACCCTTGTCTTTAGCGCTCACATTCAGCAAGCCGTTGGCATCGATATCGAAAGTTACTTCGATCTGAGGCACACCACGGGGGGCCGGAGGAATACCATCGAGGTTGAACATACCCAGGCTCTTGTTCTGATTCGCCATGGGACGCTCTCCTTGCAACACATGGATCTGAACACCGGGTTGGTTATCGCTGGCGGTAGAATAAATTTCTGTTTTCTTGGTAGGAATGGTTGTGTTGGAAGCGATCATGGTAGTCATTACACCACCCATGGTTTCAATACCCAGGCTTAGCGGCGTAACGTCGAGCAACAACACATCCTTCACCTCACCGGTAAGTACTGCTCCCTGGATAGCAGCACCCAGTGCCACTACTTCATCAGGGTTAACACCCCGGTTGGGTTTTTTACCGAAGAATTTCTCCACGATCTCCTGTACTTTGGGGATACGGGTAGAACCACCCACGAGAATCACTTCATCAATCTGAGATACTGAGTAACCGGCATCTTTTAGTGCTTCCTCGCAAGGCTTCAGACAGCGGGCGAAAAGTTTATCAGCAAGCTGCTCGAATTTCGCGCGGCTCAGTTTCAGCACCAGGTGCTTAGGCACACCGTCTACTGCTGTGATATAGGGAAGATTGATTTCTGTTTCAGAAGAGGAGCTCAGTTCCACTTTGGCTTTCTCAGAAGCTTCTTTCAAACGCTGCAATGCCATAGGATCTTTGCGCAAATCGATGGCTTCCTGGTTCTTGAATTCATCCGCGAGCCAGTCCATGATCACCTTATCAAAATCATCACCACCGAGGTGGGTATCACCGTTGGTGGATTTCACTTCAAACACACCATCACCCAGTTCAAGGATGGAGATATCGAATGTACCACCACCCAGGTCGAACACAGCGATTTTTTGGTCCACTGATTTTTTATCCAAACCATACGCAAGTGCTGCGGCGGTAGGCTCGTTCACGATACGGCGAACGTTCAGGCCTGCGATCTCACCGGCTTCTTTGGTTGCCTGGCGCTGGGCGTCGTTGAAATAGGCGGGTACGGTAATAACGGCCTCATTTACTTCATGACCGAGGTAATCTTCCGCTGTTTTCTTCATCTTCTGAAGAATCATGGCAGAGATTTCCTGGGGTGTGTAAAGACGGTCGTCGATGGCAACGCGGCAGGTGTTGTTATCACCCTTGGCCACCTGGTAGCTCCAGTGACTGATTTCTTCGGTCACCTCATCGAAGCGGCGGCCCATGAAACGCTTCACGGAAGCAATGGTATTTTTAGGATTGGTAATGGCCTGGCGCTTGGCAGGGTCACCCACTTTGCGTTCACCATTTTTCAGGAAAGCCACCATAGAAGGGGTGGTTCTTCTACCCTCTTCGTTGGCGATCACTACCGGTTCATTACCTTCCATTACAGCTACGCAGCTGTTGGTGGTACCCAGGTCAATTCCGATTATTTTGCCCATATAGTTGTTTTTCAATGAATTAATACTCATCTATTACCAATCATTGTGCCACCTGACATAATGTGCAAAAATGTCAGTTATAGATAGCCGGACTGGTATAGGTTGACAGCAGTAAGGGCATTTTGGGTAAAAATGACATAACAAATAGGTGTCAGCGAGGGTTCGCCGGGGGGCGGAAGGTGTAATGTTTCTGGGATAGATAGCTGAAGGTCACGACAAAAAGGGTCGTAAGTATCTTGGAAGGTGTAGGGTACCAGCTCCAATAATCAACGAAAAGCTTCAGGAAGACGTAGTTGAGAAGAATACAGATAAATACCACAGCAAAATAACGTCCCAATTGCGTGCGTTTAGCGACCTCTGTCTGCTGAAAGACTACGTAACGACTCAGGTAGAACCCCACGGGAAAGGTAAAAAAGAAGCTAACGAGGAAGGCTGCTATATGAGCCCCGATGGTAATGGGGGGAATGTGAACGGGTTGTTCTTTAAAAAGAAAGTGGAAGGCGCAAAAGAAAAGGAAAATATCCAGTAGGGTATTGGCACCGCCGCAGGCGGCATAGCGGAAGGTTTGCAGGGGGAATATCTTTCGGAATGGCGGATAAAAAGCATCTACCACTTTCAGGATGAGACCACGGATAAATGCGTGCAACTTCCTCATAGCGAAGGGCGAAGGTAGGGCTTAATTAGTTACTTTTGCAGACCTTACTACTACCCATGCGACTTGTACATGAAATAAAGCAGGAGACAGCAGCGACTTTACAGGCAGCTTATGGAAAGTCATTTCAGCCCGAAGATATCTTGGTCAATGCCACCAAGCCGGAGTTTACCGGAGATTATACGGTGGTATTGTTTGCATTGGTGAAGCCATTGGGGGTATCTCCTGCGGAGTTGGGGGAGCGCCTGGGAGCGATGCTGGTAGCAAGAAGACCCGACCTGTTCGCTTCCTACAATTTGATCAAAGGATTTTTAAACTTAGAGGTGCAGGCAGCCTTTTGCAGCCGCTGGCTGGAAGGTAGTTATGCAGAGCGCACCTATGGCTTTGTGCAGGAAAAGCGCGAGCGGATCATGGTGGAATATTCCTCTCCCAATACCAATAAGCCCTTGCATCTCGGGCATTTGCGCAATAACTTTTTAGGAAGCAGCATCGCATCGATACTCGAAGCGAACGGACATGAAGTCGTCAAGACCTGTATTGTGAATGACCGCGGCATACATATATGCAAGAGCATGATAGCCTGGCAGCGGTATGGCGGGGGTGCGACGCCGGCTACTACTCAAACCAAGGGGGATCATTTTGTAGGGGATTATTATGTACGGTTCAATGAGGCATTGAAGGAAGAGGTGGAAGCGGGGATAGCGCGCGGACTCAGCAAGGAGCAGGCAGAGAAAGAGGCGCCCATTATGAAGGCGGCGCAGGAGATGTTGTTGTTGTGGGAGCAGGGTGATGAGGCAACGGTGAATTTATGGAAGAACATGAATGGCTGGGTATATGAGGGGTTTGATGCAACGTATCGCCGCATTGGCAGTACGTTTCACAAGACCTACTATGAGAGCAATACTTATTTGTTGGGAAAGGATTTGGTGCAGGTTGGTTTGAAAAAGGGTGTTTTCTTTCAGAAGCCGGATGGCAGTGTGTGGATTGATTTAACGGCGGACGGGTTAGATGAGAAGTTGGTACAGCGCAGTGATGGCACGTCGGTATATATTACGCAGGACATAGGTTTAGCGGAGCAAAAGCGGTTAGAGTTTCAAGCGGAGCAGAGTATATATGTGGTAGGTGATGAGCAGAATTATCATTTCAAGGTGCTCAAGTTGATTTGTCAGAAATTGGGTTTGCCTTCGGCGGATGGCATTTATCATCTCAGTTATGGGATGGTGGAGTTGCCGACGGGGAAGATGAAGAGTCGCGAGGGCACGGTGGTCGATGCGGATGATTTATTGGATGATATGTTACGGATAGCGGGTGCGAAGACGGCGGAGTTGGGGAAGGTGAATGATTTCAGTGAGGAGGAGTTACAGCATTTGAATGAGGTGATTGGGTTAGGGGCTTTGAAGTTCTTTTTGTTGCGGGTAGATCCCCGGAAGAAGATGGTTTTTAATCCAGAGGAGAGCATCGATTTTCATGGGTTTACCGGACCGTTCATACAGTATACGCATGCCCGTATTTGCAGCATTTTGAGGAAGGCGGGTACTGCGGCCGGGGTGCAGGTAGAGGCTGGTGTTGAGGAGTTCTGGATGCCGGAGGAGCGGGAGTTGGTGTTAGCGTTGGAGACATTTCCGGCGGTGATTGAGGAGGCGGCGCGACAGCATGATCCCTCACAGCTCGCTATTTTTACGTACCAGGTGGCAAAGATTTTCAATGGTTTATACGCAGCTCATTCCATAGCCGGGGCGCCCACGGCGGGGTATAAGCGCCGGCGGTTACAGTTAGCTGAGTTAACGATGCAAGTGATCAGGAATGGCATGGGGTTATTGGGTATTTCGGTACCTGATCGGATGTAATTGTTCTGGCTGGTGGGTGTAATATTCAATCCTTTTAATTAACTTTGCGTTCCCTGCGGAGGTGGCGAAATTGGTAGACGCACTACTTTGAGGTGGTAGCGGGGTAACAGCCGTGGGAGTTCGAATCTCCTCTTCCGCACAAACGCCCTTCCGCTGAAAGCGGGGGGCGTTTTCACTTGCGAACGAAGAAAGCTTGCTTTCGAGAGTGAGCAAGGGAAAACGCCCAACCGTCCGCCTTTGGCGGATGGTAAGGGCTTTGGGTACGCGCCCCATTCTGAGATCAGCGCAGCTAACCTCTTTTACTGCATTCCGAAAATTTCCTGCCTAAGCAGACAATAAAAAAGACCTTTCCACCGAAGGTGGAATAAGGGCTTTGGGTACGCGCCCCATTCTTTGAAGCCAGTGTGGGTGTGTAGTTTGAGTGTGGTATCTAATTCACTGCCAATAAAGAAAAACTTCTCCGAATAGTCTTACACCAGAGGCGCACAGGCTGCTGCAGCGAAGCTAAGCAGGACTATGCGGCATGGGAAAATATCACACTCGCTCTCAAACCTTGTGCGCCGCAGGCGTATCACACTCATTATTACTTTATTACATGTTAACGCCGCAAAGTCCTCCTCCTGCGTCGGAGAGACTTTTCGGAGGAGGTAAATGCAAGGATGGGTATGTAGTTTGAGTGTTGTTAATTCTTTACATTCCAAACAATTAGAATCTCCTCCGAATAGGCTCTGCTGCGCCGGAGGTGCAGGAGGACTATGCGGCATGGGAAAATATCGCACTCCCTCTCAAACCTTGTGCGCCGCAGGCGTATCACGCTGGTA
>JADBXP010000019.1 GCA_020403455.1 Chitinophagaceae bacterium
AATTATCTGTTCGCCGGAAGCCATGAAGCTGCAAAAAGAAGTGCCATGCTATATTCCTTACTGGGTACCTGTAAACTACATGGCATAAATCCATTTGAATGGCTGAGGGATAGCCTCCAAAAAATATATGATCATCCCATTAACAGAATCCACGAACTGCTACCCATCAAAACAAATCAATAGAGAAAAATATCTCTTAAACCTACATGTAGTTCGCCGGAGGGATACGAAGTAATTAATTATAAATATGGTTAAAGTTAAAATATTCGTTTTTTTATTAGTTATTATAACTATAAATCCTTTTTGTTCTACAAAACAAAGAGCTAGGATAATAAATGAGAATGAATTCACAGATTTACCAATTACAGAAAATTTAAAAAAAATACTTTATTTCGGAATTGAAACTAAAGTCGATTCGTCAAATTTCTTAGAAATGGCAGTTCATAGATTGAATTTATCAGATTATGCCGGATGTTTAAATATTATGAAAAAATCTATGAATCTTGATACTATTTGGTGTAATGGATTTTATGGATTTACAAACCGAGAAAAGGTTCCTATATGTAGAGAATTAGAATATTTGTTTTACAGGATAAACCAATATAATAATGATTTAGATCCATGGCATGTTAATTTGGTTCCTATTGTAAATCCAGAAGATTCAATGTTTGATTTTTTTACAATGGAAGGAGATTTCTTTATAGATTATTTTAAATTGACAAATAGAAATAGACCAGAAGAAGTTCTAGTTATAGCGAAAAAGTTAAAGAAAAAATATCCATTAAGTAAACGACTTGATTTTATTATAGCATCTGAAAGTTTAATCTTAGGGGATGAATATTTAGCTTTTAAAATATTTGATAATTTAATTAGTCAAGATTATGCTGTTTTTGAAATAATAAAGTTTGTATTAAAGAATACTATTTTTTTAAAAAGTACTAATAAAATTATAGATTATACAAATCATTTTCATGAAAGATTTTCAAATTATTTTTTGTTAAATGATTCTTTGAGAGTCAATAGTATACAAGCAGCAATAGAATATTGCTCCCAAGCAAGCAAAACAGGCTCTCAAAGAGAGTATAGATTAGCAAGATTATTTACTGCTAATTTTTTATTAGAAAATGAAGATTATTTTCATTTTGATTCAATTTCAAGTGTTTATTATTCTCAACCATGGGTTGTTAAAATGGATACAATTCAAAAGAAAGAGGAAATCTTTTTCAAATATTCACAGTTAAAGAGTTTTTTTAAGCAGAAAAAATTTGACAATGCGTGTTTATTTATCAAAATGAATGTTGGTAGTATTGACATTTCATTAAATATATTAGATAAAGGAAGTTATAAGGATTTTATCAAGAAATTTTACTTTCAATTTGTGTCAACCGACCTACATGAATTTGAGAAAATTTATAAAGATAAATTTGAAGCCTGCTTTGATTAGATGGGTGTGCTATTTTTCTAATAAATTTTCAATAAACTAGATAAGACTAAATTATGTATATTTTATTAGCATAATCATTATTGCATTTCATGTGAAAATGGTTTTTTTGTATATCCCACAACCCCAACTCCATACTCACTCTGCTTTTTCCTTCAGGAAAAAGTAGTAACTTCGGTAAGCACCGATAGCAAGCAGCGTGAAGTTGGCTATTGGGGTAAGCAGATCTTTGAATTACTGAGCAGTCAATAGTGTTCACACTATGGCTGCTGCGAAGTAATCACCGAGACCAACGCCTATAATAGATTTTACCGAGGTAACTGAGCAACCATTTGGGGAATGTACTTGCCACCATTACCGATAAAAAGCTGCAGGTAAGCACCAACAACAGCAGTACCAGCTACTTTGAAGCGGAAGTACAATCCGTGCAGGATTATTATGCATTCGGTATGCAAATGCCCGGCAGAAAATCGAGTGGTGGGTATCGGTATGGGTTTAATGGAAAGGAGAATGATAATGTTACAGGTGAAGGTAATTTGGATTTTGGAGTAAGAATTTTGGATGTGAGATTGGGCAGGTGGTTAAGTGTCGATCCTGCTTTTGGTGAGCTCCCTGGTAGTTCACCTTACTGTTCGTCGTTAGATAATCCGATTATCCTAGTAGATAAAGATGGTAAATTCCCCATTGTACCATTGCTCCTTAAAATGGCAACTGCCGGTGCCTCTGATTATATGACACAAGTTGCAATGAATTATTTCTTCAATGACGCTACTAGAGGAGATATTAGTAAATCGGTTGCAACAGAAAATATTAATTTTGTACAAGTTGCCCGTTCAACTGTTGAGGGTGCGATCCCTTGGAAAACTCCGGGTGGTAAATTGGGTAAAGCTGCAGCAACCGCTCTAGGAGATGTAATTTATAATTATGGGGAATCTTTAGTTAAAAGTAAAGAATATACAACTGAACAAGCGGTTACAGATTTTGCAACTGGTTTTATAAGCGATTTGGCAGGAGGCGAGATTGGAGGTCTAATCTCTAAATACGGGGCTAGAGGTTTTGCAAAAGGCCTATCCAAAATGGGGTTTGATGATAAGAAAATTGAAGAAATTTTAACAGGTGCCGGAACAACTTGGAAAGGGGCAGTTGATTATTCTGATTTAGATCTTACTGATAAGATGGCACATACAAGGGGGGTTGGTAAAGATTTTACAACTAACCAGAAAGATAAAATAAAAAAATTGAACAAGGACAAGAATAATGGGTATCTTAGAAGTGATAAAGATGGAAGTTTTTTGGAGAAAGGAAAAGCGGGTGGAAACAACACTATACAAGCTGAGGTTGATCATAAGCAAGCAAAAAAACACAAAACAAATCCAGGAACAAATAAATTTAGTAACGCTCAGCTATTATCAAGAAAACAAAATGGTGCGAAAAGTAACAATTAATTATGCAAGAAAACTTTAAAGAATTTAAAAAAATATTAGAGGGTCGTAACGATAAGAAAGCTAAAAAGATATTGTTAGAATATCAACAAGAAAATAAAAAAGAAATTATCGATTTCATATTTTCCGAAATCAATTCTGATTTAATACAAGATGGACTTATTTTAAAATATTCTGTACACACTTACTTTAGGTTAAAAAGAACGTCTTTAAATGATGTCAATCCATTATTTGACTTTGTTACAGAAATTTCAAATATAAATGAAAGTTTATTGGAAGTTCTTGGATATGATAAAATGGTGCCACCAATCGAAGAGCAAGAAAAAATTATAAAAAAATATTTTCATTTCGGTGATGGTATTGACTACCGCTACTTTTCAGACCCACGTTATGGATTAGCGGCAGCTTGTGCAGGTTGGGATAAAGAGATAGTTAGAGATTTTTTAAATCATTGTATAGCAACTGGAGATGTACCACTAAAATATGTTTCTGAGAACTCCCTTAAAGGAAAATATGTAAAGTTGCGATAAAGTGAAGTAGTTAAGACTTAATCTGACAGTTACATCCCCACACTCAAACTCCACTCTCAAACTGCTTTTTCCTTCAGGAAAAAGTAGTAGCTTCGGTAAGCACCGATAGCAAACAGCGTGAAGTGGGCTATTGGGGCAAACAGATCTTTGAATTACTGAGCAGGCAATAGTGTTCACACTATGACTGCTGCGAAGTAATCACCGAGACCTACGCCTACAATAGATTTTACCGAGGTAACTATCCAATCACCTTGGTAACCAGCATGTCCCGACTCTGTCGGGAGTATTAGTTACCATTTCCGATAAAAAGCTGCAGGTAAGCACCAACAACAGCAGCACCAGCTACTTTGAAGCGGAAGTACAATCCGTACAGGATTATTATGCATTCGGTATGCAAATGCCGGGTAGAAAATTAAGTGGTGGGTATCGGTTTGGGTTTAACAGTATTGAAAAAGCAGATGAGATAAGCGGTACTGGAAACCATTACACAGCTTTGTTTGGAGAATATGACCCACGAATAGGTAGGCGTTGGAACAAAGACCCCAAACCCAATACTTCTTTAAGTGTTTATTCAATGTTCAGCAATAACCCTATTTGGTTTAGTGATATTGCATTAGACACACCGACAGTTAAGGAAGCAGCATTAATGTCTAAGTTGGTGTATGGTGATAAACTGACCAAAGAAAATCAAGCTGAATTTGATAGGTCTGGGTGGAAATTATCAAATGGTGTACAAGGCTTAGAGTATGAAAAAAAATCTGGTTTTAAGTCTGCTTTATTTGAAAGAGCAATTAATGGTAAAATAGAATATACACTTGCTTTTGCAGGAACTGAAGATATTGGTAAAGATGGAGTAGCAGATTTGAAGCAAATATTAGGTATGTCAAAGCAATATAATGAAGCACTAAAAAATGCAAAAGATATTTCTACTGCTTTAGGAGGCAAAGAACTTACATTTACAGGACATTCTTTAGGAGGAGGCTTAGCAAATGCGTCTGCACTATACACAGGCAAAGCTTCACTTACATTTAATCCTGCTTGGGTTTCTACTGCTACAATGGTTAGATATGGATTGTCCTTTAAGCCACAGTCAGGTTTAAGCAATTATGTAATTTTAGGAGAAATTTTAAATAGCGTTCAGCAAGCTGCTAATCCTAATCCCATACCACAAATGAACCTGTTACAAAATGTAGGGAAAACACATTATTTATATTCTGCCTTACCATTAGTACCTATTTATGGCACATTAAAAAGCCACTCAATTGATAAAGTAATTGATGAAATTGAGGATGTAAAAAAATATAATACCGTAAAGGATGGTCAATAAAATATTTGTTCTTCTTTTTGGTATTTTATTATTGCACTCCTGCAATACCACAAATTATTTACCCGGATTTGATTTTAAACTATTCAGCAATAGCCCAGTTAATAAGCTGGCAACGGCAGTAGAAAAAGAAGACGTAAAAAAAATAAATGAGCTATTAAAAGACAAGTCTATAAATGTGGATTATAAAGAACCAAAGTTTGGGCACACGTTATTAATGCTTGCAGTTGCTAATAATAAAACTCAATCTGTTGAAGCTCTGCTCAAGAATAACGCAAATCCAAATTTAACTTCAAAGGGAAATGAAGATAACTCTGTTACGATTGCAGCAGAAAACTATTCTGACGTATGTGATACCGCAATGTTAAACCTATTAATTAACTATGGTGGAAATATAAATTTCATTCAACACATTAACAGAGTCGAGAATAGCGGAATGGCTTCAATAGTAAATAGAACTACATTGATGATTGCGGTAAGGAATGATTGTTATTTGATAGCAAAATATTTAATTGACAAAGGAGCAAAAATTAATGAGTATACTTATTACGAAGGTTATGGTGCAATCACAGATGCAATTATTCAAAATAATTTAAAAATTGCGAAATATTTAATTATAGACAAACAAGCCATCATACCGCCGTACATTTTTAAACGGCAAGCAAATATTAGTTATAAAGGCGAACCTGAAGAATATTTAACCGTTACCGATTTACTGAATGAGCAACCGTATGAAAAAGGAACAGAAAACTATAAATTAAGAGAAGAAATTATTAGCTATCTAAAAAGTAGAAATTTAAAATAGAATTACTCTGCAAAAAAGGCGTTCGGATATTCAAAATAATCTGAAGTAGTTAATACTTAATCTTACAGTTCCTCTTTCACCCTCATTTCCCCCTGTAAGCAATAATCCTTTCCTGGGTCTTCGCAAAAAGGGGAGGATGCCCTCCAAGTCGCAAAGTGTCCACCTCCATCGGGCGTATTAGCCCTTTGCCATTTGAAGCGGTTATTTTCCAATAAAGGAATAAGGATCCCAAACCTGTAGGCCCTCAATTTTCTTAAAATCAGTTGTATTATGGGAAAGCAAAATGCAGTTTTTCACTATAGCTGTGGCTGCAATAATGGCATCAGGTAATTTTATTCGTTTCATTCTTCTAATCTCAATAGTTTTATCTGCAACGGCTTCATCTATATATTCGATTGAACTAAGCTGAATAAACGATTCGAGCTGCTCCAGCTCGTATTCTTGCGTGTTAAAACCTAACACTTCTATTTTAGATATGATTGAAACCGAGAAACAACTATTAAAATAAATATCTAATTGTTTAGCTGATTTTTCAGGAATTCGATTACTCACATAATCTATAATTACATTAGAATCCACAAGCATATTCATTTCCAACCTTCCCTACTTCGCTTAATTTGGTCCTGTATTTTTTTTCCTGATTCTTTGCTGATAGCACCCCTATAGTCGGAAGGCTTTTTTGTACCAGAACGACTAGGCATAACCTCGACCTTTTTTTCTGAGGGCATCTTAATCAATTGATTGGATGCTAATTCTTGAAGAACCTTCATTGCTTTTTTGCTTACAATATCAATAGTTATGCTTTGCATGCTCATTAGTTTAAAAATATTTTACCCTTCTTCACAAGTGTCCAGCTTTCAGAACCAAGCCCAATTATAAATGAGTATACAATTGCGCATAATCAAAATGATAGGTAATCAGCACCAAGCCTAATTCTGCATCCTTATTCAGTACAAAAGTATTTATTTTTTAAAATGCATGTGTAGTGCTTGTATCAGGTATTTATACTCTTTCTAATCCACCACCGGCTACTGTAAGTAGGTGATCGAGCCGACGGCTCTATACCCCTCTCCACTCTCATACCCGTCGTTACACTAACTCCAAAACTAAGCGTTAGAGCATACTCAAATAATACCCTAATTAGCTTCGAATTCAAACGGGTCAATCAATGATAAACCCTTTATTTTTTTGAAGTCAGTCCGATTGTGCGTTATTAGGGTACTTTTACATACAATCGCTGTAGCAGCAATGATGGCATCGGGTAGCTTTGTTTTATACACTCTTCTTATACTTATAGCCATATGCTTTACTTCACGCTCCAGGTCTATAATTACAGCATTATTTACAAATCCACTAAGGATTTTCCAGTCATTTGCATCAGCTGAATCCCAGCAAAGTAGTTCCATTTCTGAAATAACGGAAATAGCGGGTTGTTCGTCTTCTAATATCCGATCTATATATTCCGCTGCATTTCTGGGGAACTGATTCTGCAAAAAATAAATGGCAGTATTGGTGTCCCACAAATAATTCATTTCCAATCGTTGCGTAGTTCATTCAATTGATTATCAATATCAGCAATCAATTGTTTTTTCATGGCACCCTTAAGGGATTTCATTTGCGCTGCTTTGTAAACAGTTGGGTTTATTTGCTGCACTTTAATCATTTGTTGCAATGCTAAATCATTTAATATCGCAAGGGCCGTATCGTCTAATATTTCTATGGTGATAGTTTGCATAAAAAAAATTATGATTTAGAACGGGGCTTTAAATGTCAATAATGCAAAGGTAGTCTTTTCAATAAATTTGTATTGAGTAGTAGTATCAGGTATTTTTACTCGTAAAATACCACCACCGGCTACACGTATCAATATGACCAGCTGAACCGCCTGCTGAATACCTGGCAGCGTGTATTCGGTGCTGCATAGGTAGATACAATCAAAAAGAGTATAATTACTCATGGTAAATTACCTTAGCAAATTAGTGTTGTTATTATATTTACAATACAATAAAAAAATGGTAAAGAAGGAATTGCTGGTTTTGGCTGTAGAGCATACAATACTCAATAAGATTTATCATATCCGAGGACAAAAAGTGATGATTGATGAAGATTTAGCAAGTATGTACCATGTAGAAACCAAGCGTTTAAATGAGCAGGTAAAGCGAAATTCGAAAAGGTTTCCAAAAGATTTCATGTTTACTATTACACAAAGGGAGTTTGAAAACTTGAAGTCGCAAAATGCGACATCAAGTTGGGGGGGAAGAAGGAAGCTGCCAAATGCTTTTACAGAGCAAGGAATCGCAATGTTATCCAGTGTTTTGAACAGCGATACGGCTATTGAAGTAAATATTAGAATCATCAGAGTATTTACTCGACTGCGAGAATATGCACTTACTCATAAAGACATATTGCTTCAACTATCCAAACTTGAAAAGGAAGTAAAAGGAAACAACAAAGACATTGAGAATATTTTTATGGTATTGAAGGAAATTTTGGAAAAAGCAAGTAAACCAACTCCCCGAAATAAAATAGGCTTTAAACAGTACGATTAAATTTTGCACCTTACATAATTCCGTCTACTAGTAAAGAGGCGTAGCCTCGACATAAACTGCAACAATGGATTTTAATCCGTTGTTGGATGGCAAGTAAGATACAAAGAGAGGCCGATATAGTTGATAACAAAGCACATAAATATGCATAGTGCCTACAGCACTCTTTACGTTAGGTGCTTGAAGCTGCAAGGGATTAAAATCCTAGGTATATATAAAATCGAGCCGCCGGCTCTAAACACCTTCTCCACTCTCATATCCGTCGTTACTCTAACTCCAACCTTTAGCGTTGGAGCACACTCAAACTCCACTCTCACACTGCTTTTTCCTTCAGGAAAAAGTAGTAGCTTCGGTAAGCACCGATAGCAAACAGCGTGAAGTGGGCTATTGGGGTAAGCAGATCTTTGAATTACTGAGCAGGCAATAGTGTTCACACTATGTCTGCTGCGAAGTAATCACCGAGACTTAAGCCTACAATAATGATTGTTCAGGAAACCAAGTTGTAGTCTTGCGTTTTTAATATTCCTAGACCGTTATAACAACCTAAATTCCTAGTAATAAATTATTTTTTGTAACTTTATCATATGAAGACGCTTACATTCAATATTCCTGATTCGGTTGACTTAGACAACAGGGAAGTTGCTATGTTATTGGCTACCAAATTGTATGAGGAAGGAAAACTATCACTAGGCCAGGCAGCTGAATTGGTTGGACTTTCAAAAAGGACTTTTGCTGAGTTGCTCGGGAAATACAACGTTTCCATTTTTAATTTTTCAGCTGATGATCTTTCCAGAGAATTGACAAATGTCTAAAATTATAATTTCAGACACTAGCTGTCTTATCATACTTTCTAAAATCAATGAACTTGATTAATTACGTAGGATGTATGGTAAAGTAATTACAACTGCTGAAGTTGCTGACGAGTTCGGGGAAAGTCTTCCCGAATGGGTTGAGATTAGAATAGCATCAGATGCTTATCGACAAAGAATTTTAGAATTACAAATCAATAAAGGAGAAGCAAGTACCATAGCTTTGGCAATAGAACTTACTGATTCCGCAGTTATTTTAGACGATTATAAAGCTCGAAAAATTGCAGAGAGCTTAGGTATTCCAATTATTGGTACTATCGGCGTAATTATTTCCGCAAAAAAACTGGGAGTTATTGAATCAATAAAGCCATACCTTCAAAAAATTCGTCAAACCAATTTTCGTATTTCAGAGGAAATAGAAAAGCGGGCACTTGAAGAATCAGGCGAATGAGGTTAAATTGTATTTCGTCTCCGTGGGTCTTGCGCTATAGGCGGAAACCCCGCGGTTCATACACGGAGAATTTTCAAAATTTTCATGAAAAGCAACCCTGTGGAGAAGGAAACGCAGATCATTTTTATCAATGATACACTAGGAGTAATATAACATTGATTCATGCCGCGAAGTCTCCGCCTCTGGCGGAAGACACGCGGTGGAAGAAAGCCAAAGACCAAAGACCGTGACCAAAGAATACCCATCCATCGTTTATTCAGCCGCATTTTTGTCGATACCTGCCTGCCTAAGAATTGCCAGGAATGTACCCTTTTTTACATCTCTCCCTCCGTGAAATGGCACAATGGCAGTTTTGTTGTTAATTGGGTTATAATATAATCTGTGAGACCCTTTCGATCGCTTAAAAATAAATCCATTTTCTTCCAATAATTTTATTAGATGGCGGGGACTCAGATTCATTCTCCCTCTACAATTAACGAGTATTCCATAGTATTACTGTCTTCGGGTAATGACTCACCTCTTTCCCGCAATTCTTCTACATACAATGAAATAGCTTCCTTTGCCATAGTAATTGCTTCATCCCAATCCTGGCCATAAGTAATACAACCGGGCAACGCAGGGACAGAAACTGTATAACCCCCTTCTTTTTCTTTGCTAATATGTAATTTATAGCTGTACATAATTTTTTGAAAGTTGAAAAAACAATGAATGATTACGAAAAATACATGCTGAATTAGTTTTTGGCTGTTTTGGTAAAACAAAGCTACTGCAGACTTTATCGATTTTTGTTTGCATAGTTCAAAGATAAACAAGTAAAGAAAATTTTCATACGTATTGGTTACAGGTATAAGTACGTGTTGTTGTTTTGAAAATTTTATTTAAAGGACATCAATCAAATTCAGGCGACCGATTATGCCTACCCCTTACAGGTATAATACTCCCCAAAATTTCAGAACAGGGGTAAGTTTTTTTTTATTAATTTACACCTCAAGTATGAAAAAACAAACCCGTCGCAAATTTGCTGCCGCCTTCAAGACTAAAGGTCTTTCATCTTTGGTTTGATAGCCATCTAAAATCATACTCCGTAAAAGCATATTCACACTCACTCTCACACTCACACTAGCTCTATCTCCCCACTTGCTCTTATCTTACCAGCAACAACGTTCCATTCTTCACCACCTCCTTGCCATCATCATCCGTGAAGCGAATCAGATATACATATACCCCCTGGTTCTGTACTATTCCATTCACCTTCCCATCCCAGCCCCTGCGATAATCGGTCGTCTCAAAAATCACAAACCCTAAACGACTGTAAATCTGCATGCGATAATTCTTGAGCGCTACCGGTATCACCGGACGAAAAACATCATTGATATAATCGCCATTCGGACTAAATGCATTGGGTACCTGAATCGGTATGCAGCGCTGATATTTTACCTCTATCGTATCCACCCCCCTGCAATTGTTCACGTCCACTACATTCACCCAATACTTGCCCGGTGCACTGATCAATAAATTGTAATCAATTGATCCGCTGTTCCACAAGGTTGATCGGAACTGGGGTAAACTAATACTCATCGTTCTTCCCAAACAGAGCGTAGTATCCTGCGGTAAGAATTGCACCGGCAATGGTGTTACCGATAACTGCGTTACAATCACCGAATCACATCCCTGCCTGGTCTTCAACGTATCATAATAAATTCCCGATCGTGTCTGCAATGCTCCCCCGGCACGATAACTACTTCCATCACATATCTGCACCTCCCGCGTTTGTCGGTACACCGGATTCACCACCAGATTCAGCGTGCGTGTACTGTCACAGCCATTCACCGCCTTGAATACATCCACATACCTTCCCGTTCTGCTATACCCTGCATATTGTTGCCCCTCACACAATGCTACCGATATCGTTGTGCTTACCGGATTCGCCCGATAACTGAGGTGCAAAATGCGAATGCTGTCACAACCACCCGCGGTCCGGAATGTGTCGGAATATACACCCGCACTCGTTCTTCCCAAAACCGTATCTCCCGTACAGGCAGCATTCACGAAAAGATCAAATACAATGTAAGGGAACTCTACCTGCACCGTATCACTTCCGGAACATCCATTGTTATCCGTTACCCGCGCTGCATATATTCCTGTACGATTCACTGTTATCGTGTTGGCAATACTTCCCGTATTCCACAATACCGTCGGATAACCCGATAAACTCAAAGTGAGCGTTTTGCCTGAACACAAGACAGTATCCTTTGGTAGAAAAGCAGCAGGTAATGGATGTACCGTTAAATAAGTGGAGACAATTGAATCGCATCCCGCAACCGTTCGCAGCGTGTCTTCATACCAACCCGTTGTTGTCTGCCAGCCACCTCCCGCCCGGTATCGTTCACCACTGCAAATGCCCACCCTCACGGTATCTTTTTTATTCGGATTTACTGTCAGCACCAGGGTGCGGAAACTATCACAGGCATTCTTCCCCAGGAACCTGTCCACATACACCCCCGTCTGTGTATATCCCTCTGCCTGTCCGCCCGCACAAATCGATGTATTAACGGTGGTTCTGCTCACCCGTTCAGGCCGAATGGTTAACTGCAAAATTCGTATGCTGTCACAACCCGAGCCCTGTCGCAGCGTATCCCTATACGTACCTGAAACTGTTCTGCCATAAATAGTATCACCCGTACATGCCGTGATTGTCTCAGTGCGAGAAGGCCATTGATACACATAAGGTGCAGAAACATTGTTCGTATAACTCATTTCTCTTACCTGGTCCGCCGGAAACCGAACGGGACTCACTGTTGGCTTTTGATTGAGGGTCGCATAAATTGTACCTTCTGCAGGTTTTCGGATGCGGAAAGTATAGGTCTCTTCATTGCCCGCCGAACTAAAGGGCAGGGTCAGTCCGGCAGTTAACAACTCGGCACCAACTACTCTCGGATCATTGCGGAAAAATGCCAGGGGTAGTGCCACCGGTACCTTGCCGGGTGTAAATAAATTGGTCACCTTCACTCTTACATCTACCGAATCCCTGCCCGCACAAATCATATCCAGCAACTGGATGCGGAAATCAGTGGCTTCAATTCTGATCACTACCTGGGTCGTATCATAGCAATCCCACTGGCTGCGAACAATCAACTGCTTGGTCTCAGTACTACTAGTAAGTCCGGAGAAAAAGAGCGGACCATTGCAATTGGTACAACTGAGTTTCGTGGGTGGACTCCATAGAAATTGTTGGGTGAAGGTATAAGACGGAGTGGTGGTAGCCATCAATTGAATGGTATCTCCCGGTAGTTGTGTTGGTACCTGGTTGATTTTGGCTGTGTATCGGAAATCAGAAACGCTCACTGCGTTGAATCGGGAGTAATTCATTTCTAAGAAGGGTGATCCGGGGTAGGGGATCTGGATGGGGATGGTCTGGTTGCCATCATCGTTGCTTACAGCAAACAGGGTTTTAGTGGCAGGATAGGCATTATCGATGATGATCTGATAAGTTCTTCCGCAATAACCGGTGATGCTGTCGGGAATCAGGAATGTTGTTCCTATCTTTTTGGCACCACTATTGGCAACCTCTGGGTCGGCATCATAAAAGCTCACCGGAAGTTTAGTTTTCATGGTAGCAAAACCTGTATTGTAAACGTTCAGGTAGAACATCAGCTTGGTCTGTTGGTAACAGGTGGCACCAAATATATTGGTGTACATATCGGGTGTCGGATCTAACACATTGACGAATGCAAAACTGGTGCTGTCTACACAGTTTGCGTTGGAAGCGATCAGTTTTACCCAGTATTGTCCTTCCTGCGGGAAGGCATACAGCAGGTCATTGACACCACCCCCTGCCACGTTACTGGTTACTACTTTTCTGTCAGCGAAATTGCGGTTGATGATCCACTGATAATTGGTGGCATTGCCGATGGTATTGTTCGTGAATACAATCGTATCAAGCAGTATATTTTGCTTGGAGGCGATCAGAGATTTGTTGCTAAAAAATCTCGCCGTGAGTCCGCAGTTCGGTTGTATATTTTCTGAATGGGAGGCAAAACATCCGGCATTGTTGGATGCTTTGAGTGTTACTTTGAATTTTCCGTTGTTTGGAAATGCATAACTGAAAGTACTGCCACTGCCTACCACATTATCATTGATCAGCCACTCATAATTGTTAAATCCACTGCCGGCTGTGAAGTTCACGGTTTCTCCGGTGATCGGATAATATTTATCGCGGGTGAATCTCACCAAAATATTTTCCCCACAGGGTGGAGTCAATACATCATTCATCAGGCCTGGTCGCTGCGATAGGACAACTGCCCGCATCCTTTCGGCCTGTCCCTGCGTAAACTGATTGGCACAGTTATTATGGCCGTAATCCATGAAATTGGTGATGTAATCGGTGGTGTCTTTCCTGAAAAATCCATTGGAATAGTTGGAGAGGGTGTCGGTATTGCAGGAGTTATCAGGGTTGCTGCAAGATGGAGAAGGTGCAGTTTTGCAGTCAGGTGGCGTATCACATACCCTGTCACCATCTTTGGTACAATCGTTGTTGTTGCAACAGCCTTCAAAGGTATGGTAGAGACCGAGGTAATGTCCCATCTCGTGCGTTAGAAGAAAATCAGATATCCCTGCCATGACGATTCCATCTACTTCGGGTCGAGTACCGGGAAAAGTGGCATACCCGCCGATCTGTTCTCTGTTCCATCCCTTTTCACATTGAAAATAAACATTGGTCTCTCCGATGATTTGGGGAACTATCCAAACATTGATGTATTTAGCAGGATTCCATTGCATCAAGTTCTTTAGCTTTCCATCTTCTAACTCACGGAACATGTTATTGCCCATGAGGGATGTGATTCGGTTGATGCCATTGGTTACACCTCCCTCCGGTGTCTTTCTTGCCAGTGCAAATCTTATTTTAGCATCTGCCCCCGAGCTGCCGGCATATTTACCCGATTTGCTGAAAGCCTCATTCAGGCCTTTTATCGCATCCAGGATTTGTTGGTCTGAGATAAAATTCGAGTTCAGCGTTGGATGTACAATATGAATGACCAGGGGTAGGGTGAGGGTATCATTGCTACCATGGGTTTCCAGGATCTCCTGGTTCATCTTCATCTCCTTGGCCAGAAATTCAGGTGCTTTGCGTTCTGTCTTCAGCCAGCTATCTATTCCACAACTCACCGTTAAATGGCCGGTTCTTTTGGTGATGGAATCTATGTATCGATCAGGGGGCACCTGCTGGGCCCTCAACTCTAGCGATGTTCCCGATAAAAGAAATTCGAGAAAGCAAAACAAAGCAATCATATACCAGCGATGGGCTGAGTATGAAAAGCACAGATGTCGGTTGAAAAATGATTGGAAAGAGACAAATGGCTTCACCTGGTTCCTGATTTACTGTTGTGGGGTTATCAGGCAGGGGGGAGCCTGTTGGGTGAAAATATTACAAATTTTTCTGGAAAGCAACCTTAAGAGTATACTATTTCCTCTTATTGACACTCCGAGGTGGAAAAATAATGTAGTAACAGGGGTTTATTATTGATTGTTTTCAGTTTTTTGTACCTTTTCACCATGAAACCAGTTTTGGCATCCCTTCTTCTGCTGATGGTAGTAGTATCCTGTGACAAACCAGTTGTAGCAGTTCAAAAAATATTGTTTGCCCAAAATTTTATAGTTGACCATCCCAACTGGCGGATTCTCAATGACACCATGCGCGAGTCTGTAATAGTGGGGTACAAGGGTATGGAAGTGCATATGGACATTGAGTGGCAAAGGGCAGAGGATGAAAACGGGTGCTTAAAAATTGCATCCATCCGCTTCATTCAAACCGGAGGGGATACCACCATTCAGATGCGTAATTTTGTGTTTCGGCACAACCCCTGCATCTATAAAAAAGGATACCAGAAGATTAAAAAATATGAGTCAATGGAAATTGACTTTGAATATTATGCCAAAACAAGTTTTGGTGTCTATCAACTAAAAACAAACCTGGGTGTAATTTTTGGTGATGGTGGTGCCTTATTCAACAGGGTATTTTTCCTCAATCAGAAGGGACCGGATTAATCATCCGTATATCATTGCAAGACTGTTTCCATCTCGGGTCTCCAGAACCGATTTTCCCATCAGGTATTCATCCACCTTGCGGGCACATTCTCTTCCCTCACTGATTGCCCATACTACCAATGATTGTCCGCGCCGCATGTCTCCCGCTGTAAATATTTTCGGAATGCTGGTCTGGTACTTGCCTTCTGCTGCTTTTACATTGCCTCTTTCATCTAACTCGATATCCAGCTGTTGCAATAGGCCCTCTTGCCGGGGAGCAACAAAACCCATCGCCAACAAGGCCAACCCACAAGGTATTTCGCGCTCAGACCCAGCCACTTCTTCAAAACCCGCATAAGTTCCGTCACCCTTCATTTTCCACTGCAGGTCCACGATGCGCAGTGCTTTTAGATTGCCTGCCTCATCCCCTATGAATGCCTTGGTAGCGGTGGCCCACTGTCGCTGTACGCCCTCCTCATGGGAAGAGGTTGTCTTTAAGATCATGGGATAAGTTGGCCAGGGCATGCGCTCTGTTCTATGTGCAGGAGGTTGTGGCAACAATTCAAATTGGGTAACGCCTGCTGCACCCTGTCTGTTCGATGTTCCTACACAGTCACTACCGGTATCTCCACCTCCAATTACTACGACTTGTTTTCCCTGTGCGCTGATGTCTTCAATAGGTATAGTTTCACCGCTTACCCGTTGGTTTTGTTGTTTGAGAAATTCCATTGCAAAATGAACACCTTTTAATTCTCTTCCAGGTATGTTCAGGTCTCTCGGAATTGTTGATCCTCCCGCCAATACGATGGCCTGGTATTCTCTCAAGAGATCGTTGATGCTCGTATCTTTTCCAACTTCTACCCCACAACGAAATATAATACCTTCTTTCTCCATCAAATTGATGCGTCTTTCCACCACCCATTTCTCTAATTTGAAATCAGGTATGCCATAGCGCAACAATCCTCCCGGATGAGCGTCGCGCTCATAAACAATTACTTGATGTCCTGCCTGGTTCAATTGAGCTGCCGCCGCAAGGCCTGCAGGACCCGAACCAATCACGGCTATCTTTTTTCCTGTGCGTACAAGCGGGGCTTTGGGTTCAACATATCCTTTTTCAAAGGCGATCTCTATGATGTGTTTTTCTATTTCTTCAATGCTTACAGGAGGTTGATTGATACCCAATACGCAGGCAGACTCACAGGGGGCAGGACAAATCCTCCCGGTGAATTCGGGGAAATTATTGGTGGAGGAAAGTATCTCATAGGCCTCCTGCCAGTTTTTGCGATACACCGCATCATTGAACTCGGGTATGATGTTACCCAGCGGACAACCGGAATGGCAAAAAGGAACACCACAATTCATGCAACGTGCTGCTTGTTGGTTCAATTTTTCCTCCGTGTAAGGTGCAACGAATTCACGGTAATGTTGTAACCTTTCCTCCGGGGCTGTTTTTTTCGGTGCCTCTCTGTTGAATTCTATGAATCCTGTTGGTTTTCCCATGTTGTACTTTACTTTTTCCTTAGATCGTTTTGTTAGAAAGAATGGGTTGATCGCTCACTGCTTGCCGTCGCTCCAACACTTTTTTATAATCACGCGGAAATACCTTGACAAAATTTTTCACTTGTTGTTGCAAGTTCGATAGGATGAATGCCGCTATGCTACTGCCTGTCAGTTGGTGGTGTTTACTTAGCAGATTCTTTAGTAGCACAATGTCTTCAGTCCCCACCGGATCGAGATCAACCATTTCCCGGTTGCAGTTGCCGGCAAACTGCTCTGCCACATCATATACATAAGCAATTCCTCCACTCATGCCTGCAGCAAAATTTCTTCCGGTAGCACCCAAGATCACTGCAATCCCACCGGTCATGTACTCGCAGCCATGATCTCCGACGCCTTCTACAACCACACTTGCTCCTGAGTTGCGCACTGCAAAACGTTCTCCTGCCTTACCACGAATGAAGGCCTCACCGGAAGTAGCTCCGTAAAATGCTACGTTTCCAATGATGATGTTTTCTTCCGGAACGAAACTGGACTGGCGGGAAGGATATACAATTAACCGTGCGCCACTCAATCCCTTTCCAAAATAATCATTGGCATCACCTTCGAGCTCGAGCGTTACTCCACGTGCATTGAAAGCCCCGAAGCTTTGTCCCGCTGTACCGGCGAATAAAAAATGTATCGTATCATCCGGTAGACCGTCTGCCCGGTATTTTCTACTGATCTCGTTCGACAGCATAGTGCCCGTGGCCCTGTCTGTATTTTTGATTGGAAAGGAAGCCCGTATTTTTTCTCCCTTTTCAAGGGCCGGTTGTGCTGCTTGCAGCAAACGCCAATCGAGTACATCTGATAGTCCGTGATCCTGTGCTTCGCTGTGATATAAACCCGTGTCGGCATCTGCAGGTTCCTTGTATAAAATGGCTGAGAGATCCAGTCGGCTGTATTTCCAATGATTGATTGATTCGCGCATTTCCAATCCATCTACTTGTCCGACCATCTCTTCAACGCTTCGATAGCCCAGTTCTGCCATTAGTTCCCTCAGCTCTTGTGTGAGCATGCGGAAAAAATTCACTACGTGATCTGCATTGCCGGTAAACCGTTTGCGTAGCTCGGGGTCTTGGGTAGCAACTCCAACCGGACAAGTATTGAGATGACATTTGCGCATGAGAATACAACCTTCTACTATCAGCGCTGCAGTGGCTACCCCCCATTCTTCTGCACCGAGCAAAGTCGCAACCACAATATCACGTGCCGTTTTCATTTGTCCATCTGCCTGTACCACCACGCGGCTGCGCAATTTATTTTTCACCAGTGTCTGGTGTGTTTCTGCAAGCCCGAGTTCCCAGGGAAGTCCGGCATGGCGAATAGAGCTGATGGGTGATGCACCCGTTCCACCATCAAATCCGGAGATGAGAATTACATCTGCCTTGGCTTTGGCAACACCTGCCGCAATGGTGCCTACACCTGCTTTCGATACCAGTTTCACATTGATGCGGGCATGGCGGTTGGCATTTTTTAAATCGAAAATCAATTGGGCGAGATCTTCGATGGAATAAATATCATGATGCGGAGGTGGAGAGATGAGTCCTACTCCCGGAGTTGCATGTCTCGTTTTGCCGATCCAGTCATCTACCTTATGTCCGGGCAGCTGACCACCTTCCCCCGGCTTGGCACCCTGCGCCATTTTGATCTGAAGTTCATCGGCTTCGGTGAGATAGTAACTGGTTACACCAAATCTGGCGGAAGCCACTTGCTTGATGGCCGAGCGCATGGAGTCACCATTGGCGAGAGGAGTGTAACGAAGTGCATCTTCACCTCCTTCACCTGTATTGCTTTTTCCGCCGAGTCGATTCATAGCAATGGCGAGTGTGGTATGGGCTTCCCAGGAGATGGAGCCGAAAGACATAGCACCGGTGGCAAAGCGCCGGTAGATATTTTCTGCCGGCTCCACTTCATCAATAGGTATCGATGGTCTGGTTCTCTTCAATTGGAATAAACTGCGCAGGGTGCAAGCTTTCTCACTTTGTTCATTGATGAGTCTTGCATATTTTTTGAATGTCTCGTAATCATTGTTGCGTGTGCTGTATTGCAGCAGGTGTATTGTTTGCGGGTTGAAAAGATGTTGTTCACCTTTTCGTTTCCATTGATAAATTCCGCCTACGGGCAAGCGGTTGACAGGAATTTCCGTGCGACTAAACCCGAAGAAATGCTTGGCCAATGTTTCCCTTGCTATCTCATCGAGACCCATGCCACCAATGCGGGAAGTAGCGCCGGAGAAATATTGATCCACTACTTTGGTGTCGAGTCCGATGATCTCAAAAATCTGTGCGCCCTGATACGATTGTAAGGTCGAGATACCCATTTTGGAGAAGACTTTGAGCAGACCATCATTGACTGCTTTCACATAATTTTTCTTCAATTGGTCGGGGTCCAGTTCTGTGGAGATTTTGCCGCTTAGTTTCATATCGCGGATACTCGAGAGAGCCAAGTAGGGATTGATGGCAGTGGCACCAAAAGCTAGCAAACAAGCAAAATGGTGCACCTCCCATACATCACCTGCTTCTACGATGATGCCTACTTTGCCACGATATCCTTTGCGGATAAGGTGATGATGCACCGCACTGGTGGCGAGAAGAGAAGGGATGGGCGCATGTTCTGAATCGATGGCCCTATCGGTGAGAATGATCACTTCAAACCCGTCTTCCACCGCATCAACGGCATAGCGACAAAGCCGGTCAAGTCCTTTCTTCAAAGATCCTGCTGCTCCATCGGCCCTGAAGTAAGTTTGTAAGGTTTTTGCCTGGAAGATTCCGGTATCGATGCTGCGGATTTTTTCCAGCTCATGATTATTCAATACGGGATGTTGAAGTGCCACGCAATGGCAGGATAGGGGATCTTCTATTAGGAGGTTTCCATTGCTGCCTGCGAAAACAGCCAACGACATGACCATGCGTTCCCGGATTGGATCGATGGGTGGGTTGGTTACCTGGGCGAATAGTTGTTTGAAATAATTACTCAGGTGTTGTGGTTGGTCACTGAGAATCGCGAGGGGTATATCCGTACCCATGGACCCCACAGGTTCTTTACCATCGAGTGCCATGGGGGCAATGATGGTGTCGAGGTCTTCGGTGCTGTAGCCAAAGGCCTTTTGGTATTTAAGTATCTGATCAGATTCCAGGTGGGTGAACAGAACACGCGGCTCGGGCAATTCTTCCAGCCGGATTTTATATTTATTCAACCAGGAAGTATAGGGTTTTTTGCTGCAGATGTTCTGCTTCAATTCTTCATCGCTGATGATGCGACCCAATTCCATGTTGACCACAAACATTTTTCCGGGTTGTAATCTTCCTTTTTCTTTTACCAGTGCCGGATCGATCGGCAATACACCTGTTTCGGATGCCATGATTACCCGTTCATCGTGGGTAACGATGTAGCGTGAAGGTCGAAGTCCGTTCCTGTCAAGTGTAGCACCAATGATTTTTCCATCGGTAAAAGAGATGGAAGCCGGACCGTCCCAGGGTTCCATCAGGCAAGCGTGGTATTCGTAAAATGCTTTTTTAATGGGGTCCATTTGGTCATTGCCATCCCATGCTTCCGGTATGAGCATCATCATCACATGTTCCAGTGGTCTGCCGGTGAGGGTGAGCAGTTCGATCATGTTGTCGAGGCAGGCAGAGTCAGATTGGTTGGGCTGAATGATGGGCAAGAGCATGTCCATTTCTTCCCGGCTGAAATAAGGGGTGGTGAAGCCTTGTTCACCGGTGCGGAGCCAGTTCAAATTTCCCTGGAGGGTATTTATTTCACCATTGTGCGCTATATAGCGGAAGGGCTGCGCCAGTTTCCAGGAGGGGAAGGTATTGGTGGCAAAGCGAGAGTGAACGAGCCCAAATGCTGAGACCACCCTTTTATCGCTGAGGTCGGGAAAATAATTTCTTACCTGCCAGCTGGTAAGTTGGCCCTTATAGACAATTGTTTTGTAAGAAAGGGAAGCAATGTAAAAACCTACCTCATCTTGTTGAACAGTATGTTGGATGAGATGGGTGACATGGTTGCGGAGAACGAATAATTTTCTCTCCAATTCATCAGGATTTTGAATGGTATCGGGACAGCCCAGAAATACCTGTTCCATGCAGGGCACAACGGAAAGGGCGGTTGGACCGATACCCTCTTTGTTAACAGGTACCTTGCGGAAGCCAAGCAGGGGAAGTCCGAGCTTTTCCGCTGTACGAATGAAAATATCGCGACAGGCTTCCCGCAGTCTTAAGTCTTGAGGAAAGAAAATACTGCCTACACCATAGCGTCCATAAGCAGGAAGTTGAATGCCCATTTTCAGGCATTCGTCAAAGAAAAATTCATGGGGCATTTGGAGTAATATGCCTGCCCCATCTCCGGTATTGTTTTCACAACCGCAGGCTCCTCGGTGTTCCATGTTTTCCAGAACCGTGAGTGCATCGCTGATGTGCTGGTGTGATTTATGTCCGCGTATGCTGGCTACAAAGCCAATGCCACAGGCATCGTGTTCAAAGCGGGGATCATACAGGCCGGTGCCTGTGGAAGGGTAAGACATACCGATCGGTTTGAGGGCTAAAAAATGCAAAGGCAGTATTCGTCAACGGAAATTACTAATAAATTGCCAATAAATATGAATAATTATTAACACAATATTGACTTTTTTAAAAACTATTCAATGAATAAGACAAATATTAGATAATGTATAACAAATAATGTCAATTGGCTAATAAAGGGAGATGAGTTGCCCAAGCAGCTTATCCAGATGCCTCTTTAAATGAAAAATCAATTGGTGGGAAATTCTTACACCATTACTTCTACCCAATGCTGGGTACAGCCCGTAAATGTATGGGTGGGTTGAGCCGCACCGGGCGGGAAGAGTCCATACAGCGTACTACCACTTCCACTCATGGAAGCATACACTGCGCCGGACAGATACATTTTTTCTTTCAGTGAGGCCAGTTCGGGATGCAGTGGGAAGACAGAATCTTCAAATTGATTGCGGATATGATTTTTCCATTCGCTGATGGGCAGGGAAAGGAGTTGTTCAAGCGGCACTGACAAAGGTTGAGGAATTACCCGGGAGAAGGCTGCTGCAGTTGAGACATGAATACCCGGATGCACCAACAATACCCGGAAACCTTCGAGGGGAACATTCACAGGTTGGAGTATTTCCCCCCGGCCTTCGGCGAGGGAGGGGACAGGGTGTAGGAAGAAGGGACAATCGCTGCCGAGTTGCAGTGCGATGCTCTGCAGGGTTGTCATTGGAATCTCCGTGCGAGTGAGTTGGCGCAGGAGCAGCAGCATGTTACTGCCATCTGAACTTCCACCTCCCAGTCCGGCACCCATGGGAATTACTTTGTGCAGGTGCATTTGTACGCGTGGTAATGCCGGATCATGTTGTCGCAATAATTGCCAGGCACGAACACAAAGATTGTCTTTGCTGTCACCCGCAACAGGTAGTCCGCTACTGGAGAATTGCACATCTTCATTGCTGTCTGTATGGACTGCGATACATTCAATGGCATCACACAATTGCACAGGAAGGAACAGGGTAGAAAGATCGTGGTAGCCGTCGGATCTTTTAGCGGTAATATATAAACCCAGGTTGATCTTAGCGGGCGGAAAAGCGACCATGGTCAATGGGTTGATGTACCGGTTATTTTTTGCCGGTTATTTTCTCTTATTGATTTCATCGCGGATGGCGATGGCCCTGATATAATCTTCCTGGTCCAAAACTTCCTGCAACAGCTGTTCCAATTCTTCCAGCGACATGCGGGATAAATTGCCGGAGGCAAGTGCGGAACTTTTTTCCGGTTCTTCCGGCTCAGGAGAAAAAGCGGGCTCATTCATTCTCTTATCCTGCTTATCTAATTTCTTCAACACATCTTCGTAGATATAGATCGGACACCCAAAGCGAACAGCAAGGGCCAATGCATCACTGGTTCTGCTATCGATTTCAATGATATCATTCTCCGTGTGGCAAATCAGTTTGGAATAAAAAATTCCTTCCTGCACATCACTGATGACAATTTCCTGTAAGTCCACATTCACTGCCTTCATGAAATTTTTCATAAGGTCATGCGTCAGTGGTCTGCTGATCTGCATATTCTCGAGAACAACTGCGATCGATTGTGCTTCCAATGGTCCGATCACGATGGGCAGACGCTGTGATCCATTCACTTCCGCCAGCACGATTGCATAGGAAGTGGATTGGGTAACGCTGTGTGAAAGGGCTACAATTTCAAGTTCTATCTTTCTCATGGGTAGACAAAAATACTTGAATTTGGCGGATTGTAAAACAAGAACCTCCAAAACAACCATCGGATATTACTGGTGCCGATAAGTCCGGTTACAGTACTTTTGCAACATGCATTATGTATCAGCGGAGGGATTGACAAAAAGTTATGGGGCTGAACCCCTTTTTCGTTCCATTTCCTTTCACATCAGCGAGGGAGATAAGATTGGGCTCATCGCCCGCAACGGCGTGGGGAAGTCCACCTTATTGCGCATTTTGAGCGGTCAAGAACCGCCGGATGAGGGAAAATTGTTCATTCACAAAGACCTGACGGTGGCCCTGTTCGAGCAAGACCCTGTTTTCAATGAAGAGGGTCTGGTCAGTGACCAGCTTTTTCATTCCAACCACCCCGTGGTACAATTGATACGTGCTTATGAAAATGCCGTGGAAGAGCAAGATGAGGCTTCGCTGCCTGAACTCCTTGATCGCATGGATACCTTGCAGGCATGGGATTTCGAGGTGAAGGTGAAGCAGATTGTTACCCGACTGGAAATCAATTTTCTTCGGCGGCCAGTAAGGGAACTGAGTGGTGGACAAAGAAAGCGGCTTGCACTGGCGCGTACATTGATTGATATCGGATTCGATCACCGGCATACTTTATTGATGATGGACGAGCCGACCAATCACCTCGACGTAGAGATGATAGAATGGCTGGAGCATTATCTGCGCCAGGAAAGAGTTACTCTTTTGTTGGTTACCCACGATCGCTATTTTCTCGATGCAGTGACAGATGAGATCTGGGAACTGGAACGCGAGCACCTCTATGTATATAAAGGCGATTATGCCCATTATATGGAAACCAAGGCTGCACGTTTGGAAAGTGAACAGGCAGGCTGGGAGAAGGCCCGCAATCTTTATCGCAAGGAATTGGAATGGATGCGCAAACAACCACGGGCGCGCACTACCAAAAGCAAGAGCCGCCAGGAAAATTTTTATCAGCTGGAAACACAGGCAGCCAAAAAACCTGCGGAAGCAGCCCTGCAATTACAAATGAAAATGAGCCGGCTCGGTGGAAAAATTGTCGAGCTGAAAAAAGTGTACAAGAGTTACGGCGATCAATGCATCCTGAAAGGTTTTGATTACACATTCAGTCCGGGCGAACGGGTCGGGGTAATCGGCCGTAACGGCGTCGGGAAATCTACTTTTTTACAAATATTACAGCAACTGGTTCCACCGGATAGCGGGAAAGTCAACATAGGAGAGACGGTAGTGTTCGGGCATTTTTCTCAACAGGGATTGACCATACGTGAGAATGTTCGCGTAATCGAGTATGTAAAATCCATCGCTGAAAATTTTCCACTGGCTTCCGGTGGAAGTCTCAGTGCAGCTCAGTTCCTGGAATTGTTTCTCTTTCCCCCCGCCAAGCAATATACGATGCTGGAATCGCTGAGTGGTGGAGAGAAAAAGCGGTTACAGTTGCTGACGGTTCTGTTTGCCAATCCGAATTTTTTGATCCTCGATGAGCCAACCAATGACCTGGATTTGCCTACGTTGGCTGTCCTGGAAAATTTTCTTTATGAATTTTCAGGATGTGTTCTGATCGTATCGCATGACCGGTATTTCATGGATCGTTTGGTGGATCATTTATTGGTGTTGGAAGGAGAGGGGGTCATACGTGATTTCCCCGGAAACTATACCCAATACAGGTTCTGGCAACAGGAACAGGAGAAGACTGATCAGATGAAGAAAGAGCAGCCCAAATTGCAGGAGGAGAAGACCGAAGCCCTTGCTGCTGGACAGTCTGTACCATCTGCTGCTCCGGCATCGGTTGTAAAACGCAAAATGAGTTACAAGGAAAAAAGAGAATGGGAACAGATTGAAAAAGATTTGGCAAGATTGAATGCAGAAAAGGATGCTCTGCTGCAGAAGATGAGCAAGGGAGATCTTCCGTTCAACGAACTTGAGTCTGCAGGTCAGCAAATGACGCAGGTGCAAATGTCATTGGATGAATTGGAAATGCGTTGGCTGGAGTTGAGTGAATTATTGCCAGCAGGTTGATAAACCTACATGAACCCCCCATGAACCCTACCTGAACCCAACTTGAACCTTACGTGAAGCTGATCAACTCGACTTCAAATACCAGGGTGCTGTTCGGGCCAATGTGGCTGCCCACTTGTCTGTCACCATAGCCCAGCTGGGGAGGAATGAACAATCGCCATTTACTGCCAACGGGCATTAATTGCAGGGCTTCCGTCCAGCCTTTGATAACAGCTGACAGGGGGAAACTCGCTGGTTGTTGTCTTTGAACAGAACTATCGAATACAGTACCATCAATTAGGGTACCATGGTAATGACAAGTAACTTTATTGTGCAGACTTGGTTTTGGACCATCACCCATATGTAGCACTTCATATTGAAGTCCGCTCGTCAAACTCACAACACCTTCTTTTTGTGCATTGTTTGCCAGAAAGGTTTGTCCTGCTTCCAGGTTGGCTTTGGCCTGTGCCGTCTTTTTTTGAGCGAGGAAATCAGCTATTCCCATAGATTTTATTTTTTGCAAAATTACGGGTTCTTATCCGTTCTAGTCGGATGAACCGGTTGAACGGTACTATCCGGCAGACCCAATTTTTTTTCCACTGCAGCATAGAGCAGGAGCAGTTGCATGCGCTGCCGGTAACTGATTAGTTTTTTAGCGGTAGCCCGGTGAATCAGCTGAAGCCACTGATCCATGAGTTCTTTTGTAATGATAGGTTCATTATTGGCTGGATTGTTATTTGTTGTGGTTTCCATTGATAATGGTTTTTAGGTTAAAATACTTTACCGGACAAGTATAAATTCGGTTGTACAGCTCGCTGGCTTCAACTTATTTAGCTGCCCGGATACCGATACAATATTAGGCCATGGTCTATGCATTCGGCTCCGGGAAATCACCATTTTTCTAATGTATTTATACCTATGAGATTGATTGAAAGATTAGAGCATTTCTTACGTGCCAATGGCATTACAGCTTATGCCTTCGAACATGCCTGTGGTCTTTCCAACGGCTATCTCGCCAAGCAATTGCGGGGACGGGGATCAGTGGGCTCCGATATCATCGAGAAGATTAAGTATAATTACCCTGAGTTGAGTATTGTCTGGCTTTTCACGGGGAAAGGGCAGATGGAAATACCTCCCCAGCCCACAGGCCAGGAGTCTATTTATGTTGAGTTGCGCGAAGAACAAGCACTCTTCTATACAGCTAAAGATGACGTAATCGCTTTATTGAAAAAGCAAATAGTACAATATGAATCTTCCCTCGCGGAAAAAGATAAGATCATCCGCTTATTGGAAAATCGTTCACTGCTGCGGCGATGAGATTATCCTACACTAAGCATACGCTTCTGTGGGCTCACAAGTGCAGACCAGATTGCGATCTCCATGCGTATTATTTACCCTTGCAACAGAAGGCCAGAATTTGTTGCTGCTCACATAGCTCAGCGGGAAAGCTGCTACCTCGCGGCTATACGGTCTTGTCCATTCACTCGCACATACAACAGCCATCGTATGGGGTGCCTGCTTGAGTGGATTGTTCACCGGATCTGCTTGTCCTGATTCTATGGCTTTGATCTCCGCATGAATGGCAATCATTGCATCACAGAATCTGTCGAGTTCTCCCTTGTCCTCACTCTCTGTCGGTTCAATCATGATGGTTCCCGCTACCGGAAAACTCATCGTAGGTGCATGGAAACCATAATCTATCAAACGCTTCGCCACATCTTCGGCTTCAATACCGGCAGATGCTTTGAATGGACGTAAATCAACAATGAACTCATGTGCACAGGTGCCGTGCTTGCCCGTATACAAGATAGAATAATAAGGAGCCAGTCTTGCCTTCATGTAATTGGCATTGAGGATGGCAAATTCTGTAGCTCTCCTGATCCCTGCACTACCAAGCATGCGGATGTATCCATAACTAATCAGCAAAATACTGGCTGAACCGTAAGGAGCAGCACTTACTGCACCCGGCAGGCTTTCCTGGTTGGTCAATGCAGAATGGCCGGGCAGGAAGGGAGCCAATTTATCATTCACGCAGATAGGGCCCATGCCGGGACCACCACCACCGTGCGGTATGGCAAAAGTCTTGTGTAAATTGAGGTGGCAGACATCTGCTCCGATCATACCCGGACTCGTCAGACCTACCTGGGCATTCATATTGGCACCATCCATGTACACCAAACCACCATGTTGGTGGATCAGGTCACATACCTCACGAATGGTCTCCTCAAATACGCCGTGTGTAGAAGGATAGGTCACCATCAGACCACCCAATTGTTCACTGTATTGTTCTGCCTTCTGCTGTAGATCGAGCATGTCAATGTTTCCAGCCTCATCACATTTCACCACCACTACTTTGAACCCTGCCATCACTGCACTCGCAGGGTTGGTGCCATGGGCACTGATAGGAATCAACACCACATTGCGGTGTGGATTGCCATGGTGACGGTGATAATCGCGGATCGTTAGTAAGCCGGCATATTCTCCCTGGGCACCACTGTTGGGTTGCAAACTGCAAGCAGTGAACCCTGTCACTGAACACAGGTACTGGCGCAATTCATCAATGATCTGCGCATAGCCCAGGCACTGATTCGCCGGTGCGAAAGGATGTAATCCGCCAAATTCAGGCCAACTCACCGGTATCATCTCAGTAGCGGCATTTAATTTCATGGTACAACTTCCCAAACTGATCATGCTGGTATTGAGCGAAAGATCTTTGTTCTCTAATTGTTTGATGTACCTCATCATCTGACTCTCACTCCGGTGAGAATGGAACACAGGATGCAGCAGGTATGAGGACTTTCTCTGCAGATCGGCAGGAATGCGCACGCCATCGATTGCAACAGTGCTTTCCATTGCTTTTTTTCCTGCAGCAGCAGCAAATGCTTCCGTTAAACGGGCAATCTCTGCATCGCCGGTTGTTTCGTCAATGCTTACACCCACTTCACCATTGGAAAAATAACGCAGATTGATCTTCCTGGCTTCCGCTTCAGCGCGCAGTTGCGTGAGTGCTTTGGCATCGAAACAAAGGGTATCAAAATAATGCGCATTGGATTGACCGATGCCGAGTTCCTGCAGGTTCTTTTCCAGTACTTGTGCTCTGCGATGAATTTGCAGGGCAATATTTTTCAGTCCATCAGGACCGTGATAGACTGCATACATGGCA
The DNA here is from genome assembly GCA_020403455.1 of Chitinophagaceae bacterium. Classification (GTDB taxonomy): domain Bacteria; phylum Bacteroidota; class Bacteroidia; order Chitinophagales; family Chitinophagaceae; genus Sediminibacterium. The sequence continues at coordinate 28,317 of JADBXP010000019.1, forward strand.
GCCATGTTGGCCAGTAGTGCCTGTGCCGTACAAATATTGGAGGTGGCTTTTTCTCTCTTGATGTGTTGTTCACGTGTTTGCAAAGCCATGCGCAGCGCGCGATTGCCGGCTGCATCAATGCTCACACCGATCAATCTGCCCGGCATACCTCTCTTGAAAATATCACGTGTGGCAAAAAAGGCAGCATGCGGACCTCCATAGCCCATGGGAACACCGAATCTCTGCGCAGAACCTACCGCCACATCAGCACCCCATTCACCGGGTGGTACCAATAAAGTTAGTGCGAGCAGGTCGGTGGCAGCAATGACCAAGCCGCCGGCGGCGTGCACCTGTTCGGTGAAAGCAGTCAGCGAATGTATGGCTCCGCGGTTGTTGGGATATTGTACGAGGGCACCAAAATAAGTAGTATCGATGGCCGCATTTTGTACGTCGCCGGTTACGATTTCAATTCCCAGGGGTGCAGCCCTTGTGATCAATACATCCAATGTTTGTGGAAATACTTCCTGATCTACAAAGAGCCTGGGTCTCTCCGGTATGTCTGCTTTGTTCAGATGATGGAACAGCATCGACATCGCTTCGGCAGCAGCGGTTGCTTCATCCAGGAGCGATGCGTTCGCAATGGGGAGTCCGGTCAGGTCGGCCACCATTGTCTGATAATTCAACAAACTTTCCAAACGACCTTGTGAAATTTCTGCCTGATAGGGCGTGTATTGGGTGTACCATCCCGGATTTTCAAAAATGTTTCTCAAGATCACACTTGGGGTAATGGTACCATAGTATCCTTGTCCGATAAAATTGCTGAATACCTGATTCTTGGCGGCAATCTGTTTCATCATTTGCAGGTACTCAAATTCAGTCATGGGTGCCGGGATCTCGGGATCCTGTTTTACTCTGATGGCCGCAGGTATGGTTTGGCTTATCAGGGTCTCTATGTCAGGAACACCAATTTGTTCCAGCATCTCGCGGGTTTCTTCACCGCGGGGACCTATGTGTCTGCTTTCAAATTCACTAACGGGGGAGACTTTTTTCTGGCTCATGGGTAGTAATATATGGATGAACAGGAATCGTATTCCGCAATACCGTATTTGCGAAAGCGCAAAGTTACTGCAAGTCAGTTTAGCTTGTACCATTTTGTTGCACTTGGGGATAGTTTGTGCATCCCTTGCATCCACGTTTTTACTTCCCTTTATCGCCTGTGCTGATTAATGCTTATTTTTCCACCCGTATCTTACACAAAACCCATGGCAAACCCGCCCGAACTAGACCATTGGCAAAAAAAAACTGAGGAGCACCGGCGTGATCATCAGCGTTTGTTGGAGCGGGGTGACCGGAAAAAAATGTTGGCTCATTTGCCCGACTTTCATGCGGAGGCATTCAGTAAGATTTCCTGCCTGGATTGTGCCGGTTGTTGTTCCGGTTATTCCCCGCGATTTAAGACCCCCGACATCAAAAGAATCAGCAAGCACCTGCGCATGAAAGAAGGTGCGTTCATTGAAAAATTCCTGCGATTGGATGAGGAGGGCGACTATGTGGTTCAATCCTTGCCTTGTCCTTTTCTGGGTGAAGGCAATGCCTGCAGTATTTATGAGGAGCGTCCTTCCGATTGTCGGCGTTTCCCCTATACAGATGAAGACGTTTTTTTCAAGCGCCCTGCCATAACACTCAAAAATGCTGCGTTTTGTCCGGCTGTGTATTATGTATTGGAAAAGATGCGTACCCTTTTGCAGAAGGGCTAATATTCCATTTTCCTCAGACTGGGTGCTTTGAACCAGGTGATGACTACTACCAGCAATGTCATGGTTCCCCCAAAAACGACCGAGGGCACAACACCCAATAATTTGGATGCCACCCCGCTTTCAAATTGTCCGAGTTCATTGCTGCTGTTGATGAACATCGAATTCACACTCATCACTCTTCCCCGCATGTGGTCAGGGGTTTTGATTTGAACAATGGTTCCTCTGATAATCATGCTCACGCCATCTAGGATACCACTCAACACCAGCACAACAAACGATAGCCAATAATTTCTGGACAAACCGAAGATGATGATGCAGAGTCCGAAACCGCCCACGGCATACATCAGTTTCCTGCCTTGTTGTTTGCGCAGCGGGAACATGGTTAATAGAATAACTACGATGATTGAACCGATATCGGCAGCTGCATTCAGCCAGCCAAAGCCCACCGGTCCGGTCTTGAGAATATCTCGTGCAAAAACAGGTATCATGGCAACAGCTCCACCAAACAGCACTGCAAAAAGATCAAGCGAGAGAGCTCCCAATACTTCTTTGGTAGAAAAAACAAAGCGAAGCCCTTCCTTCACACTATCCAATGTTTTCTTTTCTCCTTTTTCAGTCAGCGGTGGTTTGGGGTGGAGGAAGCGCAAGTAGAAAAAACCTGTGGTCACCAGCGTACAGATCACCACCAAAGCACCGGTATTTCCGAGGCCAACAATTAAAAATCCTACAATGGCATGCCCGAGAACAGACGCTGCCAGCCAGATACCCTGGTTCCAGGTGGTGGCATTGGCGAGAAGTTCCCGGGGAATGATGTGGCCAATCATGGTGCCGAAGGTCGGTCCTGTAAAAGCCCTGAATATACCTGTCAGGAAGATAGCGGCATAGATGCAGAAAACGATGATTGCCGTGCTCATGCGCCCTTCTCCCAACCCCGACAGCAGGGTTAGTCCGACTGCACAACACAAGTAAGCAACCACGCCCCGCAAGAGTAATTTTCTTTTCTCGCTCGTGTCGATCACATGGCCGGCATACAGCGATAATGACACTGCGGGAATCACCTCTGCCAAACCGATTAAACCAATGGCAAAGGGGTCGTTGGTGAGTTCATACACCCACCATCCTACGAGTGTTCCCATCATTCTTAAACCCATGATAAAGAGAAACCGTCCTGTCATCAGGTGCCTGAATTCAGTGATCCGCAGGGCGGCATAGGGGTCATTTCCTTTAATTTCTGCTGGCATATTGTATCCTTCTGCAGGATTGGTAGGATTATGGTAAACTGAAATAATGTTGTCCCTGTTCGATGTCTTTTTCCAGGGCTTCAATCACCACTTGCAAATGTGCCGGATTACCCAGAAAGTCTGCATTGGCAGCATCAATAAAGATGGTTGTTATATTGTGTTGTTTGATGTAACTGGTATAAGTTTCCTGCAGGTTGAACAAATATTGATCCGGAATATTCAACTCGTATGGACGATTGCGTTTGCGGATGTTTTGCTGCAGACGTTGTACAGGGGCATGCAAATAGATAACAATATCCGGGAACATCAGCTGTTGGTGAATGATGTCGAATAGTTTTTGGTACAACCTGAATTCCTCTTCCGGAAGATTGACCTTGGCAAACAACAAACATTTGGTGAAGAGATAATCGGAAATGGTGACATGTTGAAAAAGATCCTTATTGTGCACCAATTCTTTCAGTTGCTTATATCTTTCCGCCATGAAAAAAAGCTCTACGGGAAATGCATATTGCTGGGGTTGTTCGTAGAACTTGGCGAGGAACGGATTTTCCGCAAATTCTTCCAGCACCAGTCTCGCATTATAATGTTCTGCCAGTAAATGACTCAGGGTGGTTTTTCCTGCGCCAATGTTTCCTTCAATGGTAATAAAATGATGTTTCATGTGTGGCGGTAAAATTACTTGTCATTCGCCAAGCCAACCTGCTTTTTTTTGCACATCACCCGGGTCATTACATTCATTCAACAGTTGCCGGATATTTTTTTTCAGTACAGGATGCACTAAAAATGGCGCTATCTCTTCCAACGGCATCAGGGCAAATCTTCTTTGAGGAAGAAGTGGATGAGGAACTTTCAGTTCCGGAAGATCCAGTATCTGCTGATCGAGCAACAAAATATCTATGTCAATGGTTCTGGGTCCCATTTTTTCTGTTCTTACCCTGCCCATTTCTTCTTCTATTGCGAGCAATGTTGTCATCAACAAAGTCGGTGAAAGGTGAGTGGATAGTATCAGTGCCTGGTTCAAAAAAGGGGGTTGTTCAATAGGTCCCCAGGCAGCAGTACTGTACATGCTGCTCGACAAGAGCACAGCCCCACAACGTGTATGAATCAGCTGTCTGGCACGCAGCAGTTGCTGTTCCGGCCTGCCTAAATTACCTCCCATCAGTAAATAAGCCCTTTGAATAGAATTGCTCGCCTTTTCTGCCATATTTGTATGCACCTTTGCAGCTTGTAAGATCTTTGTTTAACTTCCTCCACTACTATGGGGTCGAAAATACTGATTTTATTGCGGTAGTTGCTTGGTTTTGGTACCTTTACGACCACCGCATGCTAACAAAAACGAAATTGACATTAAAGGAAGAACATGAAAAACTTTTTTAAAATTTTCTTTGCATCACTGCTCGCATTGATCGTATTTACCATGCTGGCATTTTTTGTATTCGTCGGTATCATTGGATTGATTGCTTCCGCCTCCTCTTCCGATGTGCCGGAGATAAAAGCCAAGTCGGTATTGGTGCTTGACCTTTCGGAGACATTTCCTGAGCAGAGCAAGGAAGATCCCTTCGCTGTTTTCATGAATACAACTGATAAAGAAATTCCCTCCCTATATGACATGGTGCGGATGATCAAGGCCGCCAAGAATGACACGCTGATAAAAGGTATCTATATTCAGGGTGCGGGTAATGGGAATGGTTTTGCTGCCAGCGAGGAATTGCGCAAAGCCCTCGAAGACTTCAAGAGCAGCAAGAAATTCATCTGGTCTTATGGTGAGACCATGTCTCAAAAAGCTTATTACGTAACCAGTGTGAGCGATTTTGTAGCTGTACATCCGCAAGGCGGACTTGAATTTTATGGCATGACATCCAGTCTCTTTTTCATCAAAGGGATGTTGGAAAAATTAGACATTCAGCCACAAATATTTTATGCAGGAAAATTCAAGAGCGCCACTGAGCCATTCCGGGAATACAAAATGACCGATGCCAATCGTTTGCAAACAGGCATCTGGCTCGGAGACCTCTATAATCATATGCTGGTATCTGTTGGTCGTTCCCGGAAAATGGATACGGCAACATTGAGGAAGCTGGCCGTAACCGGTGCCATTCAATCATCTGGCGATGCCAAAAACAATCAATTGGTAGATGACCTGCTCTACGACGATCAGTTCAAGTCGCAGTTGAATAAAAAACTTGGCAATGCTGCCAACGACAAAATCAACTTTGTTACATTCCATGATTATGCCCGTTCAGCCGATTACAGACAAACAGGCAGCAACAGGGTAGCGATTGTTTTTGCCGATGGTGATATCGATGGCAGCAATGAGTCGGAAGGCACCGTTGGCAGCGATGCTTACAAGGCCCTTCTGAGAAAAATACGGCTTGATAACAGTATAAAAGCGGTGGTGTTGCGCGTGAATTCACCGGGTGGTTCTGCTCTCGCCAGTGATGTAATGTGGCGGGAACTGGAATTGATGAAGCAACAAAAGCCGGTTGTAGTTAGCATGGGCGATGTGGCTGCCTCCGGTGGATACTATATCTCTTGTAATGCAGATTCAATCTTCGCCAATGAAAACACCATTACAGGATCTATCGGCGTTTTTGGCATCATTCCAAATATGGAAAAATTCTTCAACAACAAATTGGGTGTGAGTTTCGATCGCGTGAAAACGGGTCCTTATGCTGACCTGGGAGGAATTGACCGGGCACTCACAGAGCCGGAAAAAAAGTTCATACAATCATCCATCGACTCTACTTACTACACCTTCAAATCAAGAGTTGCCGCCGGCAGGAAAAAAACTGTTGACATGGTTGATACGATAGCACAAGGAAGGGTATGGACCGGCAGCCGTGCGTTGGGTGTTGGGTTGGTTGACCGCATCGGTACCTTGCAGGATGCTGTGAACTGCGCAGCCAGACTTGGTAAAATAACTTCCTACTCGGTTCGTGAATACCCCGAGAAAAAATCATTCATCGAAAAAATTACCGGCAGCACAGAAAAATCCATCCGCCAGCGATTGGTTAAAAAAGAAATAGATGAAGTGGCCTGGCGTTGGATGGAAGAAGGGAAAAAGATCCGCAAAATGGCAGGAGTTCCACAGGCCAAATTGCCCTTTACTTTTGACCTTCGCTGATCAAAATATCCTTGATGCCAAAAGAATCAAACTACAGTCAGTTCAGGGCCATGCTGGCCATTACCAAGGGAAGTCTTCGGGCTATTTTTCGAAGTCCCTCTGCCGTTCTCTTCAGCATTGCCTTCCCGCTGATATTCATTTTGGTTTTCGGCTTCATCGGTGGCAGCGGTAAAATATCGGTAAGCGTAGCTTTCACAGCTCAATCTGATACTTCCAATCCTATCTATGCTGCCATTCGCCAAACTCCCGGTATTCGCATAGTCGATAAGACCCCTCAATTGTTGCGGGAAGATCTCGAAAAAGGAAGAATCACCGCCGTCATCACCATTCGTTCCTCCGGATTGACCAATCCACCTTATTTCATCGATCTCCAAAGTTCAGATGCTGTCAATCCGCAAAATCTGCAGGTGCTCACTTCCATATTGAATGCCATAATCTCCGGTATCAACCAGCAAACATATCCGGGAACCCCTACCATTGCTATGGTTAACAACCAGGTTCAAAAAATTCCCGGCAGGGTTTACCGAACCATCGATTTTATTCTTCCGGGACAATTGGGTTTTTCACTCTTGAGTTCAGGTGTTTTTGGTGTGGCCTTTTTGTTTTTCAATCTCCGGCAACAATTGGTGCTGAAACGTTTTTATGCGACACCCATCCGAAAATCGTATATCATTCTGGGGGAAGCTACGAGCAGGGTATTGTTTCAAATGATGACCGCTGTAATCATCATTGGAGTCGGGCACTATGCTTTTGATTTTACACTGGTACATGGTTGGCTGACCTTCCTACAAATCATGCTGCTGAGCTTTCTCGCGCTCATCCTCTTCATGGGATTTGGCTTCATCGTTAGCGGACTCGCCAAAACAGAGAGTACCATTCCTCCCTTTGCCAACTTAATTACATTGCCCCAGTTTTTGCTGGCGGGAACATTTTTTCCTGTCGAAACATTTCCAAGCTGGTTACAACCGATATGCCGCGTCTTACCTTTGACACATTTCAACAATGCCATGCGCAACATCGCTTTTGAAGGTGCCAACCTCTCTGCCTGCTGGCAGGAATTAAGTATCCTCGGTATCTGGGCGCTGGTAGTGTATGGAATTGCTTTCAAAACATTTAAGTGGGATTGACATGCGCCTCATAAAAGGTTTTTTAATTAGCATACCTGTTTTGTTTTTTTTATTGGTTCTGATGGGCCTTCTCTTGCCGGCAAGAACCATTGTATCCCGTGCCGTCAATTTACCCGCACCACCGGTGCGCGTACTTCCTTTCCTTATTAACATTGAAAAATGGCCCTCCTGGATGTCGGGATTGGATAGCACACAAATGATTAAGGTAAATGATACCCTGATTCAGATTGACAAAATGAAAATTTATTTATTGCAGCGCAGTGATACCCTCATTCAAACAAAATGGATAACCGCCAGTGGCGAAGAACATCTTTCTACCATGCGCCTGTTGCCCGCAGACAACGGAAAACTATGTACGGTTCAGTGGCAATTTGAACAGCAAGTGGGTTGGCTACCCTGGGAACGATTGGGTACCATGCTGCATGAAAAAATCATTGGACCGCAATTGGAAAGCAACCTGAATAAGTTGCGTGAACAACTGGTAAGCAACCCGTAAATCATTTGTTCTGAATGAAGCGAAGATTGCGTTGAATTCCGCTGAATTTCGTCCGCTTCAAAGGTGACTTCCCAAAAATTTTTTTAAAAGCACTTTCTTCCATCACCTCCCATTCCTTTGTGCTTAACTCTAAAATTTCCGGTAAAGGCTCGAAACGGGACTCTGTATTGGGCCGGCTGAAACGGTTCCAGGGACATACTTCCTGACAAACATCACATCCAAACACCCAATTATCGAATTTTCCCGACATCTCTTCCGGAATCATCAGTTCCTTTAGCTCGATCGTAAAATAACTGATGCACTTACTGCCATCGACAACCTTGTTGGGAAGAATGGCTTCTGTCGGACAGGCATCGATGCAGCGGGTACAGGAGCCACAATAATCTTTCGCCATCGGATCATCATACATCAACTCACAATCGACCAGTAAAGTGGCGATGAAAAAATAAGAACCCTGCTGCTTGGTGATAAGGTTACCATTTTTTCCTACCCATCCCAGACCGCTTTTCACTGCCCAGCTTCTTTCCAATACCGGACCTGAATCGACAAATCCACGACCCTGAATTGCTCCAATAGAATGACGCATGCCTTCCAGCAGCGCACTCAGTTTGTCGCGAATCACCAGGTGATAATCTTCCCCCCAGGCATAGGTTGCAATGCGGGGAGCTGATTCAGCTTGATGTTCAGCAGGAAAGTAATTGCACAACAAAGTAATTACAGAACGGGTTCCGGGAACCAACTCCCTCGGATCGATGCGCAGGTCGAAATAATTTTCCATGTACTGCATACTTCCGTGCATGCCTTTGTTCAGCCATGCCTCCAGCCGCCGGGCATCTGCCTCCAGTTTTTCCGCACGGGCAATACCACAGTAAGTAAAACCCAGCTCCGCAGCCAATGATTTAATAATTGCTGTATGTTGTTCAGGCAAACTTTTCATGTATCCATTAATGACAAGAGGAGGGTAGCTGATCAGTCAATGCCTGGCGTATGCGTTGATAGACATCGCTCTTTTCCGTATTCTCCATTTTGCGTGTCAACACCAAAAATCCTACATTCCTGCACCAATCAATACCCGCCCAGCTACCGCACAGGCCCGGACAATCCAATGCCGTTGCCTTACCCTGCTCATTGGTCGTGGATACAAATGCTCCCATGGAATAAGCCATGCCGCTCACTTGTGCAGGCGCAGACTTGATAACAGCGGGGGTAGTACATACTTTTTGCATTTCTTCTATCGCCGCTTCACTTAATATTCTTTTTCCATTGAACATGCCCTTGTTCAACAACATGGTGAGAAAATTACTCAGGTCATTCGCTGAACCAATGGCCCCGCCTGAGGGATTGACTGCACCAAAACTGCTGAAGCTGGTGCTGCGCATCATCAGTGGGCGAGTAATTTTTTCTGCCATCAATTGTTCGAAACCACGTTTGGTAATCACTTCCAGCACCCGTGCTGCTAAATTCAATCCCACCTGACTGTACCGAAACTCAGTTGAAGGGTTGGCCTTGATTTCTCTTTTGGTGGCAAAAGTTTCCACCTCTTCCTGCAACATAGAGAACTTACTGTTTTTATCAAAAGAAGACATCTTCACAGGTTCCCCCTCGATACCGGTAAAATGGGTGAGACAATCTTTGATGGTGATATATCCTTTGGCATATTTGGCAAATACCGGAATGTACTGACTTACTTTATCATTCAGACTGATCTTGCCTGCATCTACATAGCTTAAAACAAGAGCAGTGGTGAGCCATTGACTGATGCTACCCAGTGGTGCCTGGTCTTTCGCTGTCATCTCGCCAATGGTTTTGATGAATACCGGTTTTCCGGGTTGAACGATCGCTAAAACCGCATGACTTCCCAATTCCTTCCCGGAACGTTCGAATTGCAATACCGGATCGGCAAATTGTTGAGCAGTAAGGGACTGAAAAAATAACAGCAAAAGAGCTGTAAGACTGACTTTTGTGCAGTTATAGCGAAAGATTTCAGACATAGTTACCGAATAATTGAATTGGATACAGTTTTGTTGCCATCCTAAAGATACCGCAAGTTAACGGTTCATGCCCTTGGAACGCCTGCTAAAAATTGATCAAAATTGATAGCAACTTCTAAAGGTAGGAACACCCAACACGCAACCATAACTTTATACTATGAATCTGAACCAGTACACCATCAAGGCACAGGAAACTATTCAGGCAGCCCAGCAATTGGCCTATGCCGGAACCAATCCAACCATTGAGACGGCACACCTGTTGAAAGCCCTGCTCAACGACCAGGATAGTCCGGTTCACTACCTGATGAAACGCAACAATGTCAACGTTCGTTTGCTCGAAACCAAGTTGGCAGAGAGTTTACAGAAATTGCCCCGTATAACATCGGGTGAGCCGGCCCAGCAAGTAGGTCGTGATCTGGGAAATGTTTTCCTGAAAGCAGTCAATAACCTCAAAGAATTCAAAGACGAATTCGTGAGCATGGAACACCTCTTGCTTGCCCTATTGCAAGTGAATGATGATGTGGCTGCAGCATTGAAAGCAGCAGGGTTAACAGAAAAGGGATTGATAACTGCCATCCGTGATTTGCGCAAGGGAGAAACCATCCAGTCGCAAACACAAGAGACTCAGTACAACATGCTGAACAAATATGCGAAGAACCTCAACGACTTTGCCCGTCAGGGTAAACTAGACCCTGTAATTGGCAGGGATGAGGAAATTCGCAGAACCCTGCATATTCTTACCCGCAGAACCAAGAACAATCCGATCCTGGTAGGTGAGCCGGGCGTAGGTAAGACTGCTATTGTGGAAGGACTCGCCATGCGCATCATCAATGGTGATGTGCCCGATAATCTCCGTTCCAAAACCATTTTTGCACTTGACATGGGACAGTTGATCGCAGGTGCCAAGTACAAGGGAGAATTTGAAGAGCGACTGAAAGGAGTTGTGAAGGAAGTAAGTACGAGCGAGGGAGAGATCATACTCTTCATCGATGAGATACATACGTTGATCGGTGCGGGTGGGGGAGAAGGAGCCATGGATGCAGCCAATATTTTGAAGCCTGCACTGGCAAGAGGTGAACTCAGGGCCATCGGTGCCACCACATTGAATGAATACCAGAAGTATTTTGAAAAAGACAAAGCACTGGAGAGAAGATTCCAGAAAGTAATGATTGATGAACCTTCTCATGAAGATGCAGTTTCAATTCTGCGCGGACTTAAAGATCGATATGAAACACACCACCATGTGCGCATCAAAGACGAAGCCATTATCGCAGCTGTTGAACTGTCCTCACGCTACATGACCGATCGGTTTCTTCCCGATAAAGCCATAGACCTGATTGATGAAAGTGCTGCCCGGCTGCGCCTGGAAATGAATTCCATGCCGGAAGAGCTCGATCAACTGGAACGTCAGATTCGTCAATTGGAAATCGAACGTGAAGCCATCAAACGCGAAAACGATGAAGTGAAACTGAAAGAACTCAATGTGGAGATCAGTAACCTGGCAGTTGAAAGAGATACTTTGAAAGCCAGGTGGAAACAGGAAAAAGAGTTGGTAGAAAAAGTACAGAATGCCAAGGCATCCATCGAGGAATTGAAATTGCAGGCCGATCAGGCAGAAAGAAACGGCGACTATGGCAAAGTAGCTGAGATACGCTATGGCAAAATCAAAGAACAGGAAGCCATCATTCAGCATTTAACAGCCACCATTGCTTCTACGACTGAAAAGAGACTTTTGAAAGAGGAAGTGGATGCAGAAGATATCGCTGAAAATGTAGCGAAAGCAACCGGCATTCCCGTAGCTAAAATGTTGCAGGGCGAAAGAGAAAAATTGCTGCAACTGGAAGATGAATTGCACAAGCGGGTTGTCGGACAGGAAGAAGCGATTACTGCAGTAGCTGATGCCATTCGGAGAAGCCGTGCCGGCTTGCAAGATCCACGCAAACCCATCGGTTCATTTATATTTCTGGGTACCACAGGTGTGGGAAAAACGGAATTGGCCAAAGCCCTGGCAGAGTATCTCTTCGATGATGAAAGCATGATGACCCGCATCGACATGAGTGAATACCAGGAAAAACATACGGTTTCCCGATTGGTCGGGGCGCCTCCCGGATATGTGGGATATGATGAGGGGGGACAGCTAACTGAATCAGTTCGGCGCAAGCCCTACAGCGTTGTCTTGCTCGATGAGATTGAAAAAGCACACCCGGATGTATGGAACGTTCTATTGCAAGTGCTCGATGATGGAAGATTAACCGATAACAAAGGTCGTGTAGTGAATTTTAAAAATACCATCATCATCATGACCAGCAACATTGGAAGTCACCTGATACAAGATGCTTTTGACGGGGTGAATGATGATAACGTAGAAGAGGCAACCGATCGCGCCAAAGTTGATGTGATGAATCTTTTGCGTCAAACGATTCGTCCGGAATTTTTAAACCGGGTAGATGAGATCATCATGTTCCGTCCATTGTTGCGCGGACAGATTTTGAATATTGTCAAGATACAATTGGAAGATCTTGCAAAAATGACTGCACAAAATCATGTGGAATTATCTTTCTCTGATTACCTCATTGAGTTATTGGCCGATCAGGGATTCGATCCGCAATTCGGTGCCAGACCTTTGAAGCGTTTGATTCAGAAACAGATCGTGAATGCCCTCAGCAAGAAATTACTATCGGGTGAAATCGATCAGACCAAGAAGGTTTTGGTAGATGCTTTCGATGGAGTAGTGGTTTTCAGGAATGAATAAGAATAGAAGTTTCCTAAACTTTTAATACAGTTTCCCCGCCAGAGGCGGGGAAACTTGTCGGGGCTACTAATTTATATTATGGCAACAGGGTGTTGCCTTCTGCAAAATGTTTTTCGAGGCTATTGATCCATGGTAATATGAAGGGGCTTTTTACTTCCCGAGTGATGCCAATGAAATTACATTTATTCCATCTGGACGTCGATAGCTCATACCTGTTCCTGTAATTATATTCAGTGATTTTGGAGATTCCATTTTGTTAGTGTCAATATTGGATGAGAATTTTTTTAGATTCTCTGCAGCATCCTCAATGAATCCTACTCCAAGTTTTATTTCAAAAGCGGCATAATCTCCATTGCGCTTCTGAACGATTGCATCAATTTCATGACCATAGTAATCTTTGTAGTGATAAACAGTAGCATCATTTGTTTTGGCATATACATTCAATTCGTGTATTGCTAATGATTCAAACAGAAAACCTGTGTATTTTATGTCTTTCATCAATGATTCCTTTTCTAAACCCAAAACTGCAACAGCTAGCGAAGGGTCGCATAGGTGCCTTTTTGGTGATTTACGTAAAGATGCAGATGATCGAATATGCGGGTTAAACGCAGGTTGCTCGTAGAGAATCATTAATTTGGAGAGTGCATCTAAATAATCAGCAAGAGTATTTCTTGATAACTCATTGTTTTCATTCAATTTAACATCTTTCTCTAAGGTTTTATTATCTACTAAAGTCGCTACATTTCTCGCGAGAGAGCGCAGTAAACTGCGTACTTTATATGGGTTTCGCTTCACTCCTGACACATGGCTCATGTCTACCTCACAAAGTAGATCAATATAACCTCTATTCATGTTCAATGAATTTTGTAAACGCTCATTGATCAATGTAGGCCAACCACCTATGCAAATTCTTTCAATGATAAAATCCAATGAAATTGCAGGCTCATAAAAATCATTTAATTCACCATTTAGCAAATCCGATAGTTTTACAGCACCACTGGAGTACCCCAATTCTTGCCAAGTCATTGTATCCATTTGTATGACTGTAAATCTACCGGCACCACTATGTAGCTTTATATTTTCAGGCGGATTGGCGGACCCTGTAAGGATAAACATACCTTTTAACTTACGCTGATCGACTTCATGTCTCACATAATTCCATATTTCCGGCTGCTCTTGCCATTCATCAATCAATCGTGGATTTTCGCCAACTAACAACAACTGAGGATTGGTTGCCATGATTACCGAAACTTGTGGATCTTGATCCATTTTCAACACGCTTTTTGCATATCGTGTTGCAGTTTCTGTTTTACCACATGACTTAGGACCTTTTATAAGTACAGCACCAGAGGCTGACATTTTCTCCATTAAATCATCTTCAACCAACCTTTTGATATAACTCATAACCTATTTTATTAACCACCCAAATATACATATAAATCTATCAATTGTGCATAATTAAGGAAATATGTTGTGCATATTTAAGAGTATTTAATGGGCGTATTTGAGAATAGGCGCTAAATCAACCTTAATATGGTTAAAACCAACTGTAGTAAAACCTACCATCAACTTTTGGTACAAGTTCTCCACCAGAGGCGGGCAGACAGGAATTTTTGGCGGTGCTACATTAAAATTTTAATACAACTATTTATGCTGACATACGCCATAGGCGAATCGTCAGCATCGGGACTACCACACTCATAATGTCCTGATTATAAGAACCAAATTTGTTATATGAAAATGAAGATTATTTTATTTTTAAAAGAATATACGCCAAAGAAATAGAAAATGCACTATGATGATAAATCCCACGATTACTGGTATTACTTTCTAATCAATTACTGAAGCCAAATCTATGAGATGAAGAAAATAAAAATTGCTTTTTTCTTATGCATGCAGTAATTATGCCTCCTAAATCAAATGGTCGAAAAACAGCAGGAAGTGATTGGTCAAGCGTATTATTTCTTGAAATTATTACACTATTATAAATAATCGCTTCTCTTGGAATAATACTGGTCCTTCCATCCTGAACCCTTCCTTCCTGAATCCCATTTAACAAAGGAGAAAAATAAGACCCCAACCCAAGTTCAAAATCTGATGCCTTGCCTAAATTTTTAATTGTATAAAAAAACTAATTGAGCAATCAAGATAGTGTAAATTAAACTTTTGATCAAGTTGATAAAGTGGATAAAATATCTCTTTCATCCTAGCTCCTTTACCTTCATAACCCAAGCTAGCTTCCCAATAAAATTTCTTACTAAAGTGATGCAAATATTTGACTGAAGTAATGAAATTGTTGACTGGTGAGGTGCTTATTGTCCATGGATCAATAATGTTTGGAATATATTTCAAATTGGAAAATGAAATCCCAGATGCTATAACAATTTCTTGGCCATATAGTCTAAAAAGTAGCCAGACAAAAGATAAGCAGAGGGCATCTTATGATCATTGCGATTTAATTTTACTGTATTCCCAATGGTGAGCTCCTTTCCTGTGCTGCAGCACTTGCTGCAAAACCGGGTTTATCTACGCACTTCCTACACATTTTTTGAATTAAATGAGTTGAAAATCAATCCCTATTTTATAAAAAAGTCTTGTAGCAGTTTATTCCTGCATTCCTTCTACAACTATACAGCAGTGTTACTGAAGCAATCCTCCGAAACGATGCTATTCTATAACTTTTAGTTATTGATCAGGCGGTGTATCACCAGTGCAGCCCGCTGTATGAGTATGGGAAATTCCTTCAGGTTGATGGTTTCGCCGGGGGCATGTGCTCCTCTTCCCGAGGCACCCATTCCATCCACACCACTCAGGTATTTGGCAACATAAGATATGTCACCGGCTCCACGACTGCCCGGATCTCCGGCAATGGTGGGTCCTAATCCCATCGCTACAGTCACATCACTGATGACCTGTCTGATGGCATCATTGCCTGGTGTTGGTTCCATGGCAGGAATTCCATCGGAGAAACGGATGGATGCAGTGGTACCCGTAAGATTGCGTTGGGTGATGGCGCGCATTTTCTCACGTGCCTCATTTTTTTGTTGTTCGGTGAGGAATCGCAGGTCTCCGGTGACAAATACTTCCGGTGAAATGATATTGGTTTTACCAATTGCCTCTCCCGTTGCTTTTTTTGAATCATAACTCATTTCTGAACCACCAATTATGATGCCCGGATTAAAAGTGAGGTATTTTTCAGTGCTCAATTCTTCCCTAAAACTATTCAATATGCGCGCAGCTTCATAAATCGCACCATAGCCGGCATTGGGTGTGAAGATTCCGGCAGAATGTCCCGTCTTTGCTTTCACCTGTAAATTCCAATCACTGCTTCCTCTTCTGCCCGTAGCCACATTTCTCAGGCCACTGGCACCTTCAAAACCAAGTGCCACATCACAAGTTTTGGCGCGCTCAATAAAATCTTTGCGGGATACACTGGTAGGTCTTCCCGATTTTTCTTCATCGCCTGTAAAATAGGCAACGATGTGTGCATCTTCCAGCAATCCGAGTGATTGCAATGCCTGCAAGGCAATGATCACAATAACATCACCTCCCTTCATATCGTTTACACCCTGTCCGGTAGCCGTTGAGTCGTTCAATCGACGATAAGGATTCGGTGGCATATCCGGTTCAAAAACAGTATCCAGGTGACCTATTAAAAATAATTTCTTGCCCTTGTTTCCCTTGCGTGTCGCTACCAGATGTCCCGCACGGCGCAGGGAGTCGGGTAAACTTACCCATTCCGGCGTCATGCCGGCTTTTTCAAATTCTTTCGCATAGAGCTCACCCACTTTCTTTACACCTGCTATATTCAGTGAGCCACTGTTGATGTTGACAGATTCTTTCAATAACTCCTCTGCGTAACCAAGTCTTTCATTCACCGCTGCAATGATCTTTTGTTCAACCGGACTCAGCGTTTGAGAGAATGATGCACAAGCAATCGATAAAAATAATAATGTGAGGAATCTTTTCATTCCGACTATTTTATTGTTGTGTGTAAAGTAAAGCCATTCATTTCAAATAGCGTGAAGCTTACCTGTTTTTCTGTTCACGCGGGCTCATTTGTAGGGGTAAAATTAGTTCCGTAGACAGCACTTACAATGACTATATTTGTTGTTATGACTGACAATCGTTTTTTACTCTACGGTGCCAATGGCTATACAGCAGGACTCATTATTCGTTTTGCGGGTGAATATGGACTGAAGCCGGTGTTGGCAGGAAGAAATGAAGCTGCCATTCGTTCGTTGGCTGAACAACATGGATTGGACTATCGCATTGCTTCCCTTGATGACCCAAAGCAGGTTGATGCTTTGCTGCAGGGTTTTCAAGTGGTATTGCATGCAGCAGGCCCATTTATGTACACTGCACGACCAATGATGGAAGCATGTCTGCGCAACAAGGTTCATTATCTTGATATCACAGGTGAGATCACTGTTTTTGAAATGGGGAAGCGATTGCATGAAAAAGCACAACAGGCAGGCATTGTTGTTATGCCGGGGGTTGGATTCGATGTGGTGCCCACAGACTGCATGGCGCTCTTTGTAAAAAATCATTTACAGGATGCAGTTCAATTGGATCTGGCATTTGCCACATTAGGTGGCATGCTTTCCCATGGTACAGCAACCACCATGGCCGAAAACCTGGGTGGCGATGGAGCCGAACGCAGAGATGGAAAAATTGTGCGCAGGCCCATCGGAGAAAAGGGGAAATGGATCGACTTTGGGGTGAAAAAAATATTCTGCATGTCCATACCCTGGGGGGACGTGTCTACAGCATATACTACGACCGGCATTCCCAATATCACCACATTTACCCGTGCAAGTCCGGGAACTTTCCGAATGCTTCGTTGGCAGAAAATGTACAACTGGATATTGCGACTAGGACCAATCAAAGCTTATTACAAGAAAAAAATCAAACAACAGCCGGCCGGACCTTCCGATGAAATGCGTGCCAAAGCCCTGAGTCTGATTTGGGCACAGGGAACCAATGCGTCGGGAAAAACATTTACCGCTCTTCTACAGGCTCCCGAAGGATATACCCTTACAGCCATCACTAGTCTGATCATTACCAAAAAAGTTCTGGAAGGAAATGTACGTGCAGGTTACTCCACGCCGGCTGCTTTGTATGGTGCCGACCTAATTCTCGAGGTACCCAATACTTCACGCTCCATTGTTGCAGAAACTTAAGAAACATGTCTGAAAAACGCTCTCCTGCAGTAGGTTTTATCTTCATCACTTTGTTGATAGATGTGATTGGTTTTGGAATCCTGATTCCGGTCATACCCTCTCTGATTGAACACCTGACAGGTAATCCGGATATCAGCTATTCTTCCCGCGTCGGAGGTTGGCTGACATTCACTTTTGCCATCATGCAGTTCCTGTTTTCTCCTGTATTGGGAAGTTTGAGTGATCGCTTCGGAAGAAGACCGGTATTGTTGTTTTCGCTTTTTGGATTTGGGGTAGATTATTTGCTGCTCTCTTTTGCTCCTTCCATTGCCTGGCTTTTTTTAGGAAGGGCCATTGCAGGAATCACCGGAGCTAGTTTCACCACCGCCTCAGCTTATATAGCCGATATCAGCACTGCTGAAAACAGAGCCAAAAATTTTGGCATGATGGGTGCTGCTTTTGGCATGGGCTTTATCATTGGGCCGGTACTGGGTGGTTTTCTCGGTGAACTCGGAGAGCGTGTACCTTTTTGGGTAGCTGCGGGTCTGGCTTTCACCAATTGGTTGTACGGATATTTTGTTTTACCTGAATCACTGGCACCTTCTAACAGAAGGGCATTTGACTGGAAACGGGCCAATCCCATTGGTTCTTTGTTACAGTTGCGCAAGTATCCTGCTGTGATAGGTCTGGTAGGAAGTTTTGTGCTGATCTATCTGGCTGCTCATGCTGTGAATAGCAATTGGAGTTTTTTTGCCATCGAGAAATTTCATTGGAGCAAAAAAATGATCGGTATATCTCTCGGGGTTGTTGGTGTGTTGGTAGCCACGGTACAAGGCGGATTGGTGCGCATTGTCAACCCCAAAATCGGTAATGAACGAAGTGTTTATTTGGGACTCAGTCTATATGCCTTGGGGTTATTGTGTTTTGCATTGGCAGGCAGCACTTGGGTTATGTTTGCGTCACTGATACCGTATTGTCTGGGTGGTATAACCGGTCCGGCCTTGCAATCCATTATTACCGGACATGTTCCCGCCAATGAGCAAGGAGAACTACAAGGATCGCTGACCAGTCTGATCAGCGCTACTACAATTGTTGGCCCGCCCATGATGACCGGTTTGTTCTCCTATTTTATAAGTCCGGCAGCACCTGTCTATTTCCCGGGTGTTTCTTTCTTGTTGGGGTTCCTTTTAATGTTGGCCAGTGCCATCTGGGCATATATCTCACTCAAAAAAGAGAAATACAGGGCAGCTTGATTAAGATCGTTGAGAGGAAAAATGATAGCGTATTCTGAAATACGATGCCAACAAAAGTGCAATTCCGCACAGTTCTATCACTGCCTTTTCTGCATCGAACCAATCGGGTGATCTGTCTTTCAGCAGGGGGTCCATGAATAGCCCGTGTACAATGAAAATGATGGCGAGACAATAGGAGAGGAGATGAATATTTTTCCAAATGCGGAAGCCCAAATAACGTTTAACAGATTTCTGGGTAGTGATGATGATGAAGGCAAAGCCAAGCAGAGAAATGGTTCCCAAAAGCACAAATACAGGTTGTTTGGGGGCATTCAAACCCCAGATCAGGTGTGTCCAGTGAAAGCCAAGACCATTGTCCATGGGAAGCAATGCGGCATGCAGTACAGCAAATGATAGGGCAATGTATGCGGTGTAATTGTGTAGGTTGGTCATGTTCAGTTGCCGGATAATTGGAGGCAGTCTGTTCCACCAGGGCAACCGTTGATAAGCGACAGATAACAACATACCCATTAAGAAATTAGCAGTAAAAAGTAAACAGGCTATAATGCCTAAAGCACCGGAAAGATCGAGGTAATCAATGGGTGGCATACGATTAACTGGGACTAGTGAATAAAAAAGTACATTGAAGATATCAATTTAGCTGAAATCTTCCACCTTAAATGGATGAACGGATGTACAGTGTAAGTCTTTCTCCGGAACGGATATCATTGGTACTAATTTTTTCTTTGGTCATTGGATATGTTAAAGAGTGCGCACTAATTAGGAACTCCGCTGTAATTAAAGTATATTTGCCCTTTATTCATTTTTAATTTACACAATGAGCACACAAATCACAGGTACTGTGAAGTTCTTCAATGAGGAAAAGGGTTTTGGATTTATCAAGCATGATCAATCCGGAACAGAGACTTTTGTACATGCCAATGGTCTTATTGATCAGATCGAGGCAAATGACAGAGTCGCTTTTGATGTTGAACAAGGACGCAAAGGCATGAATGCAGTCAACGTAAAACGCGTAGGATAATATTATTTTATTTACCTGTTTATCAGCCCGATTGGATAAAACCTTTCGGGCTTTTTTTATTCCAGTCACTTAAGCCGGCATCAGTTTGGGGTACCGGTTTACCACAGCATTATTAGTATATTTGACCCTCAAATACCATACATGGCTACCCTTATAGAACAACTCAATGAATCAGTCGCTTTTATTAAAGCCCGGGTTACCTCTCAATCATCTATAGGAATTATTTTAGGGAGCGGATTGAGTAACCTCGCCAATCAAATTGTTGCCGAACAGGAAATACCCTACGGTGAAATTCCTCATTTTCCGGTAAGTACCGTGGAAGGACATCGGGGAAAATTGATTTTTGGCACCCTGGGTGGAGTTCCTGTTTGGGTGATGGCAGGGCGATTTCATTTTTATGAGGGCTATTCAGCGCAACAGGTTGCATACCCCGTTCGTGTGATGCGGCTATTGGGGGTTGAAACATTGTTGTTGTCCAATGCTGCCGGTGGTGTCAATCCTGCATTTGAGGTTGGTGACCTGATGATCATCAAAGACCACATCAGTTTGTTCCAGGTAAATCCATTGTTAGGAAAAAATGAAGACAGTCTCGGTACCCGTTTTCCTGATATGAGTGAACCCTACAGCAAAGACCTGATCATGCGGGTGAAAGACCTTGCCACCCGGCACAACATATCCTTGCATGAAGGAGTTTATTTGGGTGTTACCGGTCCTACTTTTGAAACCAGGGCTGAATACAAACTGATACATATAGTAGGGGGTGATGCAGTTGGTATGAGTACAGTGCAGGAAACCATTGCTGCTGTTCATGCCGGCATGAAGGTATTTGCGATGAGTGTGATTACTGATCTCGGAATTCGGGAAGAAGAGAATACCATTACCCATGAAGAAGTATTGCAGGCAGCTACTGCGGCAGAACCTAAAATGACATTGCTATTTACAGGACTTGTTCAGGAACTGGCAGGTCAATAAGCAAATGCAATCCGGTATGATGGAAAAAGCAGGCACTCAAATATATTCTACACCATGCGGCCAATGATGCGCATCATATTGTCCTCATTGGTTCTCCTGATGGTCGTTGCTGCCAACGCCCAGATGATTAATTTGAATAATACCCGCGGTGCCGGTGGTTCCGGACTTTCCTTCGATAACCAGGGAAGACCTATGCGAAGAGGATCCGGTAGTGACTCCCTCAAAAAAAGAGACAACCTCGCAGATTCAATTACTATCTTCTTCCGCTATTTCGACTCCACACGTACCCGCCGATTTGATTCAACACTCAACGACTATTCTCTCCGATCTCCCATACCCTATACCCATTACAACATGGGAAATATGGGATCTGCAGCACAATCATACCTTTTCCAACCACGGATGCTCCCCGGTTTTGACCCGGGATTTCATGCATTTGATATTTATAATTACTCACTGGAAAATACGCGCTTATTTCAAACAACGCGTCCGTATACAGAGTTTAATTACTCCCTGGCCAGCAGTGCAGAACAAATGATCAGCTTCCTGCATACCCAAAACAAAAAAAGTAATTTCAATTTTTCTGCCGAATACCGATTTAGCAATGCTCCCGGTAATCTCAAAAATCAAAATGCCAGCATCAATAATTTTCGCTTTACTTCCCGCTATCAAACCAACAACAAGCGGTATGAAGGATTATTGATTGCTATTGTCAATAAGAATGCAGCTGCTGAAAATGGGGGATTGGAAAATGAGGCCCGGCTGGATAGTCTTTTCAACAATGCATTTGAATTACCCACTCGACTCGGGAGAGCCGGACTTGTTAGCCGAAATCCATTCAATACCAGTGTAAACACCGGTAATATTTACCGTGAAACAACGGTATTTTATCGGCATCATTATGACATCGGACAAAAAGATTCCTTGGTAACAGATAGTTCTGTGATCAAACTGTTCTATCCCAGATTGAGATTCGAACACGATTTAAATTACAGCACCCGCCAGTATCGTTTTTTTGATTACAACATTGAATCAGTCAATTCTGAGAGGTACAGAAAATATTTCAACTTCAGAAATCCCAATGATACGATTCAGTATTCCGATCAATGGAATCGACTCAGCAATACCTTCAGCCTTATTTCCTATCCCGATAAAAAGAACCTCAGTCAATTCCTCAAGCTTGGAGTCACGCTGGAAAACATCAAGGGTACTTTTCAGGACACAACAACATTGGCTGGCCTCTATAATATTTACGCTTCCGGTGAATACCGCAACCGAACCAAAAATCAGGTGTGGGATATGGAAGCCAGGGGCAGTCTGTACATCAACGGACTCAATGCAGGAGATTACGATGCGTTCATCAGTCTGAAGCGAATGCTCAGCAAGAAAACCGGGTACCTGACAGTAGGCTTCAACAATGTGAACAGGTCTCCCGCCATGCTGTTCGATCGCATCAGCAGTTTCCCGATTAGCAACCGAACTGATTACAACAAACAAAACCTAACACGGTTGTTTGGTAAATATGAGAATCCGCAACAACGCCTCAGCATCACGGGTAATTATTATCTCGTGAGCAATTACCTCTATTTCGACAGTTTTTTTACAGCCCGACAGGCAGCGACGGTATTTAATGTTCTACAGATAAGTTTGAACAAGCAGTTCCGCTTATCGCGTAAATGGAATTGGTACAGCGAGATTCATTTACAACCCCTGACCGGACAACCACCCGTTAATTTGCCCTTGATTTTCACCCGCAACCGGGTAGCATTTGAGGGTACTTTTTATCGCAACTTACAGTTGTCTACCGGACTCGAAATGATTTATCATACACCCTATGAGAGAGACAATTATTCTCCTTTTCTTGGACAGTTCTTTGTTCAAAATGGAACGACTTTCTCCAACCGGCCAGACATACATTATTTCATGCATTTCCGCATACGCAGTTTTCAGGGATTCTTTCGGTTAGAGAACCTGAACTCATTGAATATCAAGAAAGGATTTGAATTCACCCAACTCAGCCGACTGGCAGACCACTATCGACAGTTGGGACTTTGGATGCGATTCGGACTCTGGTGGAGTTTTGTGAATTAACATACTTTTTCGGGGCGATGGAAGCATGCCTGTAAAAAATTGTATCTTTGCAGAGATGAGAAAGCTATTCCTGTTTTGTTTCAGTCTGCTTTTCATCGCTGCCAGCAGCGGTGCTTCCATCAGCATTCATTATTGCCGGGGGAAGGTAAGTGCTGTCAGCCTCTCCCTTTTATCCGATCCGGGCTGTGCCTGCGGCAAAAAAAAGCCTAAAAAAAGTTGCTGCAAAACAGAAACCAAGTTGGTGAAAATGCAGGACGATGCCCGACAGCCGGAATTCGTCAATGATCATTCATTCACACAGGTAGTTGCACTGCCACTTCAAGATATACAAGTTACGGTTCCTGTTGAATCTAACTCCAACAGTCATTCTTTCTCCGTAGCTGACCCACCCGATGCTGCATCGGTTCCGCTTTATCTCCGCCATCGGGTTTTTAGACTATAATACTGTTCCAATCTTTTCTGTCTGTGAAGGCAGATGTTTGCGTTTCCCGCCATAGGCGGAATTCTATTCTATTGTCAATCTTCATTATAAAAAAAATACAATGAGAACCTTATATACATTTTTAGCTGCCGGCTTATTTTTCCTGGCAGCCACAGCCACTGCACAAACCATCAAATCTGAAACCATCAAAGTATGGGGTAACTGTGGTATGTGTAAAAAAACAATCGAGACAGCAGCTAAAGACGCGGGAGCTACCGCAGCAGTCTGGGATAAGAATACCAAGATGCTCGCAATTAAGTATGATGGTGCACAAACCTCAGCTCAAAAAATTCAAGAGAAAATTGCTGCTGCCGGTTATGATACCCGCGATTTCAGGGCCAATGACGAAGCATACAAAAATCTCGAAGAATGTTGCCAGTATAAGCGCAAAGCAGCTACTCCTGCTAAGCCGGCTCAGCAGGCCATGAAGAAGCCTTGTTGCAGCAAGGAAGCAACTGCAGTGGCATGTTGTGCTGAAAACGACAAAAAAGATAAATCTTGTTGTGCTGCAACAACAAAAGATGGTAAGTCCTGCTGCAGTTAATTAACTGATTTTTTAGAACCTATTTTTTCTGCCACCCGCCTTGGCGGGTGGCTTTCAACTCATTACCATGAAAAAAATATTATTTCTTTTCCTGATACTACAGGCAAGTAATCTATCAGCACAATTCACGAGTGCTACCCTCAAAGCATCCGGTCTCACCTGTGCCATGTGCTCAAAAGCTGTCTTTAATGCATTGAGTGCGGTTCCTTATGTAGAGAAGGTACAACCCGATATTCAGGCATCTACTTATCAGATCAATTTTAAGAATACAGCCAACATCGATCCTGATATGATGGCAAGAGCAGTTACTGATGCAGGCTTTTCTGTTGCTAAACTTGAAATGACAGGGAACTTTCCTGAGACAGCGATAGAAAAAGATGGACATGTGATCTGGAACAACAATGTGTATCATTTTGTACAATCTTCAGTGAAGAGCATCAAGGGCAAGCAGACCATTCGCCTGGTGGATAAATTATTTGTCTCTGCCAAAGAGCAAAAGAATTTTGCCAAACTCACCAACATGTCATGCTATGCTACCGGAACACGTCAATCTTGTTGTCCTTCAGTGACGGGAGCAGCCTCTGCACGTATCTATCACGTCACACTCTGATCAACACATGAAAAGAGCAATGTTCTTTTTCGGTTGGCTTCTCGGTGGGACGCTGACCGCACAGGAGTTATATGTATTCTCTGAACCTGCGAGCAACATGCCTGCTTATTCCAATGGTGTCAAGCAATCCCTCAAATGGCTTCCTAACAGGCCGGGCAAGGGAAGAGATTTTAGAAGTACTACCGAGTGGATGTATGGTGTGAACAAGAATTGGATGGTGCATGGTGCGGTTACTTTTTCCGATATGTACAGTCCGAATTTTCGGTGGGAATCCTGGCGACTGTACAGCAAGTATCGCTTTTACTCCAGCGATGATCTGTACCGCCATTTTCGGATGGCAGCATATGCGGAGGTTTCAACCAGTACCAATCCCCTGATCTATGATGAGCTCAGCATGGAGGGAGATCAGTCGGGCTGGCAGACAGGCATCATAGTGACGCAGTTGTTGCACAAGCTGGCGATCTCGGGCACAGCAGGATTCACGCAAACATTTTTACAGCCTGATACTCTTCACCACATCAGTGTACCACCCATAGCAAGGGAAGCATTCACTTATTCATTGTCAGCCGGCTATCTCATACTTCCAAGAACTTATTCCAGTTATGACCAGACGAACCTGAATCTATATTGCGAGTTTCTCGGACAAGAGGGTATCAGTTCCAGGAGAGGCTTTTTGGACATGGCGCCGGCATTGCAATTGATTTTTAAAAGTCAGTTCAAGCTGAACTTGGGGTATCGATTTCAGCTGGCAGGAGATATGAAGCGAATGGCGCAGCAAAGCTGGCTACTGAGTACGGAATGGTTGTTTTTGAGGAAGATAAAAGGTCAGGGTAAGAAATAAATGTGGTGAATAGGAATCATTATTGCATCAGCATCCATAAACCAGTTGCTTGTTTTGGTTTACAACATTCTTAAAGAAAGGATTTTTTATAGCTTGTTCTTCCAAAAGATCTACAGGACGATTGAAAATATTTTGTAATGAATATTTGAAATCGAAATAGTTATCAGCATATTCTTTTACCGGCATATCTTTAAAATGGACTATTAAATCTATATCACTATTTTGATTGAAATTATTCGAAAGCACAGATCCGAAAGCGTAGAGCGATTTAACTTTGTATCTAGTACAAAGTTCCCGGAGTGTTGCTTGATGTTGTGAAATAAGATTCATATTGTAGAGAGCAAAAGTACTTTATTTCCTAGAATTACTCTTTGAATCAGTTCATTACCCTCATTCATAAGCTGCAAAAGAAATTAAGATGTCTATAAGCTCTCGATCTAATGAGCTGTTATTCAAAAAAATAAGCCAAACTTCCACCCACCCAGGTTTTGTCTTTGTTGTATCGAACGCCAATCATTTTTCCCTTACTCAAACGGGCCAGGTTGTTCACTGCAACGGGACGTGCTGTTCCTTCTTTCCAAAAATAGAATAAACGTATTTCAGCTTTCGCCGGTCCGTCGGGTGTAGTAATCACATCGGCATATTTCACTTTGCGCTGAAGGATCCAATTTTCCGGGTCTTCGATTTTTTTCAAATCCTCCAAATGTAAATCAATGATTACTCCCTGACCTGCAAATGAAAACAGAGGTTTCAGCACATAGTTGTTCAGATCTTGCGGTATCTCTTTTATATCAGAGAGAAAGTGGGTAACAGGAACATAAGGATGGTGCAGGTAGGGCAGGGTGTGTTTGCTGATGCGGTAAAACCAATTGGGGTGTGGTACCCATTCTACGTCTAACTCTTCCATCAACAGCTGACCTTTGGCTCTGATTTCCTCCGGTTGTTGTTGCAGTTCATCAAATATGATGCGGTTGTAAATGCGTTCCACCCGTATGCGCTTGCCTTCTTTTCGGTAGTACAATTGCTTCCCTTCCCGCTCTAACTCTGTCAAGCATACAATTGAAATGCCGGTATATTGAGTAGTGCAATAAAAATCAATGCGGGTTTTTTGTTGGTGGGGGAATATCTCCAACAGTATAACCGATTCAGGTTCGTGCTTTCCGAGTATCATTTCCCGTAAAAATGCGTTGTAGCTTTCCGGAGTATATCCATTCAGATAGCTGCTGCAATGCTCAGGAATGGAAAAGTTACGGCGGGTAACTTCCTCGTGCCAAAGTTGATAACCAAAGAGACTGGGGAAACCCTGCATTTCAATAAGCTGTGGTTCATATTCTCCCGATGCATTTTCACAGATACCAAAATCGAATACCAGGCATTGTGGATGTTTTTCATCACCGGGCACCCGGTAAGCAGCCGGAATAGCAGCTTCACTTTGCTGCAAGAATTCCGGAGCAACAATCACATCAATGATGTGCTCACAGGCTGAAAGCATTTTATCGCGGAAGTAGGCAGGAATAAATACCGGCGTTTCTGCTACCCGAAAATCGAGTGCCCCAGGATAGGGTGCCTGTAATTCCTGCAGGTAACGTTGGTAAGTTGCTTCACTGAAAGAGGCATTGAATGTTTGGCGCAATTCAGGTATCATGAAAAATGCATTGTACAGGAAAATTACTGCATTAATGCCAAAAACTTATCACAAAGAAATGGCAGGTACTGCCTCTGTTGCGTGGTTCAGGAAATTAGGCAACACATGCGTATAGGTCCACAGAATTTTATCAGGGTCTTGTAGATGTTCCACCATGCTGGTCCATTTCGCTTCACCGTGGTTTTCAATGATGGTGGCTTTTTTGTCTGCCCGCTGCAGATACATTTGCATACCTTCAGCATCTGCTTCCGGGTGGAACTGGGTGCCGATGAAATAGGGATTGAAACGCACGGCCATCATCGCCCGTTCATACGGAACATGGGGACGATTTTTTTCAATAGCAAGGATATGTGCCCCCAATTCCCGCATGCGTGCGTGTTTGGGTTGGATGACTTGAAAATCGCGGCTGTCCACACTGTAAAAAGGATCTTTCAAGCCCTCGAACACAGGTTCATGGTGACCTTCTTCCAGGAGGTGGATGGGAAAGATACCAAAGGCAGTGGATTTTCTGGGGCATACTTCACCGATACCAAAATAGCGACAGGCCAACTGAAAACTGTGACAGATAAAGAGGATATGTTTGGGTGTACCCTTACCTGAACGATTATAGGAGTCGATGTTTTTTATCCAATCAAAATATTTGTTCTCCCAGGAACTGCCTGCTGATTCCAACGGAGAACCCGGTCCGCCGCTCGAAATATAGACATCATAGGAAGTGTCAGGCAGTTGCTCCTGTTGTCTTACTTCAAACTCATGTAATTCAACGAAGCATTCCTGTGCTTGTCCCCATTCCTGAATCAAGCTTCTCAAGCAGCGCATACCCTCATTGGGTACGCCCTCGTACAGGTCGAGCAATGCAATCCTAATAACAGGTGCAGAAGTAGAATGTGAACTGCTCTCCATTATTTGAAATAGCTCAGGTTGGTTTGAGGCGTCAATGTCAGCAGGGTCTCATACATGAGTCGGATGGTGTCTTCTACATCTTTCTTGTGCAGCATTTCAACGGTGGTATGCATGTAGCGCAATGGGATGGAAATGAGAACGGAAGGACATCCATCATTGGCATAGGCAAAGCTATCGGTGTCGGTGCCTGTACTTCTGCTCAGGGTGCGGAATTGAACCGGAATCTTCTTTTGTTCGGCCACTGTTTCCACTACCTGCAACAATTTATTATGAATCGCAGGTGCATAGGCAAGGGAAGGTCCTTTGCCACAATGAATATCACCTTCCACGATTTTGCTGATCATGGGGGTATTGGTATCGTGTGTTACATCGGTGATGATAGCAATATTGGGTTGAATTCGGCGCGCGATCATTTCTGCGCCACGTAAGCCAATTTCTTCCTGAACAGCATTGACTACATAAAGACCGTAGGGCAATTTCTTTTTATTTTCTTTCAGTAGGCGGGCCACCTCAGCGATCATGAAGCCACCGATGCGGTTATCGAAGGCACGGCCGATGAAAAAATCATAGGCCAGTTCATCGAAACCTTCTTCATAGGTAACCACCGCACCGATGTGTATTCCCAATGATTCTACCTCTTTTTTACTGCGGGCACCGCAATCAAGGCAAAGGTTATCTACCCGCGGTTGTGCTTCTTTTTGGTCTGGTTGAGAAAGGCGGGTATGTATTGCGGGCCAGCCGAAAACAGCTTTAACCGGGCCTTTTTTTCCGTGTATCCACACGCGTTTGGCGGGAGCCACCTGATGGTCAACACCACCATTGCGTTTCAGGTAAATCAATCCCTGGTCATTGATGTAATTCACGAACCAGGAGATTTCATCGGCATGGGCTTCCAGCACTATTTTGAAGGGGGCAGACGGATTGATCACGCCCACAGCAGTACCGTAGGGATCGGTAATGAAGGTATCGATGTAGGGCTTCACATATTCCATCCATACTTTTTGTCCTCCACTTTCGAAGCCAACGGGAGAAGGGGTATTGATGTAATTTTTGAGGAAGTTCATGGACTGCTCTGTCAGCAGCGACTTTTCTTTCTTTTTTCCGGCAGTTTTCTTAGACATGCGATCAGTGGGTTAAAAGGTGAGCGGAAATGCCAAACAATGCTTTCACCGGTAGTAGTCCGTCTATCAGCCACAGATAGAAAAGTACGGGCGTATTCCGGTTCAGCGATCGGCATGCAAATATCAGTAAAACCCATGGAATACAGTTCAGTAAGGCAGCTGCCGGTGGATAACCTGTTTGCAGGGAAGGAAGGATTTCCAAAACAGAACCGGTGATGCTGATGGGAATTATCAGTCGAACCAGCAGATTTTCCATGCCAATGCGGATGGCCCATGTTTTTAGTTGCTGGTTGTGATCTGCATCGAAGTCTTTGATGTCGAACAGCATACCGATGGCTGTGAAGAATAAGGTTTGCTGTGTGAACAAGAGCAGGACAGATGGCGAAGGGATGAAAGGGGTTGTTGGAGGTTGACTCCACCAGAAGGGAATGAGCACTGAGCATCCGCTCCATACCAATGCGATGATAATGGGTTTGATCCAGCCATATTGCCGAAGGTTCATACGTGAATGACCGGGTTGAATGCCACCGTAATAAAGGAGAGCGAGTAAGGGAAATAGCCAGGCGGGCCAGTTGGAGCTTGGTGGAAGAGTAAACAGGCGGCCTGCAAGAGGCAGGAGGAAAGGAAGACTGAGGAAGAGCAGAACACCGGAAAGGATAAGTTGGCTGCTGATCAAGAAGCGACGATTTTTCCGGTACCAAATGATCCGATCATCGGTTGGGGTGGCTGTGGGTGCTGAACTCAGGTAAGCATGGGTATAGAAAAGGAGAGTAGCAATGCAGAGAATGAGGAAGAGTTGTGGTTGTGGGGGAAGATCTAGAACGATGGATGTTTGCAGGAGCAAGGTGAAAAGGCAAAAAGCATAGAAGAGGTTGCTATAAAACAACAGGCGGGTGAAGCCGGAGGAGCTCATTATCTCAGGAGGATGATGGGTGGTGATACGAGGGTATCACTTATATTTTTAGCTTTATCCCGCAGCCAGAATTTGAAAGTGGCTGTATCATTTCTATTACCACATCCTGAGATAACCGGGTAGTTCCCGATGTTGGCATTGTAGGCAAATCCGATTTCCAATACGCCTTCCTGATTAGGAACTGAGGTGAAGTCCGGTACTTTGTTTTTAGAGATGAATTGAACTCCGGGTGAGTTGGGACAAACCTTCGAAATTTTCTGTACCCAGAGTGTATCTTGAACATCACCTTCTTTGTCGGTGAAGCGAATTTCAAAAAACAGAACCGGATTGGTGGTACTGAGGGTGGTGTTGCTGATATTTTTGAAGCTTATTTGAGGTTTGGTAGTGAAGGTTGTTTTATCACATCCCATGACAATGAATAGCAGTAGGCCGGTAATAATAAGTAATTTTGTTCCCTGAAGCTTCATATTTCAAATTTAGTTAAAACCGGACAATACCCGGTGCTGTGTATGATAGATGTTAACAATATTTTCTCGGTTGGGCCGCAAAATTTGGAGGAAATCGCATTGACAACCTTTCAGTTCCAGTATGAGAACAATGGATTGTATCGAATCTGGTGTGATCGGTTGGGACGAACTCCTGCATCGGTAAGATACGTGGAGGATATTCCGGCGCTGCCTGTATCTTTTTATAAGTCCGATCGGGTAGTGACGACGGAGTTTGAGTCGGAGGTTATTTTTCGCAGTAGCGGAACTACGGGAACGACGGGGAGTTTCCATCATGTGAAGGATGTTGGAATGTATAGAGAGAGTTACAGTCGTGGTTTTCGCAGGATGTATGGAGAGCCTGCTGATTGGTGTATTCTGGGGTTGTTGCCATCTTATTTGGAGCGTGGAGATTCATCGCTGGTGAATATGGTGCAGGGTTTGTTGCAGCAGAGTGGTCATGTGCTCGGTGGCTTTTTTCTGCAGGATTGGGAGGAGTTGGCGGGAAGGCTGGACAAGTTAGAGGCAGAAGGACAAAAGACTTTGCTGATAGGGGTTACTTATGCTTTATTGGATTTTGCTGAGCGGCATCCAATGGAGTTGCGTCATACGGTGGTGATGGAGACTGGGGGGATGAAGGGGAGGAGGGAAGAGTTGACCAGGTCTGAGGTGCATGATCGGTTGAAGTTGGCTTTTGGTTTGGGGGAAGTACATTCAGAGTATGGGATGACGGAGTTGTTGAGTCAGGCATATTCGAAGGGTGGGGGAAGGTTTGTTTGTCCGCCCTGGATGCGGGTGTTGGTGCGGGATGAGCGGGATCCTTTGGCGGTGATGAAGGAGGGGGAGGGTGTTTTGCAGGTGGTGGATTTAGCGAATTGCTATAGTTGTTCATTCATAGCTACGGAGGATGTGGGGTGTGTGTATGGGGATGGCAGTTTTGAGGTATGGGGCAGGCAGGACGATGCCGATTTGCGGGGCTGCAGTTTGCTTGCGGTGTAGTGAAAAACTTGGTTAAAAATTGCTTTTATCGTATATTTGCACCCCTGTTAGTTAAGGCAACTTTTCTGATAGTTGGGCCCAGATGGCGAAATTGGTAGACGCACTGTGTTCAGGTCGCAGCGCCTTCACGGGTGTGCTGGTTCGAATCCAGTTCTGGGCACAAAGGCCCCAACACGCAGTGTTGAGGGCTTTTTTATTTGGCGCGGGGCAAGCTTGCTTGCCCGAGCAGCCAAATAAAAGCCCGTCACGGCGAAGCCGTGGGGCCTTTGGGTAAGCCCCTCGTAGAAGTCTCTGGATCATCGGAGATAATCCACTTAGATAAGCAAGCTAAAACGCCCAAACACTACGAAGTAGTGTGGAGGAAAGGCCAGCGTGAGTGTGGGTTTGAGTGTGAAGGAGAAAATTATCCTTACACTCAAACTCAAACTCACTCTTTTTTTTGTGGGTTTGAGTAGGAACGCTTCACTTTGGCCTTTTCTTCACATGCTCCAGAGGGCGCACAAGCTCAAACCCACACTCAAACTTCCTTCCTCGCAAAGTCTTCCGACGTAGGAGGCGACTTTGCGCTTCGGAGTTAAACTCATCTTCGATTTATAAAATATTTCTTTTTCCACATAATCATCCGGCAATGCATAAAAGTAATCATCAATAAAAAATTCCATCCTGGAAGATAACTTACGCCTTAGGATGACTTTAAAAGGAATAAGATTAATTTATACCCGTAATCAACCTCAATCTCACACTCACTCTGGCTTTCTTCCGGCGACCAGATGAATATCCGTGCCAATGCCTATTACCGATTTAATGGTGCTAGTGCCGGTATGCCATCCAATCCGTTCAATGAATTACTGGCAGCTTTGGCAACCAGTATACAGGGGGTAACGGGTGGCAAGTTTGGATTGCAGCAGGGGCAGAGTTCGAGTGTGCTAGGGCCGGGCATTACCGACCTCTTACAACGCCAAACCGATCAATCCACTGGCAGCACTCGACCAAAGGCATTCCTCAATTGGGTATTGTTGGATGAGCAGTTTAAAATCGTAAACACCTCCACCGGTTTTGAGCCTGTGGGTTCCGACGTGGAGTTTAAAACCTTTGTAAAAACCGGTTTGCCGATTTCACAAAATGGGTATCTTTATGTGTACACGAGCAATGAGAGTCCGGTTGATGTGTTCTTTGATAATTTACAGGTTACGCATGTGAGAGGGCCTCTTCTCGAAGAGTCGCATTATTATCCGTTTGGGTTGACGATGGCAGGCATCTCCGCAAAAGGTGCCGGTAAAACCGAGAATAAATTCAAATACAACGGCAAAGAATTACAGAATAAAGAGTTTAGTGATGGTAGTGGGTTGGAGTTGTATGATTATGGGGCGAGGATGTATGATGGGCAGATTGGTAGGTTCTTTACACAAGACAGGTATGCAGAAAAATATTATGCGGGCAGTCCTTACAGCTATGCTGCAAACAATCCAATAATGTTCATTGATGTAAATGGCGATAGCATAAATGTGGCTGAACAATATAGAGGACAATTTGGGCAAGCTCTTGAAAGTGTCTTTGGTGCAAACTCAAAGAATTTTAGTTACAATGCGTCCGGCAATCTTATTTATAATGGGGA
The DNA here is from genome assembly GCA_020403455.1 of Chitinophagaceae bacterium. Taxonomy (GTDB): domain Bacteria; phylum Bacteroidota; class Bacteroidia; order Chitinophagales; family Chitinophagaceae; genus Sediminibacterium. The sequence goes on from JADBXP010000019.1 coordinate 61,440, forward strand.
CACAAAATCCTTTAGTAAGGAAGAGTTGGCTGTATTCAATCAGATGAATGGTGTTATGGGTGAATCAACAATAACCAATCTTATCTATGAAAGCAGCTATACATTTAAGGATAAAGAGGGTAATTCAATTACAATTGACCCGAGTAAATCTGGTGGCGAGGGAACCCTTGTAGCAAAAGAAAATCCTACTCTTACTAAGAATTATATAATCATTGACCCCAAAGCTGCAACAACTCTTACAGGTGTTTATGAAGTTACTGATGGATATTATAATCATAAAAGAAACGGTACTCTTCCAAGACCGACTGACCCGCCTAACATTAATATCAATAATAGTGTGACAACTTCACCTGGAAATTTAACGCTGCATGGAATAGGACATATTATTAATGGTGGAAAGCGGCAGGATAGGGTATTAGACTTTGATAATGCTACCAGGGCAATCAATAAGACAAAGAATGCTGATGGAACATTTACGCCTAGTCCATTGACACCAAGAAAGTACGATGAAACCCATAACAAAACTGTTATTAAAGGTTCGGGTTCATTGGGAGATAAGAGAGATTAATAAATCAACTTCATGTGCTATGTATAATTTAAAGATGTTTGCTTGCAATTTGCTATTATGCATAACTACTTCTTTTGCTTTTGCTCAAACTAGTAGGACTGAATATTGTGCATGTAAAGAAGGTGATGAAATACAGGAGATGACTAAAGTTTATCCTGATAGTTTATACACTAACTATAGTCTGGATGCAACAGGCTTTGTAATTACCATCATCAATACAACTAAAGACACTTTGTATGTTTTTAATAGTTATATAGAGCCATCATTTTTAGGTTCGAAGTATCTGCATCGAATTAACTCAAAAGATAAGTTATACAAAGTATCATTCTTGCCTTTAGTCCCTTATGTGTTTACGAAATACTCTGATGTTATAACAGATGAACCAATCATAGGTAATCATCAGATTGTGTATAATTTTTTTAAACTTCCACCAAGTACAACCCAAAAAATTAAGTTATCATACAATGATTTATTTAAAAGCAAAAACTCTGTGAGAAATGTCTCAAAAGATTATGATGTAAAGACCTTACATAAGTATAGCAAAAGATTACCACTGAAGTTTTGCACTACAAGCAACTTGAAAGGAAAATATAATTTGCAATTTGAATTTGCTGTTTACAAAGCTATAGATCTATTGTGTGAACAATCCGCCTATTATTTACGAGAGCAGGTTTTTGATAAACAATCAAAAGACTTTAAAATACTAATTGTTCCTGTAGAACTTGGCAACTATGAGTATCCGTTACTAAGCAAATAATCATAGTAATATGCTGTCACTACAGATAAAAAGCTAAAATAAAGCCCGGCACTGCCGGGCTTTATTGTTTATGCGTAAGCTTTACCGGTTTTGGCATCCCTGATAACTGCATTGGCTAAGAAAATAAGTTTTCTTACTCGCATTCTATCTTAAAAAAAAATAAATTAGGCTACAGCCTTCATGGTGTTGTAGGCTCCCCATTTTTAGTACACCATAAAAGTAGAATAATTTATCATTGACCCTATCCCATTTTTCAGACACGCATAATTTAAGTTTCCGGGCTTGTTGATTGACATATCTCTATGTATTCCATGGGTGTCAGATTGTTTAAAGAACTATGTGGTCTGAAGTGATTGTATTCATGCCTCCAATCCTCAATTTTATCTTCTGCATCTTCAAGAGACATGAACCAATTTACGTTTAAACACTCATCTCTAAAACTGCCATTGAACGATTCAATATATGGATTGTCCGTTGGTTTTCCAGGTCTTGAGAAGTCTAAGGTAACATTATTTTCATTTGCCCACTTATCAAAATTCTTACTGATAAATTCTGATCCATTGTCTACTTGTATACGCTCAGGAGTTATTCCATGATATTGTTTTACATCATTCATGATCCTTACAACATCAATTCCTTTGATTGATTGGCCGACACGAGTTGCAAGACACTGGCGACTAAAATTATCGACTAAAGTCAACACCCTGAACTTCCGACCATTGAACAGCTGGTCAGCCACAAAATCCATTGACCAACACTGATGTAGGTTTACCTGTTTGGGGCGTTCCATCCGGTGTGCAGCCACTTTGCTTCTGCGAGGCCTTTTACTACGAAGATTGAGTCCTTCTTCTTTGTAAATCCGATGTACACGCTTTTTGTTGTCTTTCCAGCCTTCACGTCTTAAAAGAACATGAATGCGATTAACTCCATAACGGATCCTGGTATTAGCAATCTCCACAATACGGCTTCTAACTGCCTTATCAGAACGCTTGGTGGATTTGTAATACCACGCGGCCCGGTTGAGCATCATAGCTTGACAAGCTTTTTGAGTGGACACTTTGTACTGGTCTTTGAGTTTTTGTACCAACACCTTCAATTGGCTGATCTTCAGACATTTTATTTTAAAACATCCTGCAGCATCTGCTTATCCAAAGTAAGATCTGCAACAATCTGTTTTAAACGAGCATTTTCATCTTCGAGCTGCCTCAAACGACGTATCTCAGAAGTGCCTAACCCACCAAACTTTTTCTTCCAATTGTAAAAGGTGACTTCTGAAATACCAAGCTTCCTAGTTACCTCCGCGACAGAAGTTCCTGTCTCAGCTTGTTTGAGTGCAAAAGCAATTTGCTGCTCGGTGAATTTTGACTTTTTCATGTGCAATTTTCTAGTTTTAAATTATTAAAAATTGCCCAGATTTTTAAGTTATACACTGTCTGATTTTTTGGGAGAAGGTCACAGTGTCAACGTACTTTGAATTTCGAATAATGTTCGCAAAAGCCCTGATGATAATTTTACACCTTACGGCATTGAGAACGAGCATTTTGTTCTTCCTTTGTGAGAGGCAACTCCCCTTAAGGGTTCTTAAATAAATGTAAAAAATCTATCCAAATAATTCCCCCGACTTCATTTGCAAAAATACTTGCCAGGTTATTAATGAAAGTATAATTATTTACCATTGACCTAAAAGTATTACCCTTTTTGGAGAGATTTCAAATCGGCTATGATTTCGTCAGAACGTCTCCCATCAAAGGGCACTGTAATTTTCTAAAAAATGAATTGTTTCAAAAAAAAATTAATCGATAGGCCCATTAATTAGTTGGCTTATCAGTCAATCAATCACAAAACGTAGGAGAATTACATATGCTTTTTATAAACTATTTTCAATGATTCGAAAGCTTACCCCTACTTATTATATATTGTAAACTTATGAATGAGGTTAGCCTTTTGCCAAAAGATATATTATGCAAACCAAAATCACTCCTGAGTATGTATCAACAAAAGCAATTATAGAATTTCTAGGTTAAAACATTTTCATTCCATAAAAAGAAAAATAACAACGCTATCTATCCTGAGAATTCCTTTTCCAGAATATCGAGGTATTTCCTGAATGTGTAGGTTTTGTTTCGTTGTATATCTTTGTCCTGCTCCAATACCCCAAGGTTTACGAGTAAAGTGATTAGCTTATGTGCCGTGTTGTAGGCACTGCCAATTAATTCAACCACATCGTTTATTGTTATCACTGGCGTATGGCAAAGCTGCTCTAGTACAATGTTGGCATTTGCATGGCTGCGTAATGGCGCAGTTTCAATTTTGAGTGTGCAGTCTTCTAGCAATGTATCAATTGCCCAAGCCCTTTTTACAATATCTTCTGCAGAGGCTCTTACACCCCGCAAATAAAATTTTATCCAGCCTTCATAATCGGATTTTGTTCTTACTGCTTCCAGCCTCTCGTAATATTCGCTACGGTATTTCATGAAGTAGAAAGATGGATAAAGTACTGGCTCATTGATAATGCCGTAATCAAGCAGCATTAATACCAGAAGCAATCTTCCGATACGGCCATTGCCGTCCAAAAATGGGTGTATGGTTTCAAATTGCACATGGGCAAGACCTGTTTTCATAAGAGGCAGTATTGCAGTGTCCTCATGAATAAACTTTTCCAATTCGGCAATCAGGTTTTCCACATAATGGGCAGGCGGTGGAACTAGGCTGCCAACAAATACAGGCACTTTCCTGTATTGCCCCGGGCTTTTGCTTTCTCCACGAACACCCGATAAAAGCTTTGCATGGCATTCCCTGATAAGCCTTGATGAAATTGGCAGGCTTTTATCACGCATTAGGTGAATGCCATGTTGGAGGGCATTCATATAGTTCAACACTTCTTGCACATCCTTGTTCTCGGCTTTTTGCTTTGGATTGTATTCTAGAATCTGCGTAAGCGTTGTGTTAATGTTCTCTATCCGGCTGGTATAAACGGCTTCCTTTGCAACATACACATCAAGGAACTGCCTCTTGCTGGGTATGCGTCTCTGGGCTTCGGCAAACTTGCCCAAGCTCTGCATGGCTTCGCCATATAACTCTAATAGTTCCTTGTCTAATTCGATACCTGGAACAGGGGGTAAAGAACTTGGCACAAAATGGTCGTGCTCGCCGAAAGTTTCGTAATGACCGCTTCTTGATGGCTTGTTCTTCATATTGTCCTCCTAGATTAAAATAAGGGAGATGTTTTAAATTTCTATTTCATTATTTATTAAAATTATGAAATAAAAAGTAATAAAAGGCATACATATTTTAGAAAATAGATAAAAACTGAAATAATAATGCTTTTTTCAGCCTCTTATTTCAATTTATTGGTGATTGGTACCACCTCCCGCACAGGGGGCCAGCGTGACTGCGGGTTTGAGTGTGAAGGAGAAAAATATCCTCAAACTAGCTCTCACTCTCACACTGGCTTTTTCTCCTCCGAAAAGTCTCTCCGACGCAGGAGGAGGACTTTGCGGCTTGAAAGCAGATCATTATTATCAAAGATATACAGTGATAAGTTTAATTCTCTTTCATGCCGCAGGGTCCTCCAACGCTAAAGGTTGGA
>JADBXP010000002.1 GCA_020403455.1 Chitinophagaceae bacterium
CACCACCTAAAAAATTTTTTTTTCGAAGCTCCAGATTCTTGGTTCCCTGCCTGTCGGCAGGCAGGGATTTCTGGCGAGGCCACCACCTAAAAAATTTTTTTTTCGAAGCTCCAGATCCTTGGTTCCCTGCCTGCCGGCAGGCAGGGATTCCTGGCGAGGCCACCACCTAAAAAATTTCTTTTTTTCCGAAGCTCCAGATCCTTGGTTCCCTGCATGTCGGCAGGCAGGGATTTCTGGCGAGGCCACCACCTAAAAATTTTTTTTCCGAAGCTCCAGATTCTTGGTTCCCTGCCTGCCGGCAGGCAGGGATTCCTGGCGAGGCCACATAAAGCCAGAGTGGGTGTGGGTGTGGGTGTGAAAATCTCCACACTCATGCTCCAGAGGCGCACAAGCTCTCAAACTCACACTCTTTTAGCACAACGTCAGTACGAGGCCACATAAAGCCAGAGTGTGTGTGGGGTGTGGGTGTGAAAATCTCCACACTCATGCTCCAGAGGCGCACAAGCTCTCAAACTCACACTCTTTTAGCACAACGTCAGTACGAGGCCACATAAAGCCAGAGTGGGTGTGGGTGTGGGTGTGAAAATCTCCACACTCATGCTCCAGAGGCGCACAGGCTCTCAAACTCACAATCTTATAGCATAACGTCGTAAAGCCGGAGTGATAAAGCTAGTGTGAGTGTGGGATTGAGTGTGAGAAAAATGGTATGAGGTATAAACTTACCACACTCAAACTACACACCCACTCTGGAATCAAACCAGCGCGAGTGTGTGTGGGTGGGGGAGTGTGAAAATCTCCACACTCATGCTCCAGAGGCGCACAGGCTCTCAAACTCACACTCTTTTAGCATAAGGTCATAAAGCCAGCGTGATAAAGCCGGTGTGGGTGTGAAAATCTCCACGTGCTCCAGAGGCGCACACGCATAGATTCAAACCCACATTCTAACTCAATACGATCTAATGCAAGAGATGCTCAGGTACAAATTTGTTAACTGGCTTCATATTACGCTAGGGTTATGATCGTTTGCACTATGTAAGTGTAGAAAATGAGGTATAAATACCTATCAGTTAATAACCTTTCTATTGTATAATGCACTGATAAACATCACATCAGCGTGAAATCATCACATTGATTGTCTTTTAATTAACTTTACCAAAATGCATACCAGATATGAACTCCAAAACATCATTTCAGGACTTGGCAATAATACAGGGAAAAATACTATCCAAGCAGCGGCCAACTACCTTAGACAAAGCAAGAAAACAAGTAGAAATGCTCAGGAGCAAGAGTTCACCAAAGAGCAAGAAACAGCGAAGTTAATTTGCTGGATCAATGAACAAGATTCATGGTTCAATCAGCACGATGAAAGTAGGTTTTTTAGCAAGTGGTGCTGAACAAAGAGTTTATTTAGATCAAGATTCCAGATTCGTTTATAAATTAAATGATACCATATTCTATCAATTCTGGCTTGACTATTTTTGTTTACCAACATACCCGCTTTGTCTTCTGTTATTGTCTGCAGAATTACTTCTTCAAAGGTCTGATACAAATAAAAAACATATTCATTGCAAAAATGAAAATGAACAAACAAATTGTCATAGTCCAAATAAAGCATTAAGATTACCCATTCACTTTCAACGGCATTCCTCTTTGCTCTTCGTGAAATACACCCTCCTCATAAACCAAATGTCCGTTGACCAGGGTGTGGGTCACTTGTGTAGAAAAATTCGTTCCTTCCAGAGGTGACCAGCCACATTTGTACAAGATGTTTTCCTTGCTTACTGTCCAGTCGGCTTGCATGTTTACCAGCACCAGATCAGCATAGTATCCCTCGCGGATAAATCCTCTTTTCTCAATATGATATAGAATCGCAGGATTGTGGCACATCTTCTCTACGATTTTTTCCAAAGAAATTTTTCCTTGTTTGTAGAACTCCAGCATCACATTCAATGAGTGTTGTACCATGGGTGCGCCCGACATAGACTGAAAATAGGGCTGCAATTTTTCTTCCAGGGTATGCGGAGCATGATCGGTGGTGATCAGATCGATGCGATCATCTATTAGTGCTTGTAGCAGCCCATCTTTGTCTTTCTGGGTCTTGATGGCCGGATTCCATTTGATCAGCATGCCCAGTCGATCATAATCCTTGTCAGAAAACCAGAGATGGTGTACAGATACTTCTGTGGTGATCTTTTTTTCTTGCAAGGGAATATCATTCCGGAACAAATGTGTTTCGGCTTCTGTTGTTAAGTGAAGGATGTGCAGCCTTGCTCCATACTGTTTTGCCAGCCGGATTGCTCTTTCTGTGGCTTCATAGCAGGCCTGCTCGCTTCTGATCAGGGGGTGGCACCAGGCAGGTATGTTCTCGCCCCATTTATCGCGGTACAATTCCTCGTTGGCTTCTATGAGTTGCTCAATCTCTGAATGAATGGCAATGATCGATTTGCAATGAGCAAATAGCTTTTCGAGTGTAGCAGGATTGTCGGCCAGTAAGTTTCCTTTTTTGGTAAAATAGAGTCCGTCATCTGAAACAGCCAGCAATCCGGTAGTATCCAACTGAATCACTTCATCAATATTGTCATCATTCACGCCAAGGAAGAAACCAAAATTAGCCAGCGACTTCTCGCCTGCCAATCGGTATTTGTCTTCCAAAATATCCATAGACAATACATTGGGTCGGGTATTGGGCATATCGATGAAGGATGTTACTCCCCCTGCCACTGCTGCCTTGCTTTCGGAATAGAGATCCGCCTTGTGGGTTAGTCCGGGATCACGAAAATGTACTTGCCCATCAATAACGCCTGGAAGCAAAAATTTCCCCTTGCCGTCTATGATGCTATCAGCCGATTCATTGGTAAGCGTTCCGATTTTTTGGATGATGCCATTGTCTATCAGCACATCTGCTACAAAAGACTTGCCCTCGTTGACCAAAGTGCAATTTTGAAAAAGTATTGTTTTTGCCATAGTATGGGTGAGTTCTATCAATCTATTGTTTGAAGAGTGAATGTGTTAGAAATATCTAGTTGTAAAGGTACATTTTTAGTTTTCTTCATTGTAAGCCACAGGATATGTAGCCCAAAATATAGCATGGGGTCTTTTCAAAAATATGTAAAGGTGAGAAATAGGAGATGCTACATTTCGTCTTATATTTGGCTACCCCCTTTTTTTTGATTAATTTATTTTAAATGGAAGTACATCATCCCCATCATTTGGCACATAAAAAGAATTGGAAAGAATATTTTTTAGAGTTCCTGATGCTTTTTCTGGCTGTGTTTCTGGGTTTTTTGGCCGAAAATGTCCGGGAGACATATATAGAAAGACACAGGGAAAAAGAATACATCTCCGGACTTATTCAAAATCTTAGATCTGATACAGCGGATATAACCAAAGTACTTGAGCGAAATCAAGTTAAGCAAGAAGCATGGACTGCACTTTTGCAATTGGCCGATAAAGATTTATCCAAACATGTGTATGACACTATTTTTTATGAAAAATTTGTCAAAGGGGCTTTTGTGCCTATTTTTCGACCAAATGATGCAACCATTGTTCAGCTCAAAAGTTCCGGGAATTTGCGATTGGTCAATAAGCAAGACGTAACAGATAGTATATTGAGCTATGATAAAATAAGAGAAAAATTAGTTGGGCACAATGACTATTTGGTAAAAGGAAATGATGAGGTATGGGAAAAAGCGTATCCCATCTTCAAAGCCTGGATTTTTGCTGACACATCTTACATGGATTTGAATACAAGAACTTTAATCAGATTCGATGTGCCGCCACTTAGAGTTGATCCTTTGCAGCAACAACTATTTTTTGGACAACTGGGAAGGATGATGCTGATTCTCAGGGCGAATCGAGACTATATGAATCAACAAAAAGATAAAGCAACTACCTTAATTCAATTCCTGGAGAAGCGATATAATTTGTAAAACATTTCAAATAATGGAAGTACATCACCATTCACATACCGCCTCTCACCAAAAGAAGTGGAAAGAATATTTCTGGGAATTTTTCATGCTATTTCTGGCGGTGTTTTGTGGATTTTTAGCGGAATTGCAATTAGAGCATTATATAGAAAACCAGAGAGAAAAAAAATACATCGTTCAACTCCAGCAAGATTTGTTAGCGGATTCTACTTCCCTGTCTACCTTTATTGAAAATGAATCGAGAAGTTATCAGAGAATAAATTCTCTATTAGAGATATTTGTCTATAAGACCTATGATAATAAAGGAAATGAGGCATACTATTTTGCGCGACAATTAATAAGAACATCCAGTCTTTTAATGAGTGATGGAACCATCAACCAATTAAAATTTGCCGGCAATCTTCGGTTAATTGATAAAAATGATGTGGCAAAGCGGATCATGGAGTACGATAAAGCCGGGAAAGAATTTGAAGATTTTCAAGAAAGAAATGTGGCAAGAACAGAAGAAGCAGCCATTCAATTAGAAAATTTATTTGATGCCCGTACTTTTTACTTCATGCTGAATGACAGCAATCAAATCGTCCGACCTGTTAATAACCCCCAATTGATTTCAAAAGTTGAACATGATATCAATACGCTGATTTTGCGTCTTCAATATGTGAAAGGAGGTACTCTACGAAAAATAAACATGGCAAAAAGGTTGCAAGGTAAATGTATTCAACTGCAAGCCATTTTGAAAGAACAATACCATCTAAACTGATAAAGAGTGAATAGAAAACTAATTCGATTTGTTATTTATCTGATTGTTGGTTTTGTTGTTGCATCCATCTATCGGTATTTGAAAAGATAACAGCAAGATTCAACAAGGAGAAGTGAATAGTCACACCCTTTTCAGTTGGTAGGGATAAACTTTGCCGGAAGCCCACTGTGCCACATATATATTCTCATCTTCATCCACACATACATCATGGGGATGCTTAAAAATGGGCTCTGCCTGTGCCAACGGCCTGAGCTGTCCGTTCTCATATACAGGTTCCGTACCGCCAATATTTGATACCACCTGATTTTTTTCATTCAGTATTGTAACAAATCCGGAATCATTCTTGTCAAGATTGGGAGAGCGCAATACCGCTGCATAGAGATACTTGCCATGTATAACCGGTCTGCAAACTGCAGCGCCAGGAATATTGATCTTCTCCAGCAATTTTCCATCCAGTGTGAATCTTTTGAAACAAGCACGTGTTCTGTCCGTTACCAATAGGGTAGGGGTTGCTGCTCGCATATCAACCGTTATGCCATGAGCATTATCGAGATTTTTTTCTTCCGGACCCCGCCCGCCAAAATAATTCAGTAAGCGACCATTGGCATCATAGTGTAAAATATATTGTAAGCCATAGCCATCCGCGACAAAAAATTCTCCATTGGGTAATACCGTAGTTTCCGTTGGAACAAACTCCTCTTTCTTTTTATAGATACCTGCATCCAAAGGGGCGTCAATCGTGATTAATTTGCGCCCATCTATGCTTGTTTTATATACCTGATGCAACTGGGTATCTGTGATGAAAAGAAAATCTTCCTTGCCATTGCGCTGCAGGGTGAGTCCGTGGGCACCTGGATATTCTGTGCCCCAATAGCCGAGTAGCTTTCCGGACTTATCATAAGCAAGGATATTGTTCTTGGTTTCATTGGTGAGCAGTAAGATTCTTCCCCGGCTATCCTGCACCATTTCATGGCAATCATTTACAGGATTTGCAGTGGCATCCAACTTTCCCCAAGTGGTATTCAGTTGGTATTTCTTCTCGTTGTGGCCATATACTTTCTCGGGGGCTTTTGCTAATAAACGCTTGCCTCCGAACACACCACCCGCCAATAGTAATCCATGCTGAATGAATTGTTTTCGTTTCATCGGGGAGGGTATGACCTTAAAAAAAGTTATTTCTTGGGTATCCTACTGAATCCCGGTTGCATATAGGGTTCCAGCGTTTTCCAATCGAGCAATATCTCAGGGGTTTGTGATGAGCCCGGTCCAACCACATACTTGCCAAAAACAAAACCAATGCCTTCATTTCTGATGACAAAACACTGAAAATTGGAACCAAAGAAAAATCCATCACACTTGCATTTTTCTTTATCCAATGTTACACCGTCTTCTTTCAAAAAATTTAATCCGAAGCTTTCATTGTACATATCGGTACTGAAAGTCATCGTATCCTTCGCTGCCTGCGCTGCCAGTAAGCGGGTGAGTTGAATATCGTTGTTATTGGCAAAATTCAGTATTTGCTGAATATCGAGCAACTGGTTGTTTCTGAAGCTAAAGCTTGTCACTTTCTGATTACCACTAGCACCACCGGTATTTTCATATTCATTCATCACATAACCGACCGTTTGTGAGGAATCAGATTTCGCAGTAGTAAAGCTGATGATGTAGACATTTGTTCCTTCCTTCACATCTTTCCATTCGAACTTTTTATCACTGACTTTTAGTTCCACCCATTTTTTAATCACTGATTCTTTGTCTTGCACGTCTTTTGGATAGCTTGCTTTGATAACATAATTAGCCGTGGAATCGATGAGCTGTTCAGTGATGGTTTCGGCAGGAACTTTTTCCTGATTCGACATGTTGATACATCCCGACAAGGTTACACTCAGCCAACATGCTGCAGCCAAAATACCGGTGGGGAGAATTCGCATTTTCATATTGATAGATTGAGGTTTGATAAATCGAGCATCCCCGAAAAGGGTTGTCATCCCAAATATCATCCATTTAGCTAAATTTTGCTAATTTGTTTCATTGATTTTTAGCTATGACAACTTATACCAGCGTTTCCATTCGCACGCCTCAAAGAATAGCCGAAGTGGCGTGGTTTGACGATTTATGCGGGGGTGATACTGCTTTCCTCGGAGAACTTGATCCTTCCCGCAGGAGCAATTATGAACATTGTAGTTCGATTGCTGAGGAAGCTGACCGGCATGGCTTCCGCAATATACTCCTTCCCACCTCTTATATGGTAGGGCAAGAAGGTATTCCTTTTGCAGCTGCAGTGGCACATCGAACAGAACAAATGAATCTTTTATTGGCTATCCGTACCGGTGAAATACACCCACCCATGCTGGCAAGACACATCGCAACGCTAGATCATCTGCTCAAAGGTCGATTGACCATTAACATCATCAATTCAGATTTACCTGGCTGTAAGGAAGACCCGGACTTGCGTTATCAACGCTGTGCAGAAGTGATTGAAATTTTGCAACAGGCATGGACCCGCGATGAGATCGATCATCAGGGAAAAGTATATCCATCTTTTCATTTGAAAACCGACCCTGTAAAACCTTATCAGCAAAATGGTGGTCCATTGCTGTATTTCGGTGGTACTTCCCCCGGCTCGCGTGATCTCTGTGCCCGATACTGTGATGTTTTTCTGATGTGGCCTGAAACAGAAGAACAGATCTTTGCTACGATGCAAGACATGAGTCAGCGTGCTGCTGTTCAGGGCAGACAAATAGATTTTGGGTTGCGCATTCACATCATTGTGAGAGAAACAGAAACTGCTGCAAGGGAGCATGCTGCACTTATCATGAGTAGATTTGATGCTGAAAAACTCAACTTGAAAAACCGGGCGCAGGATGCACAATCTGAAGGCGTTCGCCGACAAGATGCTTTGCGCACTGAAAAAGCGGATGCAGATGACTTTGTAGAGCCCCATTTATGGATGGGAATCGGGCGTGCACGCAGTGGCTGCGGTGGAGCATTGGTCGGAACACCCGAACAGATTTTATCGAAGCTGCAGCGTTATATGGATATGGGTATCCGTTCTTTTATTTTATCGGGGTACCCATTGAAAGAAGAAGCAGATTATGTAGCAAAATATATCTTACCGCATCTACCATTGGCTCAGCTGAATGTGTTGCAGGGAAGAAAGCCAACAACAGAACCCATTACCCCCCTCACTTCAGCACCTCTGCAATAATTCAATGCCATGCTACAATTATTGGGACTTCTCGATTGGTTGGTATTCAGCGCACTTACCCTGCTGCTTGTAACCGCAGGTATGTGGGCAGGAAGAAAGAAAAAAAATGCGGAGGAATATTTTATGGCTGGCCGATCACTTCGCTGGTGGTCAGTGGCTGGTTCCATTTATGGGGCTAATGTTAGTCTTTCACAGATCATTGGCATGTTGGGTATTGGCTATTCCATTGGATTTGCACAGAGTCACTACGAGATACTCGCCATTCCGGCGATTCTCTTGCTTTGTTATGTATTCATTCCTGTTTATCGGCGAAGAGGTGTTTTTACTTTGTCTGCCTACCTCGCCCACCGATATGGTGCAACAGCCCGACTTATCTATAGTATATCCATCATTGGAATTATCCTGATTCTATTGGTGGGGGGACTATACATCGGCAGTCGACAACTGGGTTTGCTCTTTAATACAGCTCAGTTCCACTTTAGTTATCTGCAGGGCATAGTTTTAATTGCTTTCATTTCTTGTTGCCTCATTGTCTGGGGTGGAATGTCAGCTCTTGTAATCACAGAGAATATTATTTCATTACTCATGGTCAGTTCCCTGATTCTAGTTGGTTGGTTTACACTCAGCAGGGAAGAGATTGGCGGACTATCAGGGTTACTTCAATTGGATAGAGGATTGACAGGTCAAAACAAAATGACATTGTATTTGCCTTCCCATCACCCCGATCTCCCCTGGACAGGTGTTTTCAGTGGTTTGCTGGTATTGCAGGGTTTTTTCTGGACGACCAATCAATTTGAAGTGCAGCGGGTTCTTTCTGCCCGAACCAATCGGGATGCACAACTAGGAGCATTGTTGGCAGGCATGTTGAAACTCACTATACCATTTTTCTCGATCGCTGCGGGAGTGGCTGCTGCTTATTTATTCCGGAATACCTGGCACCTCGAAGGAGTAAAACCCGATGATGCATTTCTGATGCTAATGACTAAGGTAGTACCCGCTGGTGCCGGACTCTATGGTTGGATTTTGGCGGGCTTAACAGCAGCTATTTTTTCCAGCATTTATTCCATGCTCAATGCTGCATCTACTTTGATAACGGTAGATGTTTACCAGCAATATGTACACAAAGCTGCCAGCGACCAACAAATGGTAAGTGTGGGAAGATGGTCGGTTGTTTTGTTAACTACATTGGCTGCGGCGCTCGCCTTTTTTACTTTCACTCCCACTTCCAGTGGCAATTTTTTTCTGGAACTTTCAAGAAATACATCTTATTTGAAGCCAGGGATAGTAGCCATTTTCTTTTGGGGTGTGATTTCCCGCAAGATTCATCCTGCATCTGCAGTACCCGTTTTGATTCTTTCACCTATACTTAGTATAGCAGTCGAACTTGTATATGGGGTGGCAAGCAATTCATTTCCGTTTTTACGCGAGACATTTGGGGCTCAGTTGAATTTCATGCACCGGGTTATGTTGGTATTTATAGGATGTGTATTGTTGCAGTGGTTGATTTCCCGTCGCCTCAATGTTAAGAAGGGCGGACCACCTGCAGTTGATGCGCTGGACGTTCTGTCTGTAGGAATTGGATGGTGGAAACCTCTGGTATGGTTTGTTTTGATTCAGGTGATAGGATGCTTGTCTGTTTTTTGGGGAATCAAAGCCGCTTGGGTGGCATGGCCTGCGGCATTGGGAACTTTTCTTCTTTTTATTCCCGCGACAGTGCAACAGCGTGAACTACTAACAGATAGTCCCGATGATGCAACAGGAAAATCTGTACATCTTTTTGCAGGTCTGCTTGGTTCTGTTACTGTCTGGATCCTGTATTATTTTTCTTAGCTGCCCGGTATTATTTTCCAAACTTGGCGATGTTGCTGCTGAACAATTTTACAGCAATTGCAAGCAGAATGACACCGAAAAACTTCCTCACCGCCATCAGTCCTGCCGGCCCCAGAAATCTTTCAATCATTTTGAGTGAACGAAGAACAATATAAACAACCACTAGATTGATGAGGATACCGGAAAGAATATACATCTCATTGAAATTCGCTTTTAAAGACATGATGGTAGTTAGGGTTCCGCTTCCGGCTATGATAGGGAAGGCAATGGGAACCAGTGTGCCGGATTTGGCGTCCTGATCACCCTTGAAAATTTCATGTCCCAACACCATCTCAAGTCCCAATAAAAATATCACCACCGATCCACCTACCGCAAAGGAGTAAATATCAAGACCTACCATTTTTAAGAAGGGTTCACCTACCCAAAGAAAAACGATCATCAGCGCTCCTGAGAGAAGGGTAGCTTGCCAGGAACGAATGCCTCCCAATTTTTCTTTTAATGCTATCAATAGGGGTATGGAACCTACGATATCAATTACCGCAAATAAAGTGAAGGTAATGGTCAGCAGTTCATTGAAGCGAATATCCATGGGGAGAAGGGTTGTGGTTTGTAATTCAAAGGTAGCAAGAACAATTGGTCTGAGGTTTGCACGGATTTGAATCTGCCGCAAACTTTTATTCAAATCAGTCCACTCATTGGGGGAACTATATTATATTTATTGCATCATAACTCATTTAGTATGTCCTCCAAGCAGCAATTGAATCTTTTTAGCTTTACCATGATTGTAGTGGGGTTGGTGATTGGGATGGGAATTTTTCGGTCAGCAGCAACCAGTGCGAGCCATGCCATTACACCCGCTGTTTATTTTACTGCCTGGATATTAGGAGGATTCATTGCTTTGTGTGGCGCCCTCACTTATGCTGAGATTGGCAGTCGTTACCCTGTTACCGGGGGGTATTATAAAATATTTTCCTATGCCTACCACCCAAGTATAGCATTTGCGGTGAATTGTATCATTCTCATCAGCAATGCAGCCAGTTTAAGTGCTGTTGCTCTGATTGGAAGTGGCTATATTACCCGCCTGATTCCGGGAGTTGCCTGGACTGATATGCACAAGGCATTGATCAGCTGTGCAGCCATCTTGTTTTTTTATCTCGTGAATCTGCGTGGGTTGACCATTAGTTCCAGGGCACAAAATATTTTAATGATCATTAAAATAGGTATGATCGCGGTACTCATACTGGCATTGTTCCTGCCGCATCCACCCGCCAATGCTGCATTGGTGGTGGAAAACAATTTAGTAGTGGGGGAGTCTGATTGGCTCATGTGGGTGAAAAGTCTTGGTACCAGTTTGATTGCTGTTTGTTTTACTTATGGCGGCTACCAGCAAACCATCAATTTTGGCAGCGAGGTCAGTGAGCCTGCCAGAAATATTCCTCGTGGTATTTTTATTGGTATCGGCATCATCATAACACTCTATTTATTAGCCAATTTTAGCTATTATCACATTGTTGGATTTCAGCAAATGAAGGGTGAAAAAGAAATTGCGTATGTGCTGATACAGACCATCTTTGGTAAGACAGGCGCAGATGTATTTTCCTTCTTCCTTTTCTTCGGCGTGCTGGCTTATGTGAATGCATTACTTATGAGTAATCCCAGGGTGATGTTTGCCATGAGTGAGGAAGGGGTTCTACCCGGAATTTTTTCCAAGAAGTCATCCAAAAATGAAGTTTTGGTAGCATCACTTACTGTTTTTGCTGCCATTTGTATTGTTATCCTTTTCTTCGCGCAGACATTTGAGAAGATACTCAATTTTACCATGTTCCTGGATTGCTTCGGTATGGTTGCTTCCAGCGCTACCATTTTTATTCTGCGCAAAAGAACTGCTCATCTAGACGGAACCGGTATTTTTAAAATGAAGTTATTTCCTTTACTACCCTTGCTTTTTATGGCTGCCTACTGTTTTCTGGGGGTCAGCATATTTATACAAACCCCCAATACTGCACTCTTGGGATTAGCCGTATTGGCAGCTTTCATGGTTATCTATTTTATTTTCCGGCGGAGGAAGGAGGAGGGTGTATAACCAGGGTGGCTAGCCGTTCACCCGACCCCTGTAACCTTTCATAACAGATATGGGAACATTGTAGGGCCAAACTTTCCGCTGGTAGATGTTTTTTTAGCCAGTGGGAACCAATCGGTTACCTTTGTCGTATGAGACCGATATTCATTTGTTGTTGCCTATTGGCCGTAACCTTTGTAAAGGCCCAGACATCAGAGCTCTGGGATTTAAAACAGTGCATCGATTATGCCGTTGCAAACAATATCTCCATCAAACAGGCAGATGTCAGTGCCCGCATAGCACAATTGCAGGCAGATCAGGCTAAATATAATTTACTGCCGAACGTATCTGCCAATACCGGAACAGGTATGCGTTTTGGACGATCCATTGACCCAACTACCAACTCATTCGCTACTACCCAATTCCTTTTCCAGAACTTCGGAGTGAATGTGGGTATGCAAGTTTACAACTATGGTAGTTTGAAAAATACTGAGCAGGCAGCTATTTTCAATGCCAAAGCCGCCCTACAGGATGTAGAAAGAGCCGCTTACGATATTTCGATGAATGTTGCCACTTTTTATCTCCAGATACTGGCAGCCCGAGAACAAACCAATATCACCAAAGTACAGATCAGCCAGAGTTTGGCACAGTTAGATATCACCCGCAAGCGGGTGGAAGCAGGAGTGATTCCCGAATTAAGTTTGGCGGAAATTGAAGCTCAACTGGCTGCCGATAGCAGCAATTATTTCAATGCCCTTGCTTCCGAACAACAAAACCTGCTCAACATGAAGGGATTGCTGAACCTGGATCCTGCTACACCCTTCAATGTGGTTACACCACCGGTAGATAAGATTCCTCTGGAATCTTTTGCAGACCTGCAGCCGGAACTTGTTTATCAAATTGGTTTATCCAATCAACCCCAGCAAAAAGCCAATGCCTTCCGGCTCCAGGCAGCACAGAAAAATGTGCTGGTTTCAAAAGCACTTGCTTATCCGACCCTGACCGTCGGAGGTAATATCAATACCAACTTTTCCAATGCAGTGAAATATGTAAGTGGGTTTACTTTTAACGGATATAATCCGGTAACCGGCTTCGATCCAATTGTGGCAATAGGTGGCACCAATTATTTTGTACAAAACCCGAATTTCAAGGCGATTCAATCTACCCGTTCTTTCGGACAAATGTGGAATGGATGGGGCACACAACTTGACCGCAACCTGGGTCAGAATCTGGTGCTCAATCTCAGCATACCCATTTTCAACAATTATCAGGCCAGAACTTCAGTGAAACGATCTCAATTCAATGTAAAACAAGCAGAGTTACAAAAAGAAGCTTCAGACCTGAAATTGAAACAAGATATTTATCTGGCCTATACGAATGCTGTTACATCATTACAACGATACAATGCCAGCAAGAAAAGTGTTGAAACAGCACAAAAAGCGTATGACTTTTCTTTGAAAAGATATGAGATAGGTTTGCTGGGATCACTCGATCTGATTACCAATCAGAATAGTCTCCTGCGCGCCAAGTTGCAACTTCTTTCCAATCAGTTTGATTACGTTTTCCGCATGAAGTTGCTTGAATTGTATAAAGGACAGGGAATTAAATTATAGACCAACACTACTTAGAGGTAAAAAATAAGATATGAAAAAGAAAATCATCTGGATCATTGCAATTTTGATAATAGCAATCGTAGCTCTCGTCATTGCCAAGAAAAAAGGATGGATAGGCAAAGAAGAAGGAACAAAAGTAACAGCTGAAAAAGCTGAACTACGCACCATCATTGAAACTGTCAATGCCAGTGGTAAAGTATATCCTGAAATAGAAGTAAAGGTTAGTCCGGACGTAAGTGGGGAAATAGTTGAACTAACCGTGAATGAGGGAGACAGTGTAGTGAAAGGTCAGATTCTCGCCAGAATCTATGCCGATATTTTATTGAGTCAGCGCGACCAGGTGATGGCAGGAGTTAATCAATCCAGAGCCCAATTGGCCAATTCCCAGGCAAGCATTGCCGGATTAAAGGCACAGGTCGATAACCTTAAGGTTATTTTTGAACGTCAGAAAAAATTGTTATCCGAGAAAGTTATTTCTAGGGCGGAATATGAGCAGGCAGAACAAAATTTACTGACAGCAGCTGCCAATTACAACGCAGCGCGGGAAGGAATTAAAAGCAGTGAGGCATCTATTCAAAGTGCATTGGCCCAATTGCAACGCGCTGACAAGGATCTTTCCCGCACGGTGATCGTTTCTCCTATGAGTGGAATCATCAGTCTGATGAACGTGAAGAAGGGCGAGCGGGTGGCAGGTAACAGTTTCAACATTGGTACTGAAATGATGCGTGTGGCTGATATGCGCAGCATTGAAGTTCGGGTAGATGTTGGGGAAAATGATATCCCCAAAGTGAAACTGGGTGATACTGCATTAATAGAAGTAGATGCCTATTCCGGAAGGAAGTTTAAAGGACTTGTATATAAGATTGCCAATCCAAGTACAACATTGGGCGGGGCTGCTGCGAATACGGAAGTGACCAGTTACAAGGTTCACATCCGATTGCTGGCAGACAGCTACAGTGATTTAATGAAATCAACCGGCGGATTTCCCTTCAGACCGGGTATGAATGCCAGTGCAGATATTCAGACTCAAACACGTTCAAATGTATTGTCTGTTCCATTGAATGCAGTTACGCCACGGGATAAAAATGCCAGTAAAACCGATATTACAAAAACAGCTGAAAACGGCACTACTGACACAAAAAAATCAATTGCCGATGATGATATGGATCTTGTTGTATTCGTGTTACAACCCAACCAGCGCGTAAAACAGGTAAAAGTAAAAACGGCCATACAAGACCTCAATTATATTGAAGTACTGAGTGGAATTAAATCCGGTGACCAGGTTATTACGGGTCCGTATTCAGTGGTAAGCAAGACGCTGAAAGACAGCACTTTGGTAAAAGTGGTACCGAAAGAACAATTGTTTGAGGAAAAGAAAAGCCAGTAAGATTCCTGATTCCGTTCGTATGTTTGCAGCCAATAGTTGGTTGCATGAGAATAGGAATCATTGGTAGCGGAAGTTGGCCAACGGCCTTAGCTAAAGTACTGACTGATAATGGACACTCCATTAACTGGTGGTTGCATGACCCGGCTTTAATTCAACAGTTCAGAAAGAGAGGGCATCATCCTACCTATTTATCAGCCATACAATTTGATTTACCGAAAATTGCTTTTTTCGAAGACCTGAGCCAGGCAATACAGTCCTCAGATTGCCTTATTATAGTGGTCCCCGCTGCCTTCTTGCAAAATGCTTTGACTGCTTTGCCAAAGGATGTTTTTCAGGGGAAGAAAATTGTTTCAGCAGTGAAGGGAATTTTACCTGAAACGAATGAACTCCTCAATCAGTATCTGGAACGAGTATTTTCGGTTGTTCCCGATAACTATTTCACCTTATTGGGTCCTAGTCACGCAGAGGAAATTGCAGCAGAGAAACTCACTTATCTTACTTTCTCCGGAATAGATGAAGAACATGCGGGCACCATTGCAGGTTATTTCCGAAATGATTTTGTACAAACCCGCACCAATGATGATGTTTGGGGAGTTCAATATGCAGCAGTATTGAAAAATATTTATGCACTGGGTGCAGGAATAGTCCATGGTCTGGAATACGGAGATAATTTTCTGAGTGTTTTTATTTCCAATGGCACCCGAGAGCTGGTCAATTTTTTACGAACCATTTGCCGGGAGGATAAATCACTAGAACTACCTCGCCGAACCTATGCTTCCTCTGTTTATTTGGGGGATTTACTCGTTACTTGTTATTCCCTGCACAGCAGAAACCGAACTTTCGGTAATATGATTGGAAAAGGGTATTCTGTAACTGCTGCAAGATTAGAACTCAATATGGTGGCAGAGGGGTACTATGCTGCGAGGTGTATACATGCTATCAGCAAAGAAATCAATTGTCCGATGCCGATAGCTGATACGATTTACGAGATTTTATTCCATCATTTATCAGCAGCCGAAGGAATGCGTCGGCTAGAAAGCACGCTTGTTTAGCTGAATCAGGGTACCCTGAAAAAATCGGCTGCAATTTGGTCGGCCAATAATTTCCCCTCTCTTGTTAATCGCAGATGATTGTCTTCAAATTGGAGGAGTTGACGTTCCCTTTTGCCGATTGCATCCTCCAATAATTGATCAACTTCTTTTTTCCCCCATCGATTCTCCACTTCTGTCAAATCAATTCCCTCCCTTGTTCTCAGTGCAATCATGATGAATTCATTCCAATGCTCGGCAGGAGATAATTTTTCCACTGTCAATGGTAATCTTCCTTCCTCTATTGCTTTTTGGTAAAGGGAATTATTTTTTATGTTCCACATCCTTTCATCGCCATTGTAAGAGTGAGCAGAGGGGCCTATTCCCAGATAGGGGATGCGCTTCCAGTAAGCACTGTTGTGCCGGCTTCTGTTGCCTGGCAGAGCAAAGTTGGAAATTTCATAGTGTTCATATCCCGCATGTTCCAGATGTTCCATCAATAGTAAGAACATGCGCGCTTGTTGGTCGCTGTCTATCTGTAAAGTTTTTCCGCTTTCGATCATGTGCCAGAGGGCAGTTTTCGGTTCGGGGGTCAATGCATAGCAGGAAAGATGGGGAATACCGAATTGAAGCGCAGTTTCTATTTCTTGTTTCCATGCTTCAAGTGTTTGTTCGGGCATACCAAAGATCAGGTCGATACTGATGTTATTAAAACCTGCTGCCTGTAAGTCTTTGATGGCTTGTACCGACTGTTCAGCATGGTGCGCACGGTTCATCCATTGCAACCATTGATTGCGAAAAGATTGAATGCCCAGACTGATTCTGTTGATACCTGCCTGCTTCCAGGCAAGCGCAAGGGCCGGACTAATATCATCGGGGTTGGCTTCCAGGGTTATTTCAGCTTCCGGACTAATGGAGAAATGCTGATGGACAGTCTCCAACAGTTGGGCGATGGTTTCGGAAGAAAGTAGCGAAGGTGTTCCGCCCCCGAAATAAATTGTGCTAATAGGCGCTGATAAAAAATCTTTCCGCAGCACGATTTCCCGGTGCATGGCTGCAATAACTATTGTTTCCTGTTGGCGGGAAGTGGAAAAATGAAAATCACAGTAGTGACAGGCTTTTTTGCAGAATGGGATATGAAGGTAGATGCCTGACATAAGTAGGACTGCAAAAATAAGTCTATTGCTGCTGACCCGGGATAGCATTATCTATATCATACTATTTGTAGATTTGTACTCATGAAAATGCGGGTCTTTTTTTTGGCAGTAGTATGCGTGATAGGTTTCCCCGCAATGGTAGCAGCACAAGCCAGTGTTACTTCCAAAGACAGCCTCCGACAAGTTAAACCTGCCGTTCAGGAGCCTGCCATCCAGATAGACCGCAATCGATTGTCTTCAGTAATCGATTCACTGGAAAAAGATAGTATTGGAGGAGAGTATACAATCCATCTCAATAAAGATACATTGGGGCTATTGGCAGGTGCCGGGGCAGGCGATAGCAATCAATACCAGAAGTTGCTGGACAACCCGCTGCTTCCTATGCGGGGCACACCCAGGGATGCATACATTGCTTTTAGAGAAAATACCAATAAAGATTTTCTGTTTTACCTCATAGCCGGAATTTTATTACTACTGTCAGCCATCCGGATTGGATTCCCAACCTACTTCACCCGGTTATTTCAGTTTTTTTTTCAGACCTCCATGCGACAAAGGCAGACCAGAGATCGGTTGTTGCAAGAGCAATTGGCCGCAATTGGACTTAACCTCTTGTTCTTCATTGTCATGGGAACTTTTGTTACCCTGTTTGCTTTGTCAAGGGGCTGGTACACAGGAACTTTTTGGGTGCTTTGGTCTGCCGCAACCGGATTCCTTTGCCTGATTTATGCCGGAAAATATGTTTTTCTTCGGTTTGCTGGCTGGGTATTCAATAGTGGGGAAGCAATGCGCTCATATATCTTCGTAGTTTATTTGGTCAATAAGACAATGGCAGTACTGGTACTTCCCCTTTTAATTGTAGTTGCATTTTCAGCCCCACAAGTTGTCGAATCTGCTTTTACAATTGGATTGGTGCTGATAGCGGCAGCTTTTGTTTATCGTTATGCGGTTTCTTTCCCCTTAATTCGAAACAAGATGGCACTTAACGCCTTTCATTTTCTCTTGTATTTTATTTCTTTAGAGGTCATTCCTCTTCTCATTATCCTTAAATTATTGTTTAGAAAATTGAATGTATTTGTTTAATTTTGCTTCACTTTAGCAAGTGTGGATATGCCAAAAAATGGGGAAAAACAGTTGTCAACTGTCAAGGTTGTTAAAAACATTTTAATTTCTCAGCCCAAGCCTGAAAGTGATAAGTCTCCCTACTACGAGTTGGAGAGAAAGCACCAGGTTCGGCTATTTTTCCACCCATTTATCAAGCTGGAAGGCATACCCCCCAAGGAATTCCGGAAGCAAAAAATTGATATTGCACTTTTTACAGCTGTCATTTTCACATCCCGGAATGCCATTGATCATTTTTTCCGGATGGCCGATGAGTTGAAAGTGGCTATTCATCCCGATACCAAGTATTTTTGTATCACAGAATCCGTTGCCCTTTATTTACAAAAGTTCATTTTGTACCGCAAGCGCAAAGTATTTTTCGGAGCTGACGGAACCAACAAAAGTTTGTTTGATTCTATCAACCGCCACAAGGGGAATGAGCGTTTTTTGTATGTCTGCAGTGAAAATCAGCAGGACAATGAGATTGTGAATTGGTTGAAAACGCATCAATGTGAGTATCAATTGGCATTCATGTACCGAACCATCAGCAATGATATCAAGGAGGTGCTTGAATCCAATCAGTTTGATGTAATATGCTTTTTTACACCCAGTGGCGTAAAGAGCTTATTTGAAAACATTCCTGATTTTCGCCAAAATGGAACCTTGATAGGTGCTTTTGGCAGCAATACTTCGCGTGCCATCCAAGAGAAAGGGCTTGAACTTCATATTCAGGGTCCGGCACCACAAAAGCCCAGCATGGTAGCTGCTTTGGATGAATACCTCCAACAGGTTTCAACCAAGAAGAAGTAAAATCTTCCTCTACTTTTTTGTCTATTTATTCCAATCTTAATATGGCCAACGCACTATTGCATGAAACAAGCCCCTACTTGTTGCAACATGCCCATAACCCGGTTGACTGGTTTCCCTGGGGTGATGAAGCACTGCAGAAAGCAAAGTCAGAGGACAAGCCCATTTTGCTCAGCATAGGGTATGCTGCCTGTCACTGGTGCCATGTTATGGAGCGGGAAAGCTTTGAGGATACTCAAACAGCAGAATTGATGAATCGCTTTTTTGTCAACATTAAACTTGACAGAGAGGAGCGACCCGATTTGGATCATATTTACATGGATGCGGTTCAGGCCATTACCGGAAGCGGGGGTTGGCCCTTGAATGTATTTCTTACACCGGACCTTAAGCCATTTTATGGAGGCACGTATTATCCACCCCGGCCCGCATTTAACAGGCCAAGCTGGCGGGAAGTACTCATCAATATGCACCAGGCATACCAGCAAAATAGAGAGGAGGTAGTACAACAAGCAGATCGCCTCACGGCTCATTTACAGACTGCCAATCTGTTTGGCAGACAACCAACAACGGTAGAGGGGCTTTTCCAGCCTGCCGCTTTGAATTCCATAGCAGAGCAATTGTTGAAACAAGCAGACACAGCATGGGGTGGTTTTGGAAATGCGCCCAAATTCCCTCAGACATTCTCTCTCAGGGCCCTTTTGCGCCATCATCACTTTACCGGTGACCGGGCATCTATTGAACAGGTAGAACTTAGTTTAGACAAAATGATTGCGGGGGGAATTTATGACCAGGCGGGGGGAGGATTTGCTCGTTACAGTACAGATGTACAATGGAAGGCACCGCATTTCGAGAAAATGCTCTACGACAATGCACTTCTGGTCACCCTATTGGCAGAAACTTTCCAGGTAACAGGCAAGAAGCGGTACCGGCAGGTGCTCGAGGAAACCCTTGAATTTATTGAGCGTGAATTGGGAGATGGGGGTGGTCTGTATTTCAGTGCAATGGATGCAGACAGTGAGGGTATAGAGGGTAAGTTTTATACCTGGACTGCCGAAGAGATCAATAGCTTGTTGGGAGAGGATGCCGGCTGGTTCGGTGATTTTTATCAGGTAACGACCGAAGGCAATTGGGAGGGGGTGAATATACTCTGGGAAAAGACCAGCAGGAAAGAATTGGCGGAACAACAAGAATGGACTGCCGAAGAGACAGACGGAAAGATTGAGGTTGCCATGAGAAAATTGATGGAACACCGGAGCGGAAGGATAAGGCCGCTGCTGGACGATAAAATTTTGTTGGGATGGAATGCCCTTTTGAACCGGGCATTGTCGGCAGCTTTTGCAGCAACCGGAGATGAGTTATTTCGTGAAAGAGCCATCCGCAATATGGCTGCAATGACTCATTTGTTCAGGCAGCAGGATGGCTCCTGGCATCATACCGGAAAGGAGGGGTCTAGCCGGATACCCGCTTTTTTGGATGATTATGCCCTGCTGATTCAGGCACTGATACACTTACAGGAGATCACCGGAAATCCTGATTATTTGTTGCAGGCAAAGGAAATAATGGAATTTGTGCTCCGCCATTTTGTAGAAGAAGACACCGGTTTCTTTTTTTATACCCCGGCCGACCAAAAAGATATGGTCATTCGGAAAAAAGAGGTGTACGATGGGGCCGTGCCGAGCGGAAACTCCATCATGGCACAGAACTTACAATACTTGTCAATTATTTTTGACCGTGCGGACTGGCGAGAGCAATCCCGAACGCTTTTGGCATCCATGGGGTCTTCCCTGATTCGTTATCCGGGCTCTTTTGGGGTCTGGGTGATGGCACTGCAACATGAGATAAAAGGTTGGCAGGAATGGGCCATTGTCGGGCAGCAGGCAACCCGATTTCTTGGTCCATTGCTAAGTAAATTTGTTCCCAATAAGATTTGTCAGGTTATGGAAACTAATTTGTTAAATTTTCCGTTATTAAACGGGAAAAAAATACCGGAAAATCCCTGTGAGGTGCTCTTTTACCAATGTAAGGAGTATCAATGCAGCCAACCGGTAGCTTCCTATGAGGAGTTTTTAGCAATTGTGTAACAAATGATTGCTGTAATTTGCCCTCATACATTGACAGGATAACAATGTTTTGAAACAAAAAAACGAATGCGCTGAAAAGAATTTTACTCGGTTTAAAATAAAATACGGTTCAAAATTTAAATTAAACCGGTGACCAAAGTCACTGGACTTTTTAATTGTCAAACAAATCCTGTACAATGAAAGGATATGTAATCTCCTCGGTTTATGTAGTGGGTATGATGGCCCTGATTTCTTGTGGAGGAGGAGGAAAGAAGGGTTCCTCCCCTTACCAAACAGATGGACAGCTAATCGGAGTTGCTCCTACTACCCGTCAACCCATGGGCCCACCCCTGAACATGGTCTATATCCCACCGGGAACCTTCCACATGGGTCCCAGCGATGAGGATGTAAGTTTCAACTACATTACCCGCAATAGGCAGGTATCTATACCGGGATTCTGGATGGACAGAACCGAAGTATCTAATGACCAGTACAGACTTTTTGTGAACTGGACCAGAGACTCTCTGATTTATAAGATTCTTTTCGGACCAGGCATCAACAAGGCAAATGATACTTCAGCGGTGAACTGGACCAAGATGGCTACAGTGAAACTAGACCGCAATACCATCGAGAAATTGAATGAATTGAATCTGGCTCCTGATAACCGCCTATATGGTCGTCCGGAAATTGATCCCAGCAAAATCATGTACCGGGTAGAATATTATGACCTGGCCACTGCTGCTAAAAGAGAGAATGCCGGTTTGTATAGAAGTAATTTTATTGTAAGAAGAGATGAAGCGATTTATCCGGACACATTGGTGTGGATGCGCGATTTCTCGTATTCCTACAATGAGCCGATGACGAAGCGCTACTATTCTCACCCATCTTTCGGAAAATACCCTGTTGTGGGTGTCAACTGGAGACAGGCCGTGGCTTTTTGCCACTGGAGAACACATTACCACAATGCAGCCCTGGAAAAAAAGAAAATGTTGCAGGATGCTGATTATCGTTTGCCCAGTGAGAGTGAATGGGAGTATGCTGCCCGTGCGGGTCTCACCAACTCTATGTATCCCTGGGGTAATCCTTACATGAGAAATAAGAAGGGCTGTCTGTTGGCTAATTTCAAGCCGGGTAGAGGAAATTACATTGAAGACGGTGGTTTCTACACAGTACCTGTAGATGCTTATTGGCCAAACCAGTATGGTTTGTACAACATGGCAGGTAACGTAGCAGAATGGACCGGCTCTTATTTCTATGAAGGAGCTTATAATATTATGTCTGATCTGAGTCCGGATATCCGGTATGAATCAAAAGACAGTGATCGTCCTCGTGAGAAGAGGAAAGTTGTTCGTGGTGGTAGTTGGAAAGATATTTCATTTTACCTGCAGGTAAGTACCAGAAACTATGAGTACCAGGACACAGCTAAATCTTATATTGGCTTCCGAACAGTTATCGATCTCGCACCACAAAAGAAAAAATAAATATTTTATCACTCCAATATCCTTACTAAGAGGTTAAACTCCTAAAATTCAATTCCAATGGCAGCAAAAATTCCACCGAAGTTCAACAAATGGTTAGATGTGTTCGTGTCTATTGCAGCGGCAGTAGTAATTTATGGCGCTTTACAGAAACTGCTCCATACTTCTATTGCTGACCTGATGCTTAAAATAGGTCTGACAGCTGAAGCGCTTATTTTCTTGATATACGGTATATGTTATGTTATATTCCCCTACATTGATGAACATCCTGAAGTAGAACACGCCAAGCCGCAGGGCAACAAGGCATTGGCGAGCATGGAAAAAATGCTCAGTGATGCTGAAATTACCCCTGCTACTTTGGGTAAACTGGGTGCCGGCTTCCAAAAGTTGGAAAGTACAGTACACCAGATGTCTGATATCAGTGATGTTGTAAGAAGTACCGGTGATTTTTCCAACAAGACAAAAGAAGCCACAGTTGCACTTAGTTCGATTAAAGATGCGGCTAATTCCGCTTCCATGTCATTGGCAGGTTTCCATGGTGCTTCTGAAAGTACCAAAGAATTCCATGTTCAGATGCAATCTCTTACCAAGAACCTTTCATCTCTGAATACGATTTATGAACTGGAACTACAGGAAGGTAACAATCACTTGAGAACCATGAATGACTTCTATGGCAAATTGGCTCAGGCTTCTACCGCCATGGCGGGAAGTGCAGAGGATGCCATCCGTGCCAAAGAGCAGATCAGCACCCTTTCTACTAACCTGAGTAAATTGAACCAGTTATACGGTAATATGCTTTCTGCCATGCAGGGCAGGTAATTGACAACCGATAATCAACCAATTATCCTGAATTATTAAAATCCTTATTTCAAATGTCATTACCTAAAGAACCGCGGCAGAAAATGATCAACATCATGTACCTGGTGTTGACCGCACTCCTGGCGCTGAACGTTTCTGCAGAGATTTTGAATGCTTTTAAAACGGTGGATCATAGTCTTGAATCTGCAACGGGAATCATTGACAAAAAAAATGCAGATATATTTAAGTCATTCAAGCGAAAGCTCGAAGATCCAGTTTCCCGTGAGAAAGCCAATATTTGGTTTCCCAGAGCAGAGATGGCCAAGAAAAGTGCTGATTCACTCTATGATTACATAGAAGCCCTGAAAAAAGAATTAAAAATAGAAGCAGGCTTGAAGAAAAATGATCAGGGAGAAGAAGTGTACAAAGAAGAAGACCTGGATGCTCCTACCCGTCTTTTCATTGCCAATCCTCCAGAAGGGAAAGGGAAGGGCAAGGAACTGTTTCAAAAATTATCTGACTTTAAAGCTCGTTTATTATCTATCAATGATACCCTGGCGCAAGAGATAGGACAAAACCTACCACTTGACCTGACCATTCCCAAGACCAACAATAAAGCAGGTCAAGGTGATTGGGCATATCATTACTTCCACATGACACCTGCTATCGCAGCCATCACTATGCTTAGTAAACTGCAAAATGATGTTCGCAACTCTGAAGCTCAAGTGGTTGAATATTGTCACAAGGAAATCGGCGAAGTCGAAATCATTTATGATGAGTTCAAAGCATTCGCAGCTACTGACACCAAGTACGTCATGCAGGGTGAGGAACTAACTATTACTGCTGGAATCGGAGCTTTTAGTAAAAACGCTCAGCCTACCATTTCAATTGATGGAAGAGTAGTTCCCGTTAAGGATGGCGCCGGAGAATATAAATTTGTTGCAACCGCCCCCGGCACCTACAGTAAAAAGGTCCGCATCAACTTTAAAAAGCCCGATGGCACAGAATCTTTTGAAGAAAAAGAAGTGAAATATACCGTAGGTACCCCCAGCGGTCTAGTGGTGTCGACTGACAGAACACGCGTTTTTTATGTAGGATTAGATAACCCACTTAGTGTTACCGGTGGAAGCGGAGATGAAAAAGTAAATGTCACATTTTCTGGCTCCGGAGTTTCAGGTAATAAGACAGGTCCCGGTCAGTTCATAGTAAATTGTTCGACTCCGGGCATAGCTAATGTGATAGCTACGGATGGGAAAAATACGCAGAAGCTCACTATCCCAATTAAGAAAACGCCGGATCCACTGGCTACTGTTGGAGGTAAGGCAGGCGGTGCCATAGCTGCTAATCTATTCCGTGCTCAGTTAGGCGTAGCTGCTGAACTGAAAGACTTCGTTTTTGAAGGTGTAAAGTATAATGTGACTGAATTCACCATGATCTTTACCGGTAGAGGTTTTCCTGAATTGGAAGTGGCTGAAATCAAGGGTAGTCCTTACTTTAGTGATGAAGCCAAACAGTACATCAAAAGAAGTGGTGAGGGCACAACCATCATCATTGATGAAATCAAAGTAGTTGGACCAGGTGGAACACGCAAATTGCAACAGAATTTATCATTTACGTTACAATAATAGGGTATGAAGAAGTTAATGATTTTAGCTTGTAGCATGGTTGGATTAATCGGATTGGTAAATGCACAATCGGCCTATAAAAAGAAAGCCGGTAATGCACCTGCCACTAATCAGCCAGCACCTGCACCAGCGGCTAAACAGCCGGCAGCAGCTAGACCGAATCGTGGTATAACGCAAATTGGAAATGCCCCTGCTCAGGCAGCTAATGCGAATATGAATCCCGCAGCTGCCGGTAACGCAGCTGTAGGAAATGTGCAAGTAGATACCATTCCGATTGAGTTTGATACGACTAGTCGTATCCAAAAACCGGAACTGTCTTTAAGAAATCCGTTCGCAACAGATCGTTCGCAGAATCGTGACAGAAGACCCCTGGAATATGAACACCTCCGGGAAGATGATAATATGTGGAGTGAATTTATCTGGAGAGAAATAGATTCAAGAGAAAAAATCAACCAAAGTTTCAATTATCCTGGTGCCGATGAGAATGGAGATCGCCGCTTTTTTTCTATTCTAATCAATGCAATTGAAAACGATTCGATAGTTGCCTTCCAGGATGACATGTTTACCCGACCTTTTTCAAGTGATAAGATAAGACAACAAATCAACGGTAAACTGGATACTACCGATGTAACGGATATTATATCCGGAGCAATCGCTAAAAAATCTGTTAGCTTCAAGCCGCTTTTTGCATTTGACTCCGTCTATACTTTCCGTTTGAAGGAACAGGTTTTGTTTGACAAAGAAGCCAGTCGTTTGTTTACTAGAATCATCGGAATTGCCCCTATAGCCAAATTTGTAGTGGGCGGCAAATCAGAGCCCAAAGCACTTTTCTGGTTGTATTACCCCGACCTGCGAAGAGTTTTTGCTAAACTCGACGTGTACAACCCAAGAAATTATGCCAGCCGCATGACCTGGGAAGAACTATTTGAAAGTCGTTATTTCAGCAGCTACATCGTTAAAACAAGTGCCAATAATCCTCAAAACAGAGACTTATTACAAATTGTTAATGGCGATAAATTACTGCGCCTATACCAGGGTCAGGACATTAAAAACAGAATTTTCGACTTTGAACAAAACCTCTGGCAGTACTAAACCAGCAGGTTAAAAAATATCTAAAAGGGGGCTTTGGCCCCCTTTTTTCTTAATGAAAATCAAATACTTAGTAAAAATTATCGGACTTGTTGTTTATGTGTAAACTAATCATTATCTTCGTTTCGGTTTTTCATAGGATATTGGATTTTAAAACGGGACTGGATTTTTATCCTGGTCCCTTTTTTTTACCCTTTACTGAAATGATCCAATACCAACGCAGCTTTAGCAGGCCCTATTAGACTCTCCAAACTGGCTTTCGGTAATTCTTTTATTTTTTTCACAGAAGAGAAAGTGCTGAGCAAGAGTTCTGCCGTTTTTTTTCCTATACCAGGAATATCTTCTAATTCATTTTTAAAAGTGCCCTTGGAGCGTTGCTTTCTATGGAACTGAATACCGAATCGGTGCACCTCATCTCTGATTTGTCTTATCAGCCGCAGGGCATCACTGGTCCAGGGTAATTGAATCGAGTTGCTATCTCCGGGAAAAAAGATTTCTTCCTGATTTTTTGCCAAACCAATCACTGTCATTTTACCTTTTAATCCCAATGATTCTAAACTTTCCAATGCAGCATTGAGTTGTCCCTTTCCCCCATCAATGATGATGAGATTGGGAAGTGGAGATTGGGATAAAGTTAAACGCTTATATCTTCTGTAAACAACTTCCCGCATTGTTGCAAAATCATCAATCCCTGTAACTGTTTTTACATTAAAATGCCTGTAGTGTTGTTTGTCGGGAATGCCATGCATAAAACAAACCATCGCCGATACTGGATACCCACCTTGAAAATGACTGTTATCGAAACATTCTATGTGATTAGGTATAACAGGTAATTGCAACAACTCTTGTAGGGAGGCAAGGGTCTTTATTCTTTTCTCATTGGAATCATCGTGTTGATGAATGGATTTTTTGTGCTTCCAATCCCTTTGATAATAAGCAACATTTTTAAATGACAAATCAATTAGCTTCTTCTTATCTCCTCCCTTTGGCACTGTAATGGTGATGCCATTTTCTGGATAGTCTATGGGGAAAGGAACTACTATTTCGGTAGCCAGGCTGTTGAATTGATGTCTGATATTTGATATGGCAAAAGACAATACTTCCTCGTCTGATTCATCTAGTTTTGTTTCTAGTTGAACATGGTGTGTCTGTATGATCGTACCATTTTGCACCATTAAATAATTCACAAAAGCTGTTGCACCGTCTCTTGAAAGAGTAAACACATCAAGATTCCCTGGGACTTTCCCTACTACTACAGACCTTGCCTGATAATCTTCCAGGTAGGAAAGCTTTTTCTGAATTCCGGCGGCTTCTTCGAAGCGAAGATTTTTGACTGCCTCTTTCAGGTTGTCCTTGAGCAGAGCTGAAACCGGTTGGAGATTGCCTTTTAAAATATTTTTTACCTGTTGCAGAGAATTATTGTAATCTTCTTCGGATTGTTTGTTTTCACAGGGACCTTTACAATTACCCAGGTGATATTCCAGGCAGACTTTGAAGTTGCCTTTGGCTATATTTTTAGATGAAAGCGGTAGTTTGCATGTGCGCAGCGGAATCATTTGTTTGACCAGTTCCATTAATTCCCTGAGTTTTCCTACTGATGTAAAGGGCCCTAAGTACTCTGATCCATCCGCATATTTTCTTCTGGTGAGGAATACCCTCGGGAATGGCTCTTTTTTGATAACGATGTAAGGATAGGTCTTATCATCTTTCAGCATGATGTTGTAGCGGGGATGATATTCTTTGATCAGTGCATTTTCTAATAAGAATGCATCCTGCTCAGTATCTACAATGGTGAATTCAACTCTCTTAATTCTTTTTACCAGTTCATGTGTCTTATACGAGATTCTGTCATTCGAAAAATAAGTTGCAACTCTCTTTCTTAAATCCTTTGCTTTTCCTACATATAGCAAATGGTTTTCTTCCCCATAGTATTGATAGATACCGGGTAAGTGCGGAATACCGGCGGCTATTGCAGCAAACTCTTCTTTCGTCATAAAGGTTGCCTGTTATTGGGTTCCCAACTTACATCAATTACTTCTGTTTGGTTGCTGTCTTTTAATTCGGTTGTGCGGGTAATTAAAAATCCTTTATCTGTCCGCCAGCTCAAGTGCTCATTCGTGATCTCACCCTTTGATTGACGGCTCCTTCGTATATCGATTCTCTTGACCAATTGATTCTTCTCATTGAGTAACACGTCGATATAATCTATATCAGATGAATTGGACTGCAAAGGACGATAACTAAAGGTATAACTTTGGGTACTCAGATCATGCATTACGATTTCACTGAACCGGTATTTGTTTTGCGAAAAACTTTCAATCAACTCAAGAAATGACCTGCTGAAAAATAAAAATGAATCACGGGTAAGTAAACTTTCCGATTTTTTGTCATTCAGCGAATAACGTATTGTTCTGGGCATGTTTCTTAAATCATTTTCACGGATCTGTTCTTCCAAATAAAATTTTACAGGATAGTAGTGGGCGGTATCTCCTGGTAATTGATTGGATTGATTTCCGGCTTTTTGTTTGCATCCGAAAAATCCCAAACAAAAGAACAACACTAGCTTGGTCCATTTAATCATGGAGCAAAATTATTCAAAATAAATGAGGGTAAAGTCAATATAACTTTTGACTATTTGCGGTAAGGGCGGGTGATGCTCAGCCGAATACCATAATCGATCAGGTTTTCCCTGATGGGGTAAAGATTCGAATAGGTAGGTAGGTGCTGATAACGGATTTGTGGTCCAACACCTAGAATAGCATTTTTGCCCGCATAGGTCACTTGAAATCCTGCAGCTGAATTGATGTTCCATTTGCGCAACAACTCATTTCCTTCAGTATAATGTTTATAGTCTGCAGAAACCAGCCAGGTATTGGCTTTCAGTGACAAGGTTGGTTGAACTGATGCCTCCGCAATTAAGCCCCATTTTTTTCCTTCCACCATTTTCCACTGTATACCTACAGGGGCCGAAAATTGATAGAGGTCATTGTGCAAAATGGTGGCTCTGTAGCCATTGTTGTTGTTGTAGGGCGAATAGAAACTTATTGTTTCGATACCTCTGTTGTTGATCAAAGATAGCGATGACAAATCGCTTGTACGGGATACAAAAGTTTCAATATCGTAGCGACGCAAATTAATTTGAACTCCTGTTGTCAGTTGAAGTTTTCTGCTGATGGAGTACAAAACATTGAAACCGATTTCCCAACCCACAGCCGGCCGATGTCTTACGATGTCATTCACGCCAGCCGGTACACTGCTGCTGATGGGCAGATTATTGGAAGCTATATTGGTAGCATTGCTGGAAAGATTGATTTCTCTAAGCTTGGTATCTGTGAGCCGCCGATAACTGACGGAAGAGGTAGCAAAAAATTGAAATCCAATGCGTGAATTCTTCGATTTAACCGGACCATTTCCGGTGAAGGGGAATGCCCGAAAGAAATCATCAGCAGTTTGTTGTGTGTTCCCTTTGGCAGCAGCTAATTGATGCAGTGCTTCGTTGCTATTGATGGTTGCTGTATTTTCCGTCTCAGTTGGAATACCTTCCAGTAGAATTGATTCTCCGGATTTTGTATTAAAGTTTTCGGCAGAAAATCCGGTTGTTGTTGACGGGAGTATCGTATTGGAAAATTCTTTCAAGGGCTGAACAGCGGTTCTTTCATAAGCAATCACAGGTATCTGGTCAATTCGTGGTTGCTCCAATGAATTTTGTTCCGGAGAAGTGACAGTTTGTAATGCTGCGATTGTAGTGAGTGTTATTTTATCCGGAGCAATGCTGCTGAGATAAGTATTGTTTTTTTCATCAGGGGTAAGTTTCTGTTGAAGGGTAGCTTCTACAGGTTCGCTGATGGATTGAAGGGGTGTAAGCGGCAACCGGTGTTCGTTGGGTTGATTGTTGAGCAACGTAGATAAAGTAAGTGCAGAAATAATGAACAATGAAATGAATGTTAGTGCCGGCCAGGAACGATTTCCATGAATATCTGTTCTGATCCGGTTCCATACCTGATCAGAAGGATACATGCGATGACCTTTCACAGATTCCTGTAAAAACTCCTCAAAGGTTTCGTCCTGTAACTGTCTTTTCTTCATTCCAATTGCTATTCCTCTTATTGAGCGGATGCCAGCCAGGGAAGGTCTTCACCTAAAGCAGGCCGTTCAATGATTCTCTTTTTTATCAAAATACTTTCCAGCAGGGATTTGGAGCGGGTGTATTGACTTCGACTGGTGCTTTCACCAATTTCCAGCATTTCTCCAATTTCCCGATGACTGTATCCTTCTATTGCATATAAAATCAATACTGTTCTGTACCCCACCGGCAATAAACGAATACATTCCACCACTTGCTTTGCCTGCATCATAGAAGGTATTGTCTCTTCTTTTACCTGCACGATGTCGGCTTCCGACAATTCAATGTTGTCATTGAATTTTTTATTCCTTTTCAGAAAGTTGATACAGGTATGAACAATGATTCTCCTGATCCAGCCCTCGAAAGAGCCCTTATTCTGAAAAGAATGTATGTGGGTAAAAACTTTGATGAACGCCTCTTGGAGCATATCCTCCGCATCCTCCCGGTTGGGGGAGAAACGGTAACAAATGCTTAGCATCTTCGGGCTATACTGGTTGTACAATTCCCTTTGTGCTGCAGCATCGTTTTCAAGACATCCGGCAATAATGGCCTGCTCCGTCATGAGGGTCTGTTGATACCCTAAATATAGACATTTTTATCAGCACAACGCTGCATCCGTAATTCAATTAAATATGTATGTAAAATTAAACGCACGTGTTATTTTTTTGTCAAACAGGCAACAGTTTAAGGAAATTAGGTATCTTAAGAATCAGAAGTCAATCTATGCTGCGACGGAAATTTTTATCCGGGGTACTTCCCGCCCGTATAATCGAACAAGGAAAGCAGGAACAACCATCCTTTTTGCCTCCCGGGGGGGGACTGACCCCTTATGCCGGTACCTGGTCTCGGGCACAGGTAATTCATTTGTTGAAAAGAACCACTTTTGGTGCCAAGCCGGAAGATGTCAACTATTTTTCTTCCATTTCATTTGAGTCGGCCATCAGTGAGTTACTGAATCCTACTGCCCCCTTGCCTTCACCACCGGTAAAAGACTATACACCGGGTACCAACGTACTCCGTCCTGATATCAACATTGCACCCGGTACCACCTGGGTAAATGATCTCGGAGCCGACGGAAATTTGAATTTCAACCGCATCAGCTCATTCCGCAAATGGTGGATTGGAAATATGATCAATCAGGACAGGAGCATTCGAGAAAAAATGACCTTGTTCTGGCACAATCATTTTGCCACAGAAACTGATACCATTGGCAATCCAATTCTGATATACAGACACCATAATTTATTGAGAACTCAGGCATTGGGTAATTTCAAATCTTTGACCAGGGCGATTACGCTGGATCCGGGAATGTTGATTTACCTCAACGGACAATTGAATACGGCAACAGCACCCGATGAAAATTATGCCCGTGAGTTGCAAGAACTATTTTGTTGTGGTAAAGGACCGAATTCAAAATTCACAGAGGATGACGTTAAAGCTGCTGCCCGCGTATTAACCGGCTGGCGCATCAACAATACAACCGGAACTGCTTTCTTCGACGTAGCACGTCACGATAGAAATGCCAAAGCATTCTCTTCTTTTTATAACAATGCAGTTATTCAGGGAAGAACTACTGCCACAGCCGGAGAGCAGGAACTGGACGATTTGCTGAATATAATCTTTGCCACCCAGGAGGTGAGCAAATACATTTGCCGTCGTCTTTATCGCTGGTTCATTTATTATGACATTGATGCAACAGTTGAAGCCACCATCATTACTCCCCTTGCCAATATTTTTGTTCAGAACAATTATGAAATAAAGCCCGTTTTGGAAGCATTGCTCAAGAGCGAGCACTTCTTCAATTCACTCACCATTGGCTGTCAGATCAAAAGTCCGATTGACCTTGTAGTGGGCTTATGCCGTGAATTTGGAGTGGCATTACCACCGGCGAGTGATTTTTTAACGAACTACGGACATTTCAATTACTTGTTTTCCTGGGCCATGAATATGCAGCAAATGATTGGAGACCCTCCTGATGTCAGCGGTTGGAAAGCCTATTATCAGGAACCCATGTTTTATGAAGTATGGATCAACAGCGATACGCTTCCGAAACGGAATCAATTCACAGATATTATGGTAGTCAATGGCTACACATTCAATGGATATAAAATCTTCATTGATGTTGCTGAGTGGGCTAAGAAATTGTCTGCGCCCGGAAATCCCAATCAACTCATCAATGACATTACCGCATTAATTTACAGGATAGATTTATCTACTGCCTCGAAGAATCAACTGAAGAGGGATATTCTTCTCGCCGGTCAGGCATTGGATCATTACTGGACAGATGCCTGGAACTTATACATTGCTCAGCCGGGTAATACTGCCAATACGAGTTTTGTGAGGACCCGATTGAGGGATCTTTTAAAATACCTGATGAATCTTTCAGAGTACCAGTTGTGTTAATTCATTTACCAGCCATTCACCCATGAAAAGAAGAGACTTTCTACAGAAAACTTTGCCGGCAGGAATACTCCTTCCTTCCTTCATGAATGGATTCTCATTTCGGGCATTTGGCATGGATTCACCAGAGTTGAATTCTTTGTTGCAACCGGTAACCGAAACGGATCATGTATTGGTCATTGTTCAACTGAATGGAGGAAATGATGGACTCAATACTGTCATCCCGCTCGAATATTTCAGTAATTATGTTAATGCCCGTAGCAATATTTATATTCCACAGGAAAAAGTTCTACCACTCAATGGAAAAACCGGTTTGCATCCGGCAATGACCGGTATGGCAGATTTGTACCAGCAAGGACAATTGAAGGTGGTTCATTCCGTAGGTTACCCCCAACCTAATTTTTCTCATTTTCGTGCTACAGACATTTGGATGAGTGCCAGTGATAGTTCGACCATTGTAAACAGTGGTTGGGCAGGAAGGTACCTGAATTATGAGTATCCGAATTTCCCCAATGGGTATCCTAACTCAAGTATGACCGATCCTTTGGCCATCCAGATTGGATCAGTCACTTCGCTGACATTCCAGGGGCCTGCAGTGAGCATGGGCATGAGTATCAGCAGTGCTACCAATTTTTATAACCTTATCAATGGGATAGCGGACCCCGTTCCCAACACACCTGCTGGAAAGGAATTGGCCTATATCCGCTCGGTCTCTCAGCAAACTCAGCAATATGCTACCGTTATCAAAAATGCTGCTGCCAAAGTAACCAAACAGGGTGCCTATCCAACCCCGAACCCATTGGCTGATCAACTGAAAATTGTTGCCAGGTTGATAGCGGGCGGATTAAAGACGCGTGTATATATGGTGAGTTATGGTGGTTTTGATACGCACGCGGTACAGGTTAACTCGACAGAAACCACCACCGGAGTACATGCCAATTTGCTGGGAAATGTAAGCAAGGCCATTAAAGCTTTTCAGGATGATCTTCGGATGCTGGGCGCTGATGAACGTGTAGTGGGAATGACCTTCTCAGAATTTGGTCGTCGGGTGAAGAGCAATGCCAGTACAGGAACCGATCATGGTGCTGCCGCTCCTCTCTTTTTGTTCGGTAAGAATGTGATGGGTGGAGTACTGGGAGATACACCCAGGGTACCAGTCACTGCTGCTGTTGGTGATAATGTTCCCTTTCAATACGATTTTCGCAGTGTGTATGCTACTCTACTTTCCAAATGGCTTTGTGTAGATGACAAAGACCTGCAACAAATCATGCTGAAGAATTATCAACAGCTTCCGCTAGTGCAATCCATTGGATGTAAAAAACCGGTTGATCTTTCCGGTGAGCAGCTAATCAGCAATTATCCCAATCCATTTACTACTTCCACTGTTATCACTTTCAAGACTGCCGGCGGTCATACGCTCATTCAGGTGATGGATGCTTCCGGACGTGTGGTAGCGAACCTCACTGATAAAGATTATCCCGCCGGAACATATACCGTCGTTTTCAACAGTGGAATTTTGCCCAGTGGCATGTATTATGCCCGTCTTCAAAATATGGCCATCCAGCAGGTTCGCCCCATGCTCAAGGTAAAGCCATAACTCTTCCGTTGAATTAGTTTTGTATTTTGCGGCATGGAATTATCTATCAATACACCTGCTTTGTTGTTTCCGGCCATTAGTCTGGTGATGCTTGCCTATACCAATCGTTTCCTTGCTTTATCGAGTCGCGTTAGAAACTTACACGATAAGTATCATGCACATGATCAAAAACAGGTTATTTGGGGACAAATCAAAAATCTTCGCTACCGATTGAAACTGGTGAAGCACATGCAAACATTAGGAGTTATGAGTTTTTTGATGTGCATACTTTGTATGTACCTGGTATATCTCACCTATGATAGTTTAGCTAAGATAGTTTTTGGGGTCAGTTTGTTGTTGTTCGCAGGCTCATTGTTTTTATCCTTACTCGAAATCAGGTTGAGTACCCGTGCCATTGAGCTTGAGTTGAGTGATATGGAAGGACTGGAAGATCCCTCTGTATTGGAATACCTTAAGAATAAACTCGAAGGGAAAGAGTGAACCGATACAGTTTTACATTAATTATTAAAAACGGTTTGTTCAGACAACGGCACTAGTTTTCGTTCTCCAATTTGCTGTCTCCACATGGCATAATACAATCCTTTTTCAGAAAGCAATTCGGCATGGGTTCCGGTTTCAATGATTTGTCCTTTCTCTAATACATATATCCTGTCCGCATGCATGATGGTGCTTAACCTGTGTGCAATCATAACCGTAATCTGTCGTTTTTCCGCAGAGATAGCCCGAATGGTATTGGTGATTTCATCTTCAGTAATGCTGTCTAGAGCAGAAGTTGCTTCATCGAAAATGAGCAAGTGTGGCTGACGAATCAGGGCACGTGCAATGGAAAGTCTTTGCTTTTCTCCGCCACTTAATTTTAGTCCACCTTCACCAATCACAGTATCAATACCTTTTTCTGCACGAGCGAGTAATTTTGTACAACTTGCTTTTTGTAAGGCCTCTTGTAATTGCTCTTCTGATGCTGACGGACAAACGAACAAAAGATTCTCCCGGATAGTGCCCGCAAAGAGTTGGGTGTCTTGCGTAACAAAACCAATCTGACTTCTTAGCTCATCAAATAGTATTTCTTCGCTGTTGATGTGGTTGAACTGGATAGTTCCCTGTTGAGTATGGTAAAGACCAACCAGCAATTTCATCAAAGTACTTTTACCGGCTCCACTCGGACCGACAAATGCTATCGTTTCGCCGCGGGATACCAAAAAACTGACATTCTCCAGTGCCGGGTATAGTGCGGACTGATGTTTGAACGAAATATTGCTAAAGCTGAGGTGTTCGATGTCACCTACTTTACTGGGATGTAAAGGTTTAGGTTCTGCCGGCTTTTGCATGAGTTGATGGAAGTTATTTAGTGAGGCTTCTGCTTCCCTATAGGCCAGAATAATGTTTCCGATTTCCTGTAAAGG
This sequence comes from Chitinophagaceae bacterium, assembly GCA_020403455.1. Classification (GTDB taxonomy): domain Bacteria; phylum Bacteroidota; class Bacteroidia; order Chitinophagales; family Chitinophagaceae; genus Sediminibacterium. Next base: position 35,447 of record JADBXP010000002.1, read on the forward strand.
ACCAAAAATGAAAAAGGAATAAAAGGTCAGGGTCATAACTTCTCCGGCTGTTAATTTCCCGTTGAATACCAACCAGAGTAAGGTAAACATGATTACCTGGCGCAGGAAATTCACAAATGTTCCCTGTATAAAACTGAGAGAACGGATACTTTTTACCTTCCTCAATTCAAGCCCCAAAATTTTATAAGTATTTTTATTCAGGCGGGTGATTTCCTGATCTGTCAATCCCAAACTCTTGACCAGTTCAATGTTTCTTAAGCTTTCTGTGGTACTTCCCGCGAGCATAGTTGTTTCCTTGACAATATTTTTCTGAATAAGTTTTATCTTTTTACTCAGCAAACTGGTCAGCACTGAAAGGAAGATAATTCCCAGCGTATAAATGGGCATAATTGACCAATGCAGCCGGAATGAATAGATGGAAATGAATACGATACCCACTAAGATTCCAAATAATACATTGATAAAAGAAATGATGAACTTTTCTGTATCGGATCTTACCTTGGTGAGGATAGACAATGTTTCACCGCTTCGCTGATCTTCAAATTCCTGGTAGGGTAGTTCCATGGAATGTTTCAGTCCATCCGTAAAAATTCTTGCACCAAATTTTTGTACAATAACATTGCTGAAATAGTCCTGAAATGCTTTTGCAATTCTGGAAATCATTGCGACACTGATTAAAATCCCCAACAATCCAAGAACTCCCCAGATAAATTCAGATTGTGTTCGGGTACCGGTAACAACGAATTTTTTACTTGCATCGAAATACCCCGTCTCAAACGGATGGAAGGCATATAGATCTAGTAATTTTCCAAAGAAATAGGGATCTAGCATGGAAAATGACTGGTTAATGGCTGCTAACAAGAGCGCCAATAGAACCAGCCAGCGATAAGGTTTCAGGTATTGTAGTAACAATTTCATAACAAAGAATTTTCAGCGCAGGAACTTTTGCTCGCTGCAAAGGTGATACAAAGGCATGAATTCGTTGGTTTTTTTATTGGAAAGGGCCAGGGGCCGGGGTTTTCCCCTAATTGTGAACAATTATCCGGGAAGGGGGACTGGAGAGGGGTTGTCATTTTAGTAAATTACAGAAAACATATACCATGCGCTGGAGAAAGTTCAACGGGGAATCAATCGCCCAACCCATCCAGGATGCGGTTAGGGAGACCATACAACAGGAAGTTGAAAATGGGGTTAAACTCAAAGTCTGTATTGGAACAGACAGTCAGGTAAAAGGAGATATAACTGAGTTCGCCACGGTCATCGTTTTTTTACGGGAACATGCCGGTGGTTTCATGTACATCCACAATGAAAAGGTACGACAGCATTACCACATCAAGGAACGCATGTTGCTGGAAGTTGCCAAGAGCATAGAAGTAGCTTATGCTTTGTGTGACACGTTCATTGAATTTGGCGTAGATCTGGAGGTGCACGCAGATATCAATACCAATCCGCAATTCAAAAGCAACGATGCCCTAAGGGAAGCAATGGGATATATTTTAGGTATGGGATTTGCCTTTAAGGCGAAACCGGAAGCTTTTGCCAGTAGCTGTTGTGCTGATAAAATGGTTAATTAGGGAACGGGTTCCTGTTATTTATTTTCTTCCCACTGTACATTCTTTTCTTCCAGATACTGCAGGAGTTCCTCTTTCCCTGCATGTTGCACAGCGCTGGTTAGAAAAAATCGCGGAAGAAACTGCCAATCTTTTCTTAGTTCCTCTTCCCATTCTTTGATGTGTCTGGTTACTGCCCCCGGCTTTGATTTGTCAGCTTTGGTGAAGACCATAGAGAAGGGTATCTCCCAGTGATCCAGCTGATTGATGAACTCGCGGTCAATTTTTTGTGGGGAATGGCGACTGTCAATAAGAACAAATACTTCTGTCAGGTTCTTGCGTTGCTGCAAATAACCTGCAATCATCTTTTCCCATCGGTCTCTTTCAGTTTTTGCGGTTCGGGCGTAACCATATCCCGGTAAATCGACGAGGTACCAGTTCGATTTTTTCTTTTTGTCATTGGTACGTGTACCTGTAATTTCAAAATGATTGATGAGTTGCGTTTTTCCGGGGGTAGCTGAAGTCTTGGCAAGATTTTTCTGTCCGGTCAACAGGTTGATCAACGAAGATTTACCGACATTACTTCTACCAATAAAAGCATATTCAGGCCGATCGGGTTTCGGACATTGGTCAACCTTAGCAGAAGAGATTAGATACTTGGCCTGGATAATGGGCATAAATTAAGATACAGTGCGGAGAAATTATTTTTTCTTCTTCATGATAAGGCTATCTGCCGGATATTTTCTCTTCATGCTATCTCGAACGGCTTCACTCCAGTTAATCAGAGTCTGTCTTTCTGCATCACTGAGTCTTGCTTCTTGGTGCAAAACGGTATAAGATTCAAGAGGCATTTCTCCTTCCTTCACTTGTTCGATACATTCCTCCAACTTATGGTATTGCTTGGCAATGCGGTAGCCCCCGAATTCATTCAGGTTAAAATGCTTTTTACCATCCTGAATGTGGTCATTGAGCCACCAGGCAACCGGCTGAATTTCTGCATAGATTGGATAACGTGTATTATTGGAATGACAGTCATTGCATGCCTTATCAAAGATGACCGCTACGCTATCGGGAACCGGATAACTCAGCGCAATGTCTTTGCTCTTATCAGCGGAATTGTTTTTGGCGGGTCTAAATGCCTGAATAACCAGGAATGCTGCTAACAGCAACAATAAAATTTTTTTCATCATATATCCTTTTTGATTACAACAGTTATTAACTGTAATGTAATAAGAAATTGGTAACGCTATCCATTTATCAGGCAATTTCCTGTCATCTCCGTCGGAATGGGAAGTTGCATCCAATGTAGAATGGTAGGTGCCAGATCGCCCAGTTTACCTGATTTCAATTGTCCCGAATAGTTTTTGTCAACGAAAATCAGTGGTACCGGATTCAGGGTGTGTGCTGTGTTGGGAGAGCCATCTTCATTGATCATGAAATCGGCATTGCCATGATCGGCAGTTACGAGGATGGTATAGCCATTTTGCAGGGCAGCAGTCACCACTCTGTTCACGCAGGCATCCACAGTTTCAACTGCCCGAATGGCTGCCTGAAAAATGCCTGTATGACCAACCATATCAGCATTCGCATAGTTCAGGCATATAAAATCGGCAGTGCCTTTTTCAATTTCGGGTATCAATTGATCTGTAATTTCAACAGCGCTCATTTCCGGCTGCAAGTCATAAGTAGCCACCTTTGGGGAAGCGACCATGATTCGACTTTCTCCCGGGAAAGGGTCTTCTCTTCCGCCGTTGAAGAAAAAAGTAACATGGGGGTACTTTTCTGTTTCTGCTATTCTGATTTGTTTTTTCCCTTGTGATGCCAACACTTCCCCAAGCGTATTGTTGAGGTTGTCATTTTCAAAAATTACACCTACCTGTTGGAAAGTTTGGTCATATTGGGTCATTGTAGTGTACAAAAGAGATAATTTTTTCATTCCGAATTCGGGATAATCTTTCTGAGTAAGTACACTCGTAATTTCACGGCATCGGTCTGTTCGGAAATTAAAGCAGATAACAGCATCTCCCTCCTGTATGGTAGCAATAGGAGATCCTGCTGTGTCTGTAATAACTGTAGGAAGTATAAACTCATCTGTTGTACCTACAGCATAGGAATTTTGGATAGCTGCGAGGGCATTGGGTGCCTGTGGGCCTTCTCCCTTTACCAGGCAATTATAGGCGAGTTGAACCCGCTCCCATCTTTTGTCTCTGTCCATTGCGTAATAACGACCGCTGACAGTAGCAATTTGTCCGGTAGATTGTTGCAAAAATTTTTCCAGATCAGTGAGAAATGCTTGTCCGCTTTTCGGGTCGGTATCGCGTCCGTCGGTGAAAAGGTGCAGATACACCCGCTGAAGTCCCATCTTTTTACACAAATCACAAATGGCTTTCAGGTGATCGGTATGGGCGTGAACGCCACCGTCACCCAACAATCCCATCAGGTGGAGTGCCTTATTGCCCGAACGGGCAGCTTCCAGGGTCTCTACCAGCACTTTATTGGTAAAAAAACTGCCATCCCGAATGGCCACATGGATGCGCTGTAATTCCTGGTAGACAATTCTGCCAGCACCAATATTGAGGTGGCCTACTTCGCTGTTTCCCATTTGTCCATCCGGCAAACCCACAGCTTCGCCACAGGTTGTTAGGGTTGTATGGGGGTATTGACTGTACAGTGAGCTGACAAATGGCACATTTGCCTGCTGGATAGCGTCTGCAGCGGGTACCTTCCCCAGGCCCCATCCATCCATTATAACTAAAATGACCTTTTTATTCATAGACAAATTTACAAATTTAGCAGGGAGGGTTTTGCATATCTTTTGTGAAATAGCGCCAGAATGGTACTTTTGGCATGTTATTGGTATAGGAAGCAAAAACTATTGTTTATGAAGTGGATGATGCTTTTTCTTGTGCTTGCTGCCAGCAATACATTGTCGGCTCAGCAGGATGTGGGGGAACTGCTTTCAGCCCTGAAGACCGGGAATGCTCAACAGGTTGCTGAACATTTTGATGCCATGGTAGATTTAAAGTTTCCGGAGAAAGATGAGATCAAGAATGTCGGAAAGAACCAGGCTGAAATTGCCTTGCGGAATTTTTTTACTGAAAATAATATTCGCGGGTTTGAAAAAGTTTCCGATCGAGAGATTGGCAATACCATGTACATGACCGGCCGTTTGTTGAATGATGGCAAGGGGTTCAGTGCAACATTCATGTTGCGGCTGATTAGGGGAAAACATTATATCATAACCGTCAGAATAAACTGACAATTCAAGATTCATCTTTTCACATTCTTATTTTCACAGCATGGCGCCCTCATATGAAAAGCAGTTGCACCAATTGCTCATCAGGGCACTGGAGGAAGATGAGGGAAGTGGTGATCACAGCACCCTAAGTTGTATTCCTGCAGGAAAAAAAGGAAAGGCAGTATTAAAGGTTAAACAAGACGGAATATTGGCCGGTATGCTGGTGGCTGAAGCCGTCTTCCGCCTGCGAGAGCCCGGAACACGATTTATTCCTCTGATGCAGGATGGTCAAACCATGAGGTCGGGTGATGTGGCTTTTGAAGTGGAAGCCGAAATGCGAACCCTGCTCACCTGTGAGCGGCTGGTACTGAATTGTATGCAGCGCATGAGTGGTATCGCTACACTTACCAAAAGTTATGTTGATCTATTGCAGGGTCTTCCCACACGACTATTGGATACGCGCAAGACAACCCCCAATTTCAGATTACTAGAAAAAGAAGCTGTACGCATAGGTGGAGGATATAATCATCGTTTTGGTTTGTATGATATGATCATGCTCAAAGACAACCACATTGATTTTTGTGGTGGCATTGCTCCCGCCATTGATGCTGCTTATTCCTATGTGCAATCCAGCGGACTCTCACTCGCTATTGAGGTGGAAGCCAGGAATCTTGCACAGGTGCAAGAAATCTGTCGTGTAGGGGAGGGGAAGGTATTGCGCATTATGCTTGACAATTTTTCTCCTGATGCAGTTCGCGAAGCTGTTCATTTCATAGCCGGCAGATTTGAGACCGAAGCAAGCGGAGGTATGCGAAAAGAAAATATTCTATCCTATGCACAGGCAGGTGCTGATTTTATCAGTGTCGGGGGTTTAATCCATCAGGCAACGAGTCTGGACCTTAGTTTAAAGGCAGTTATATCTTAACGGCAAAGCATGAAAAAAAAATCATCTTCCTCTCACGGTATTGTGTATAGTACTGATCCGACCTTTCGCCCGGTTGAAGAAGAAGCTATTGTAGAAACCTTACCACCGGCAGAACAGCCCTTGCGCATTCTTCTGGATAAAAAGCAGCGGGCGGGAAAAGTTGTTACCCTCATTACCGGGTTCATCGGAAATGATTCCGACTTACAGTCATTGGGGAAGCAATTGCGCAATCACTGTGGAACAGGCGGTAGTGCAAAAGATGGGGAAGTTATTGTGCAGGGCGACCAACGTGAAAAGGTCAATCAGTGGTTACTCAAAAATGGGTATCGCCTGGCCAAAAAGGTTGGCTAAAGCAGGGTATCAATCTAACTCGAGATTCAGCCGGTCTTTCAATTTCTTTACGAGCGGATATCTTTCTGTCATGAATTCAAATTTTTGTTTGGTATTCATGCGCAGATGAGCGGGTATTTCTTCTCTTTCTCCCGCTTCCACCAAAATTTCAAAATGGATGGAACGATTGTTGAATTGTTGGTGTAAAAAGTCAAGCACTTTCATCCGTTCTGCCTCAATGAATTTTTGAGAGGTTACAGAGTAAACAGTGATCAGGGCTTTGATATCATTTTCAATATGTATACGGGCTGTTTTGAAAGCGGCGGCAGCAGAATGTTTTTTTTCTCCTTCCAACAGGCCCGCATATTGTTCCCAACAAGTAGTGAGTTTTTCCAGTGAAAGTACCTGTGCCTCTTTTACTTCTTCAATGTTGTATTCACTGCCATATTTTTCCCGCAGGGCGGACAATAAATTTTTCTTATCACCTGTTGCCAGTGTATTGCGGTTTACCGCAGGAACCGGTTGTGTTGGAAGTGCAGCTGATGAGGCAGGAGGTGGTGTTTGCCGGATGGTTGGTTGCGCTGTAGCAATGGAAACCTTTGCAGGTGCTTTTTGGGGAGGTGAAACAACTGCCGGAGTTGATGTGCCGGAAGCAACAGGGGTTGTGTCTTGAACCGGACTCAGCGATTGAATCGCTCTCTTTTTGATCAAGACCGGGCCGTCAATTCGTTTTTTTTTAATTACCTGTTGTTGGTCAGTACTCAATTCTATGGCCTGGTGTAAAAAATTTAATTTGATGAGTGCCAGTTCGATGTGAAGTCTTTTGTTGCGTGCCTGTCTGATTTCAATTTCAGCGGTGCTGATGATGTTGAGTGCACTCAGCATATAAGAGCTGTCAGTTTTATCAGCCACTGCAGCGAATTTCTCCTGCATCCCTTCCATCACATCCAAAATAGCAGCGGTGGCAGGGTCTTTGCTGACCAATAGGTTTCTGTAAAAGGAGGCGAAGCCATTCAATACCATATCAGCTTCGAATCCTTTTCTGTGAATTTCATCGTAGAGTAGTAAAACACCTGATAAGTTCTCCTGCATCAGTAGTTCATGGAAACGGAAGTAATAATCTTCATCCAGGATATTGAGGTGTTCAAGGGTGTGTTGATAGCTAACTTCTCCACCGGTGAAGCTCACCATTTTATCTAATATACTCAGGGAGTCGCGCATGCAACCTTCGCTCTTTTGAGCAATCAGTTGCAGGGCAGCTTTTTCTGCCTGGATGTGTTCTTTTTCGGCAATTTCCTCCAAGTGGGCAACGGTATCAGCTTGCGTGATTCGTTTAAAATCAAAAATCTGGCAACGGCTTAATATTGTGGGAAGGATCTTGTGTTTTTCAGTAGTGGCGAGAATAAAGATCGCATGAGCAGGTGGCTCTTCCAGTGTTTTAAGAAACGCATTAAAGGCACTTGCACTAAGCATGTGAACCTCGTCGATGATGTAGACTCTGTATCTTCCCGCCTGCGGAGCAAAACGTATCTGTTCTACCAATTCTCGAATATCATCAACAGAGTTATTACTCGCGGCATCCAGTTCATAAATATTGAGGGAAGTACCTGCTTCGAAACTGACGCAGCTGTTACAGGTATTACATGCCTCCCCTTCAGGTGTTGGGTTGCTGCAGTTGATGGTTTTGGCCAGTATGCGTGCGCAGGTTGTTTTTCCTACACCGCGTGGACCACAAAATAAAAAAGCATGCGCCAGTTGTTGTTGGCGGATGGCATTTTTCAGGGTGGTAGTTATGTGAGACTGACCCACCACGGTTGAAAAATTCTGCGGACGGTACTTACGGGCTGAAACAATGAAGTTCTCCATATCAGGGTTGCAATATACGGACTGGATGACTACTGCAGCTCATTCTTGGGCAGCGATTTGTACACAAAAAATTGCACAAAAGGGGTTGAAATCCCATTCCGGTAAGCGGGTTATTTGTATTCCATGACCGGGTGGCGTTCAAAGGGGCGATTAGGGTCGAACCAGTAACGATAGGTAATCAATCGTCGGCACTGGCTGGCACCTAAACTTTTGTAAATGTTCACCATTTTTGGATTCCATTCCCCTGCCCAACCCATTTCATATTCATCGTACCAATTGTTTTTTCTGAGCACGATGGCACATTCATAAATCAAGTAACTGTCTATTCCGAGGGATTGGAATTTGGGTACTACCCCGAAAACAAGTCCAATGAGTTTTTTATTAGTTCCTCTCCACTTCATCCAAAGAAGACGCAGTTTTTCGCTCCAGCCCATTTTCCCCTTGAAATATTTAAAATACTGGTTCAGGTCGGGAATGTTCACGAACATGGCAATGGGTTGCTCCTTGTAATAAGCAAACCAGATGACACGCGGATCCATGATAGGTTTCATTTTCCCAAACATTTTCATTACCTGCTCCAATGTAATTTCCTTTACTTCACCATGCTGTGCCCAGGCGGCGTTGTAGATGGTAACGAAGTCGGAGGCATATTTTTCGAGGTTGTTTAGTTCAATTTGTCGGGCACTGTACTCCGGTTTTTCTTTGAAACGGTCGTGTCTTTCAGCGAATCGTTGTGGCAGGGGATCCCGCACATACATGGCATAATAATATTGATTGTAGTAATTTTTGAAACCGAAGTTTTCAAAAAGGGAAGCATAGTAAGGGGGGTTGAAAGCCATACCATACATCGGTTCTTTATCGAATCCTTCTACCAGTAATCCCCACCATTTGTCTCTCTCTCCGAAATTGATAGGGCCGTCCATGCCAACCATTCCTTTTTCCGCCAGCCAATGCCGGGCGGTGAGGAAGAGTTGATTGGCTGCTTCCTGGTCATTGATACAATCAAAGAATCCGATACCTCCAATAGGATCATCGGTTCCACGGGTTTTGTATTTTTGGTTGGTAAAGGCAGCAATTCTTCCGCAAGTTTTTCCATGATCGTCTATTAGTAACCACTTACAACATTCTCCAAAACGAAAGGATGAATTTTTTTTAGGGTCGAAAATATCATTCACTTCTTGTTCAAGGGGTGCGACATAGCAGGGATTGTCCCGGTTGATCAATCGGTTGAAACGCAGGAATTCCCGGGCTGTGGATGAATTATTTACTTCTACTATCTGCATGTGGATGCGTGAATCATTTTTGCAAAAGTACTAAATCCTGACGGCGGCCTAACACTTATCGCTCAAAGAGTTTTGCTTCCATGCGGGTATCATGTCCATAAATATCTTTCCTGAAATTCAATTGGCCCTCCCTGTCAACCCAAGCCGTAAAATAAACCAATAATACGGGCAGTCCTTTTGGCAGGGTCACCCATTGTTCTTTTTTCTGGTGCATGGCAGAATCAATCCGCTTTTCTGTCCAGCTGGGGTCTTTTCTCAGCAAATAGGCAGCAAATTTTTTAGGTTCCCCGATACGAATACAGCCGTGGCTCAGGCTTCTGTTAGATTGTTGGAATAAGTTTCGATTCGGTGTATCATGTAAATAAATACTATAATTATTGGGGAACAGAAACTTAACCAGTCCGAGTGAATTCCAGGGCCCCGGCAGCTGACGTATGATAGGGATTTTGCCTTTGTATCCTGTGATTTCCATGTGATTCTTGGTCAGGTAATTGGGATTTCTCGCCATGGCAGGCATAATTTCTTTGAGCACAATGCTTTCCGGAACATTCCAGTAAGGACTGAAAACAATGTACCTGAGTTGTCCACTGAAAATGGCTGAGCTGTTGGCGGCGGTTCCAACAATTACCCTCATGTCATACTTCCAGCTTAAGCTGTCATACACATGCATTTTAAATTCAGGTATATTGACCAGTATATAATTGGAATCATTTTCAGCAGGCAGCCATCTTACTCTTTCCAGGTTAATGAGTATTTGGCGAATTCTTTTTTTAATGGGTACATTCAGTTCACGGATCATTTTGTTTCCAATGCTTCCATCAGGAGTTAACCCTGTTCTTTGTTGAAATTTTCGTACCGCCAGTAAAAGACTGCTATCGAAATGTTTGTCGGGTTTTTGCCCCAGCGATGTGTCACCCAGGTATTTCAGTCGTTCTTTGATAGCTAAAATTAGCTGTCCGGAATCACCCAGGTGTAAGGTTGTAGCAGTGTTTGCCATGGTATCCGACTCAGGTTGTCGGGCCAGAGCTATGTATTTAATGAGCTCTTGTTGCAGCAGGGCATATTGCCGGTTCTGTAATCTGTTTTGCCGGGGATAAAGTTCTCCGGTTGCAACAGCATTTCCCAGCATCTCCGTGAGGTTGATTTTTTTTCGGGGGATGAACCACCCTAACTCTGCCGCATTGAGATCGCTGCCCTGAAATGTCTTAGCTGAATACAAAAAGAATTGTCCGGTTATCAACAATTCGGTAGCTGTCATGCGTTCCTTCAACTGGTTAACCCCTATTTTCTTTTTTTCGAGTATCGAGTCTTTCAAGCGCTTGAGACGTGGGTTATGGAGACTGCTGTCGTCCATGTCTTGTATATAATTATTCTCGAGGTTGATGAAGTTGAGTGCCTGTTCCGATAAGCCGGATGAATCGATCCAGGCGTACTGAAAATTCCTTTCCTTGTAAAAGTCCATGTATTGCTCTGCGAAAGCAGCATAGCGGGTTTCTTTTGCCAGGAAGTCGCTGATCTGGCTGCTATCAAAAAATAAATTATTGAAGGAGCTGGCTGGTGTGATGGTCGTATCGCGGGTAACCGGTAGCCTATCGCCACTGAAAAGAGTGCATTGACTGAAAAAAAATGGAATCAACAATAGCAAGGAAAAATACTTGAGTCGCATCATGTTATTCATGGTGTTCTGATGTTGGAAGATTGTACCAGTAGTGTCACAGCTACCAGTCCGGCTGTTTCTGACCTCAGTCGGGTATTGCCCAGACTGACCGGCTGATATTGGTGGGAGATAGCAGCATTGATTTCTTCTGTGGTAAAATCGCCTTCGGGTCCTATGAGAATCCTGCCCTTCCCCTGCAAACGAAAAAGTGTCAGTTCATTTTTTTCTCCTTCTGCACAGTGAGCAATCCATTGGTGCGGTTGTGGGGGCAGAGCCATCAACGCATGAAAAGGGATAGGGTCGTGGAGTTCAGGTAAAAAATATTGTCTGCTCTGTAGCATGGCTGCAACCAATATTCCCTGAAGCCGCTCTTTTCTGATTTTTGATTGTTCGGTTCTTTGGCAGATTATGGGAATGAATCCCCGCATTCCGATTTCTGTTGCTTTTTCCAACAGCCACTCCAGTCGTTGTGGATTTTTCAGAGGTGAAAGGCACAGCGTAAGTTCAGTGGTCGGCATGCTATGTTGCACAAAGTTGGTGCACGACGCCTGTGCGGATTTTTTACCTGTGATTACTAGCGTGCCGGTGGCGGAGAGCCCTCGTCCATTGGTGATTTCTATGGAAGAGCCTTCCCGCATACGGAGTACCTGAAGACAATGACGGACGGTATCTTCACTTAACTGAAGCAGGTCAGCATGTTCCGATAAATTCGGTTCATAAAAAAGCGGGAGTGTCATGCCTGTAAAAATAATACTTAAGCAAAGGATAGTTGCCTACTTCTTAAAATGGCCTGGCATCATCGATTCCTTCATCGAAATTCGAATCATTCATCCGGCTGCCTTTTTCAACGAAAAGCTTGGCGCCCCCTTCAGTACCCGACCCGATCGGACTACCGGGAGGTCGTATTCCAACGGAACCCCAGTTTCCTCCACCCTTGTTCATGTCATTGGGGTCATCTTCGAATTTCTGAATTCCTAAATTGGCGCGCAGGTTAACATGATCCAACTCACCATTTCTGTGCTTGGCAATTCTTATTTGAACCATTCCCTCAGTACTTTCCCCCAGCTCATTGGTTTTGATGTCATGGTATTCAGGGCGATAAATGAACATAACCATATCAGCATCTTGTTCAATAGCACCCGATTCCCGCAGGTCACTCAGTTGAGGAGTTTTGCTTTCCTTCCTGGTTTCAACGGCACGACTTAACTGACTCAGTGCGATGATAGGAATGTTCAATTCTTTGGCGAGCGCTTTTAGGTTGCGAGAGATACTACTGATTTCCTGTTCCCGGTTGGTATTCCTATCGGTCATACCGGCCATGAGCTGTAAATAGTCGATGATAATTAGACCTACTTTGTTCTTGTTCACCAGGCGACGCGCCTTGGCTCTGAACTCGAAAATATTCAGGGAAGCAGTATCATCAATAAAAATTGGTGCAGATTCCAAGCGCTTGATACCGCGGGTGAGCAACTGCTCATATTCATAATTCTCCAGTTTGCCCCGCGTAATTTTTTTCATATCAATCTCACTTTCTGCGCTGAGAATACGCATCACCAATTGCGAAGCACTCATCTCCAAAGAGAAAAAACCTACCGGAACCGGTCGGGTAGGGTGCAGGGCTGCGTTGCGAGCCAGGTTCAAGGCAAAAGCTGTTTTACCTACCGAGGGACGTGCTGCGAGAATAATAAGGTCGGTGGGCTGCCAGCCGAATGTGATTTTATCGAGCTTGGTGAAACCACTGGGTACCCCGGAAATATCTTCCGTCTTGGTCCGGAGCATATCGATTCTCGTCAGTGTTTCTGCGATCGCATCACCAATTTCGGTAAAATTTTTCTTCAGGTAATTGTTGGTGATATGAAACATCTTGGCCTCACTTTCATCGAGTAAGTCAAAAACATCGGTGCTGTCTTCATAAGCAGAACCAATGATCTCCCCACTGATGCGAATCAATTCCCGTTGTATGAATTTTTCCAGAATGATGCGGGCATGTGTTTCAATATTTGCAGAGGAAACAACCGAATTGGTAAGACGAGTCAGGTAATAAGCACCCCCTACCTGGTCCAGTACTTCCTGCGTTTTCAATTCTTCCACAACCGTTAGCAGGTCAATAGGCATGTTTTTTTGCTGCAATTCATGCATGGCGCGGAAGATGATCTGGTTGGCTTCCGTATAAAAACATTCCGGCTTAAGAATTTCAGTTACCGTGTCATAGGCACTTTTTTCCAACATGATGGCACCGAGTACCGCCTGTTCCAGGTCTCTTGCCTGCGGCGGAACTTTGCCATACAACAGCGGAGAGGTATCAGTTACACCCGCTTTTCTTCTTGTTCTGTCTTTTTTGATCGGAGAGAGATCCATCACACTTCTATTCAGTCTTTCAATAAATGGGTTAAGTACCGCGACAACTTCCCATCAGGTCGGTCAGTCGTAGATACCGGACAGCGAATATAGACCGAACGCGGCGGGGGATGAAATTATTTTCGCCAATATTTCTTTCACAGCTTTTACACGCTATATGCACAGAATTGTGCCGGCTATCCACCACAATTCAGCAGTTATTCACTTTTTTATGCGCCTGTACCAAATGAAGGGAAATTTCCAGCTTCCGCTTTGATTTTTCTCATCAAAGTGGGCATCCGGCAATATTCATGTATTTTTGGCCTCCTTATAAAGAAAGAAAAATGACCATCAGTTACAATTGGTTAATGGATTATTTACCCGAGTTGCCCGAACCGGAAAAGCTCTCTCATATTCTCACGTCCATTGGTTTGGAAGTGGAAGAAATGAATAGGTATGAAAGTGTGCGCGGCGGACTTAACGGGTTGTTAGTAGGAGAAGTACGCGATTGCCAGCCACATCCCAATGCCGATAAGTTGAAAGTTACGAAAGTGAGCATCGGCGGTGCGGAAGACTTACAAATTGTTTGTGGAGCTTCGAATGTAGCCGCTGGTCAGAAAGTGGTGGTTGCTATGGTAGGAGCTACTATTTATCCTGTTAATGGAGACCCTTTAACCCTTCGGAAAGCAGCTATCAGAAAAGTAGACAGTGAGGGCATGCTTTGCGCGGAAGATGAAATAGGAGTAGGGAATTCACACGACGGCATAATGGTACTTCCGAATAACCTAGTTCCCGGCACCCCCTTATCGGAAGTATTTCCTGTTTACACGGATTGGATCTATACCATCGGTCTCACACCCAATCGCATGGACGCCATGAGTCATGCTGGTGTTGCCCGGGATGTTAGTGCTTACCTTACACATCATATTCGGGAGACGAAGGTGCAGCATGTTGCAGCCAACGGATTCAAATCAGATCTTCCCGACACACCTATTTCTGTTAAAGTAATTGATTCTGCTGCATGCCCGCGATATGCCGGAGTCTCCCTGCGGGGTGTTCGGGTAGGGGCCTCCCCCGAGTGGCTGAAAAATCGATTGGTGGCCATTGGTCAGCGCCCCATCAACAACATAGTTGACATCACCAACTTCATACTGCATGACACCGGTCAACCTTTGCACGCTTTTGATGCCGATGCGATTGAGGGCAATGAAGTGATTGTTCAACAACTGCCGGAGGGAACTCCTTTCATAACATTAGATGACAAGGAAAGGAAACTCAGTAAAGATGATCTCATGATCTGCAATGCCAATGGCCCTATGTGCATCGGTGGTGTATTCGGGGGCAAACACAGCGGCGTTAGCGCAACAACAACACGCATCTTCCTGGAAAGCGCCTGGTTTCACCCGGCTGGAATTCGCAAGACCTCCTTGCGCCATGAATTGCGGACAGATGCGGCCACCCGCTTTGAAAAAGGCGTGGATATTTCACAAACAGTGAACGTTCTTAAACGAGCTGCATTGTTGATCAAAGAGGTAGCAGGAGGAGTGATAGAAGGAGAAATCATAGATGTATATCCTCACCCCGTAGAAAAAAAGGAAGTTGGTCTGAAGTACCACTATTTAAAAAAATTAAGCGGAAAGAATTATCACCACGAGGCAGTGAAAAAAATCATGAGCAGTCTGGGTTTCGAAGTGGTTCGCGAGGGAATGGATGAAATTCGTTTTTCTGTGCCCTTACACAAAACCGATATTTCCTTACCCGCGGATCTGGTGGAAGAGATTGTTCGGATTGATGGTCTTGATAACATCGAAATTCCCTCTGTCATTAGTATAAGTCCATCACTCGATCCACTTGCTGTTAAAGAGCGGTTGAAAGAAAAGATGGCCAATTATCTTTCCGGCAGGGGAGGGATGGAAATATGCACCAACTCTATCACCAACAGCAAGTATTACTCAGAGGAGGAAAAATTAACCGGGGTGGCCATGATCAACAGCCTCAGTGCAGACCTGGATTGGATGCGCCCCTCTATGTTAGAAACCGGACTGGAGGTTATATCTTACAATATTAACCGCAAGAACAACCGGTTATTTTTATTCGAGTGGGGGAAGACATATCATACCACACCGCAAAAGGGCTACCTGGAAACAGAACACCTAGCTGTTTTTCTAACGGGAGATCGAACAGCTGAGCACTGGCAGGACAAGCCGGTAGCTACTGATTATTATTTTGCCAATGGAATTGCATCCGGATTGATCGGTTGTCTGGGAATGACACCACAATTTCAACCCGGAAACAATGGCACCACCAAGATTAGTATAGGTGGGCGAGAGGTTGGGTCTATACTTGAAGTACCAACAAAAAAATTATCCTCCTTTGACATCCGGCAGCCGGTAATCATGGTTGATTTGCTCCTTCCTGAACTGATGGAGTTACAGGAAGCAAACCGCATACGTTACAAGGAAGTAAACAAATTCCCCGTTGTACAGCGCGATCTTTCGATGGTGGTCGATGCCAGCAAAACCTACGGTGAAATGGAGGTCGCTGTTGCTTCTCTCGAATTGCCATTGCTCAAACAGCATCGATTATTCGATGTCTTCGAAAGTGAAAAGCTCGGAAAAGGGAAAAAGTCAATGGCCATGAGTTTCTTTTTCTCAGATGAAGAAAAAACGCTCACCGATAAAGAGGTAGATAAAATGATGGGACAAATCATTGCGCGCCTGGAAAAGTCTGTGGCGGCAGAAATCAGAAAATAATCCGATATTCAGCATAGAATTTTTGGCAATGACTTCATTACAACAACAGATAAATCAGTTGAAGTTGCAGGTTCGGCAACTGGTAACTCAACACGTAAAGTTGCAAAAGGAGACAAGTCGGCTACAACTGGAACTAGATAAAAAAGAAAAGCAACTGGCTGCCAAAGATTTGCAATTGTCACAACTGCAACCACATGCCGATGCTGTTCGATTAGAAGCAGGACTTTTGCATGACGATGAGAAAAAAGAACTGACCAAAAGAATCGATGCCTACATCAAAGAGATTGATCAGTGTTTGGCACTGTTAAACCAGTAATTATGGATGAACTGATTCCGATTAATGTAGTAATAGCCGACAGAACTTACAGGATTCGTGTTGAGAAAAATGATGAAGAGAAAGTGCGGAAGACTGCCAACCTGATCAATCAAAAGATCGCTGAGTTCAAGGTTCAGTTTGCAGGCAAGGATATGCAGGATTTTGTATCTATGGCACTGTTGTGGTTTGCAACAGAACAGGGTGATGAAACTGATATTGTTTTGCAACAAGAAGCCGCTCTGCAAGAACTTTCTGATATGGAACAACTCATCCGCCAGACCCTGCAAACTCCTTCCTAATCCTGTACCTGGAGGTATCAGTACCCCCATTTTCACCCATTTATCCCGGTTTCCGGCAAGAACCTCACTTGGTTCAATAATTATTCATTATATTAAGTATCTTTGTAGACATTCCTTTCTATAGATATGGAAAAAATGTATATGTATACGATTGTGAAAACCTTAAAAAATTGCCTATCTCATGGACCCTATGATATTATTGATCATCACAGGAGCTGTTGCCCTTATTCTGGGCCTGGCTGCCGGTTGGTTGATCTTCTCTAAAAACACTAAAAAGCGCACCGAAGAAGCCGAAGAACTGGCAGAAAAAATAGTCAAAGAAGCCGAATTAAGGGCTGAAACCATCAAGAAGGAAAAACAGCTGGAAGCCAAAGAGAAGTTTGTTCAGCTGAAATCCGAGTACGACCGGGATGTGATGGAGCGCAACCGCAAGATTAGTGAAGCTGAGAACCGCATTAAGCAGAAAGAGCAATCAGTTTCGCAGAAGGAATCTTCTTTGGATAAGCAATCCAAGGAGATGGATGCTATCAAAGAAAACTTGAACAGACAGATCGAGG
This sequence comes from Chitinophagaceae bacterium, assembly GCA_020403455.1. Taxonomy (GTDB): domain Bacteria; phylum Bacteroidota; class Bacteroidia; order Chitinophagales; family Chitinophagaceae; genus Sediminibacterium. The sequence goes on from JADBXP010000002.1 coordinate 52,558, forward strand.
TAGTTAACAACAAGCGCGCTGAGTTGGAGAAACACCAGGAAGAGCACATTCGCCGGCTCGAGAAGGTGGCCGGTTTGAGTGCTGAAGATGCGCGCAACCAGTTGGTAGAAAGCCTGAAGGAAGAAGCCAGATCCAGGGCGTTGTCTTTGCAGCAGGAAATCATTGAGGAGGCCCGCGTGAAGGCCAATAAAGAGGCCCGCAAGATTGTGATACAATCTATTCAGCGCACTGCGGCGGAAGTAACCATTGAAAATACAGTAACAGTTTTCAATCTGGAATCAGACGAAATCAAGGGTCAGATCATTGGTCGGGAGGGAAGAAATATCAGGGCCATCGAGGCAGCCACCGGAGTTGATCTGATTGTTGATGATACCCCGGAAGCCATAGTTTTATCTTCTTTTGATCCGCTTCGTCGTGAGGTGGCCAGGTTAAGTTTACAACGGTTGGTTTCTGATGGTCGTATTCACCCGGCTCGAATTGAAGAGGTGGTGGAAAAAACCCGTCGCCAGTTGGAAGAACAGATCATTGACATTGGCGAGCGTGCCGTTATAGAGATGGGCATTCATGGCCTCCACAAGGAATTGGTGCGCATGGTAGGAAAGATGCGTTTTCGTTCTTCTTATGGTCAGAACCTGCTGATGCACAGCCGGGAAACAGCCAATCTCTGTGCCATCATGGCTGCCGAGTTGGGAATGAACCCTAAGTTGGCCAAGCGTGCCGGTTTGTTGCACGATATAGGTAAGGTACCCGATGAAGAAACTGAATTGACCCATGCATTGCTGGGTGCCAAGTTGGCCGAGAAGTACGGTGAAAATCCGGCTGTGGTGAATGCCATTGGTGCCCACCACGATGAAATGGAAATGCAGTATGTCATTTCCCCGATTATTCAGGCCTGTGATGCCATCAGCGGAGCCCGTCCGGGCGCCCGCAGGGAGATCATGCAGCAATACATTCAGCGGATCAAGGACCTTGAAAACCTGGCTGTTTCTTATCAGGGTGTGGAGAAGGCATATGCCATCCAGGCCGGTCGGGAACTTAGGGTTATTGTTGAGGCCGATAAGGTTTCAGATACCGAAAGCGATAAGCTGAGCTTTGAAATAGCCCAAAAAATCCAGACCGAAATGACATATCCCGGCCAAATCAAGGTGACAGTTATTAGGGAGAAAAGGGCTGTCAATGTAGCCAGGTAAAAAATTATCCGTTAAAATGACCCCAGTGAAGGTTTTTTACCTACCTTTGCCGTCCTCAAAAACGAAGTTTTATGAACGCAGCCGTTCAATTTGTACACGACCAGCTGACTACTAAAAAGCAGCATCCCGCCTTCAAAGCAGGTGATAATATCACTGTGAACTACAAAATTATCGAGGGTGGTAAAGAACGTATCCAGAGCTTTCGCGGTGACGTGATCAAGCAACAGGGAACTGGAGCAACCGCCTCCTTTACTGTGCGGAAGATCTCCGATGGAGTAGGTGTTGAGCGTCTGTTCCCGATTCACTCACCCAATATTGAGTCTATCCAGTTGAATAAGTCCGGTAAAGTACGTCGTGCCAAGCTGTACTACCTCCGTGAGCGCAGTGGTAAGAGTGCACGTATTCGTGAGAAAAGATTTTAATTGGTTCTCAGGAGCTAAGAAATATTTGAAAGGCAGCCCTACGGCTGCCTTTTTTTATGCCTCCTATCATAAATCTTATTTACTGCCCTGTCAGTTTTTTTGTAACTTTGTCTGCTAAATTCATTTTTATGGGAAACTTTGGATTTCAGGAAATGTTGTTCATTGGTTTGGTAATCCTGCTTTTTTTCGGGGGCAAAAAAATTCCTGAATTAATGCGTGGATTGGGTAAGGGAATACGTGAGTTCAATGATGCCAAGAACAATGTTAAGCGTGAGATTGAAGACGGTATCAAAGAAAAAGACAATTCTACTACCGGCGCATAATTGCACCACAATTAATCATAGCCTTTGTTTCCGATAAGTGCAATCAAAGACTATCACAGTGCGCTGCAATCTGCGGCCATTAGTTGCACTGAAACCGTACAGCATTATCTGGCTGTAATCCGCGACAACAAACACCTGAACGTATTTCTGGAAGTTTTTGAAGACGAGTCCCTCGCGCGTGCGGCAGCGCTCGATCTGGCGAGGAAAAATGGAGAGCCGTTGGCTCCACTCCATGGTGTTGTCGTGGGTATCAAAGATGTTCTCTGTTATCAGGGTCACCGGGTATCGGCAGCATCCCATATGCTTGAAGATTATGTAGCCATCTACAATGCTACAGCCATCCAGAAATTACTCGATGCGGGAGCCATCATCATTGGCAGGCAAAACTGCGATGAGTTTGCCATGGGCAGCAGCAATGAGAATTCTGCCTTTGGTCCTGTTAGAAATTTTATCGATCCCACTCGTGTGCCGGGAGGGTCTTCCGGAGGTTCAGCCGTTGCAGTACAGGCCGGGATGTGCATGGTCAGTCTTGGTTCCGATACCGGCGGATCGGTACGTCAGCCAGCTGATTTTTGCGGTATCATCGGATTAAAACCTACCTATGGAAGGATATCTCGTTACGGATTGATTGCGTATGCTTCCTCCTTTGATCAGATAGGTATTTTTGCTCGCAACATCAACGATGTGGCACTGGTGCTGGAAGTGATCGCAGGCACAGATGAATTTGATAGCACTGTGTCTGATCTGCCCGTTCCATCTTATTCCCATGAGTTGATGGGCGGTGCCCGGACAGGTAAGCTCGCTTATATTCGACAGGCACTGGAGCACCCTTCTTTGGATCCGGCCATTCGCAGCTCCCTGTTTTCCTTTTTTGACCTACTTCGTTCTGAGGGCTATCAGGTAGATGCTGTAGACATGGAGTGGCTTGACGAAATTGTACCTGCCTATTATGTACTAACAACTGCGGAAGCATCCAGTAATCTTTCCCGCTATGATGGGGTAAGATATGGATTTCGGGCACCGGGAGATTTAACAAGTCCCGGAGAACTGTATACCCTGACCCGATCCCGGGGATTTGGTAAAGAAGTACAACGCCGTATTCTGCTGGGTAATTTTGTCTTGAGTGCGGGTTATTTCGACGCTTACTTTACCAAGGCACAACAAGTTCGACGGTTGTTGTCGGATGCCTTTCAGGACATATTTTTGAATTATTCAGGTCTATTAATGCCTACAGTTCCTTCCCCCGCCTTCCGGCTGGGGGAAAAAACGACCGATCCCATAGAAATGTATCTGGGTGATATTTATACAGTTTTGGCCAATCTGGTGGGCTCCCCGGCTATCTCCCTCCCTTTGTTTCAGCACCCCTCCGGACTCCCCTTTGGGCTCCAGGTGATGTCGGCCCGTTTTAATGAAGTATCTTTGCTGCGCCTTTCCGACCGTTTCCTGCAACTCGCAGGGAAGTCCGCTGGTGCGTAGTTTGGCACGAAAATTGGACTTTGGGGGCGAAAAGCACAAAAATTCAAGGTTATGGAATGGCCATCCTGGCGCATGAATACCCCAATTGCCCTCTCCAAGGGCCTCCTGATTGCCTTTGCGCTCATAGCCGGCAGTTGGGCAGGTAAGTCATGGATGAACCCAGAGGGAACAGCAGGTATCCCATCTGATACCGGGAAAGTAGCTAAAATTGGTTTTGAAAGTCTGTTCATTGGTTCCAAATACGATCCTTCTGTGCCCTATGAATCTCAATTGAATCCCCGTGCGGTTTCTTTTGTACAGGAATACATTCGCAAGCAGGGAAAGGAGCTAGAAAAAATGAAGTTCTGGGGCAAGCCCTATTTTGATCTATATGACAATATTTTGAGTTCTTATGGGCTTCCCAGGGAAATGAAATACCTCAGTGTTATCGAGAGTCACCTGACACCGGGATTGGTATCCTGGGCCGGTGCGGTGGGTCCCTGGCAGTTGATGGAATATGAAGCAAAGAGATTCGGACTCAAAACCGGACCAAAAGATGAGCGCATGGATTTTTACAAAAGTACCCATGCAGCAGCTCGATTGATGAAGGAATTGTATGGGGAGTTTGGGGACTGGTTGTTAGTAGTGGCAGCATACAACGGGGGGCCGGGCAGGGTTCGACAGGCCATCCGTAAGTCTGGCAGCCGTGATTTCTGGAATTTGCAATATCATTTACCGGAGGAAACCCGCAACCACGTGAAAAAATTCATAGGGACACATTACATTTTTGAAGGAACAGGCGGAGTCACTACGATGACTGCCGCAGAAATGGAACAACAAAAAGCCAGCAAGCCTCCTTCCGACATTGCTGACACGCATGAACAAGTACCGGTGACAGGCAGGTTTTTATCTTCTGTTGTTGCCGCTTCCCTGGGTATTGAGCTGAAGGCATTTCTCGCAGTTAATCCGGGATTTGATCAGCAACTCGCGGCGGGTAAAACCTATTGGATGAATCTGCCTGTTGGTTTGGGAAAAAAGGAGTTATTCGAATCAAAAAAACCAGAGCTGTTGCTCACTTCTCTTCAGACTTTGCTGGCTGGTCAGGAACTCATGAAGTAGGTTGTTTACTTTTTCCAAAGGGACTGAATAGCCCCGGCTTTTACCTGACATTCATCCCATTCCTGTTTTGGATCACTATTGGCAGTAATTCCACCACCCACATGGTAACTGAGGTATTCCTGGGAGGATAGATACACCAGACTCCTGATCACCACATTCCAGTCAAAATCTTTTTGAGGGGTGATATACCCTATACTGCCAGAGTAAATCCCCCGGGGCTCAACTTCATATTCCTCTATCAATTCCATTACTTTCTTTTTAGGGGCCCCTGTCATACTGCCCATTGGGAAAGTTGCTTTCAAAACATCCAGCAGCTTGGTGCCGGGTAACAATTCGCCTTCCACTGTCGATATCAGTTGATGAACCTGTGGAAAACTGTGTAGTCCTAATAATTCAGTAACGCGCACAGTCCCTTCCCGACAGATTCGGCTTAAATCATTGCGAACCAGATCAACTACCATGATATTTTCACTCTGGTTTTTGGTGTCGTTCAGCAAGGTTTTTTGAAGAATCTCGTCTTGTTCCCGGTTGGTAGTATTGCGTCGAATGGTGCCTTTGATGGGTTGCGACCTTATCTGATTGCCTTTTTTTTGCAAGAATCGTTCCGGACTGGCGCAGAGAACATAGTTGCCATCGTTTTTATAAAAGCAGGAAAAAGGGTTGGGAGATATCTCCATCAGTTGGACATACGTATTTAAGGCAGGAATGGTTATCGGGACTGCAAAATACTCCTGACAAAAATTTATTTCATAACAGTCTCCCCGGCGAATATGGTCTAACAGCGTTTCCACCTTTTTTATATACATGTCAGGTTCCAGTTCAGCACTAAATTGAACAGGAGGCAGTGGTTGATGGAGAGGGGCTACATCTATTTGGCGAATGCTGTTCCAGATAGTTTCTGCTGAGGGTTCCAGGGTAGAAATGATCAGTCGGTTACCGATGATTTCAATGACGGTTACCGGACAAAACAGGAGTGTTCCGGCAAAACTTCCATCGGGCATGATGGGTTGGGGCAATCCATAATAGGAATGAAAAGAATGGTAACTGAAATGGCCGAAAAGCCAGTCATTGCATTTTTCTGCTTCTTCCAGTAAATTACCCGGGTCGCCCTCTGCTAAAAAAATTTGGTTAACTCCTGCGGCTGCCAGACAGCGAGGTTCTTCTCCGGTGTTACTGTAGTGATGGCTATCGAGAAAACAACAATATGAGTGCTGGTCGCACCAAAGCAATATCTGTTGCTTCAGCATCGACAAGTCTTGATCAGCTGTAAATTCTTGTGTGCACCTTGACTTCACTATGGATCGACGCTTTTAGAAATCGTCATCATCATCATCGAATCCTCCTCCTTTCTCATCTCCGAAAAGGCCGAATTCTTTGAAATCTTCGTCGAGTTTAAAGTCATCATCGTCATCCCCTTTGCGTTTGCCACCGCCTGATTTGCCACCGCCTTTTCCTTTGGGAATGTCGAATTCATCAAAATCAGGATCCCAGCTTTCTTCTTCATCAGCTTTTTCCCAATCATCGTTTTCCTCAACGTCTTCGTCTTCATCATCTTCTTCTTTAGCTGAAGCTGATTTACGCGCATTGCTTTTACCGGGCTTCACTGATTCTTCATCATCGAAGTCATCCTCCTCATCTTCCTCTGTTTGTTTTTTAGATTTAGAGGAAGGCTTGGGGGAAGCCGGAGAATCCTTTGCGGATTTTTTAGGGGTAGAGGATTTTGGATCCTTATCAAATTTGGCTGCCATATTTCCAAAAAGATTTGTACCGTAAAATTTGTATTCTATTTAATACAAACCAAAAATTTTTTCTTTTAAATCCATTTTTTTTACAAATGAACAATTTGCTCTCTTTCGGGGCCGTTGGAAACGACTTTTACCGGAGCACCCACATACTCATTAATGAATGAAATATATGTTTTCATTTTTTCGGGTAATTGGGCTGCTTCTCTGCAATGAACAGTAGGGGTATTCCATCCGGCAAAGTTTTTCAGAACCGGCTCGATAGTGATACCATTCATCTGATAGGGAAGTTCTTTGGTTTCCCTTCCATTGATTTTGTAGGCAGTACACATTTCCAAATCACTGAATCCGTCGAGAACATCCGCCTTGGTCATAATCATTTGAGTTACACCATTGAGCATTGCTGCATATTTAAGAGCAACAAGGTCTATCCAGCCGCAGCGACGTGGTCTTCCGGTGGTGGCGCCAAATTCACTACCGGTTTTTCTAATCAGCTCACCGGTTTCATTTTCCAGTTCGGTGGGGAAGGGGCCGCCACCCACGCGGGTACAATAGGCCTTGGTAACCCCCATCACTTCGCCGATCATGCGCGGAGAAACACCAAGACCGGTGCATACCCCCGCGGAAATCGTATTGGACGAGGTAACAAATGGGAATGTGCCGAAATCGATATCGAGCATGCTACCCTGGGCACCTTCTGCCAGCACCTTCTTTCCGTCCCGAATTTTTTCATGGATGAAATATTCTCCATTCACCACATTCAATGTTTTCAGGAATTCCAGTGCCTCAAAAAACTCTTCCTCCCAGGCACCAATGTCTTCTACAAAGTGAAAGTTATCTAACAATTTTTGGTGCTTCAGGCGAAGCCGGATGTATTCTGTCGTGAAATTTTTTTGTAAAACATCTCCAACACGGAGGGCATTTCTGCCGGTCTTGTCCATATAAGCCGGACCAATTCCTTTGAGTGTACTACCTATTTTGCTATCCCCTTTTTGCATTTCCGATGCTTTGTCTAATGCCCGGTGGGTTGGGACAATGATATTGGTACGTTCGGAAATAAAGAGATTTTTCTTAACATCTATCCCGAAGGCAGCCACCGCATCACATTCTCTTTTCAGCGTTACCGGGTCGAGTACCACTCCATTTCCTATGATATTGATGGTATTCTGGTGAAAAATTCCGGAAGGTATTTGATGGAGTACGATCTTTTTTCCGTTCACATACAAGGTATGTCCGGCATTGGGGCCGCCCTGAAAACGGGCGATGATATCGTAGCGGGGGGCAAAATAATCGACTATCTTTCCTTTGCCTTCATCACCCCACTGCATACCCAGAATTACATCTACCATAAAATGGTTATTGATTAGCCACAAAAATAAGTGTCCCTGACCGTACAAAACAAACTGAAAGGAGATTATTACAGATATGTGTATAAACGAGTGAAAAGAAAACAACTCAGGTAACAGATTCGGTATCCAATCGATCTACTTTTTCAATTCCCTGCAAAGATTTGAGTCGATTGACCAGTTCATCCAGTTCCTCCTTGTCGTGGACAAAAACTTTGATGGTGCCTTCAAACATCCCTTCCCTTGATTCAATGCTAAGACCGGAAATGTTGATGCGAAGATCACCACTGATTACATTGGTGATCTTATTGACAACACCGACATCATCAAGGCCTATAATGCGGAGTCCGGTAAGGAAAGAAATCTCTTTGTTTTTTACCCATTTGGTCTTTACTACCCTGTGACCATAATTGGCCATGAGTTGGGGGGCGTTCGGACAAGCAGTGCGGTGGATGATCATCCCTTTTCCGGTGCTAACGAAGCCGAATACATCATCTCCGGGTATGGGATGGCAGCATTTGGCCAGTTGGTACATGATTTTATCACTACTTTCTCCGAAGATGATCAGTTCTGAATCTTTTTTGGAACTATTTTTTATACCACCAGCATCAGCAACAGGTTCCGGTTGTTGTGGTTTGGGTTTTGGAAGTTCAATACGATCGCCATACAAGGTGGCTTCTTTGAGTTCACGTAAGTCAATCAACTTCGTGGCGATGTGATAATGCAGGTCGAGTGCAGAGGGAACTTTATAAAATTGAACGAGTTCTTCAATGTTGTGGGTGTTGTAGGCGGCACCCATGTTTTCCATCTTCCGCTGCAGGATGTACTTTCCCTCATCAGCAATTTTTCTCTTTTCTTCCCGCAGGGCATCTTTGATCTTGGTTTTCGCCTTGGCAGTGACAACAAATTTCAACCAGTCTTCTGTTGGCTTCTGTTTATTGCTGGTGATGATTTCAATTTGGTCACCGCTGCGCAACTTATGGCTCAGGGGCACCAATTTGTGGTGTACTTTGGCCCCGATACATTTTGAGCCAATGGCACTGTGGATGGAAAAAGCAAAATCAAGAGCTGTGCTGCCGGTGGGCAACATTTTCACTTCCCCTTTGGGGGTATAAACGTATATTTCTTCTGCAAGAAATGAGGTTTTAAAATCTTGGAGGAAGTCCACTCCGTCTGTATCCTGGCTACCGAGCACTTCCCTGATCTGACCAAACCATTTGTCAAAGCGGTCTTCCAGGTTGGTTCCTTCTTTGTATTTGAAATGCGCTGCTAAACCCTTTTCTGCAATCTCATTCATTCTTTTGCTTCGAATCTGTACTTCCACCCACTTTCCCTGTGGCCCCATAACGGTGGTATGCAGGGCTTCATACCCATTGTTCTTGGGATTACTCAGCCAGTCCCGCATCCGTTCGGGAGAGGGGGTGTATTCATCTGTGATGAGTGAATACACTTTCCAGCAATGTTCTTTTTCTTTCTCTTGTGGTGAATCGAGTATTACCCGAATGGCAAAGAGGTCATAAACTTCCTCAAAAGCCACTCCCTTCTTTTTAATTTTATTCCAGATGGAATGTATGCTTTTGGGTCGGCCATAGATCTCGAACTGAAAGCCGGCGGCCTCGATTTTTTCTTTCAACGGGCGAATGAATTCATTGATATAGCGTGTTCTCTCTCTCTTGGTCTCAGAAAGCTTGCGGGCAATCTCCTTGTAATTTTCCGGCTCCATGTATTTCATGGAAAGGTCTTCCAACTCTGTTTTGATGTTGTAAAGTCCCATGCGGTGTGCCAACGGAGCATATACCCAAACTGTTTCAGAGGCGATCTTTAACTGTTTTTCCCGCTTCATGTGTTCAAGGGTACGCATGTTGTGCAGGCGATCGGCGAGCTTAATGAGTATTACACGGGGATCGTCGGTCAGTGTGAGCAATATTTTTTTGAAATTCTCAGCCTGCTGGCTCGTGTTGGTATCCATTACCGAAGAGATCTTGGTGAGACCGTCTACGATTTTTGTTATTTCATTGCCGAATTCCTGTTCTACATCTTCCAGTGTGAGATCGGTATCTTCCACCGTATCATGAAGCAACGCGCAGATGGTACTTCGAACACCGAGACCAATTTCTTCAACACAAATCATGGCCACGGCTATAGGATGCAGAATGTAGGGTTCACCGCTTTTCCGGCGCATCGTTTTGTGTGCTTCAGCTGCCATTTCAAATGCCTGCCGCACCAGTTCCCTGTCTCCTTTTTTCAGTTTGGGACGCAGACTCCTCATCAGTGCACGGTAGTGTCTGACGATTTCTTTTTTCTCCTGTTCGGCATTGAGGTTGTAAACCGGTAACACCTCTTTGACCACTATTTCCTGCGTTGATTCCATGTAACTACAAATATACGAAAAAGCCCCCTGCTTGCCGACAGTTCCAAGGGGTAAAAGCTTCCGTTGGCGAAGTCATCTTGAAGCTCCGATGAGTTGGTTACCTTTGCCACAATGAGCAGTTCAGCATCTACAGGCGGCACCCTTACCAGGGCACTCTGGAATAAACTTTTTGCATTTGTAGTGCCCTACCGTTCTGCCTGGTATATGGCTTTGATTTTGGCAGTGTTGATGGCAGTGTCAGCACCTGTCAGGCCTTATCTCATTCAGGTAACACTGGATGCTGCTATGGGCAAGGGAATTACATTGCCCTCGTGGTTGCAGCAATTTTTACCAGCTGCCTATCGGCAGGAAATTGTTGCCTTTGTCATCTTCGTTACGGCTTTTCAACTCATTTTTATCCTGATAGAAACATCTGTGCGTTTTCTTTTCTCATTTACTACAGCCCGGTTGGGACAATGGGTAGTGAATGATCTCCGCCAGGCAGTGTACCAGAAAGTAGTTCGCTGGGAATTGCGGCAGTTCGATCGAACACCCATTGGTACGCTCACTACCCGAACCATTAATGATATCGAGAGCATCAATGATGTATTTTCTGACGGATTGATTCCCATCATAGCAGATCTGCTAACCATAGTGATAACACTGACCACCATGTTGTTCATTAATTGGCAACTGACGCTGATCAGTCTGATTCCCTTCCCACTTATGCTGGTGGCTACTTACTTTTTTAAAGAGAGCGTGAACAAAAGTTTTATGCAGGTGCGCAATGCTGTGGCGCAACTCAATGCTTTTGTTCAGGAACACATCACCGGAATGCATGTAGTTCAGGCATTTGCCGCAGAAGAGAGAGAAATGAAAAAATTCACTGCCATCAATGCAGCACATCGAAAAGCCAATATTGAAGCCATTTTTGCCTACTCTGTTTTTTTTCCAGTGGTGGAAGTGGTGCTGGCGCTGAGCACGGGATTGCTGGTCTGGTGGGTGTCGGGAAAGACAGCTGATGCCGGGTTACTCGTAGCATTTATTTTGTACCTCAACCAGATTTTCAGACCCCTGCGGGTGATTGCTGACAAATTCAATGTTATTCAAATGGGCGGCATTGCTGCCGAGCGGGTTTTTAAGGTGCTGGAAAATCCGGATGTTGAGCCCGCAGCAGCGGAAGGGTCCTATCGACCTGATCAGGTAAAGGGAGCAATCGAGTTCAGACAAGTGAGTTTTGGTTATGAAGAGGGAAGGGATGTATTACAGGACATAAATTTTACGGTGCCTGCCGGATCCACAGTCGCTTTGGTAGGTCATACCGGAAGTGGAAAATCCAGCATCATCAGTTTATTGAACCGGCTCTATCCCCTTACCCGAGGGAGTATCTTGTTGGATGGGGTCGACATTAATCAATATGATCCGAATATTGTAAGAAAGAACATAGGTGTTGTACTGCAGGATGTATTCTTGTTTTCAGGCTCTGTGGCTGACAACATCACCCTGCGCAACCCCGAGATTTCACGTGCCCAGGTAGAGGAGGCAGCACAAATGATTGGTGTGCATGATTTTATTTTGCAATTGCCGGGAGGATATGATTATAATGTAATGGAAAGGGGGAATACCCTGAGTTGGGGGCAGCGACAGCTTATTTCTTTTATCCGTGCACTTTTGTACAATCCGTCGGTATTGGTTTTAGATGAAGCCACTTCATCGGTTGACTCGGAAAGTGAGCAATTAATTGAAAAAGCCATTGATCGGCTGATAAAAGGAAGAACATCCATTGTTATTGCCCACCGGCTCAGCACCATCCAAAAAGCTTCCCAGATCATTGTTTTGTCTGGGGGGAAGATCCAGGAAATCGGCACCCATGAAGAATTATTGGTTGCAGGGGGCGCTTATTCCCGGTTGTATGAACAACAGTTGTCGGGAATGGAACTGTAAGGCACTTATTTGTATCAGATTACAGGTTACTATTATTTTTATTGTTTCAGAAAGAGCGAAACCCGATTCCCGTGGGCATTGGCATTGTCACGGAGCACAAGGAGCCGACACTGGATTAGTGCGATAAGTTTTGCACTTTTTTGCTTTTTCCCCCCTCCTTTTCAGCACATCCCCCTATCTTTGCCGCAAATTTTAATACGGGTATGGTGTTTAAAAGCTTGAAATATTGTCTGGTAGCGGTTTTGGGGCTTTTTTTAGCAGTTTTACCCCATACCCTAAGGGCCAATGAAAACCACGAAACTGCAGCTGCCGGAGAGCATGGTGAGGCTAAAAAAGAATTTGATGCTGCTGAGGTGATTTTCGGACACATCCTCGACAACCATGAATTTCACCTGGCCGATTACCGGGATGCTGCGGGAAAAGCTCATCCCATCTCTATTCCTCTCCCCGTTATTCTCTTTTCTCCCCAGCGTGGATGGACATCTTTCATGTCTTCCCGCCTGGAACATGGCCATGCCGTTTACAACGGATATCAATTGGTCGATAACAAAATCATAGCGGTTACCGCTGAAGGCACCAAGGATGAAAGTGTAAAGCTGCTCGATTTGTCACTTACCCGCAATGTGGTTCAGATGCTGATTGCACTGGCCATTCTTTTGTGGTTGATGTTGTCGATTGCCAATTCTTACAAGGCCGGTAAGGGCGTTACTTCAGCCCCCCGTGGTAAACAAAATTTGTTGGAGCCGGTGATTACTTTTGTTAGAGATGAAGTAGCTAAGCCTAATTTGGGAAAGAAATACGAAAAATACCTGCCTTATTTATTGACTACTTTCTTTTTTATTCTGGTTAACAACATCTTTGGATTGATTCCCGGAACTGCCAACGTAACCGGTAACATTGCTTTCACTGTAGTGCTCGGATTGATTTCATTTGTGGTTATTCTTTTCAGTACCAACAGTCATTTTTGGGGTCATATCTTCAATCCTCCGGGCGTGCCGGGTTTTGTGAAACCAATCCTCATATTGGTGGAATTCCTGGGGGTATTCATCAAGCCCTTTGCCCTTATCATCCGTTTGTTCGCCAACATGGTGGCAGGACACATCATTATTATTTGTCTCATTAGTTTGATATTCATTTTTGGACAAATGAGTTCAGTTGCCGGCTGGCTGACATCGCCGGTTGCAGTGGGTTTTACGGTTTTCATTTATATGATTGAGGTGTTGGTTGCTTTCCTGCAGGCCTTCATCTTTACCAATTTGACGGCAGTATTCATTGGAGCAGCTTTCGAAGGAGAACACCACAACGACCATGCGGAGGCGGCCCATCACTAAAAGTTTTTTTTCACTATAAATACAACGATCATGAATTTGAATTACATCTTGTTGGAAGCCGTTGCGAATGCCGGTGGTGCCATTGGTGCCGGTCTGGCTGCTATTGGTGCAGGATTGGGCATTGGTCAGATCGGTAAGGGTGCTGTTGAAAGCATCGCCCGTCAGCCGGAAGCCATGAATGACATCCGTGCCAACATGATCCTGGCTGCAGCGCTGGTAGAAGGTGCTGCCCTTTTCGGGATCATCGTAGGTTTCCTCGCTATGGTACTTAAATAAGAGTATCCGGCGGAAAAAAACAACCGCATTCAAAGCACAGGGCGGCGAATGCGGTTAACCTGATTTTCATTATTGAACCTATATTTTCTTCTCTATGAATTTACTTACTCCTGATCTGGGGCTACTCATTTGGACGCTGCTGGCTTTTCTTATTGTTTTCTTTATTCTGAAATCAATGGCATGGCCTGCCATTATCAAGGGTCTCAAAGAGCGTGAGCAGAACATTGAAGAAGCCATTGCTACTGCTGAAAGAGTGAAAGGTGAAATGGCAGCACTGCAGAGCGAAAACGAGCAATTGATGGCACGTGCACGCGAAGAGCGCAGCCAACTGCTGAAAGACACCCGTGAGCAAACACAGAAGATGATCAGCGAAGCCAAAGACAAAGCAAAAGCTGAATACGATCGTATTGTGGCTGAAGCCCAGCAGTCCATTACCCAACAAAAGAATGCAGCCCTCACTGAAGTGAAAAATCAAGTAGGTGCTTTGGTAATAGAAGTAAGTGAAAAAGTGCTGCGCCGCGAGTTGAGTGACCGCAACCAGCAGGAAAAATACATCAACCAGTTAGCTGAAGACCTGAAACTTTCCTGATATGCCTAACCCACGTTTAGCTGCACGCTATGCCAAGAGTCTCGTTGACCTCTCACAAGAGCAAGGTCAGTTGGAAGTGGTATTTGCCGATATGCAATTCCTCCACAGCCTTTGTGCTGCCAGTGCTGAATTGGTTAATTTGCTGAAGAGTCCGGTAATCAAATCGGACAAGAAAATAAAAATTCTGGAAGCCTTGACGGCTGGAAAAATTAGCGCTCTCTCAACAGCATTTATTACACTTTTGGCAAAGAAAGGTCGTGAAGGAGACTTGATGGAAATGGCACAATCATTTGTGAAACAATACCAGACATTGAAGGGTATTCACCCCGTTAAATTGACTACTGCTTCCCCTGCCGGTGATGCCCTGAAGCAATTGATCGAGAAAAAAGTAAAGGAGGTTAAAGGATGGAAGCACATTGAACTGGAGACGGTGGTTGATGAAAAAATTATTGGTGGTTTCTTGCTCGAACTGGACAGTCAGCTTTTAGATGCCAGCATCCTGCATGATCTCCGCCAGGTGAAGAGACAATTTGACAAAAATCTTTTTATACAGAATATCCGCTAACAGCGAAAAAATAAACAATCTAAAGCGTATCAATCATGGTAGACATTAAACCGGATGAAATATCAGCGATACTGCGCCAGCAGCTGAGTAATTTCAACGCAGGTGCCGATCTGCAGGAAGTAGGAACTGTTTTGCAGGTAGGCGATGGTATAGCCCGTGTTTACGGACTCAACGGTGTATTGAGTGGTGAGCTCGTGGAATTTGAGAATGGTGTAAAAGCCATTGCCCTGAACCTTGAGGAAGACAATGTGGGTGTGGTATTGATGGGTGAAGGTGGCGATATTAAAGAAGGTGCTCGTGTAAAAAGAACTGGACAGATCGCATCCATTAAAGTGGGTGAGGGTGTAGTTGGACGGGTTATCAATACCCTGGGTGAACCCATCGATGGTAAAGGGCCATTGCAAGGTGAATTATATGAAATGCCGCTCGAGCGCAAGGCACCGGGGGTAATCTATCGCGAACCTGTTAAAGAACCACTTCAAACAGGTATCAAAGCCATTGATGCGATGATTCCCATCGGTCGCGGACAACGTGAGTTGGTAATCGGTGACCGTCAAACGGGTAAAACTGCTATCTGCCTCGATACCATTATTAATCAGAAAGAATTTTACGAGGCAGGTCAGCCGGTATATTGCATTTACGTAGCGATCGGACAAAAAGCATCAACTGTCGCAGGTGTGATGAAGACTTTGTCAGATAGCGGTGCTATGGCATACACAACTATTGTATGTGCTTCTGCCTCTGATCCGGCTCCACTGCAGTTCTATGCTCCTTTTGCCGGTGCTGCCATCGGAGAATTCTTCCGTGATACCGGTCGTCCGGCCCTGATTATTTATGATGACCTTTCCAAGCAAGCCGTTGCTTACCGTGAAGTTTCTTTGTTGCTGCGTCGTCCTCCGGGTCGTGAAGCATATCCCGGTGACGTATTCTACCTGCACAGTCGCTTACTCGAGCGTGCTGCCAAGGTGATCAACAACGATGATGTGGCTAAAAACATGAATGACCTGCCTGCATCCATTCGTCACATGGTAAAAGGTGGTGGTTCACTCACTGCCCTTCCCATCATTGAAACACAGGCGGGTGACGTATCTGCTTATATCCCAACGAATGTGATCTCAATTACTGACGGACAGATCTTCCTGGAAGGTAATTTGTTCAATGCCGGTATTCGTCCTGCCATCAACGTAGGTATATCTGTAAGCCGTGTGGGTGGTAATGCACAGATCAAGTCCATGAAAAAAGTAGCAGGTACATTGAAACTTGATCAGGCATTGTACCGTGAGTTGGAGGCCTTCTCTAAATTCGGTGGTGACCTAGACCCTGCTACAAAGAATGTAATTGATAAAGGGGCTCGCAACGTGGAAATTCTGAAGCAGGCACAATATTCACCAATGACAGTTGAAAAGCAGGTAGCCATTATCTATCTCGGATCACAGGGTCTGCTGAAGGAAGTGGCGGTAAAGAAGGTGAAGGAGTTTGAAGTACATTTCCTGCAAGAAATGGACAATAAACTGCCGCATGTATTAGCTGAATTCAAGAAAGGACAATTAAACGATGGTAGTTTGGCTGAAATGGTTGAGTTAGCCAAGAATATAACTCCCCAGTACAAATAATTGCTTTCAGCAACATATAAAAGACCCCCTTTCAAATTAGTGAGGGGGTCTTTTTTTGACCGATTGAAAGATGTTAGAGAAATGTTTTTTTTCTTGCAGTTTCAACTCTTACCCATACCATATGTTATCGTAATATGCAATCATTGATCCAGGTTTCATCACTCACCAAAAAGTATGGTTCTTTTACAGCAGTAAATGAACTATCCTTTTCTGTACAAAAAGGCGATGTATATGGATTCCTAGGTCAAAACGGGGCAGGAAAGAGCACTACCATCAGGATGCTGATGACACTCATCGAGCCAACTGCCGGTGATATCAGAATCTTTGATCTACCCCTCTCCACCCACCGCAAGGAAATACTGCGACAAACCGGTGCCGTAATAGAAAAACCTGAAGTGTATCCTTATTTGTCTGCCTACGACAATCTTCGCTTATTCGCCCGCTTAAGTGGAGTAAAACTGAGCCGCGCCCAGTATATGCAGCAATTAGAGCAAGTTGGACTTGCCTCCCGTGCACACGATAAAGTGAAAACCTTTTCCCAGGGAATGAAACAACGCCTGGGTATCGGTATAGCCCTCGTTCACAATCCCCAACTGATTGTGCTCGATGAACCTACCAATGGACTCGACCCACAGGGCATTGCAGATATCCGCAACCTATTGCTCTGGTTAAGCCGGGAACAGAAAAAAACAATACTCATCTCTTCTCACCTGCTCAGTGAGATTGAACAGGTTGCTACCCGTGTTCTGATCATCGACAAGGGTAAAAAACTGGTAGAAGGAAGTGCAGAGGAATTATTCGACCCTTCAAAAACGATAGTGGAATTACAAACCAATGACACAGCTGCCGCTCGAGAGAGATTGATTGCCAGCAATTGGGCCGCTCATTTGCGTGAATCCACTGGTAACAACATCAAATTGCAAATGAACCGCAATGATATTCCTGCCCTGAACAGAGATTTGGTGCAGTGGCAAATCGATGTGCTTTCCTTGCAACAACAACACTCACTGGAAGATTATTTTTTACAGGTAACAGCCGGAAAAAAACATGTGGACACTTTTTCAAATTGAATTGTTCAAGATTTTCCGCCGACCGCGGACCTATATTGCATTTGCCGCTATCACCGCGTTGATAGGGATGGTGCAATTGGGACTCAAAGTTGACGGACAAGAATATGCCTCTTTTGTGATGGCAGATTTCAACAGTTCATTTGCATTGGAAGGTAACCTGCTGAATGGCTATTTTGTTTGTTTCATTGTGCTGCAATTACTGCTGGTACATGTTCCTCTGCTGATCGCACTTATTGCTGCAGATATGATTTCCGGTGAAGCCAACACGGGCACTCTTCGATTGCTTATGTCAAAACCTGTGAGCAGGGTTGAATTCATTTTGGCCAAATACCTGGCATCCGTAGTATACACAATTATGCTGCTCGTTTGGGTAGCACTCCAGGCGCTTTTCCTGAGTATGCTCATCTTCGGAACCGATGATATGTTCATCATGAAGAGCAGTTATGCTGTCTTGATCAAGTCCGGTGATGTTTTCTGGCGGTATGCCGGTGCATTTTGTTTTGCCGCTCTTGCGATGACTACAGTAGCTGCCCTAGGCTTCCTCTTATCATTGTTTGCAGAGAATTCAATAGGTCCGATTGTGGCTACCATGAGCGTAATTATTGTGAGTACCCTCCTCAGTACCATGAATATTCCTTTGTTCAATCTGGTCAAGCCCTACTTGTTTACAACCCACATGATCACCTGGAAAGAGTTTTTTGATCTGCGGGTGAATGAACTTAACGAAGCCATTCCTGGATCTCTGGCCTATCCGGAAAAAATCAAGACTTCCGCCCTTATCTTATTGATACACATAGTTGTGTTTGTAGGGGCTGCCGCTGTTATTTTTAAAAGAAAAGATATTGTAAGCTGATGCGATCATTCATGACATTTTTTCTGCTTGTTATTGCTGCCACTTTACAGGCACAGGATGTAACAGTCCTGGTTGCTAAAGTAAAAGCCAAACTTGATCAGGTGAACGATTACATCGCTGAAGGAAAGATGAAAACAGATGTGGCCTTCATCAAGGCACCGGTAGGAAAAGTTAAAGTTTATTTCCGCAAGCCCGATCGATTTAAACTACAGAAAGATGGCGGAATTTCAATCCTGCCCAAGGGTGGCATCAGCATCAATATGCGTTCGCTCTTAACTACCGAGCGATTCTTGGCACTTGATGCGGGAACTCAATTACTAGACGGACAAACACTGCGCATCGTAAAGCTGCTGCCTGTGGAAGAAAACAGTGATGTTGTTTTAACCACCTTGTACATAGATGAGCCCGGTCTGTTGATCAAGAAAGCGATTTCCACCACGAAGGAAAATGGAACCTATGAAATGGAAATGCAATACGGAAATTTCCGCCAATATGCTCTTCCTGATAAAGTGGTAATCAGTTTCCAGACAAAAGACTATAAACTACCTAAAGGCGTTACCCTCGAATTCTCTGATGGGGACAAACCAAAAACAGAGGCAGAAAAATTGAGGAACAAGAAAGGTAGAATAGAAATTACCTATGCCAGCTATACCATCAACAAAGGGATAGCAGAGTCTGTTTTCAAACAGTAATGAGATAAATATTACGATTAAGCTTTAGAGCCAATTATCCTTTAGTTGTCATCAATGCGCTCATCTACTGAGTTCGCAAACATCCGTGCACTCATTTTTTTCAGGGGATTGCTGTTCATCTCTGCATGTCCGGTTCTATGCTGGTATATTTCAATGGCTTCAAAAACAGCTGCCAACATAGAACTATGATCGGCCTTACCCTTGCCTGCAATGTCAAAAGCAGTACCGTGGTCCGGACTGGTTCTGATGGCGGGAAGTCCGGCTGAATAGTTTACACCCTCTCCCACTGAAAGACTTTTAAATGGAATTAATCCCTGATCATGGTACATGGCCAGAACGCCATCAAATCTTTCATGATAGCCCCTTGCAAAAAATGCATCAGCAGAATATGGACCAAAAACCATCATCTGATGTTTCATCTCTTTGATGAGAGGTTGAATCACCGACTCTTCTTCTTTGCCGATTAGTCCCTGGTCACCAGCATGCGGATTGAGTCCGAGTACTGCTATCCTTGGTTTGGAAATACCAAAATCTTTGATCAGGCTTTGCTGAAAGATAGATAGTTTGGAACGAAGTGATTCACGGGTTACTGCTTTGGCAGCATCTTGCAGGGGAATGTGTTCCGATACAACACCCACCCGCATATTCGAAGCTACCATCATCATCAGTACATCCTGAACCTGGAACATTGCTTTGAGGTAAGGGGTATGACCAGAGAAAGGGAATTCATCAGAAAATATGTTTTTCTTGTGAATCGGTGCTGTAACGAGTGCATGTATTTTTTTATCCAACAAGGCCTGGGTAGCAGTTTGGAGAGAGAGCAGTGCATATTTCCCACCGATCGCATTCAATTCCCCGGGTTTGATTTCTACTTCTTCCTCCCAACAGTTATACAGATTGACTTGTTTCAGAAAGGGCCTGTTCAGGTCTTTGAGGTTGCTGTAGTTGAGGTTCAAATCGGGCAGCGATTTGCGATAGAAATTCAAAACTTTGTTGTTGCCAAAAATGACAGGTGTACAGAAATCTGTCAGGCGGCTGTCAGAAACAGTTTTGATCAGCAATTCAATTCCGATGCCATTGAGATCCCCTGTGGTAAAGCCAACAATAGGTTTTTGTGTTTCATTGCTCATGCGTCCAAATTATTAGGTAAAAATACGTAATCCTAAGCAGCAATCGTCTGAAATGACTGTAATGCCAAAACTTCCAACGGCAAATACTGTATTTTTGTTGTATGGAGTACACACTCAAAAAATCATTGGGTCAGCATTTTCTCAAGGATGAGTTGATATGCAGGCAGCTGGTAGATGTGTGGCGTTCCACCAATGGTTCTCATCTCCTTGAGGTTGGTCCGGGTGGAGGTGCTCTAACTCGATTTTTACTGGAGCTGGAGGGCGTTGAATTTAAGGCAGTGGAATTAGATGAGGAGAAGGTCAATTATTTGCATAAAAAGTATCCTTCATTACAAGGGAAACTGATTCAGGGAAGTATTTTAGACATTGATTGTCCTTTTGATGTTCCGTTCACGCTCATGGGAAACTTTCCCTACAATATTTCAACCCAGATAGTATTTCGGGTTTTGGAATGGAGGGATAAGGTACCGGTAATGATTGGAATGTTTCAAAAGGAAGTGGCTGAACGAATTGTAGCACCCCCGGGCAGTCGGGTATATGGCATCTTGAGTGTTTTGGTACAAGCCTATTATGAAGCTGAGTATCTATTTGATGTACCACCTACTTCCTTTGATCCGCCACCTAAAGTAGTGAGTGGTGTGCTTCGCTTGAAGCGGAAGGCAGATGAAATTCCGGTTCGGTCTGAGCGCGCTCTGTGGGTGTTGGTGAAAACTGCATTCAATCAACGCCGCAAGATGTTGCGCAATGCAGTGAAGAGTCTATTTACGGAAGAGACATTGAAGCAACCCATTTTTGATCAACGGGCTGAACAGTTGTCGGTTCAGCAGTTTGCAGCACTAACCTTTCAAATGAAATGACATTTACACTATGAAAAAGCAACAAGTTTTAATTACAGCACCGGCACATCCCTGCTTACAAGAGGGATTGGAAAGGGGAGGATATGAAGTGACAATAGAAATGTCACCTGATGCCAGTTGGTTGGCTGCCAATATCTATCGTTTCCACGGCATTGTGGTGGCCTCCAAACCCGCGATTGACAAAGATTTGATCGATGTCGCCATCGAACTCCGCTGGATTGCCCGATTGGGAAGCGGTATGGAGCACATCGATGTAGCATATGCTGAAAGTCGCGGTATCAATTGCATCAACAGTCCGGAAGGCAATAGTGGCGCAGTCGCTGAGCATGTAATTGGATTGCTGATCAATCTGATGAGAAAAATCAATGTCTCGGCAGAAGAAATCAGGCAGGGAAAATGGATCCGTGATATGCAACGGGGAGAAATGCTAACAGAAAAAGTGGTAGGAATCATCGGATTGGGTAACACCGGAACTGCATTGGCATATTTGCTGGCTTCCTTTGGTGTTATCGTATTTGCCCATGACAAATACAGAAAAAAATTCGGTTCAACTTATGTGAGAGAATCTACGCTGGAGGAAATCCAAAAGTATTGCCAAATAGTTAGTTTACACCTGCCTCTCACAGAAGAGACTTATCACTACGCAGATGCAAAATTTTTCAGCGGATTTCAAAAGCAACCTTATTTTGTGAACACAGGTCGGGGTCAATTGGTAGATACAGTTGCACTAATAGGTGCGTTAGAGCAAAACCAGATCAAGGCAGCCGCACTAGATGTGCTGGAAAATGAGCAACTCGAGACATATACACCCGAAGAAAAAAAACTATTGGATGTATTATTGGCCGATCCCCGCGTATTGATAACTCCACATATTGCCGGCTATAGCCAGGAATCTTACCGCAAACTTTCAGAAGTTATTCTGAAAAAACTAGATCTCAGCAGCCCCTCTTCCCTGGAAATACCGGATGTGGACTGGTAATATAGGGCAGCAATTTCACCCGAGAAACACTAAATATTAAATATAAAATATATTTATTTCGAATTTTAATTGGTTTTAACTACAAACAACCGGAAAGATTTTTAAATTTGTGTTCTACAACGCCTCGATTCGTGGCGTTGTATTTTTTTTATCCGACCTAAACGAATTTGTATGCCAGATGCAAACATGTATGTAACGAAAGAGACATTTGATAAGATGCGTGAAGAACTTCAGCGCATGAAATCGGTTGACAGACCGGCTTCTTCGAGAGCCATTGCGGAAGCAAGGGAAAAGGGCGACTTAAAGGAGAATGCCGAATACGATGCAGCCAAGGAAGCGCAGGGAATTCTGGAAGCAAAAATCAAGCAGTTGGAGGGCATGATCGCCAATGCAAAAATTGTTGATACCAGTACCATCGATACCAGCAAGGTAACCATCCTGACCAAGGTCACCATAACCAACCTTGCCAATAACAAGGTGCTGACGTACCAAATTGTTGGAGAAAAAGAAGCCGATCTCAAACTGGGAAAAATTTCTGCCGGCTCACCCATTGGAAAAGGATTGATGGGTAAGACCAAGGGTGAAGTGGCAGAGATTCAGGTTCCTACCGGCATGCTGAAATTTAGAATTGAAGACATTTCTATCTGATACATCCACTTACAACTATTCATCCATGACAGTCTTTTCCAAGATCATCGCCGGAATCATTCCCTGTTATCGCATTGCAGAGAACGAACATTTCATCGCCTTCCTGGATATTTATCCGCATGCGGAAGGTCATGTGCTGGTAGTACCTAAAATTGAAACGGATAAGTTTTTTGATCTGGAAGCTGATTATCTATCTTCCATCCTGCTCTTTGCACAACCCATTGCCAGGGCCATCGAGCAATCTTTTCCCTGCAATCGATGTGGCATGATGGTATTGGGATTGGATGTGCCCCATGCCCATCTGCACCTGTTGCCGGTGAATAGTGCTGCCGACCTGAATTTCAACAGAAGCAAGCCGAATGTAACTCATGGAAAATTGCAGGAAATTCAGCAGAAGATACTTGCAGCAATGGCTCAGCCATAACCACAGTCTCATTATTTCTTTATAACTCTGTTTGGATTTTGTCGGGCAAAATCTTCCCAGTTACTTGCCTTCTTTTTTGTAGGTGATGGTTGAATGACCCGGTTGTTGAAATGATGACAAAGTGCTACCGATAGTGCATCGGAAGCATCAAAATACCTGGGTTGTTCATCAATTTGTAAGATCGTTTTGAGCATGTGCCATACCTGTTCCTTGCTGGCGTTGCCATTACCTGTAATGGATTGTTTTACTTTTTTAGGCGAATACTCAGTTACACTGATTCCTGCCTGCATTGCGGCTGCTATTGCCACACCCTGAGCTCTTCCCAGCTTCAGCATACTTTGCACATTCTTTCCAAAAAAAGGTGCTTCAATCGCAAAAGACGAGGGGCGGTAGAGTCGGATGAGTTCGCTTACTTTTTCATGTATCAGGTGCAGCCTGGCATAGATGTCTTTTTCATTCGCTAACTTCAATACGTCCATCAATAAAACGCGGGGTTGGTTTTTATCGGCTTTGAGTAAGGCGTATCCCATCAATAAACTACCCGGATCAATACCCAAAATAATCGGCTGCTGTTTCATTCTAGCATGAAAATACACGCTTTTGTGCTCATTTGGCAAACTAGCGATTGCTTTTTGATTTGAACTGAATACTCGTTCTTTGCAGGTGTATATGTTCACCATTTCACCGGCAACCAGGAAGTTCATCAATAATTGGGCAGGTCCTATCCTGTTCGGCTGGATGGTCTATTTTATTGTACAGCAGGTGCGGGAGCAACCCAATTTGACCGCTGCCAAAACAATGATTCTACAGGCATTCACACCGCAGCATGCAGTTACTTGGACAATCGTATTGGTGCTCATGTTGCTTAACTGGACTATAGAAGCGTATAAATGGAAGGTGTTGATGAACTGTCTTGAACCCATTTCTTTTTACCGTGCCGTGCGCGCTGTGTTCACCGGACAAGCAGTAGCATTCACCACAATCAATCGCCTGGGGGAGCCTGCCGGCAGGGCACTTTTTCTCTCTGAGGGCAATCGCATCCGGGGAGCCGTTTTATCAGTGATGGGCGGATTGGCTCAATTGCTGGTGACCATTGCCGCCGGTTGGCTCGGCTTGATCTTTCTGCAACTTTTTCAGCCACAGCTCACCATATTTTCAGGTGCAATTTCAGGTGCCTGGCTCAAGTTGTTGAATCTGCTACTGGTTGGAGTAATTTTCTTACTGGCACTGTTGTATTTCAATCCAACTGCCATGGTCAACTGGCTACTTACATTTCGATTTTTTCAAAAAATTTCATTCTTTCTTCAAAAGTTGACAGCACTCGCCCCGCCTATTTTAACAACTATTTTACTGCTTTCTCTGATTAGATTTGTTATTTATACATCCCAATATCTTCTGTTGCTGAATTTGTTTGGTGTGGAAGTGGGCTGGTCAACGGGTGCAGCATTGGTATCATTGATGCTGATGGTACTCGCACTGATACCTTCCATTGCACTGGCGGAGTTAGGTTTCAGGGGACAAATCAGCATCTGGTTGCTGGGTTTGGTGAGTGTCAATTATGCAGGAATTGTTGCAACTGCAGCAGGCATTTGGCTGGTCAACCTGATCATTCCTGCATTGGCAGGAAGTTTGTTGATATTGGGGGTGAGAATATTTTCTAAGTCATCAGCGGGAGGTCCTATGAAAAAAGTGTTGCTCTTAGGTTTCATTTTTCTATCTGTATCTTTTTCACCACGTCAGGATGAGTTTTGCGGGGGCATTAGAAATTTTGCATTCAGAGATGGAGAAGTAGTCAATTATCATGTCTATTATACGGTTATTGGAATTTATGTGCATGCAGGCAATGCAAGTTTTTCAGTGAAAGCAATTAATCACCAACAAAGGCCTGCTTATCAATTTGTAAGCACCGGTACCAGTAATTCAGGCTATGACTGGATTTTTAAAGTGCGGGACCGCTACGAGTCAGTTGTAGATACCGGCACCCTTCAGCCCCTGCAGTTCATTCGGGATATTCAGGAAGGAAGTTTTAAGAAGTATGAGTTCATCACTTTCAACCACCAGACCCATACTGCCACCACCACAGAAAAAACCTATACTATCCCCAACTGTATACAAGATGTACTCAGCACTATTTATTATGCGCGCAACATCAACTTTAATAAGTATCAGCCGGGAGATAAGATTCCTTTTGCGATGTTTCTTGATAACGAGGTTTTTAATTTGTACATCAAATACCTGGGTAAGGAAGTGATCAAAACCAAGTATGGTACTTTCAATGCCATCAAGTTCAGACCTTTACTGGTGAAGGGAACGCTGTTTGAAGGAGGAGAGAAGATGACTGTTTGGGTGAGTGATGACAATAACCATATTCCCCTGCGGGTGGAAAGTCCGATAGTTGTCGGCAGCATCAAGGCTGATATGATGGGGTATAGTAACCTTCGCTACCCATTGAGTTCCCTGATTAATCTGCGGGATTAATCTTTTGATTGCAACCAATCATTAATTGTGCCTTGTTGCTGCTTGCGTATTCCTTTTTCGGTGGGTTGTAAATTACAACACATCGTTTCTTTATCGTGTTCGAAAAAGAGCCAGTAGTTGTTATCGAGTGCTTCCTTCAAAAAAACTTTCTTTTCCTGTAAGGTAGTGTAGGGAAATAAATCATATCCCATGATGTAGGGGAGACCGATGTGATGAGTTGAGGGAAGCAGATCTGCCATGTACACCAATGTTTTTCCATTGCACCGAATCTGCGGTAACATCATAGCGCGGGTATGTCCATGAACAATGCGAAGAGAAATATTTTCTGTGAAGAAAACTTCTGCCAGGCGTTCTTTCGGGTTCATGTCCGGTTCCGGAATGTCAATCATTTGAAGCTGTCCAGATTCCTGTATAGGTAAAATATTCTCTCTCAAAAAAGAGGCTTTCTCTCTTTCATTCGGGTGCACTGCCCAATCCCAATGCAGCGGGTTGCTCCAGTAAACGGCATTCGGGAAAGCTGTGACCAGTCGGTCGTCTTTTCGTACGATTGCACCACCGCAATGATCAAAATGCAGGTGGGTCAGGATCACATCGGTAATTTCTTCGGCTGCATAGCCATGGGCTGCTAACGAAGCATGCAGTGTATCGTTCCCATGTAAATAATAGTGAGAGAAAAATCGGGCATCTTGTTTATTGCCCATGCCGGTATCGATCAGGATTTTCCTTTCCCCTTCTTCAATTAACAAACAACGCAATGCCCAGCTGCACATGTTGTTATCGTCGGCGGGAATCAGTGATTGCCACATTGATTTCGGCACAACACCGAACATAGCACCACCATCCAGTTTGAAATTACCGGTTTCAATGCTGATTACTTTCATAAGGCTTAAGGTTTCAGGGCAGCTTTTTCAGCACGACGGGTAAGGAACAACAAGATTAGTCCGATAATGAAAAAGCTCATCAAAATTAAGACGGAATTTCTTTGCGACCCGGTTTGTTCATTGATGTACCCAAAACTGAACATACCTATGATAATGGCTATCTTCTCCGTTACATCATAAAAACTGAAAAAAGAAGTGGTGTCTTTTGTTTCGGGCATCAGCTTGGAGTAGGTACTTCGGCTAATGGATTGAATTCCTCCCATCACAAAACCTACAAGGCAGGCCAATACATAAAATTCATTGATACCATTTTTCGGTATGAGGTAGCCCAAATAACAAAGGAAGATCCAGAAAGTAACTGTTATCATCAGGGTGTGCAAATTGCCTATCTTTTTTGAAATCCGGGCAATTACCCATGCCCCCGGAATAGCTACCAACTGAATGATGAGGATGGCAATGATCAGATTGGTAGTAGGTATGTTCAATTCACTTTTTCCATAAAGAGTAGCTGCCAGCATTACCGTCTGAACACCCATGTTATAGAAGAAAAACGACAACAGAAACTTTTTTAACACCGGCAACTCTTTCAACTGGTGCCATACCTTTTTCAACTCTTTGAATCCTCCGGTGAGAACGCTGGTATGGGCGATGTCGACCAATGGCTTACTCTTGGGCAAACGATTGATGGCCAATTGGCCGAATCCCCACCACCAGATGCCAACCAGTAAAAATGAAAGCTGTGATCCTTTTCCTGTACTAATTCCGAATGCATCCCCTTGCAATACCAGCACGAAACAAAAGATTTGAAGAATAACACTTCCAATATATCCCATCATAAAACCGCGGGCACTCACTTTGTCTCTGTCTTCCGGTGCGGCTATGTCGGGGAGATAGGAATTATAGAAAACAAAACTGCTCCAGAATCCTACACAGGCAACAATTAGAGCTGACAGTCCGTAGGCAAGATTGCTTGCATCAAAAAAATAAAGTGCAGAGCAACCGAGGCTGCCTACCATACAGAAAAAACGAAGAAACTGTCTTTTATTTCCTCGGGAGTCGGCGATAGAAGAGAGTATGGGAGATATCAGGGCAACGATAATAAATGCTACTGCAAGGGCATAATCGTATAGGGAGGTATTCACAAATTCTCTTCCAAAGAGCCTTACTGTATCAACGGGAGTGGTGTCGTCACCATCACCGGTAATGGCTTCATAATAAGCGGGAAAGATGGTAGAGGTAATGACCAGGTTGTAAACACTGTTGGCCCAGTCGTACATTGCCCAGCCATTGATTACTTTCTTGGATGCTGTTTCCATTTACTGAGTTTTCATTTACACAGGGCAGGAACAACGGCATGCTAGGGCGAGTGGCCATGGCCATCACCAACCGGGGTTCTGCCCTTTAAATATAGTGAAATAAAATCAGTACGAGCAGCACAGAGCCTACCAGTACCCGGTACCAGCCGAAAAGCCGGAACCCGGCCCTTTGAAGAAACCCAATAAAAAAACGTATGGCCAACATAGCTACGACAAAGGCAACCAGATTCCCGACCAGCAGCAACTGGAGGTTATGACTATCGGTGAGCAAAGAGGGATTGTCTTTCCAGGCCTTCAAAAGTTTATATCCGGTGGCTGCAGCCATGGTGGGTACAGCGAGAAAAAATGAAAATTCAGCCGCCAGTTGCCGGGTCATTTGTTGCTGCATGCCACCGATGATGCTGGCCGCACTGCGACTGGTTCCGGGTATCATGGCCAGACACTGCCAGATACCGGTCATGAACGCCCTTCGGTAACTGATGTCAGTTTCCTGCGTAATGGGATGTGTACTGTTGAAAAACTTATCGATGAACAGCAGAAAAATTCCACCCAGTAACATGGTGATGGCGACCGTTAGCGGACTTTCCAACAAAGCGTCTATGTGCTTGGAAAATAAGAATCCCAGCACCAGTGCGGGAATTACACCGATCAATAATTTGAGGTAAAAGTTCCAGCGGTTCAGTGGAAAAAATTTATTGCGATAGAGCACGATAACAGAGAGGATGGCGCCCAATTGAATGCAAATCTCAAATAATTTGGTGAACTCATCCGACTCAATCCCCATCAATCTGCTCACAATGATCATGTGGCCGGTAGAAGATATGGGCAGAAATTCTGTCACTCCTTCAACAATGGCTATCAGGATACATTCAAATAAACTCATGGTATTATTTTAGGAACGAAAGTTAAGAAGGTTTGGTTCACGTTAGAGGGATGTCAACAAAAAGGCACAAAAAAAGCGGTGAATTCACCGCTTGTAAATATGTGAACACGATTATGCCTGTTTGGGTTTTTTGAAGATGGCGTAAATTTCAATCAGAATACCGGCAATGATCACGATAGGTGCCACTGTGATGCGGGTTTTGCTGTATACCACGTTCGGATCGAAAGTCGTAGGGTCAGTATTCTTTCCGCCCGCCATCAGGAACATGCCGACAGCGATGACCACACCTCCGATCAGCATCCAGATATAATTTTCCTTGGTAAAGAGGGGAGCAGGTTGTTCTGTCGTTTTGAGATTACTCATATAAGTTGTTTTACAAGAATACAAATGTAAATATTCCCCAACGATTTAGTACAGATCGTCGAGCTTCATTTTCAAATATTTCAGTACGCTCCGGTGGGTGCTGTAGACTGAAATCCCTACGCCCAGCAGGGTAAGACCGCCAAAAAGCAAGAGATTGAGTTCTATGCTGCGGATGGTCTTGAGTTCCGGTACCCGGCTCTCTGCCCAGCCAATGATGATCAGCAGCAATACTATGGCTATGCCCGAACTGATGAGTCCGTTGATCAATGCCCGGATATTCAGTGGCCGTGCAATAAAACTTCGGGTGGCCCCTACCATTTGCATGGTCTTGATGATGAAGCGATTGCTGAACATGGCCAATCGAATGGTATTGTCAATGCTGAAGATAACTATCACACAAAGCAGTACTGCGATCACCAAAAATATCAAACCTATTTTAGATGCGCGCTCATTGAGGTTCGATACCAGACTTTGGGGATATTGAATATCCGTGATCTGGTCCCCATATTGCTGCATCAATTGAGCTGAAATGGTGGCAAGACTATCTTGATTCACATAGTCTGCTTTGGCATAAAAGTCAATGCTTTCAGGCAATGGGTTGACATCGAGAATTTTTGCCCAGTCCTCATTGTTCTCCCGGTTCCAGATCTGCTTCGCCGATTCCTTGTCCACATAAGTAACATTCTTCGAGTAAGGCTGGCTGCTGATAAAAGCCTGTATTTGTCCGATGGTGTCCTTGTTCAGGGTTCTCAGGTAAGCGCTGATGCGGATGTCTTCTTTGAAGGCATTGCCCACCGAGCGGATGTTGAGAAAGAACCAGCCCATGATCCCCATGATCAGCAGCACCAGAGCGACACCGATTATGGAATAGATAAAATTGGGCTTACTTCTTTTAAGAGAGGAGGATCCGGTAGCGGGCATAAATCAGTTCATTAGTGTTCAGGAAATTCAATCCCCGTACAAAGGGTTTATTCAGGTTGCAAATGTACATTTTGTGCTTGAAAGACGTACATTTGCTTCCACCCTAAACGTGCTGGGGATACTGTAATTTACGCCGGAGCCGGTTAATAAAATGTTAGTTTTTGCGACCATCCCCCTTGAGCGGGAAACAGTAAAAGCCGCAGGGTTACATCAACCCTTACAACGATTGCAAAGCCGGTAGAATTATTGCATTATGGAATATCAGTTCAGGTCCATTGAAAAGAAATGGCAAGACCATTGGAAAGCCACCGGTGCCTATCGGGTGAGTAATTCCAGTTCACGTCCCAAGTATTATGTGTTGGATATGTTCCCCTATCCCAGTGGAGCCGGACTTCACGTTGGGCACCCCCTGGGGTACATTGCTTCCGATATATTCAGTCGCTACAAGCGATTGCAGGGATTCAATGTTTTGCATCCCATGGGGTATGATGCCTTCGGTCTGCCGGCAGAACAATACGCCCTCGAACACGGCATCCATCCTGCCAAAAGCACCGCCCAGAACATCACCACTTTCCGGGCACAGCTCGATAACATCGGATTTTGTTATGATTGGCAAAGGGAAGTGAGAACTTGCGACCCTTCTTATTATCGCTTTACCCAATGGATTTTTTTACAACTCTTCGGAAGTTTTTACAACCGAAAAATTGGCAAGGCAGAATCCATTGAGCTGCTGAAGCAGGCATTTGCATCAGAAGGGAATATCAACCATGTTTGTCCCGCCAACGAAAATTGTCGATTCAGTGCCGCTGAGTGGAACAGTTACCCGGAAAAGCAGCAAGAAGATATTTTGATGGATTACCGGTTGGCCTATTGTGGCTGGGGAGAAGTAAACTGGTGTGAAGCCCTGGGAACCGTACTTGCCAATGATGAAGTGGTGAACGGTGTGAGTGAACGTGGCGGACATCCCGTTATAAAGAAGACCCTGCGCCAGTGGTACCTCCGCATCACAGAATATGCTGATCGGTTGCTCGAAGGATTAGATACCATTGACTTTAGTGAAGCCATGCGCGAGATGCAAACCAACTGGATTGGTAAATCGTATGGCGCAGAAATAAGTTTCTCGCTGGTAAACGGAGACAAGCAACTCTCAGAAATCCTCACAGTTTATACAACCCGCCCGGATACCATTTTTGGGGTGGACTTCATGGTAGTGGCACCGGAGCATCCCATCATCGATGCCCTGACATCCGAAGAGTGCAAGGCATCAGTAGAGGACTACCTCACTTATGTTAAGAGCCGCAGCGATCGTGAACGGCAGGCAGAGAAAAAAATCAGCGGTTGTTTCACAGGCGGCTATGCCTTACATCCCTTCACAGGAAGAAAGATTCCGGTATGGATTGCAGAATATGTGTTGATGGGATATGGCACCGGCGCCATCATGGGTGTACCCTGCGGGGATGACCGTGACCATCGCTTCGCACAGCATTTTACTATTCCTATTACCAATATCATTGGAGCAGCTTATGATGGTGCTGTTGCCAATCCTACCAAAGATGCCTTGTTAGAGAACAGTGATTTTCTCAATGGCATGGTGATGCGGGAAGCTATGGCGGTTATGACCCAGCGAATAGAAGAGTTGGGCATCGGAAGACGCAAGGTGAACTATAAAATGCGGGATGCATCATTCAGTCGCCAGCGTTACTGGGGCGAGCCATTCCCCATTCGGTGGGACAATGGCATTGCACGACCTTTATCGGAAAAGGAACTTCCGCTGTTATTGCCGGAAGTGGAAAAATATGAACCGGGTCCGGAAGGAGAGGGACCACTTGCCAATATACCCGAATGGGTAGGAGAGGGATTAGAGACGAATACCATGCCCGGATATGCCGGTAGTAGTTGGTATTTCCTGCGCTACATGGATCCGCACAATACACAGGAATTTTGTAGCCGCTCTGCCAGCGATTACTGGAACCAGGTCGATCTCTATATTGGCGGAACCGAACATGCGGTAGGACATTTATTGTACAGCAGATTCTGGACCAAAGTTTTATTCGATCTCGGTCAAATTGGATTTCAGGAACCCTTCAGAAAGTTACTGAACCAGGGCATGATTCAGGGCAGCAGCCGTTTCATGTATCGCCTGTTGTTGACGAGGGGAGAAAGGAAAGATGATCATTTCAGCAGCGATGTGATGGTATCT
The DNA here is from genome assembly GCA_020403455.1 of Chitinophagaceae bacterium. Taxonomy (GTDB): domain Bacteria; phylum Bacteroidota; class Bacteroidia; order Chitinophagales; family Chitinophagaceae; genus Sediminibacterium. Next base: position 84,518 of record JADBXP010000002.1, read on the forward strand.
GCCGGTTGGAAGCAAGGGTATGAAGCAGGCAATATTAGTGTACAGGAAATATTGAAGGAAGTTGCTGCACTTCGCCCTGATTTGGTGAATGAAGAACAAATGAAGTTGACAGAAGGCTTGATTTTTCAAGCCATCCATGTGGATGTGAATATAGTAGATGGATTGGAACTCGACCTCAGCCGCATTGTACAATGGCGCAATGGGGAATATGCGCAATCAATCTGGTTGCTTGACCAGGGAAAATACATTTGCGGTGCGGAAGTAGAGAAGATGTCCAAATCGAAATTCAACACCGTCAATCCTGACCAGTTGGTAGAGAAGTATGGTGCAGATACCTTCCGCATGTATGAAATGTTTTTGGGACCGGTAGATCAGAGCAAGCCCTGGGATACCAAGGGCATTGAAGGGGTACATCGGTTTCTGAAGAAATTGTGGCGCTTGTTTGATGATGAGCAGAAGGGATGGATGGTTGAAGCTGCGGAACCGAATGCGGCAGAATGGAAGGTCTTGCACAAGGCCATCAAGAAGATTGCCGATGATACGGAGCGCTTCAGTTTTAATACGGCTGTCAGCACTTTCATGATTGCTGTGAATGAGTTAAATGATCTTCATTGTCATAAGAAAGCAATACTGGAACCCTTCCTGATTTTATTGACGCCTTACGCACCGCATATCAGTGAAGAATTGTGGAGCCGGCTTGGACATACGGATTCTATTTTAGATGCGGCCTATCCGGCTTTCGAAGCAAAGTATGTGCAGGAGTCTGCCAAGGAATATCCCATTAGTATCAATGGGAAGGTGCGCGCCAATTTATTGATCAGTCTTGATGCAACTGAGGAAGAAGTCAAAGAGATCGTGTTGCAGCAGGAGGTGATACAGAAGTGGATGGAAGGTAAGCCCCTCAAGAAATTCATTTTTGTCAAGGGCCGCATGATTAACCTCGTGGTTTGATTCGTTTCAAATTTATCTGAATGGAAAATAGGAGTGTTGTATTACCTCCGGTGATGCATTGTTCATCGGTGATACCCTTGGAGAAAGGAGTCACTCGTTTGGTGCGCTGGGATCTGTCTGTTGAATGCAAGGAGTTGACGGAGGAAGTGTATGGAGACACGGATGTTTTTTGCCGGTTCATTGATCAGAAGCGCCAAACGATGGGTGCTGATTTTTGTTGGGGAGGATATGATGAGTTGAGGGATATATATGCACGCAGTGCTGTTTTTGGAAAGGAGGGCGAACAGGAAGAGCCCAGACGTTTGCACCTGGGTATTGATGTTTGGGGTGTGGCGGGAACGCCGGTACAGGCGGTTTATGAAGGGGTTGTTCACAGCAAGGCGATACACAGTGAGTTAGGTAATTATGGTGCAGTGATCATTGTAGAGCATCAATATGGTGGGCAAGTTTTTCATACATTATATGGGCACCTCAGTTGGGACAGTGTTCAGCAGATAGAAGTGGGTGAGCGGATAGCTGGCGGCAGTAAGATCGGTGCATTGGGTATTCCTGCTGAGAATGGTGGTTGGCCACCGCATCTACATTTTCAATGTATAGTGGATATGGAGGGCTATATGGGTGATTATCCCGGTGTCTGTAAGTTGAGCGAGCGAGATCGATATCTCAATAATTGTCCCGACCCCATGTTGATGTTGGGGTGGTGATTTTTTCATAAGAATTTGTTCAATCTCACGAATAGTCTTGCGCCAGAGATGCACAAGTATAACAGAGACACACAAGTACACAAGGGGCGGCATGTTGACTTTTTTGACGAATCGAAATTGTAAAGCTTGACCCGATGTTATTGTTGTCTGTTCAGGTAGGGACTATTTTCATCGTCAAACATTAACTCATTATCAAATACCACTCTTTTGAATGTCCAGCTTCCTCCTGATTTTTCAAAGAGAAGCACTTTTGATTCAGGTCTATAATTCATATGACGCACATAGGTGAGTAAGCAACTAGTATGGTCATTAAAAAAATACGGGACTGTTATCTCAATAGATTGATCAATAATGTTATGTGCCTTTATGAAACCATTATGACGCTTGAGTCTTAGATCAGAAAGTATTTTATCCTGATGAGTAACTATTGGAACTGGTTTATCAATAGTCGCAGTTTTTTGCGAGTCTTGAAGTGCTTTGATATATTCTTTTTCAATAGTTACGACCAATGAATACGCAGCATAAAATGAGTCTATTTCGAATAGTTGATTTGTAGGGAACCATTCGTTGTAATTTTCCCTTATTTCTGTTGACCGCAAATGTTCTATGTATTTTTTTGTGTTGCTTCTTATTTCTTTGCTACTATCTGTTTTTAGTATAAATTCTATTCCCTTAATTAGAGTATTGTAACGTTTGGCAAAAACGGAATGATCGATTTTGTTATTGATTTTTTGAACATTTTTTGCCGGCAGGTAATCGTTTAAAAAATAGGATAGAAATTCTTTGGACGTAGACTGCGCAAGACAGGCCAACGAGTTGAAAAGGAGGACAACTAATAAATAGAATCTAATCACTATTAATTTATTTTAGTCGCATTGTTTTTTACCCTCAGAACCTTCTTTATGCATCAGTGCTTTATTGGACCAATTTTTTTCACTTGTTATTAGGGAATTAAATCCATAGCTGCTTATAATGTTTTGGAAAAAGGGAGAGTTATAAACATCTTTTCCTAGTCCCTGCAATGCAAGTGAACGGGCTGAACTTAAATCCATAGATGGATAAATGGTCATCAATGTTTGGCTAATTGAATTTACATATTCAAATGCCATAATTTGATGTTGACTTAGCAGAGAACTATTAGTATAGGTAATTACTGCATGTGCCATTTCATGAAAAATAATCGAAGAAATATACTCTTGTGAGGGGTCACTTCCGATATTATCATAATTAATAAATATTGTATCTGTTGCTGGAAAGAAATTTCCAGAACCTTGTTTATATTTGGCAGGAACCGATATATTTGAATTCTCTGCAAATATTACATCTCTATTACTCCAGTATGATTTATTGCCGAAAATTGAGAAAAAGCTTTCTGATAAGGTGCCAATAAATGTAGGTTTTGAATATGGTACGGCATACATATTTATACTATTTTCAATAATACGTCGAAGACATGGGTTTTTAATAAGATTGCGGATGTCAATCAGATCGCCATTATTTGTCCCTCCACCGCCACCACATTCATTTTTCAAATACATGCCTCCTGTATTAATATTGATAGAAGTTGTTTGACATTCACTGCAAACTAAATAAGTATATTCTAGAGTGATACTTCCATCTGACCATCTAATAAAGTGCCCCCATATCTCGCAGTCACCAATATCATGTTTGTTAAGGTTATTTACTTCTAAATTTCCGACTATTTCTTTTTTTGGCTTAGGTGCCACAAAACCTTCCCACTTATTTATGCTATTTATAAATCCTAAACTATGTTTATAATTATTAAAAACAGAGTATGCTGAAACAATTCCCGAAAATTTATTTTGGATGGTATTTAATTTTTTGGAGGCAAAATAATAATTTTGAAAGGCATCAATCGCACTGCTTCCATTTCTTTTACTTAACCATTCAATTTTTATAATTGCTCCACTATCAATTTTATTTTGATTTTGGTCAAAATAAAAGCCAAGACCAATTATTGAGTTTTTGATAGGCACATAAATAATTGATTTGTTATCAGATACATTTATTTTTCTCCCTTCACCCCACTTCGAATTATTTATCAAAGAATCGATAAATATATATTGCTCTTGCGTAGCATTTAAACTTTGCTTTTTTAACCAGGATTTTAAATTTTTTACTAACTGCGGTTCAAGAGTACCCGAAACTTCAGATAAGAAAGAATTGTTTTTACTACAACTCATAAAAAATAAAAAAAACACAAATAGAGTCAGAATTGCCTTTTTGATTGAAAGTAAGATAAGTTAGAGTCATTTAATTTAAACCCATTATATGAATAGAATGTATTTATTTCGCGCTTTGTCCATTCATTTTGTCTCAATTTATAAAGAAAACTTTTTTTATAGTAAAAATGTCAGCACAACCCTGACAAAAAATATATAAAACATCAATTTAGCTGAAAATTTCGAAAAAATAGCTTTGGATCTCGCTGTAGGATGGGTCACGATGTTTAGCGCACCTTTTCTTGCTCACAGCAAGCGAGTCAGGAGATAGCATGCGACGATTGTAATTAAAAAAGTTTGACCCAATTTTATAGTCGTCTGTTCAGGTAGGGACTATTTTCATCGTCAAGATATAATTCCTGATCAAATACCACTCTTTTGAATGTCCAATTCTCTCTTGATTTTTCAAAGAGAAGCACTTTAGCTTCAGGCCAATAATTCATGTGACGCACATAGGTGAGTAAACAACTGGTCTGATCATTAAAAAAATATGGAACTGTTATCTCTATAGATCGTTCAATCAAGTTAAATGCTTTTAAGAACGAATTATGATGCTTGAGTCTTAGTTCTGAAAGTATTGTATCCTGATGGGTAATCGTTGCTACTGGTTTATTAATAGTCACAACTTTTTGCGAGTCTTGAATTGCTTTGATATATTCTTTTAAATTAGTTGCGTCAATTGAATCTGCAGCATAGAATGAATCTACTGCAAATAGCTGATTCGGCGGGAACCATTCGTTATAATTTTCCCTTATTTCTGTTGACCGCAAATGTTCTATGTATTTCTTTGTGTTACTTCTTATTTCCTTGCAACTATCTGTTTTTAGTATAGATTCTAATCTCTTGATTAGAGTATTGTAACGTTTGGCAAAAACCGAATGAACGCTTTTGTCATTGATTTTTTGAATATTTTTTGCCGGCAGGTAGTCGTTCAAAAAATAGGATAGAAATTCTTTGGACTTGGACTGCGAAAGGCAGGCCAAAGAGTTGATAAGGAGGACAACTAACAAGAAGATTCTAATCACAATTAATTTATTTTATTCGCATTGTAATTAAAATCATTTTCGCATAGTCTTTCGCCTCTGGCGCACACCTACTGACAGGTAGGTAAGGAGACAAGGCGAGGAATATAATTCACTCATCTTCCCAAAGCATCCGTTTCCGCAGAATCAGATACAGTGCATCCCGGAATATTTTTCTGTGCTGAGCGATACATCGCACGGGCAATATGTTCTGCAGGAATAGGTGCATACTTTTTCAGCGGTCCGATAAAGAGTGGAGAAATGAAAGAGAAGATGGCTAGTCCAATGCGCTCCCCAACCCGTTTTTCCTTCCGTGGCCCGGCAATAAAAGAGGGTTGAAAAATATGTAAACTTTTGTACCCAAGTTTTTGAAGTGCATCTTCCAACTCACCCTTCACCCGGCTGTAAAAAATACTTGAACTTGCATCCGCACCAATAGCTGATACCAATAAAAATTGCTGCGACCCGCCCTCCAATTGCAATTCCGCCAAATGCAGCGGATATTCATAGTCCACCCGCCTGAATGCCTCCTGCGAACCGGCTTTCTTGATGGTAGTTCCCAAACAACAAAACACATCATCCGCCGGCACCAGCGCATCTAATTTTTCCCAATCCATCACCACCTCCCTCAACTTGGGATGCTGTATTCCTGTAGGCTTTCTTACGTAGGCAATCACTTCCCTATACTCCGGTGCTTCCAGTAACATCTTTAATAAAAAACCGCCTGTTAATCCGCTGGAACCCGCTATCATCGCTACTTTATTCATCTTCCTGTTATTTTACCAAAGATAGTTGAAACGGATTTAGTAGTTTTGATTCAATGTCTGACCTTCTCCATACACCCGGAGCTTCATTAAATCCCGCAGAGCAGGAATTTGAAAATGCCATTCGCCCGCGGGAACTAGATGATTTTTCCGGACAGCCACAACTCATCGAAAACCTGATCATCTTCATCAAGGCGGCTAAACTTCGTGGAGAAGCACTTGACCATATCTTGTTTCATGGGCCTCCGGGTCTGGGTAAAACAACCTTGAGCCGCATCGTCGCCAATGAACTCGGTGTCAATATCCGTGAGACCTCCGGCCCCGTTATCGAAAAACCGGGCGATCTGGCAGGATTGCTCACCAACCTGCAACCCAATGATGTGCTCTTCATCGATGAAATACATCGCCTGAGCACGGTGGTAGAAGAATATCTCTATGCTGCCATGGAAGACTTCCGCATCGATATCATGATCGACTCCGGACCCAATGCCCGCAGCATACAAATCAACCTCAATCCGTTTACACTGGTTGGGGCGACCACCCGCAGCGGATTACTAACCGCTCCCTTGCTGTCCCGTTTTGGCATCAAGTCAAGACTGGAATACTATCCGGCACCTGTCTTACAGAAAATCATTCACCGCAGTGCCGACATCCTGCAAGTGCGCATCTCTCCTGAAGCAGCCGCTGAAATTGCCGGTAGAAGCAGAGGTACGCCCCGCATCGCCAATAGTCTGTTGCGCAGGGTAAGAGACTTTGCTCAAGTACTGAATGATGGTACCATCGATTTGGGAATTACCCGCCATGCCCTTAAGGCATTGAATGTAGATGAACACGGCCTCGATGAAATGGATAACCGCATTCTCACAGTTATTATTGATAAATTCAAAGGTGGGCCTGTGGGAATTACCACCATCGCTACGGCGGTTGGTGAGGAATCAGGTACGATCGAAGAAGTGTACGAACCTTTTTTAATACAGGAGGGCTTCCTGCAACGCACGCCCAGGGGAAGGGAAGCCACAGCCAAGGCATATGCCCATATTGGCAGGCAGCAACCCGGTGGTTTACAGGCCGATCTTTTTAGTTAATTACTATTAGGGAGCTACCAAACGGAATCCATTGCCATGGATGTTCACAATCTCAATGTTGGGATCGTCTTTCAGGTACTTGCGCAGTTTCGCAATGTACACATCCATGCTGCGTCCGTTGAAGTAGGTATCACTGCCCCAGATTTTTTTCAATGCCTTTTCGCGGGGCAACAAGTCATTCTTGTGCTCAGCCAGCATTTTCAGCAAATCATTCTCCTTGGGTGACAGTGTTTGTGTGTGGCTATCGTGCTTCAGTTCACGCAGTTTCGGATTGAAATGAAACTTACCCATGTCGAATTCAACATTCTCATTCACGCGGTTTTGCTCTTCATTTCTTTTCAAAATGGCTTTGATCTTGAGCATCAATACTTCAAAGTCAAAAGGCTTGGTGATATAATCATCCGCACCCAGGTTATATCCCTGGATGATATCTTCTTTCATGGTTTTGGCACTGAGAAAAAACAGGGGAATATCGGGATCAACATTTCTGATCTCTTCAGCCAAGGTGAATCCGTCCATGTTGGGCATCATCACATCGAGGAGGCACAGATCGTAACGCTCCCGCTGAAAAGCCGCCAGTCCCAACCGGCCATCCCTTTCCAGGGTTACATCAAAATCATTCAGTTCCAGATTGGTTTTGAGCACCATTCCCAGGTTGGGATCGTCCTCGCACAATAGAATCTTGGTCTTTTTTGCTTCCATAACCTTTTATTTAACGTGAAATAAAGATAAAACAATGCCAAATACCTCCATCGCGTTCCAATGTTTTGTTAAAAACTGCAAAATCTTGCTGTGCCGGCATTTCCCTTCCCCCGCCCCGGCGGGGCATCACTCTCCACGAAACTCGTATTTTTGTAGTTCCAATCAGTAAACTATGTTGCTCACTTCTGATAACAAATTCAAGAAACTCATTGTGATAGGTGACCGGGTGTTGATCCGTCCCTCCAGTCCGGATGAAAAAACTTCCAGCGGCCTCTACCTTCCGCCCGGGGTGTATGAAAAGGAAAAAGTACAGCAGGGAAAGATCATCAAGACAGGTCCGGGTTATGCCATCCCCATGCCGGTAGAAGATGAACCATGGAAAACAGAAGAGGAGAGTGTGAAATATGTACCTCTGCAGGCAAGGGAAGGTGACCTTGCCATCTTTCTGGTGAGCGGAGCAACGGAAGTAATTTATGAGGGGGAAAAATATTTCATCGTTCCCCAGGGTGCTATCTTATTGCTGGAGCGAGAGGAAGAAATGTAGTATCCTCACGCTGTCTTTTTTTTACCGATTATACAAGAGGCCTTCGTTGTTCTGCACTATCCGTTGTTCCTGCAGCAAAAGGTGCAGAGTTTCCAATGCCCACGACTTTTCCTCTTCACTGAAATGAGTCATCAGCCATTCGATTGTTTGTGGTGTTTGAAGGAGGGATTGTATTTTTTTCACTCTCTGTTCAAATCCATTGTCAACAGGTTTTTTCAGCCTGCTCGTGCAAACATCGCAATGTCCGCAATCGGTGGCTGTTGTTTCACCGAAATATACTTGTAACTTTTTACTTCGGCAGGTTTGTTCGTTGCTGATGTAGTGAATCATCGCCTGTAGTCTTTCATTGAAAGCTTTTTTTCTGGCGAAGTACCTGTCCAGATCGATGTACAAGTCAGCAGCCGGGGCGCGGTTGTACAGATACTGTATCTGTGGGGTGTCAATGGCTGCACGATAGTTGACAAGTTCCAGTTCCGCTATTTTTTTCAGTTGTTGTCTGACGGTCGCCGAAGGCATTCCACTCAGACGGGCAATCTGTTCTTCATATATATTCACCTTGTAATCGAGAATTCCGGGATAGGTTCTCAACAGGGTTTGTAAAAGATTCGCATAGGCCGGATACAATTCTTCGAGAGAGCGCAACGTGCTTCGATCGATGGTGAATACAAGTTGCGCGGGCCTGTATATCGATGACTGGTACCTGAAATGACCTTCTTTCTCGAGTAATTCCAACACATTCATCACACGAATTGGCTGGTGATGAAAGCGGGAACAGAAGAGTGCCAGATCAAAATCAAAGGACTGTCCCTCACCACTGCCTGCAGGCAACTGAAAAAATCCTGCGAGATCACCGTATATTTTTTTGATGGATTCCACATCCGGGAACTTCTGGTCTGCCAGTTCCTGCAATCGTTTTACCTGGTTGGGTAACACGATCAAAATAGCATCAGCAGGTTGTTCATCCCTGCCTGCCCTGCCTGCCTCCTGGTAATAATGCTCCAGACATTCAGGTGCAGATAAGTGAATGACCAACCGCACATTGGGTTTGTCGATGCCCATGCCAAATGCATTGGTAGCAGCCATGACACGCACTCGGTCTTGTATCCAGTCTTCCTGGTGTTGGTTTCTTTCTTCCTGTGTTAAGCCGGCATGATACGGAGCAGCCGAAATCCGGTGCAGTTGCAGCCATTGGGCAATGTGATGTGTTTGCTTTCTGCTACTGCAATAAACAATGGCACTTCCACTACTTTTTTTCAGCAACTCTACCAATGTTCCATCGGTCGCATCTGCTTTTTTTAACCGGTATCGAAGATTGCTTCTGTAAAAAGAGTTGATGAAACGTTCGGGTTGTTTCATCTTCAATTGATGCACGATATCTTCTCTGACTGTTGGAGTTGCAGATGCAGTCAATGCAATCAGGGGCACTCCCGGCAGGTGTTTTCTCAGTTCTGCAATGCGCAAATAGGCCGGCCGGAAATCATAACCCCATTGCGACACACAGTGTGCTTCATCTATTGCCAGCAGACAAACTTTCATCTGTGCCAGTGCATCCAAAAAAATTTCAGTAGTGATTCTCTCGGGCGAGACATACAAAAACTTGAGCTCACCAGCTTCAGCCTCTTGCAGTATTTCTTCCATCTCTTCGCGGGACTGTCCGCTGTGCAATGCTGCGGCTGCTATCTTCTTTTCCTGCAGACGGGCTACCTGGTCGTTCATCAGGGCAATTAAAGGACTTACCACAATGCATACTCCTTCGAGCAGAAGTGCCGGGATCTGAAAGCAAATGGATTTTCCCCCACCCGTGGGCAAGATGGCCAGTGTATCTTTTCCTGCAACAACAGATTCAATGATGGGCAACTGCGATGGCCTGAATTGTTGGTGATGAAAGAAACGCGAAAGAAGGGTTTGAGGAGTATTCATGGCAGCGGGCGTCTGTTGACACCGGTAACTTACACAATTTTTCGGGTCAGCAGGCGAACGGAATTGATGCCCAGCACCACATCACTAAATCCCATGGCCAAGGCACTGAGGGCCGGACTTAACATGCCGATTGCAGCCATAGGAATGGCTATGATGTTGTAAGCAAAGGCCCAGAAAAGATTCTGCCGAATGGTTTGATAGGTGGCCTTGCCAATGCCCAATGCGAGTGGCAGATTGGTAAGTCCTTTGTTCATTAGTACAATGTGGGCACTTTGCATAGCGATCTGTGCAGCATTGCCCACTGATATTCCAATGGTGGCTTTTGCCAATGCCGGCGCATCATTGATTCCGTCACCGACCATGGCTGTGGGTACTGCGGCATTCAATGTGGCTATGCGGTTGAGTTTTTGTTCCGGACTTTGTTCGCCATACCAGGTATCTATGCCGAGTTGTTCAGCCAGTTGTTGACATTTGTAGGTTCTGTCACCACTCAGTAAGATGGTGGTATAGCCGGCCTGCTTCAATTGTTGAATCACAGCGGGTGCTTCCGGTCTGATTTCATCCGCCAAATCTATCCAGCCCACCCAAATACCATTTTTGGTAATGTAGATGTTGTGGGTATCATCGGTAGTCTGGTCTTTCACTAGCTCATAGGAACCGGCCAGGTATTCATCTCCGTTTTTGTCAATGCCCTTTACTCCTATTCCCTTCATTTCTTCAATGCTATTCCAGCGAAGCTCATCTTTTCCTTTCCATTCTCGGGTGATGGCGAGTGCCAGTGGGTGATTGGAATATTTTTCCAGTGAGAAGGCCCATTTTTTCAGGAGCAGTTGTCTCTCTTCAACGGATGTAATTTCCGGGTCGGTGGAAAGTTGGCGAAATCCATCCTCTCTCGCCTCGAATTGACGAATGACAAAACCACCGGTGGTCAGGGTTCCGGTTTTATCAAATACGATCTGCCGCAGATGTCTAAACAATTCCATGCTGGCAGCATTTTTCACCAAGACCCCGTTGCGCGCTGCTCTTCCCAAACCTGCAGCAACGGCAGCCGGAGTTGCGAGTCCCATAGCACAGGGACAAGAAATCACCAATACAGCAATGCCTCTTAACAGCGCATTGCCAAAGCTCAGGTCGGCCAACCAAAAATTCAGTGCCCAGGTAATCAATGCGATCAAGATAACGAGCGGTACAAAGATTGCGCTGATCTTATCTGCAAGCAATTGTATGGGGGGCTTATTGGTCTGAGCGTCTTTCACCAATCGCAAAATTTGTGATAAGACTGTGGCATTTCCGGTAGCGGTTACATATGCTTTCAGGGTACCATTCACAACTACACTTCCGCCGATCAGCAGGTCATTCATTTTCTTTTGTACGGGTAAACTTTCCCCGCTGATGAGGGATTCGTCGATACCGGCTTCCCCCCAAAGAATTTTTGCATCGGCGGGAACTTTCTCTCCCGATTTAATGAGCAGCAGATCTCCCGTTTTCAACTGACTGCTTTCCACCGGAAAAATATGTTCCTGGTGCTGGTCATCGAAGGCAATCATATTGGCCATGATTTTTTCTTCTTTTGCCAGTTCTTTCAGGGCACGTTGGGTTGATTCCACCGATTTATCTTCCAGCCAATACCCCAGGAATACAAGGGTAAGAATGGTGGCAGTGGTTTCATAGAATTGAAATTCAGGTCCTTTGTTGGCGAGCGTACCATAGAGACTATAACCGAAAGCCGCCAATGCACCGAGTGCGATGAGTACGTTCATGTTAGGAATTCCCTTGGTAAGAGAATTCCAGGCACTTCTTCCAAAAAAGTTCATGCCTACAACAAGCACCGGCAGTGTAAGCAGACACTGTACATAGGGGTTCATCAGCCAGTGTATGTGCAGTCCCGGGATCATGTGCAGCATCAGTGGCAGGGTGAATAGGGCACAGAACAAAAAGCGGTGCAGGTGATTCTTCAATTCGAAACGGGAAGGTGATTCGGTCTTTTCCTGCCCATTCAATACCTGATAGCCGAGCGACTTTATGCCCCGAACCAGTTCTTCCTGGGGAATGTGTTGGCTATTGTCGAAGCTTACATCACCGCCGATGAAGTTCACCCGTACTTCTCCCAGTCCTTTTTTTTCAAGGTAATCCTGAATGGTCAGCGCACAGTTGGTGCAACTCATGCCACCTACTTTCCAATTCACTTTTTCCATAGATGCTTGTTGCTACAAACGGTTGTAACAGACTACAAAGTTACGAAAATCAGTCCGGCTCTATCTTGAAAGCCCTGTGTTAAAACTCTTTGCAGCCTGTATCTTTGGGAAATGAACAAGGAATATAGCTTTGATCATTTGTCGCAGGTGGCTGAGCAATTGTGGGAAGAAGGGAAGAACTACAGGGTATGGGCCATACATGGCGATATGGGAGCAGGGAAAACCACGCTCGTTATTCAATTGTGTCGTTTGTTGGGCATTGATCATCCGGCGGGGAGTCCGACTTTTTCTATCATCAATGAGTACAGGTTACCCAATGGGGAGGTTTTGTGTCACATGGATTGGTACCGGTTGCGTGACAGTGAGGAAGCCATACAGGCGGGGGTGGAAGATCGGTTGCTGGGGGAAGAGCGTTGTTGGATAGAATGGCCGGAGCGTGCGGAAGATCTTTTGCCATCGGATACTTTTCATGTTTATCTGGGGGTGGAAAATGCGACTACGAGGCATATTAAAACAATGTGATGCAGCGTACTGTATTCATTCGTTGTATAATTTGCTGCAATTAAGGTATATTTATACGTTCCTCTCATTAATTCTTATTTCATGTCTTCCAAATCATCAACACGAGCATCATTTCAGTATGAGCCTCAGGAAGAGGTTTTAGATGTTAAGCCCCAGGGTACCAAGTTGCACATCGGGATACCCAAGGAGACGGCATTCCAGGAGAACAGAATCGCACTCACTCCCGATGCGGTTGGGGTATTGGTGATGAATGGCAACCGGGTAAGCGTTGAGCACAATGCCGGCGAAGCAAGTCATTTTTCCGACCATGATTATGCAGAGGCAGGTGCAACTATTGTGTACGATCGGGAAGAGGTTTTTCGTTGCCCTATTCTTGTTAAGAGTGCTCCCCCTGTTGAGGAAGACATGCCGCTGATACAAATGAACCAGACCATTATTTCACCGGTTCATTTTTCAGCCTTGAAGAAGGAATTGATCACACAGATGATGGAGAAGCGGGTGACTGCTTTGAGTTTTGAAAATTTTAAAGATGAAAGTGGTACTTATCCCATTGTTCGCAGCATGAGTGAAATCGCGGGAAGTGCGGTGATGTTGATTGCCGGTCAATACCTCAGCAGTTTCAACCAGGGTAAGGGTGTTTTGTTGGGTGGTATCAGTGGTATTCCACCTACCAAGGTTGTCGTTATTGGTGCCGGTATTGTAGGAGAGTTCGCCACCCGCAATGCGCTGGCTTTGGGAGCTTCCGTAAAAGTGTTTGATAACAACGTTTATCGATTGAAGCAGTTGCAGAATAATTTGGGTCAAAGAATATGGACCAGTGTTCTGGAGCCCAAGATTTTGGCCAAGCAGCTCAAGACTTGTGAAGTTGCGGTTGGGGCATTGAGCAATGAAGTTGGCCGCGCACCTGTCGTAGTAACAGAAGCTATGGTGGCTGCAATGCGTGAAGGGAGTATTATTATTGATGTGGCGATTGATCGAGGGGGATGTTTTGAAACCAGTGAGTTGACGAGTTATGAGAACCCAATACGCATCAAACACGGGGTGATACATTATGGAGTTCCCAATATTCCAAGTGGTTTTGCCCGCACTGCCAGTCAGGCCATCAGCAATGTGCTCATGCCTTTGTTGCTGGAGATCAGTGATGAGGGTGGATTGGAAGAAATGATCTGGCACCAGTTGCATGTGCGGGAAGGTGTTTATATCTTCCGCGGAGCGCTGACTGATTTTTATATCAGTGAACAGTTCGATTTGAAGTTTACCGACCTCAATTTGCTGATTGCCAGCAGAAGGTAAGCACTTTTTTTTCTAACGATAGTCGGGGAGGTGGATGTGACCACTACAATGTTCGGTTTCAGCAGGATCATTGCTGCCAATAATGGTCAATCTGTTTTTACCGGGACCCTCACACAACGATTTGTAAAATTCAAAACCATTACGGTCTAGGTTGGTGCAGGGTTCATCTAGCAGTATGACGGGAACATCCGAATAAAATGCCTGCAATAGTTTGAGCCTTTGTTTCATGCCGCTGCTGAAATAGCGAATCTGTTTGTTAGCAGCAGCTTCGAGTTGAGCCGTGGTCAACAAGTACTCAGGGGTGGTTCCGGGTAGGAGGGGTTTGAATTGCTGGTGAAATCGCAGCAATTCGAGGGGGGTCATTTCTTCTATCAATTCAAAGTAGGGTGCTGCCAGTGAAATCGATTGAAAAATTTGCTGGTCATGTATCGTTTCGCCGGTTGTGGTAACATAACTCAAAGTACCTTCACTTAGCATGGTCGATCCGGCAATGCATTGGAGCAAGGTACTCTTGCCACTTCCATTAGGACCTGTGATTGCATAGCTTTTTCCTGCTTCGAAATGAAAATTCATTTGACGGAAAATCCACTCTCGGTTGAATTTTTTTCCCGCACCAGACAAAGAAACAGAGCAGGAAGTCATTGGGTAAGTAGTTGTTGTGGTGGAACTCATGCCGCAGGATTGGCAGATTTATTCATCATCAGTAGCACCTTTCACATAACGTTTGATGATTCCCCTGCCGCTCTCCCTGATGAAGGTTACGATTTCGTCGCGTTCATCAGTAGCGGGTAATTCTTCTTCGATGAATTCAAGTGCCTGCGAGGTATTCAGTCCTTTGTTGTAAATGGTGCGATAAACATCAAGAATGTGATTGATCTGTTGGAGTGGGAATCCTCTTCTTTTCAGTCCGATGCTATTTACCCCACCATAGCTGAGTGGATTCCGAACAGCTTTGATATAGGGTGGAACATCTTTGCTCACCAGACTACCTCCTGCTACAAAAGCATGTTGTCCGATGTGAACGAACTGGTGAACGGCACTGACACCACCTACAACTGCCCAGTCACCAATGGTTACGTGGCCGGCAACTTGTACGCTGTTGCTCAGAATGCTGTTATTGCCGATGATGCAGTCATGAGCAATGTGGCTATAAGCCATGATCAGGCAGTTATTGCCTACTACGGTCTTGCCTCTGTCGGTAGTTCCCCGGTTAACCGTTACAAACTCACGGATGGTAGTGTTATCACCTATTTCAGCATAGGTTTTTTCCCCGTTGTATTTCAGGTCTTGAGGAATTGCGCCCAAGACTGCGCCCGGAAAAATGCGGCAATTTTTTCCGATACGGGTTCCTTCCATGATGGTAACGTTGCTGCCAATCCAGGTTCCTTCCCCAATTTTTACGTCCCCGTGAATAACGGTAAAGGGGTCGATTTTTACGTTTGGTGCTACCGAGGCATTGGGGTCGATATAAGTATAGGGATGTGTCATTCGCAGCAGTTAGATGAAATATGAGAATGGGTGAATCAGTTTCGTTTAACAATTTGTGCCACTAAATCAGCTTCTGTGGCAATTTTTCCGCCCACAAATACAGTACCCCTCATTTCACAGATACCTCTGCGTATGGGACCCGTCATTTCCAGTTTCAATACCATGGTATCTCCCGGGCGAACCATTTGTTTGAATTTGCAGTTGTCGATCTTCAGGAAATAAGTATCGTATTTTCCTTCCGGCATGGAGTTGATACAAAGTATTCCTCCGGTTTGTGCCAATGCTTCAATTTGAAGAACACCGGGCATCACCGGGTTGCCGGGAAAATGACCCGGGAAGAACCACTCATTGAAAGTTACATTCTTAATGCCTACAATATGGGTATCGCTGAGTTCAACAATTTTGTCGACAAATAGAAAGGGGTGGCGGTGAGGAAGTGTTTTTTCAATCTGGTCGAGCGTGTACACCGGAGGCAGCGCAGGGTCATATACCGGCACATTCTTCACGTGCTTATTCTTACGGATATAGTGTTTGATCTTTTTAGCGAACTCAATGTTGGTGCTGTGGCCCGGACGGTTAGCGATGATGCGGGCTTTGATTGGATAGCCAATCAGGGCCAGGTCACCGATTACGTCGAGTAATTTGTGGCGAGCGGGTTCATTTGGGAAGCGCAGTTCCAGGTTATTCAGGTATCCCTCGCTTTTAACTTCAATTTTATCGCGGTTAAAGATTTTCGCAAGCCGAGACATTTCAGCATCAGAGACAGTTTTATCTACTACAACGATGGCATTGTTGATATCGCCTCCTTTGATAAGATCATTCTCCAACAACATTTCCAATTCGTGTAGGAAGCAGAATGTGCGGCAAGGAGCAATCTCGCTTTTGAAGTCTTTGATGGTTTTTAATCCGGCATGTTGTGTGCCGAGAACCGGACTATTAAAATCGATTAGGGTAGTTAATTGGTAGTCAAGTGCAGGGAGGGCAACCATTTCCACGCGCTTCTCTTCATCATAATGATAGATGTTTTCATCGAGACTGTACCAGGCTTTGGCAGCATCTTGCTCTTCGACACCTGCTGCTTCAATCTGTGCGATGAATGGAGCCGAACTTCCATCCATAATGGGAACTTCCGGTCCGTTCAATTCAATCAGGGCATTGTCAATTCCCATACCCACCAAAGAGGCCAGAATGTGTTCTACCGTGCTCACTTTCGCATCACCCACCTGCAGGGTGGTACCGCGGCTGGTATCTGTCACCAGGTCACAATCTGCTTTGATGATGGGCTGATCAGGAAGATCAACACGTTGAAACTGGATTCCGAAACCGGGATGTGCCGGTTTGAGTGTCATATCAACCAAAATACCGGTATGTAATCCGGTACCGCTGATATGGATGGGTTGGGACAAGGTGTGTTGCTTGTCCGGATTAAATTGACTGTTCATACATCTAAACATTCTGCTCCTCGTCCGCTCCGATTACCGGGGGATCCGGTTTGCGGTGAGGTTAATCAAATCTTTACTTCCGCCAAAAGTACGATTAAAGGCGGTATTTAAGGCTAAAATCAGGGTTTTGTGACCTTGTTAAGTAGTTCCCGAAGTTGATTTTCCAATTCAGCCACCCGCTTTTGTAATTCGGGTATTTGCTTAATTTGAGCCTGACGGCGCATATCGGTACTGAATTCCACTGCCGGAAATCCTGTATACGTTTTATTCGCTTCCTTCAGACTCTTGGTGATGCCTGCTTTGGCTCCAATTTTTGTGTTGTCTGCAATCTGTATATGGCCAACTGAACCCACTTGTCCACCAATCATCACCTGTCTGCCTACTTTGATGCTACCACTGAGACCAGTTTGAGCGGCAATAACCGTGTTCTCACCAATTTCTACATTGTGGGCGATTTGTATCAGGTTGTCTAACTTAACACCTTTGCCGATTCGGGTTGAGCCGATGGTGGCGCGGTCGATGGTAGTATTGGCGCCAATCTCCACTCCGTCTTCAATCACCACATTTCCTATCTGGGGCACTTTACTCAAAGTGCCATCGCTTTGAGGTGCATAGCCAAATCCATCACTGCCAATGACAGTTCCTGCATGGATGGTTACATTGTTTCCAATGATACAATCATGGTAAATAACCACGCCCGGGTGTATGATCACCTGGTTACCAATAACAACATTGTTGCCGATGTAAACACCGGGAAAAATTTTAACCTGATTGCCTGTTTGCACATTATCGCCGATGTGTGCGAAGGCACCAATGTAGACACCTGTTCCCAGGCGGGCACTGGTGCTAATATAGCTGGGTTGCTGAATTCCCTCCAGAGCAGCCGTTGTCATTTCCTGGTATTTGGCCAACAAAGTAGCAAAAGCACTATAAGCATCCGGAACTCTTATCAGTGTTGCATGTACTTTTTGTTGAAGCGGAAACTGATCATTCAATAAAATGACGGATGCCCCGGTGCTATAGAGATATTGCTCGTATTTTGGATTGGCGAGAAATGAAAGTTGTCCTGCCCCCGCTTCTTCAATTTTGCCAAAACTGTTAACCATTACCTGGGGGTCGCCCTCCACCTTGCCTTGCACCAGCAGGGCTATCTGTGCAGCAGAAAATTGCATAGGTTGTACTTAGTTAGGTTGGATGGTAGGTTTCCGGCTATAGCCGTCTGCCGCCAGGTCTCCGTTAGGAGAGCATGCAAATGTAAAATTTTTTGACGGGGGTAGAAAGATTTTCCTGAATCAGGGCATTGTCAATGCGGGATATATCCTGCACGGTACCGTCTTTGAATAAGACCTGAATCCTTTCATCTTTTAGCTGATAAAGGGTGTTGGTTGCTTCTCCCGTAAAGCAAACGTAGGGCAGTTCTTCCGGCTGAAGTGGGTATTGCTGCAGGATCTCTTGCTTTTTTTCTTCCAGAAAGGAGTCGCTGAAAGGGGTGGACTGAATCTTGCATTTGAACAACCGACGACTCAATAGTTGCCGGCACAACAGGGCCAAGAGAGGATCCGGGTGGTTGCTCCAGCGCTTGACGGCATGTAAAATGTCGTGATCATCGAGCGAACAAAAACGTTGAAGATTGTCTTCTGTTAGTTCTGTAGCCGGATGGGCTAAAAAGAAATCAAGTTGAGTAAGGGTTTGAAGGTCTTTGTCTTTCGGGTTATAAATAGACCTCACTCTCTCCAGAATTTTTACCAACATTTTTTCTGCCGCCAATACAGTTTTATGCAGGTACACCTGCCAGTACATTTGCCTGCGGGCGATTAAAAATTTTTCGACACTGTAAATTCCCTTCTCTTCGATCATCAGCTGACCGTTCCATACGGTGAGCATTTTTAAAATCCGGTCATAACCGATTACGCCTTCACTCACACCGGAGAAAAAGCTATCACGGCTGAGATAGTCCATTCTGTCCATGTCCAGCTGACCACTGATGAGTTGATGCAAAAAGGGTTGGTGGTATTGGTTGGTAAAGATGCGGATGGCCAGGTCCAGTTGTCCGCCACATTCTCGGTTGAGGTGGTGCATGATTGCCAGCGACATATCTTCATGGTGCACGTGGGTGAGGAGTCTTCCTTCCAATGCATGGGAAAAAGGACCATGCCCAATATCGTGCAAAAGGATGGCGCATTTTACTGCGATCTCCTCTTCTGAAGAAATCTCAATACCCTTGCTTCTCAATTCAGTGATGGCACTCCCCATGAGGTGATAGGCACCCAGTGAGTGATGCAGGCGTGAGTGAACCGCACCCGGATACACCATGGATGCCATGGCCATTTGTTGTATTCTTCTGAGCCGCTGGTAGAAGGGATGTTCCAGGATGAAGAATACCAGCGGATGCGTGATGGTGATGAAACCATAAACAGGGTCATTGATGATTTTTCTTTTTGCCGGCATCCTTTGTTTTTGAATTGTTAAATCAACTGATTCTTGCTGCACAAAAGTACAAAGAAGAAAAAGGAAAAGGATAATGAAATAGATTTATACCCGGGAAGCCGTTCTGCAATTGAATTACGGCGGTAAGAGTATTATGGCAGCCATTCAAATTTTATGGGTTGATGATGAGATCGAGAGTCTGCAGGCGCAGATCATATTTTTGCAAAACAAGGGGTATGAAGTCACGCCCGTATCCAACGGTTTTGATGCCATTGAAAAGGTGCAACAACATTTTTTTGATGCCGTTTTGATGGATGAATCCATGCCCGGCATCTCCGGTTTGCAGACCATGATGAGGTTGAAGGAGATCAACAAATTGTTGCCGGTGATTCTTATTACACGCAATGATACTGAATCACTCATGGATGATGCCATTGGGAGTGAGATTGCAGACTATCTCATCAAGCCGGTCAATCCGCATCAGGTGTTGCTCAGTCTCAAAAAAATCATTGACAATCGGCGACTGGTGGCGGAAAAAACTACAACGCAATACCAGCAACAATTTGCTTCACTGCTGCAAGAGTTACTGCAAAATCCTGACCACCAACAATGGATGGAGATCTACCGAAAACTGGTTTATTGGGAACTGGAAATGGACAAGAGTGATAGTCCGGAAATGCGTGATATATTTTATGCTCAAAAGCAGGAGGCCAACCAGGCATTTGCCCGTTACGTCTGTCGCGAATACGTCAATTGGCTGAATCCCCGCAGTTTGTCGGCACCTATCATGAGTCAGCATTTATTGGCATTGAAAGTATTGCCCCACATCAGTGCGGGAAGGCCGGTGTTTTTTGTACTGATTGATAACCTCCGATTTGATCAGTGGAAAGCGATTGAGCCGCTATTGGCTGAATCATTTCGTGTGGCAGACGAAGACAGTTTTTACTCCATCTTACCCACTGCCACGCAATATGCCCGCAATGCAATATTTGCCGGCTTGCTTCCTGCTGACATACAACGACGGTTTCCTTCACTTTGGAAAAATGATGAGGAGGAAGGCGGAAAAAATCTACATGAAGCAGAGTTGCTGCAAGAACAGTTGAAGCGGTTGAGAAAAGAAAACCTCCGCATCAGTTACCAAAAGATTACCCAGTTTCAGGAGGGACAACAGTTGCCGGGACAGATGCACAACTTATTGCAAAATGACCTGAATGTTATTGTGTACAATTTTGTCGATACGCTTAGTCATGCCCGCACGGAAATGGAGATCATGAAGGAACTGGCATCCGATGAAACAAGTTATCGAAGTCTTACCCGAAGTTGGTTTGAACACAGTCCTTTGCACCAGGCCTTGAAAAAGCTGGCAGATAAGCCGGTGACAGTCATTTTGGCAACAGATCATGGCAGTGTTCGGGTGAAGGATGCACAAAAAGTGGTGGGTGACCGCCAAACCACCACCAACCTGCGGTATAAGCATGGCCGCAACCTGCAATACAATGAAAAAGAAGTATTGGCATTTACCCGACCACAGGAGGCGGGATTACCGGTACCAACTGTTCATTCCTCCTATATTTTTGCCAGGGAAGATGCTTATTTCTGTTACCCTAATAATTTTCATCATTACGCACAATTGTATAAAAATACCTTCCAACACGGTGGAATCAGTCTGGAAGAGATGATCATTCCGGTGGTTCGACTGGAAAGCCGCGTTGGATAGGTGTTGCAAGCTGATTTTTTCTTTTCAGATATGTGGATAAAACAAAAGGCCTAAGTTGCTGTACAACAGTAATTTTGAAAGGTAAAAACCGGGAATGAAGTATACGCAATCGACTTTAGATAAATACACGGCGATTTTAAGTGAATCCGGATATATCATCCGGTATGAGCGAGGTACTTTTCAAAGTGGCTGGTGTTTGCTTGAATCGAGAAAAATTGTCGTGCTGAATAAATTTCTTTCAACTGAAGGACGAATCAACACCTTGCAAGATATCATTGCACAGATTCCCATCGATTATGACCAGCTCACATTGGAGTCACAAAAATTGCTGGACAGCCTGGTGAACAAAGCGGGTCACGCAGCCTAATCGCGGAAAATACCTGTTGTCATCCCTCTCATTTGTTTTAGTTTTGTTGGGTGTTTATTCCATCCCTACAGATCAGTTTTCTTGGCACAGGCACCAGTTCAGGTGTGCCCATGATTGGTTGTGATTGTGTGGTTTGCAGATCTGAAGATTCCCGGGACAAACGATTGCGCAGCAGCATTCTCGTTCGGTCTTCCACCACGACAGTAGTGATAGATACTACCCCCGATTTTCGTTATCAGATGTTGCGCTCGGGTACACGTGAACTCGATGCAGTGATATATACCCATCCCCACAAGGATCACTTGGCCGGACTGGATGACATAAGGGCCTATAATTATTTCCAAAAAAAGGCGATGCCGCTGTATGCCAATTCCCTCACGGAAGAGGCACTGCGAAGAGATTACTATTATGCTTTTGCCGATCTAACATATCCCGGAATCCCTGAAATCCGAATGGTGTCAATTGATCGATCACCCTTTGTTGTGGGAGATATTCCGGTACAACCCATAGAAGTATGGCACCATCGCATGCCTGTACTTGGGTTTCGTTTCGGAGATATCACTTATATCACGGATGCCAATCGCATCGATGATGATCAATTGGAGCTGATTCGTGGTTCGCGGATACTTATCCTGAATGCCCTTCGAAAAGAAAAACACCTTTCACATTTTACACTGGCAGAAGCCATATCCATCGGTGAAAAGCTGGGAGTACCGAAGGTTTATTTCACCCATATCAGTCACCAGTTAGGGACTCATACATCCATATCTCAGGAATTGCCTCCCGGCTTTCATTTGGCATATGATGGTTTGCAGTTAACCCTTTGATGTTCGCTCATTTCCGCTCCATTGTTTCATCCCTGTTGGGAAGGATAAATTGTTATGTAATGGAGAACAATTGGAGAAGCTTTTTTGAATTTAGTAAACGCGAAAGAATTGGGACTGCCATATTTCTAGTGTTGGCAGGCGCTTTGGTGATCTTACCCAAGTTGTGGTATGAAAGATATCCGCCGTTGGCGGAAGACAGGGAATGGCGCAAATGGATGCAACAAATACCCGGCGACAGTCAGTCGAACATGGCAACTGAAAAGTTCGCTGCAGAAAGCGGAAGCCCTTCCGGTAGTAAGGAAAAAGAGATACACTTGCGGCCTTTTGATCCTCATGAGCAAACGGAGCAGTCATGGGTGGCCATGGGTATTCCGACTCGAACTGCCCGAACCATTGTGCGGTATGTGCAGAAAGGAGGTAGGTTCCGGCAAGCCGGAGATATCAGAAAAATCTGGGGGATAAAAGAGAAGGATGTCCAAAGGCTTCTTCCTTTCGTGCTCCTTCCTGAACAGCGGAAAGAAAGGCAAGTGAATACAGCGGAAAAAGACATAACTCGGTATGAATTTCGTCACGGAGAGGAGAGAAAGCAACCGGTCGTTATCGATATCAATTCAGCAGATTCGGCGAGTTGGGCTGCACTTCCCGGGATTGGTGCTGTACTATCCAGGCGTATTGTGCGTTACAGAGAAATGCGGGGTGGATTTCAATCATTGCAGGATCTAAGAAAAGTATATGGATTATCCGATTCTGTTTATCAGCTATTGCTTCCATTTCTTCGTGTAAGTTCAGCAACTACTTTAACCACCAAAGTTGCTTCTATAGACACTGCCTTCCTCAATCGTGCCACAGTTAAGCAACTGATGATTCGGATGGGTATATCGTATGAGGTTGCTAGAGCCATTCTTGGCTTTCGTCAACAGTATGGCTCTTTTCAGCAAGTAGAGGATCTGAGAAAAATAGCTTTCATCCATGATTCGCTTTACCGGCAAATCATGCGAGCCAATTATAACCGATAAGCTTTTTACAGCGGATCTTCATCCTTTTTGCCTGCTGCAAAGATTTGGTCTACTGCTCCTTCCAGCATGGGAAATTTGGATTTGACAAAACCGGCAATGGTTTGGATGGCTTTGGTTGCCTGTTCGGCGCTGAGTCCGGCTTCTTTCATGAGTCGGTCGATGAGTTCTTGCATAACACTGAATATAGTGCAGCAATATTACCGCTCACGACGGAAAGCTGAACCGAAAGTTATACCCAAATGTTAGAGTGGATATTATTATGCTACCTTGAGGGCACTCAGTTTGCTCTTACTGAACATCTGTTGTGCATAGGGTAGGGTAATGTGCAAGTGGCGGGCAGCAGTGCCGGGCAGTTCGAACATGGCATCGGTCAGAATGCTCTCGCAGATGCTGCGGAGACCGCGGGCGCCCAGTTTATATTCCAGGGCTTTGCTCACCATGAAATCGAGCACTTCATCATCTATTTCGAGCTGTATGCCTTCCATTTCAAAAAGACGGTTGAACTGACGAATCAGGGAGTTCTTAGGTTCTGTTAGAATGTTTCTCAGTGTTTCCTGGTCGAGCGGATTCAGGTGTGTGATAACCGGTAGTCTTCCCAACAGTTCAGGAATCAATCCGAATGATTTCAGGTCCTGTGCATTTACAAATTGTAGGAGATTCTTGCGCTGGTATTCCTGTTCGTCTTTGTTGACACTAAAACCGATGGCATTCGTATTGACCCGGCGGGCAATTACTTTATCAATACCATCGAAAGCTCCTCCGCAGATAAAGAGGATATTCTTGGTATCAACTTTAACCATTTTTTGTTCAGGATGCTTCCTTCCGCCCTGCGGAGGTACCAGCACCTCTGTTCCTTCCAACATTTTCAGCAATCCCTGTTGCACACCTTCACCACTTACATCCCGGGTGATGGAGGGGTTATCACCCTTGCGGGCAATTTTATCTAATTCGTCTACATAGACAATTCCTTTTTCAGCTGCGGCCACATCATAGTTGCAGTTTTGCAACAAACGTGTGAGCATGCTTTCCACATCTTCACCTACATAGCCGGCTTCTGTGAAAACGGTAGCATCTACGATGGCAAAGGGTACATTCAGCAGGCGGGCAATGGTTTTTGCCAGCAATGTTTTTCCGGTACCTGTTTCACCAACCATGATGATGTTACTCTTTTCAATTTCAACCTCATCTGTTGCTACAGCTTTTGTGTTGACCCTTTTATAGTGGTTATAAACTGCGACCGAAAGAACTTTTTTAGCTTCATCCTGACCAATGACATATTCATCCAGGAATTTCTTGATCTCAATGGGCTTTCTGATTTTCAATTTGAATTGTGAGCCCTGGGGAGTGGTAGCATCCTGCTTGCTGCTGAATTCCTGCTCAATGATTTCCCGGGCATGTTCAACACAGTTTTCACAGATATGGCCGTCCTGACCGGCGATCAGAATTTTCACTTCATCCCGGCTGCGGCCGCAGAAGGAACAATGAAGATTGGCAGGAGTTTTGGCCATAAGGATGAAATTAGCTTATCTGTTGAATCAATCAGAATGTAAAATAACGAAAAAACCAGCCGTTCTATTGGGTAGGTAATAGCGTATTAACCGAAAAAGGCAGAAAAAAACCTTATATTTTAGTCAAAATCGTGTCTACAATACCATAATTCACGGCTTCTTTAGCATTCATCCAATAATCTCTGTCAAAATCTTTCATGATCTGCTCAATGGTTTTGCCACAATTGTCTGCCAAAATGCGTGCTCCGAGCTCTTTTGTTTTGCGGATTTGATTGGCCTGAATCTCGATATCTGCGCTGGTTGCCTGATAGTAACCACCCAGACTGGGTTGGTGAATCATTACTTCTCCGTGCGGATAAATGGCTCTTTTTCCTTTGGTACCGGCACTCAGCAAAATCGAACCCATGCTGGCAGCAAGTCCCATACATATGGTGGTGACCGGACTCTTGATTAACTGCATGGTGTCGTGAATGACCATACCACTGGTAACAACACCACCCGGACTATTGATATAAAATTTGATTTCTTCACCCGGACGATCGGCATCCAGCAACATTAATTTCGTAACTACTTCTCGGGCAGATTTATCATTCACCACACCCCAGAGATATACCATTCTTCTTTCGAAGAACAGCTTATCCAATTTCTTCATCATCATAGCCCCCAGTTGATCGGCTTTTTCTTCTTTGTTCTCATTTTCGTCATCTTCCATCCATCTGGTATCGACATTGCTCCAATTCATGGTACTTGATTTAGCTTTTGCGCAAATGATTGTTTATTTTTTTTCCTTGCGGGGGTTGGTCAACAGCACTTCATCTATCAGTCCGTAATCTTTGGCTTCCTGTGCGGTCATCCAAAAATCACGGTCACTGTCTTTGGAAATTGTTTCTGCTGATTTTCCAGTATGGTGTGCAGTGATGTTATACAATTCCTCCTTTACTTTTTTGATTTCACGGGCTGTGATCTCAATGTCAGTTGCCTGACCGCCAATGGCACCACTTGGTTGGTGAATCATCACGCGGGCATGCTTCAGGGCCGTTCTTTTTCCGGGAACTCCGGCACAAAGCAAAACCTGACCCATACTCGCCGCCATTCCTGTGCAAATGGTGGCAACATCCGGACTAATGAATTGCATGGTATCGTAAATACCTAGTCCGGCATAAACACTGCCACCCGGACTGTTGATATACATTTGAATATCGCGGGTGCGGTCGGTACTTTCCAAAAAAAGAAGTTGGGCAGTGACAATATTGGCAACATAGTCATTGATGCCCTCTCCCAGGAAGATGATGCGGTCCATCATCAATCGGCTGAATACATCCATACTGGCCACATTCAAAGGGCGTTCTTCGATGATATAGGGAGTTAGGTTGGTAAACCCTTGTTGCCGGAAGTTGTGCAAAGTGGCACTGCTGATGCCCCGGTGCTTCACTGCATATTTTTCAAACTCATTTCCAGTATGCATATTTAAGTATTTATAATTTGAAGATAAGCGTTTTAGCCCGATAGCATTGTCAAAAACTGTGCAATACCTAATTCCCGACAACACGTCAGTTGATGGGAACCTGTACCCAATTATTTGTCAGCCGGTGGTCGAAAATCGATTGCCGGGTTAGCGGGAGAATCAGTGGTGGTGGTGTTGCTTGGCTTCAAAATCCTCCTGACTAATCGTCTCCTCTACAGCGTTCACCAGGGTTTCCAGGTGCTGGAACATTTTATCTGTACTGATGCGGTGGTAGCTGTCCTCTACAAATTTTTTATCCTGGAGCATGCGGTTGGCGTAGTCTTCTACCCACTGGGCATTTTCGCCCATCATATTGATTTGTCCACCCATGTAGTTGAACAATTGCATTTTTGCGAAGTCCTTGATGTCTTCGGGGCTCACTTCAATTTTATTGTCCTGTATCAGTTGGTTGCTGATGAGGGTCCATTTCAATTGTTTTTCGAATGTGGGGTATTCTTTTTCCGCTTGTTCGGGAGTTTTGGGTTGTTCGCCACCCTGCTGTATCCAGCGTTTCAGGAAATTTTCCGGAAAGGAGAGGGGGGTATGGTCTACCAGGGCGTGATAAATCTGGTCGTAAATCTGATTGCGTGCTTGACTGGCAAAATGAGCAACAATGGTATCCTTTACTGCACTGCGGAAAGCTTCTTCCGTTGTGATTTCCTGGTCAGGGAATACTTTCTTGAAGAGTTCCTCGTTCAGTTCTGCAGGAATGATTTGGGTTATTTTTTTGATGGTGACACGCAGTGAAAGTTCTTTTTGGTCTTCCTGCATACCCAATTCAGACAAGACAGCTTTACAGGCAGCTTCATCAAAGGCACTTGCAAGGGTGATATCGATGGATTCCTCTTTCTTCTTTCCCATCAACTGTGATTGGGTGGCGCTATTGAAATCGCTCACCAACAGACTGGTATCTTTTTGTACTCCGTTTTCAACAGATTGGCCCGCAGCATCAATTTCAGTGAAACTCACCTGCAATACATTGTCCTGGTGTCCAATCGTATCCGGTTCGGTTCTTTCTCCGTTTCTTTTTTGCCATCTCTCCACTTCCTGCTGTATCATAGCGTCTGTTACGTTTACTACATAGCGGGTCACTTTGAGTTGTTCAGGTTTTAGTTCTATAGTGGGTTTCAAACCGATTTCAAATTCAAACTGGTAATCACCGGGCTGGTTCATGTCGAGTTGAGGATTTTGCTGGCCCATAGGAAGCGGCTGAGCGAAAATATCCAACTGTTCCTGCTGCATGTATTTGTTCAATTCCTCTTCTACTTTCCTCAGCACCTGCTCGCCAAAAACACCCTGGCCATACATTTTCTTAACGAGTCCGGCAGGTACCATTCCTTTTCGGAATCCGGGTATGTTGGCGCTTTTGGCATATTTTTTCAAACTTTTTTCGAAGTCATCGAGGTAGTCTGCTTTTGAGAGGGTAATGGTGAGTTTGTCGTTGAGCAAACTGATGTTTTCACGCGTAATAGTAGCCATGTGGTTGAAATTGTGCTTGATTTTGAGCGTGCAAAGGTATGATTATTCGGGGAAATGGCCGCTTGGAGGGACCATCTTGCTCTTTACATTAAATTTAAAATATATATTTATATCTTTTTTTTACCCTTGGCATTGGGTGTCTGGCAGCGAAAGAAGCTTGTTCTTTTCGGGAGGAAGTAATTTATGTTGAAAATCAACTATTTTAGGAGAGCTGAATATGCGACCTCAATTTTTAAAAATTATTATTATGAAGGGTATAAAATTTTTGTTGGCGGTTATTTTATTGCCGTTGGCAACACTGGCACAGGGGGTAGACTCTGCATGGATTGTGAACAACTATACTAAGACTGAGGTGATGATACCTATGCGGGACGGTATTCGTTTGTTCACTACTATTTATGCTCCCAATGACCGGTCTGAACAGCACCCTATTTTATTGACGCGAACACCCTATTCATGTGCTCCTTATGGAGAGGGTATTTTCAATGCCGGTTTTTGGCGGGGTCCGCGGAATTATTTTTTTAAGGAAAAATACATATATGTTATCCAGGATGTTCGTGGGCGCTGGATGAGTGAGGGAGTGTTTGAAGATATCCGTCCTTTCATTCCCAACAAAACAGCCGGACAAACGGATGAATCTACTGATACCTATGATGCGATAGATTGGATGGTTAAAAATATTTCCGGCAACAATGGAAAAGTCGGTGTGTTTGGAACTTCCTATCCCGGGTTTTATGCAACCATGGCATCATTGAGCAATCACCCGGCACTTAAAGCCGTGAGTCCTCAGGCGCCGGTTACGGAATGGTTTTTAGGCGATGATTTTCACCACAACGGGGCTTTTATGCTGGCAGATGGCTTTGCATTTTATTCCGGTTTTGGAAAACCACGACCCAAACCCACCACCATTGGCCCGAAGGGTTTTGAGTTTCCTACGAAAGACTATTTCGATTTTTATTTGCGGACTGGTGCCTTGACCAATTTTACTAAGTTGATGGGGGACAGCATTCTTTTTTGGAAAGACCTCATGGCACATCCCAATTATGATGCTTTTTGGCAGGTACGCGATGCCCGCAGAAACGTGGATAAAATCAACTCCTCGATCGCCACTTTGGTGGTTGGTGGACTCTATGATGCAGAGGATTGTTATGGTGCGTGGAATTTATACAAGGCAATTGAAGGAAAAGCAAAAAATGACAACCGCATTGTCATGGGACCCTGGTACCACGGACAATGGGGTGCTATGGATGGTACTAAATTGGGCAATGTTTATTGGGGGTCGAATACCAGTGACTGGTATGGGAAGAACATCGAGTTGCCTTTCTTTGATTATCATCTTCGGAATAAGGGTAGTGTAGATGCTATTAAGGAAGCCAATGTTTTTTTTACGGGAGCCAATCAGTGGAAGCAATTGTCACAATGGCCTGTGCCCGGTATGCGCATGACTAATTATTTTCTTGGTCCAAAAGGTTTACTATCACCTTCATCTACCGGGAAGGGATTTGAAGAGTATGTAAGTGATCCTGCTAAACCTGTACCATATATATCTGATGTTTATATGTTGCGCTCCACGCCAAGCAGACATTATCGCGAGTACATGGTTGAGGACCAGAAATTTGCATCCCGCAGACCGGATGTTCTAGTATATCAGACACCAGTACTCACTGAGGATCTAACTTTGGGTGGTCCGGTAGTGGCTGATCTATGGGTATCTATCTCAACAACTGATGCCGATTTTGTAGTAAAACTCATTGATGTTTATCCTGATCAACCTTCTGCTACAGATATGAAAGTGGATTATCTGATGAGTGGCTATCAGCAATTGGTTCGTGGTGAGGTGATGCGGGGCAAGTTTCGCAACAGTTTTGAAAAGCCGGCACCTTTTGTTCCCAATCAACCAACGCAGGTAAAGTTTAGTTTGCCTGATGTAGCACATACATTCAAAAAAGGACATCGACTGATGATTCAAATCCAAAGCAGTTGGTTCCCTATTGTTGATAGGAATCCACAGAAGTTTCTGGACATTTATCAAGCAAAGGATGAAGATTTCATCAAATCCAACATTCGGGTACACCACAGGTCTAAGATTGAGTTGCCGGTGATATCAGGCCCTTTTTAAAATTCTTTGGTCATTTGCACTCCTCCTCCGCGTGTCTTCCGCCCCGACGTGTCGGGGAGACTTCGCGGCATGTGGTAGATTCGATTTTATCTGTGATTGCCTATTAAAAGAATGTTTCACATTCAAGCCGCAAAGTACACCTCCTGCGTCGGAGAGACTTTTCGGAGGAGAAAAGAGAACTAGTCTTTGGTCTTTGGCACTCCTCCTCCGCGTGTCTTCCGCCTTTGGCGGAGACTTCGCGGCATGTGCCAGGTTCTATTTTATCTGTGATTGTCTATTAAAAGAATGTTTCACATTCAAGCCGCAAAGTACACCTCCTGCGTCGGAGAGACTTTTCGGAGGAGAAAA
>JADBXP010000020.1 GCA_020403455.1 Chitinophagaceae bacterium
AAATTAATTTTGGATAAATGGTTTAAATGGAGTATATTTAATATATAAATACTTTTTTATGAACTCCACTCCACTCCACTCCACTCCACTCCACTCCACTCCACTTCGCTAGCTAAAAAGTTATATTTTTTTCAGTTTTTTGTAGTGTTAGCGATAGTTATTGCTACCTCTTCTTGTAAAAAAAATTTGTCGGAAAATATAGAGGAGCCAATCAGTAAGCAGGAAATAGTTGAGTGGTTTGAAGGTTACCGTCAAAAAATGCCTGGTGCTCCGGAACCGGTGTGGTCATCGGCAAAGAAAGCATTTGATAAAGATTTTATGGTGGTTCGGATTCCTTTAGAAACTGGTGGAGGTGAAATCTTTTTTGGGAAGAAAATGTTTGGAAATAATCTCGAAGTATTGTTTTACAGACAGGTAGGAACATTCGATTCTATAAGCAAAAACTTTAGTGGGTATTATGAGACTATTGACTTGGGAAATTTTGCATATCACAAGATTGATTTTATCAATGGGGTTAAGGTGAAGGAATTTCGTACTCAGTCAATGAAGACGCATGCCGATAACCAATCTCCAATTACAACAATGGGTGAGCCTCAGTTTTATGGGAGTTGGTTAGCGGCATTATGGTATTGCATAAAGAATTATATTATTGCTTGGCCTGTACAAAATGGAAGTGGTTGGGATTGTTATGGTTTTGGTTCTGGTGGTGGCGGTACACCCGCATCACTAGAAGAATCTACGCCAAAAGAAGACGAGGCACCAGTGATACCTCCCAATCTCTTTGTTCCAACTTATCCTTTACCGCCATCACTTTGGAATCCGTTTCCAATTAATAATCCCCCGAATGGAGTTCCTTCGTCTGGCTCATCACTTGGCAATGTGTCCGAAAAACAAAAAAAAGATTATTTGATTCAACAATTGAATTTATCACCAAGTCAGATCGAATATATATACCAAAATACTGATTTAGCTTTAGCTCTTTTTAATTACCTAAGTTTTGATAATTCACCCACAAAAAAGGAAATAGCAATCTGGGCTATCGATTATTTTCGGTTTAATCCATTAACTCAGTTAAAAGAGTTTGAAAATCAGTTTTTAGGTATTTCGGAAGGTTATGATTCTGAATATGATGAATTATTTTGGGAGGATCCTAATAATATTTTTGCACATCAGCAATTACCTTCATGGATAGACTTTGAGTCAGCTTATCCAAAAAACGATAAGGGTGAAAATATGAAGGCAGAAGAAGTCTTTAATAAAATAGGAGGAGATGTAAAAGATGGCCGGGATCGGTCTTTGGTAGATCCTAATCAGAAACCATGGAATAATGCATGTGCACTGCGACTATCGTGGGCTTTAAACAAATGTGGTATAAAAATTCCTTATATAAAGGAGCAGACATTAAAAGGGGGTGATGGAAAATATTATTTTTTAGGAGCTAGAAATATGAACATGTGGATGAGGAAAACATTTGGTTGTTCAAACCCAAATAGGTCTTTGGGGGAATTTTATAATCCACAGGCCCATCATTATGATCAATCAAAAGTCGGAAAATTTGGTGTAGGACTTGAAAAGGAATTAAAGGATGGAAAATTTCATGGAATTTATACAATTGTTACAAATTCAAAATTTGCAAGTGGACATTGTGATTTACTGTTTTCTAATGCTACATGCCTTTTAAATTGTCATTTCGCCGATGCGGCTGTGTATATTGAATATTGTGATATATGGAATTTAAAATAATAAAATATCGTATGAAATATGTAATCTTTATTTTTTTCCTCTTTTTGGCTTGTGCTCCCAGCCAAAAATCCAGTCAAATTGAACATTCTATTGTCATCTTAAATAATGAAGGAGATTGGCATTTTTCCTTTAAGGGGTTAATTTTTTTGGATTTAATTAAGAGGTTAAACCAAGCGCAAATGAATGATTGTAAAATTGAAGACAGATCGGTCTCAAGCTGTTATGAGGGTATAAATATGGATACATCTGTATATTCAATAATTAAAATTATCGTAGATTCCTTAATTAAAAATAAACCAGCTATTTATGATAAATCTATAATTCAGTATGCGTTAGATAGTAGAATTAGTGAACGATTGGATTCTTTAGCTGGATTGTATTACCGGAAGTTTAGAATAGATTCAATTGAAAGAAACTACCCTGACAAT
Source organism: Chitinophagaceae bacterium (assembly GCA_020403455.1). Lineage (GTDB taxonomy): Bacteria > Bacteroidota > Bacteroidia > Chitinophagales > Chitinophagaceae > Sediminibacterium. The sequence continues at coordinate 2,172 of JADBXP010000020.1, forward strand.
GTATTTTCTAAATGGGATACCATTAGATTGTATAATGAAGGTGAATGGCAAAAAAGTTTTAAAGGGTTAGTTTTTTTAGATATTATAAATAAGATAAATTTAGCTGAAGGGAATGATTGTCCTAATATTGATATGTCAAAAACAACTTTTTTTTCTGGAATATATGGAGATACTGCAGTTTACTCGAGGATAAAAAAAATCAGTGATTTGCGACTTAAACAACCATGGGGTATTACTGATGCTGGTCCCAATATTTTCAATTATGCTTTAGATTATAGATTGAGTAGTGAGTTAGATTCAATTGTTGGTGTATGTTACAAACAATTTAAAATTTCGGATCTTGAACATCACTAGTGAGCTTTCATATTTCCATACCCATCTAGTCTTCCAATCCATCCAGGCGCAGAGAAGACTATGTGAGAAAAAAAGAGTACGACATAGTCGTGCTCTTTTTTAAGAAAGTTGTTGTAAATGGGAATCAGTAAAATGCTCCAGTGAGTTAATTTGTAAATCCGCTGCACCCCATTTTTTTTGTGCTCTTTCATCTGCATGCGGCACCACCACACATTTCATGCGGGCAGCCTTGGCAGCAATCATTCCATTGAAAGAATCTTCAAAGCAAAGACACTGAATAGGCCGCACACCCAACGATGCCGCACAATCGAGGTACACCTGTGGATGTGGTTTGCCATACGGCAATGCTTCCGCAGAAGCTGCAGCCATCACATAAGGCTCTATGCCCGTAATTTTTTTGGCGATCTCAATCAACTCAGGTGGGGAAGATGTCGCAAGTCCTATATGAAAACCCTTCCGATGAAAGAAATCAAAAATATAGTTCACGCCCGGCAAGGTCTCTGCCTCGTCATTGATCTTCTGCAATACCAGCTCAACAATTTCTTTCTCTACCTGCGGAAAAATAGCAGGGTCTTGTCCGAACCTGCTCAGCCACCAGGCAACAAACTCCTTGGTGCGCAAACCGGTAGTGGTGGCATACGCTTCGGGTGTCAGGTGCACTCCATACCCCGCAAAAATCTCCGCAGCCGCCTGGTTCCACAAAGGTTCGCTGTTAATCAGGAGTCCGTCTATATCAAAAATGACTGTATTCAGTTGCATGTGATGTGATTAGTGGCGCAAAAATACCTTTTCCTTTGAATCTCAATCATTTCAGCCCGGGTAAGCTAAAAAATCAGGAAGATGTATTAGTTTAGCAGTTCTCAAGAGCACCCTTGCCGTAGAGAAGCAACCCCGGTGCAGGTGAGAAAGACCGAAAGGTAGTAGAGTAACGAAAAACTTGCGCATGATACGTTCATTGGTATATGCATTGGTAGGCTTTGTATCCTGGCCCGGACTGGTTCTCTTCAACAGGATAAAGATAGAGGGTACTGAACACCTGCGTCAGTTGCCGAAGGGAAATGTGTTGTTCGTCAGCAACCATCAAACCTATTTTGCAGATGTTATTGCCTTCCTCCACATCTTCTGTGCCGTTAAATGGAGAAGAGAGAATAGACTCGGAATTCCCTTCTACCTGCTGAATCCATTTACCAATGTTCATTTCATCGCAGCTGAAGAAACCATGAACGGCAGTTTATTGTCCCGCATCTTCAAAATGGCAGGTGCATTGACGGTGAAACGAACCTGGAGAGAAAAAGGCAAAGATGTATCCAGAGAACGGGATGAATCCGACACCCAAAAAATCGATGAGGCGCTGCACAACAGTTGGATCATCACCTTCCCGCAGGGAACTACCAAACCCTTTGCCCCCGGTAGAAAGGGAACAGCGCATATTATTAAGAACAACCAGCCCATTGTTATTCCTGTCGTTATCAATGGATTTTGGCGTGCTTTCACCAAAACAGGCTTGTCATTTAAAAAGACAGGCACCCAACTTACGGTTCGCTTCAAGGAACCATTGGTCATCGATTATACCCAACCGGTAGATGCTATTCTCGACCAGGTGATGGAAGCAATCGAGCAGAGTAAATCTTTCATGATGAAGGGCAGACATCATCTGATGCAAATGCTGGACAAATAATTATTCTATCACTCGCTGATAAAGAGTGCCTTGAGTTCATTGGCGTCGTGTGGCTTCATTTTTCCTGCCAATATCAGGCGCAACTGTCTTCTGCGCAAGGCGCCATCATAGAGTTTTTGTTCTTCTTCGGTTTCTGCAATTAACTCCGGTACTTTCCTAGGTTTTCCGTTGGGGTCTAAGGCAACAAAAGTGAAAAATGCCTCATTGCTTTCATACTTGTATTGATGCAGCAAATCTTCCCCCCAAACTTTGATATGAATTTCCATAGAGGTATTGAAAGCCCGGCACACCCGTGCACGTATATGAACCACATTCCCCAGTTTGATGGGATTTTTAAAACTAATATTGTCCACCGATACGGTCATGCTCGGTGTATTGCAATGCTTTCCGGCTGCAATGCCGGCGGCAATATCCATCCAGTACATCAATCTGCCTCCCATCAGGTTGCCGAACGTATTGGTATCGTTGGGCAACACCAACTCATTCATGATGGTCAGACTTTCAATTGCTTTCTTGGCTTCCATTTTTGGGGTATTTTTTGCAAAGTTCCTGCTTTCTGGTTAGACTCCTGCTTTAGCGGTGTTAAATAACTACTTTTTCCAGTCCCGCCAGAAATGCAGCGTCAACATCGGCGCCGATACCGGGTTCCTCACCCACAGATACCTGCATGCCATTGAAGCGAACGCCACCCAACACTGGATCCGTGAGATGTCCCAGCAAACAGGTGTCGAGATCATAGAAACGAATGTTGTTGCTGGCAATGGCAAGGTGCACTTTGGCAGTTAGTGCCAGCCGACTTTCGAGCATGCCACCCATCATACAAGGGGTGCCATTTTTTGCTGCCACCTCGTGTATGCGGAGGGCTTCCCTGATACCGCCACTTTTGGCCAGTTTGATGTTGATGTAGGCACATGCTTTGTTGCGAATGATGCGTTCTGCATCGTGGTGTGTGAATACACTTTCATCTGCCATAAGGGGAATGGGCGAAATCCGACAGAGCTCAGGCAGCAGTTCATCGTTCCAGCTGCGCATGGGCTGCTCACAGAATTCGATTCCAAAAGGCGCCAAATTTGTCAATGCTTCAACAGCTTCCTCAAAACTCCATCCCTGGTTGGCATCGATGCGAAGAATAATCGCATCTCCTATGGCTTGTCTGATGCTGCGGATGCGTTGCACATCTTCATTTGGTTTTTTTCCCAATTTTACTTTGATCATGCGTACCCCATCGGCAGCAAATTTTGTTGCGGTTGCTGCCATCTCTTCCGGCGTGCCAATGCCAATGGTTAAATCGCTCTCCAAAGTTTTATTGGTACCTCCTAAATATTGGTACAATGGCTGCCCCGTCCTTTTTGCTGCAAGGTCATACAGTGCCATATCAAATGCACTCTTGGCAGTGAAATTTCTGCTGATCATGGCATCGAGTTCATCGAGCCGGTTGTCTATCTCTGCTGACGATTTATTTTTCCAGAGCGCAGCAAAATCTTTGGCGAGTTCAAAACAGGTAGATTGGGTTTCGCCGGCGATCATGGGGAAGGCGGAACATTCTCCCACTCCCGTCAGTCCGTCATCGGTATGCACCCGTATCAAAAGATTTTGTGCATACTTCATGGTACCGGTAGCAATGGTAAAGGGAACCATAGGAATGGTATAGCGATAGATCTCTGTTGATAAAATTTTCATGCGCCAAAATTCGCAATTTATTGGCTATGCGCACGGCTAATTTTATAGAGTGCCTTCTCGCATTTTTTCCAGTAACCAAAAAATCCCTGTCCGGTATAATCTGCATCAGGAAACATCCAGGTAGGTGCAGTGGCTTGTCCGGGAAAATGATGGGCGATGGGATGATCTTTGAAATGGATAGAAGGAAATACATCCAGTGAAGGAATATCTTTTGCTTCACCCACATAGATCTGTATCCCCGGTATGAATTCTTTTGCCAGTTCCAGGATGAATTGCATCACTGCCGGACTTACCGGATATTGTTGGAAATGGGAGGGCTCCAAAACAAGTACCCGATTGGCTTCCACTCCGGAAAACCATTCTGGGTCTATCTGATAAGAGTGATGGAGTAGAAGAGGTAAGTGTTGATTGAGCACTAAGGTTTCAGTAATAGGAAGGTTTGTCTGCAAGTCGGGAACTATGGTTGCCTGCAAATGATCCGGCACAGGCATTTCCATTAATTCCTCATACGACTTGTCTAAGACCGTATTGTGTTGATTCGATCCACTGTATTTATTGATGTTGTCCTGATTGGCATAATATTTTTTCGCACTAAAACTGCCGGCTACCCATTGCCAGCTGAGGGTATTGCTGGCGATGTCTCCATCGAGCAGGTGATAGTACATCCAGCGGGCAGGGCTAGACCAATGTGCCCGGGCTATGTTACAAGTGAACATGGCTACATAGAGACGGGCATGGTTGTGCAGATAACCGGTCTGCATCAAGTCTCGAATAGCAGCATCCACTTCTTCCACACCTGTATTGGCTTCGGCTATGGCGCGGGGCAGTTCATGGTGGGCAACCTGTGTCTGCGGTTGACGGATGTCTCGCTGCAGGTTTTCCTTCTCCTTCCACCATACCCGTTGAAAATATTCCCGCCAGGCCAACTGTTGTATCAGTGGCAATGCCTTACCCATCGGATACCTCTTGAGGATACTTTCCAATACTTGGGGGAGGGTGATAACACCCCTGGCTATATAGGGGGAAAGACGGGTAACAGCACCCGTTAAAAAGTTTCGCGAAGAGCCATAGCGGGGCGGATCGATTGCGCTCAGTCGCTCTGCCAAAGCGGCCAGGTTGGTAGGGAATGCTGCACTCATATAATGATTAATCGATGCGCCCTGAGTACATCCAAAGTCAATGCTTCACCGGGCTGGCAATTTTTATACTGGGTTACGTTACAGAGAAAACCTACATGATCGCCTCCGTCAAATTCCTGAATTACTACCAGTTCCATCACGCTGAGCGCCTCCGTTAAAATCAGGTGATCTAGCCAGGGGGTCAATAAGTTTTTTTTCTGCAGGGATTTGATCTTGTCTGACTTTTTTCCGCTGGTTTTACCTAAGATGCGGGTAAGATTGTATTGATGGTCGGCCAGTAATTGTAAAACAAATCTTCTTTGTGACTGTACGTTCTCCAAAGTTTGTGTGCCCTTATATATTCCGCATACGATGCGCTTGGGTTGCATGCTGATGGCTGTCACATAAGTGATCATGTGCATGTTGTGCCTGCCGGATGCATCTTGGCTGCTGATGGAATAGACGGGCAGGTTCACCCTGTTCCAGGGTTTCTTTCGCATGCCCTTGTTGGCAGCCGGGGAAGTAGAATGTTTCACCCCCTTACAACAAAATGAACACGCCATTGTTTGTATGAAAAAAAATTATGGAAACACTGAAAGATAAAGTGGTATTGCTGGTGGGTGCCAGTGGTGGCATTGGTGCAAAAACTGCTGCCTTGCTCTCAGGTTCCGGTGCAAAAGTGTTCATTACCGGGAGAAACCAGTCCAACCTCTCTTCCGTTGCACAACAGGCCGGTATTCCTGCAGAACGTTGTTTTTCCCTGGATGTAACCCGGGAGTCTGAAGTAAATGCCGCCGTTCAAAACATTCTGCAGCAGGCAGGCACCATCGATATTTTGATCAATGCTGCCGGCATTGGTATCATCAAACCCATTGACCAGCTTAGTTCTGAGGAGTTTCAGCGTACCCTGCAAACGAATCTGTTGGGTGCTTTTCATCTGGTAAAAGCAGTACTTCCGGGTATGAAGGAAAGCAAGCGCGGTCTTATCATTAATATCCCTGGTGTTTTGGGAAAAGTTCCCATGGCGGGTGCTGCCGCTTATGCTGCCAGCAAATATGGCTTGACAGGTATGATGCAGAGCATCCGGGAAGAATTAAAAAGAACCGATATACGTATAACCCAGCTGTACTTGGGTGGGGTGGATAGTCCTTTCTGGGATACCATCGACTTGCGGGTGCAGCGCGACCGCATGATCGTGGCCGATGAAGCTGCTAAAGCCATTTGGTTCCTCTGTCAGCAACCCCGCAGTGGCGTGGTGAGTGAAATGGTTTTGCAGCCCTTCAATCATCAGGCGATTTGATCTGAGTTCCTCCGCTCCAATAAAATTTCACGTAACTTTTTCGAATACTACCGATATTCGCAGAGCGAACAGATGTTAGTATATGAATCTATCCTTTGAAAACACAGAAAACGCATTTGCGCACTTAACAGATAAGGAGCTGAAAAATGCCCGTTTTCTCTTTCAATCCATGTCATACCCCTGGCTGGTACAAATGGGTACGCGACTGACTCCTTTTATTATGCGCACCGGATTACCCGTGCATGGTCTCATTAGAAAAACATTGTTCAAGCAGTTTGTAGGGGGTGAAACACTGGAGAATACCGAGCCGGTAACTCAAAAACTTCATTCTTTTGGTGTTGAAGTGATTCTGGACTATGGTGTGGAGGGAAAAGAGGGAGAGGACTCATTCGATACAGCCACAGAGGAATTCATGCGGGTCATACGATATGCTTCCACCCAAACCAATATTCCATTTATTAGCATCAAGGTTACCGGTCTCGCCCGTTTTGGTCTCTTGCAATCTTTGAATGAAGCCCCGCGTTTGCGCAGCGGCATTCATGACCATGAGTGGGAATTGGATGAATGGGATAGGGTACGGGATCGAATGTATGCCATCTGTGAACTGGCTGCGGAAAAGAAGATAGGTGTGCTGATTGATGCGGAGGAGTCCTGGATACAGGATCCGGTGGACCGGCTTTGTATGGAAATGATGCAGCAGTTCAATACCACTGAAGCCGTGGTGTACAATACGGTGCAGCTTTACCGCCATGACCGCCTTTCATTTCTGAAAATGTCTCACCGCATTGCCAAGGAAAAAGGTTTTGTATTGGGGGTTAAATTGGTGAGGGGTGCATACATGGAAAAAGAGCGTGCCCGTGCCCTTGAAAAGGGATATGATAGTCCGATTCAGCCCGATAAAGCATCATCTGACCGGGATTTCAATGCGGCGGTTCAATTTTGTTTAGAAAATCTGGGCGACATTGCAGTGGTTGTTGCTTCGCACAATGAGAACAGCAATCAGTTGGCGGCTGCAACGATGGATCGATTGGGCATTGCCCGAAATTATTCCAGGGTACATTTTTCCCAGCTCTATGGCATGAGTGACCACATCACTTTTAATATGGCAAGGGAAGGATTCCGGGTAAGTAAATACCTGCCATTCGGTCCCATTAGGGAGGTGATACCTTACCTGATGCGCCGTGCACAGGAGAATACCAGTGTCAGCGGTCAAACAGGCCGGGAGTTGACACTGATTCAACGGGAATTGCAACGCAGGAAGAAAAGCAATTCACCTGTTCTCCCCACCGCTGCGGAATAGCCGCTTCATCCCGTTATAACATCGTATTTTGCAGCCATGGAAGCATATCATCAATTGCTGCGGCACATTCTGAACAGTGGTGTCAGGAAAACAGATCGAACCGGTACCGGAACGCTAAGTTGTTTTGGTTATCAAATGAGGTTCAATTTAGAGGATGGATTTCCCATGGTAACTACCAAGAAATTACATACCCGCAGCATCATTCACGAATTGCTTTGGTTCATCAAGGGCAGCACCAATATTCAGTACCTGAAAGAGAATGGTGTTTCCATTTGGGATGAATGGGCTGATGAAAACGGCGAGTTAGGTCCGGTATATGGTAAACAATGGCGCAGTTGGAGTGGCCCAGATGGGAAGGTGATCGATCAGTTATCGGAAGTGATTGCAGAGATCAAGAAGAATCCTGATAGCCGTCGACTCATTGTCAGTGCGTGGAATGTAGCAGACCTGCCTCAGATGGCACTCATGCCTTGTCATACTTTATTTCAATTTTATGTGGTGGAAGGGAAGTTAAGTTGTCAATTGTACCAGCGCAGTGCCGATGCTTTTCTGGGCGTTCCCTTCAACATTGCTTCCTATGCCTTACTAACCATGATGGTGGCACAGGTCTGTAATTTGAAGTGTGGAGAGTTCATCCACACCTTCGGTGATGTTCACTTGTATGTTAATCATTTGCAACAGGCACAAATTCAATTGAGCCGCACACACTATCCACTTCCACAAATGAAAATCAATCCCGAGGTAAAAGATATTTTTTCTTTTACCTATGATGACTTTACAATAGAAAATTATCAGTCCCACCCCGCCATTAAAGCACCGGTAGCTATTTAATGATAGCGTGGATCAAGATTGACAAAATATTTATGTATGCGTATTTCGATGGTTGTTGCTGCGGCTGAGAACAATGCGATCGGGCTCGACAACCGATTACTCTGGCATTTGCCCAATGATCTCAAACACTTTAAGAATTCTACTTGGGCATTACCGGTGATCATGGGCAGAAAAACACTCGATGCACTTGCCGGCAAGCCGCTCAACGGAAGAATGAATATTGTGGTCACCCGTCAAAAAGATTTTGTTGCCGAGGGTTTTCATGTAGTGCATGATTTGGAACAGGCAATGGATTTAGTGAAGCAGGCAAACTACAGAGAGGTCAACATCATTGGAGGCGGAGAGATTTACCGGCAATTTCTTCCTCTTGCTCACCGCATTGTACTTACCAGGGTGGAAGCCAGTTTTGAAGCCGACGCTTTCTTTCCAGAATTACCTGCTGATGAGTGGCAACTGGTAGCTGATGATCCTATGCCAGCTGATGAGCGCCATGCCTATTCTTACCGCTTCCAGCTTTGGGAGCGCAACAAGTAACTGACTGATGAGTTTTGTTTCCATTGCTTATTTTGTTACCTGCTGCGGATTGATGCCCTGGATGTTCCGTCGTTCCAATTTGAATGCCTTGCGACTCTTGCAGGCAGTGAATATCTGGCTGCCGTTGTACAGTTTTTTTCTGCTGCAACAATGGATGGGATTTTATCGGCTGGCACAATTGCTTCCGGAAGTGAAAGGTCAGTCTTCTCAGCAATGGTATGAATGGATAGATGGCAATTTACTGGCACAGATCCTTCTTATCACACTTCCTTTTTTATTTGTTTGGAAGCGTTGGCGGGCTCATCGAGGGCTTTCTCTCTTCCTGCTCATTGTTCTTTACTGGTACCATCCCTATAAATATTGGGACCTTTACAACTGGCACCTGCATGCAGCTGAATGGGTCAGTCTGCTCTGTCTTTCTTTTTCCGTTCTTTGGCTCACTCGTTCATTCGCAGATCAATCGAAAAAAAATGTATAACCTCTGGCAAATAGGACTTCGTTATCTTTCGTATCGCTGGAAAGCCAGGGGTGGGAAGGGCCATGGCATTCATTCACCTTTTGTTTTTGATTTGGTGATGCAGGTGCTCAACGATGATCGAATTTTTTATGCGTATGAAAGCATTGAACAACAGCGGGCATTGTTGTTGAACAGTACAGAAAATTTGGAAGTGGTGGATTGGGGTGCAGGAGGAACGGAAAAGAAAGTGACGACTCGTTCTGTTCAACAGGTAGCTGGTCGTTCGCTCAAGCCACCTAAATATGCCCGGCTACTGTTTCGGTTGGTACAATATTATCAATGTAAGCGGGTCTTGGAATTGGGCACTTGTCTCGGCATCACTACTTCGTATCTCGCAGCAGCCTCTTCTGAGGTTAAGGTAACTACATTGGAAGGAGCACCTGCTTACGCCCGCAAGGCACGAGAGGTATGGGAAAATTTAGGTTGGAAAAACATTCAGATAGTGGAGGGAAATTTCGATGCTACTTTGTCGGGTGTGTTAGCAAAAGCTGCAACCTGGGATATGGTATTCATTGACGGCAATCACCGGCTGGAACCTACCCTTCGTTATTTTGAGCAAATTTTGCCGCATACACATGCGGGAACGTTATTTGTTTTCGATGATATTCATTGGAGCCGGGAGATGGAAGAGGCATGGCAAAAAATTCAGCAACATCCTTCTGTTACTTTAACCATCGATCTGTTCTTTGTCGGACTGGTATTTATCCGGCCGGAGCAAATGGCGAAAGAACATTTTATTATTCCATTTTGATCAGGAGGCATTCAGCGCCTGAAGAATATCTTCTAGTACATCATCCGAATGTTCGAGTCCTACACTGATGCGGATAAGTCCGGGCGTGATGTTCACGGCATTTCTTTCTGCTTCAGAAAGTTTGGCATGGGTAGTGCTGGCAGGGTGCGATGCGATAGATCGGGTATCCCCCAGGTTGGCTGTCAGCGATAACAACTTCAAACCATTTAGGAATTTTTTTCCGGCTTCCAGTCCGCCTTTCAATTCAAAACAAACAATACCGCCACCATTTTTCATTTGCTGTTGCGCAATGGCGTATTGAGGATGGGAGGGGAGGAAGGGATAACGCAGTTGTGCTATGGCAGGATGTGTCTCCAGTCGTTGTGCAATGTACAAGGCGTTGGCAGCATGTTTCTCCATGCGCACAAAAAGTGTTTCCAGACTTTTACTCAATACCCATGCATTGAAAGGAGAGAGGGCGGGACCGGTGCTGCGGCAGAACAGATAGATCTCATGTATCAGCTCCTTTTTTCCAACTACAACTCCACCCAATACTCTTCCCTGACCATCGATCCATTTGGTGGCGGAATGTACAACGAGATCGGCACCCAGTGCAATCGGTTGTTGGCAGGCGGGAGTTGCAAAACAATTGTCAACATTCAGAATTATGTTGTTCTCTTTTGATATCCGTGACAGCATGCTGATATCAAGAATTTCCAGTCCGGGATTGGTAGGCGATTCTACATAAATCATTTTGGTTGAAGGACGAATGGCTGCTTTCCATTCTTCTTCAGTGGCTGTAGCTGAAACATAGGTATAATCGATTCCGAAGCGAGACAGATATTTGGCAATAACGGTATGGGTACTTCCGAAAACAGCATTACAGGCAAGCATGTGATCGCCCTGGCGCAGCAGTGCCATGAAAGAGCTGAATACGGCGCTCATGCCGGAGGCAGTGGCATAGCCGGCTTCCGCTCCTTCAAGCGAGCAGATCTTATCGACGAATTCCCGGACATTGGGATTGCTGAAACGACTGTAGATGTTGTCATCTGTTTCATCCGCGAATGCGGCGCGCATATCTTCTGCCTGTTCAAAGCAAAAGCTACTGGTAAGGAACAGGGGTACGGCATGCTCCATTTCGGGGGTACGCTCAACCTGAATTCGAATGGCATTGGTTTCGGGGCGAAGTGACATACAAAAAAAATAGATGATCAATTAAGGCAGGAATAATCTCCTGCCATGTAAAAATATTTTGACAAAGGTATCTAACCATGTGTTTACTTTGTGTAATTATTCATGGCCGCCCTGCAAACATATTCCTATAGCCATCCTTTTCAATTGGAAAATGGGGCGGTATTGCCTGAACTACAGATTGCCTATCACACCTGGGGCACTTTACATGCGGGTAGTCGGGTGGTATGGATATGTCATGCACTCACGGCCAATTCAGATGCGGAGACCTGGTGGAAGGGATTGGTAGGAGAAGATTTTTGTATTGATCCGGCAAACGACTTTATTGTCTGTGCGAATATTTTGGGTTCTTGTTATGGTACAACAGGTCCATTAAGCATTGATCCGACAACAAGCAGACCTTACTACAGCAGTTTTCCTCAGGTGACGATACGCGACATGGTTGCTGCACATATTGTATTGCGCAAGCACCTGGGTATTGAAAAAATTGATTTGCTCATGGGGGGGAGTATGGGAGGATATCAGGTGCTGGAGTGGGCATTGATGGAAAAGGATGTTATCAAGCGACTTTTTTTAATTGCAACATCACCCTCTGAAAGTGCCTGGGGTGTAGCCGTGCATACAGCACAACGATTAGCGATTGAGGCAGATTCCAGTTGGCAGGATGCAAGTCCAGAAGCTGGTGCGAAGGGCTTAAAAGCTGCGCGCGCAATTGGTATGCTGACCTATCGAAATTATCAGACTTTTCAGGAAAAGCAGACTGATCCTGATCCGGAGAAGATCGATGATTTTCGCGCCTCTTCTTATTTGAATTATCAGGGCGATAAATTGGTGAAGCGTTTTAATGCCTATAGTTACTGGTTGTTGACCAAGGCAATGGATAGTCATCACCTGGCGAGGAAAAGAGGGGGAGATCTGATACAAACACTGGCAATGATTACACAACCCACTCTAATCATCGGCATCCTGGGTGATATTCTTTGTCCGCCGGATGAACAAAGGTTCATGGCAGCACACATGCCTGATGCGCAGTTGGTAGAAATTGAATCTACTTATGGACATGATGGGTTCATCATTGAGACTACGCAAATCACTACCCACCTTAGAGACTGGTACCGGCACACTGTGGAATAGCAGACCGGTATTATTGCGGATGGTACAATTTCACTGCTTGCCGGTAAACAGTTTTTTTGTCAAGAGACATTCGTTTGGTTTGCTGACGTGTATAGCGTTCCATCTGATCGGTGTAATGCGGAGAGTTTTTTCTGGCGGAAGCTCCGTAGGCATTCATCGATTCGATGATAGGACCATCGGGTGTGAATTCAACCAATTCAACATAGGCATCGCCTTCGTTTCCTTTGAACATGCCATTCTTATGAGGTACTGTTCCAATGGTTGCCAGAACATCGGGTAATCCGCCCACCGGTAATTCTTTGTCACCTCTGGCTAATTTTTGAATATCACCCAGTGTGATATCAGTACGACCATAGTTCAACAACATATCATTTTTAACTTCTTGCAGTAATTCCTTGGCTTGTTGGATGGTCATGAGGGGTGTTGCAAGAAAGCGGTTGCGTTGTTGGTTGGCTTTCTTATAAATCAATAAAAAAATGCCGGCACCCTTGCTTTCAGCAACAGCAGCTTTATTCCATTCTTTCAATGGTAAGATCAGATCAGCAAGTTCAGGAAGTAGATGCGCATCGAGCAGGAAGAGAGAATCGATGTTGGTAGGAAATGCAAATGGTGAAGGGTAGGAACGATCGAATTTGATTCGTTTCATTTGCTCAAATGATACTGTGGTATTTTGTTGGATCAATTCAGCGAAACGCTTGCTGCGGTTGTTTTCAAGGGTTTCATAACCCATTTCAGGAAAACGAATCGCAGGGTTATCGCGACCATCGGTGCTGTTGAATGGACTGTGGTTGGTATTATACACGTATCCGCCCATTGGTTGCAGTACTTGTGGTAATTCATGCAGTGGGTGAATTTCTTTCCAGAGAGTAGCCGTGGTATTCCCCGGTACGGTAGAGCGCCAATTGTATCCGGGTTTTCTGATGGGTATCTTGCCATTGCTGATATAAAAGATGGTATCGTATCTGTCTGCATATACCAGGTTATAACCCGGAATAGCCATCATTTCCAGTACTTGTCTGAACTCAGTGTAATTGCGTGCTTTGTTCATGCGGTACCATTGCTCGAGACCACGCACATCAGTTTGTGCGGGCATGCGCACAGAGAAGGTCCCTTTTTCCGTGATCAGGGTCGGGCCATAGATACTGTTATAAGCTTTTCTTTTTACAGGCACTATAATTCCTGCCAGCTTGACTTTCAGGGAAACAGTTTTCTCTTCCAGTTTGAGCCATTGATCATCTACTTTGTATTGAAGTGGCCTTTGCTGATCGGTTTCCAGTTGGTAGACATCTACTTTGTCGGGATTATTGACGGTGTGTGCCCAACCCAGGTATTCATTGGCTCCATGGAGTATGCAGGGGGCACCGGGGAAGTTGGCGCCCAGTATGTTCCATCCTTCTTCGCTGCAGAGATGTGCTTCATAAAATGCTACCGGTCCTTCCAGGGGTTGGTGGGCGTTGATGGTAAGGAAGGTATGACCATTATTGGTTTTCTTGCTGTTAAAGGCGAAGGCATTGCTTCCACCCGGTTGTAGGTTGGTTAGTTGCGGTTGTGTTCCCCTGAAAATGGAACCCAGTGCTTTGTCTGCTCCGGAGAGTACACACAACTGTAAAACGGAATATTGGATTAGGTCACGGGGAGTTACCGGAAAAGCTCTTTTCAGGAGAATTTCTTTTGGGTGTGCTTGTGCATAGGCATTCAGTCCGGCACAATACCCTTCCAGCAAACGTTGAAAGGCCGGACTCAGGTCTTTGTCATAGCGGGCATTGACGAGTTCCGGGATGCCCATTAGGTGGATGATGTAATCTGTTTGAGCTCCCCCTTTGCCTTTATAGATGCCGGAAAGTGCTTTGCCAATGATCAGTGATTCCTGGATGGTAAAGAAATCGTCTTCTGCTGCTGCCCAAGCCAATCCGTAAGCCACTTCGGGGTCGGTGGGTGCGAAGATATGAGGTACACCGAATGAGTCCCGGATGATATCAATGCGGTCGATTCGGAATTGGGCAGATGAAAATTGCCAGAGCAGGCAAAGACAGGTAGAAAGGAGGAGGGTGCGCAAGTGGATAAAATTTCCTGCAAAGATGAGTTAAACAAAGGAGGATTGCATCTTTGGGGGTATTACCTTTGAAAAAAATTACAACATGGGCATTCTCCGACAAATGGCGGAATACCTTTATCTCAAGAAAAAGTCCGATGTGCCCCAGGGCAGTTGGATGAAATACATGCATGGGATGAACAGGATTTCCCTGATTATTTTTTTATTTGGTTTGCTGGTGATGTTGTTCAGATGGGTGATTAAGCCGATGTTGATGCGCTAATATTCTTGCTGAGTCTGACAATGATCTCTGCTGCTTTTTCTGATGCTTTGGCACCGGTATGCAATTGGTTGCGCAATTTTTCATAGTCCGTTCCCATTTGAAGACGGACAGGTGTGCTGAAAAGTAGCTGCTTCAATTCTTTTTCAATTTGCTCTGCTGTAACCTGATCTTGAATCAATTCGGTAACTACTTTTTTGTTCATGATCAGGTTGACTAGAGCGATGTAGGGAATGTTAATGAGACGTTTGGCAATGAAGAAGCTGATGGGACTTCCCTTATACACCACTATTTCCGGAATGCCCAATAGGGCGGTTTCCAGCGTAGCTGTACCACTGGTAACAATGGCTGCAGCAGATTGCATCAGTAGGGCATGCGTTTGGTTGCACACTTGAAATACCTGCGGGTAGGGTTCCAGCATGGACTGATAAAAGGCGGGGTCTAATCCAGGGGCCAAGGCAACGGCAAAATCATGCTGGGGAAAGAGCTTGGTCACTTCCAATAGAGCCGGCAGTACTTTTTTTATTTCCTGTTGGCGACTACCGGGGAGCAGGGCGATGATGGGTTGTTGCGGTGGTGGGGAGACAGTAAGGTTCTTGTGCCATTCAATTTTTTCAGTGGCTTTTTCTTTTTGCAATTTGTCAACTACTTCCAGCAAGGGATGGCCCACATAGTGTACTTGCCAGTTCCATTTTTGGGCGAAGTATTCTTTTTCAAAGGGAAGAATGCAGATCATTTCGTCAATGATCTTTTTCATTTTGATGACCCTTTTTTCCTTCCATGCCCAGACTTGTGGTGATATGTAGTAGGCAACTTTGTATGCTTGTTCGTGTGCCCATTCTGCTATGCGCAAGTTGAATCCCGGATAGTCGATACATACCAGTACATCGGGCCGGAAGTCGGTGATGTCTTTTTTACAAAAGTTCAGGTTTTGGAGGATGGTTGGAAGGTTTTTGAGTACTTCCCAGAAGCCCATGAAGGCGAGGTCGCGGAAATGTTTTACCAGCGTACCGCCGGCAACTTGCATGAGGTCACCCCCCCAGCAACGGATGATGGCATCGGGGTCTTGAACTTTGATGGCCCGAATTAGATTGCTGCCATGCAGATCACCGCTGGCTTCTCCTGCTATGATGTAGTATCGGGTGGGCATGTGTGCCGGTTTTTGCGCTCATTAGTACCATTTCAGGTAGAGAGCGAAGAGACCATAGATCAATGAAGCAATGAAAATGCCGATGGCAGTTTTATCGTGCTTGATATTGATATAGAGTGTAAAAATAAAAACGTTGGCCACCAGAGAAATGGTGATGATACCGGAGAGCAGGTGTCTTTCCAACATCAACACGTCGATGAATTCTTTGATGGAGAAACTGCTGAAACGTGCTAGATAAAAAACAAAAAAGCCCAGCAAAGGGGTGGAGAATCCGAGTAGCAGTCCGAGAGGAATTTTGTCTTTCAGCAGGAAGTTCATGCCAATATTTTTTCAAGTTTCTTTTTCAGGCGCAGGTGAGTGAGGTCAAATTGCACGGGAACTACGCTCACATATTTGTGTTGCAGGGCCCATACATCTGTGTCTTTGCCTTTGTCGAAATTAACGAAAACGCCGGTGAGCCAGTAATATCTTCTGCCATTGGGATCTTTGCGTTCATCAAATTCTTCGTTGTATTTGGCATAGGCCTGTCTGCATACTTTGACGCCTTTGATTTCAGTGAGAGGTCCTTTGGGTATGTTTACGTTCAGGCAGAGATGGGGTTCGCTCAAGGGTTGCTGCATGATTTGTTCAACGAGCGAGCGGGCATAATGAGCGGCGGCAGTGAAATCTGCTTCGATGCTTAGGTCGAGCAGGCTGAAGCCGATGCTGGGAATTGATTCGATAGATGCTTCCAGTGCTGCCGACATGGTGCCGGAATAAATCACGTTGATCGAGTGGTTGGCACCGTGGTTGATGCCACTCAGACAGATATCGGGTTTGCGGTGCAAAACTTTGTCTACTGCCAATTTTACGCAATCTACAGGGGTACCTGTGCAGCTGTACGCCTCTACATCTTCAAACAGGTGCATTTTGTGCAGGCGAAGGGGATTACCGATGGTGATGGCATGACCCATGCCACTTTGGGGTTTGTCGGGAGCTACTACCACAATTTTACCAAGACCTTTCACAGCTTCAACCAGGGCACGAATGCCCGGTGCATGTATGCTGTCGTCGTTGGTAATGAGGATAACGGGAAGCTCCTTTTTTTTCTTTTTACTACGAGTTGCCATAGGCGCAAGATACGATTAAGTTCTGCAAGCCGGGGAAGCGGAAAAGGGGCGTTATACAAAAAAATTTGGTAGAAACTAAAAATGTTAGTAATTTGCTGCTAAAACCATTAGTTATGTCATTTGCCGGAAAAAATCTGAAGTATCTCCGCAAATTACGCGGATGGACGCAAGAAGAATTTGCCAACAAATTATCGATCAAGCGCTCTTTGGTGGGTGCTTATGAAGAGGAGCGTGCTGAGCCGCGGCTGGAGGTGATGGAAACGATTTGTCATTTGTTTTCGATTAGCCTGGAAGATTTTTTGTTCAAGGATTTATCGGAGAAAACAGGGGGCAGTTATTTAGAGAGGAGGCGCAGTAGTAAGTTGCTGCAGAGTGGCAGTGCGGAAATCAGGTTGGTACCTATGAAAGCAGCTGCAGGTTATTTGAATGGTTATGGTGATCCGGAGTTCATTGATGAGTTGAATACATTTACGCTACCCATGTTGGCACCGGGTAATTACCGGGCTTTTGAGATTTTGGGTGACAGTATGTTGCCAACGCCGAGTGGCAGTGTGATTGTGGGGGAGAAGGTGGATAATCTGGAGGAAGTGAAGAACAGCAATACCTATGTTGTTTTATCGAAGCAGGAGGGTGTTGTTTACAAACGTGTGTTGCGCAATGCCAAATCCAGAAACAAATTGACCTTGCTCAGTGACAATCCGGTGTATGAGCCGTATCAGGTGAATGCGGAGGATGTGTTGGAGATTTGGCGGGCAGTATATATTATTCAGAAGGCAACACCTGCCCCCCGCTGGGATGTCAGCCAGTTGGCGGGGATGGTGAATACTTTACAGGAGCAGGTAAGCAGTTTGAAGAAGAAGTTGAATTGATATTGGCAAGTTGGAGGCATTGGAAGTCGCACATTTGATAGTTATCAAATCACTAAGAATTGGCTGTGGTTTGTTGAGTAGAAGTTTCCTAAACTTTTGATATAGGTTCGATTCCTGTCGGGACTACATAAAGTCTTGATACAAGTTCCCTGCCTGCCGGCAGGTAGGGATTCTCGCCGGGACCACATAATCTTTTAATGCAAGTTTTCCGCCAGAGGCGGACAGGCGGGCTTTCACGCCTTTAGTGGGGATTTCTGCCTCGACCACCATCCATTTTTAAAAATGGGGTTAGCAACTTGGTTGACAAAAAAAGGGATACAGATGTTTTGGGGAAGTATATTATACAATTAAGGAGATGTAAGGATGAATTTCGTGTGAAACAGTAAAATGCGCTGTTTTCTAATTGATTATTTGGCTAACTCGTTGTTAAGTGTCGAAATCATTTCATGATAATCATATACTACTTTTCTAATGATACCTGTTCTATCAATAATGAAATGTGTGGGATATCCTGAAACTTTTAAAGGACCTTCCATAAATGTTTGAGGAACTGGCAATACAGCATAACTAAATTTATGGGTCAATAAAAATGAGTCAAGTTTTTCCTTTGAATCATATGCTAGACTTATAAAAAGAACATCTTTTCGCTTTTTATACTCTTTAACAAGAGCATTAAGCTCTGGCATTTCTTGAACACAGGGTAAACAATTAACAAACCAACACTTTAAAACAACAATTTTACCTTTAATTGATTCATTACTATATACAATCCCATTAACATCTTCAAATTTAAATAGCGGCATTTCAGTGCCCTCCATTTTGTAATTTGTGTAAATAATATCTGCTACTCTTTTAACTCGTTTTTTTATATCATTATCAACTGAGGAATTCAATTTAAACAGTTTATATTTCAATTCAGTACCCTCAATTTGTAATGCAATATATTCTCCTGTTGAGAGTTGTTTTAAAAAACTTTCTTTTGAAATAATATTAGATGAAACGTCCAAAGGAATGAATTCAGTTGAAAGTTTAATATTAGACTTAGTATAGTCCCACCAAGTTGTAAAATCTTTTTGAACATGATTCACATCAATGTTTGGATTGTCGGTATTTGAGCTTTGGGAATACGATAGATTTGAGAAAAAAATGAAGGTTATTAGAACTATGGAACCGGATACCCTTTTTATCTGTTCTTGAAAATTGCTCATTGCATATAATTGACGCTTTGTTACCATTTCTGATTATTTGAATATAAGTTACCGATTATACTACCATTCCCCAAATATTCTAGTGCAGCAGCCTAAAAACCTCATTCTGCTGCACTCCTACCCACACAAATCTTAATCCAATCAACTGATAATTAATACTTATTAAAATAGATTGAAAAGAATAGAAGTTTCCTAAACTTTTGATATAGGTTCTCTGCGAGAGCTGGACGGTCTTGGCTTCCTTTGGTGGGGATTACTGCCGGGACTACGTAAATTATTTATATAGCTAATCTATGCTGACCACGACAAGCGGATCGTCAGCGATGGTGCTAATATAAACTTTTGATAAAAGTTCGCTGCCAGAGCAGGAAATGCAGTGAAGCTTACAGACATTAACTGTTATTTTAATTTGTGATAAATGCTTCCAGGCCTGCAACAATTAGACTTACCCGTTTTTGTTCCTGGTACGCAAGATGTGCACTTACCCATTCATAGATATAATTGGTTTCAATAAGATTTTTAAATTCTTCTTTTAGGTATTGTTTTAATAATGGAGCGCTGCGCTGCATTTCATCCCAAATCGCATTTCGATTATTAAGCACAAAAACGATGTCCTCAAAATCCGAGCTCATTCTGCCATCTCCTTGCCCTCGTCCTTTGAATGCCTCCAATTTTGTAGCAATAAAATAAGCTGGCTGAAAAATTCGGATTATACAATCTTGCGCTAAGTCCTTATACATGGAATGTAAAAATCCCTCGGCATACCATCGATTTGTAAAACCCAAAACTGCTGCACTTGTTGGCATTACATCCACTACAATTCCATTGATTTTGTATCTTCCTATTATTCCTGATTCAATGTCATTCACAAATCCCTTTCGTCGGAGCTGCTCTTCAACTTGTGTAAAGCCGGTGTAATCGACTAATTCAATCAGAATATCTACATCGTCGGTGGGTCTTATTTCTTCAAATGGACGATCTGAATACAAAGATACAGTAGCACCACCCACAAAGAGTATGTTATTAGCGAACTCCTCAAGGGCTTGATGGACAGCCTTTATTCTGGTGATGTTTTGATAATGACTCATAGCAAAATTGCTTTTTTAAGTTCCGCTAATGCTACTTTAATCTCTCGAACCCGGCCAATGCGAATGATATCTATACATGCCAAAAGCTTATATAAATGCTCATCCCTACGAACTGCAACAGTAACTCCCTTATAAAGCGGCGTAATTGCAAGACCTCTAACAGAGCCGTTATCATCCGGCCATACAAATGGCAAATCTGAACTAAACTTTTTTTCGAAGAAAATATGTGAGTGAGCAGTAGGAATACCAGTAACCAAGGTACCAGGAGCTTGTGGAAATACATATTGCAAACCATGCTCAATAAATTCTAGCAGAGATTGTCTGTGAACTATTCTGCGACTTTCATCTACCAACCCGGCCAAATGACTTCGAATTAATGATTCAGATATTTCTGAAATACTGATTGATAAGCTGGATGCTAAATCCCTATATTGCCACTTTATATTATCCAACGTAATGATCTTAAGTAGGATTACAATATCCTGGGGGCGCATGCCATTGTGTGATTTCATGACTCAAAGATAGTGTATTGTTTGCAATTTGCAAACAGCGAACACGCTTTATATAATGCATTGTATATCAATGATAAGAATAAATTAATACCCCGTCATTTGTTTTTTAAACTAAGTTGATTTGGTTAGTGATTACGTTTTGAATGAATATTCAAATCCATCTTTACAAAAAATTTCTTTTTAATCTTCTATTTGATACTTGGATAGAGACCAATGAATCATCAATATGTCTTTAATTTAAAATTTACCAAGTATTTACGGGAATAATTCATGTATAAAACTCTCTCGCAATTCTAAAAGTATTGCAGTGGGCTTCCACAATGGTTTTGACGTTGGGGGAATAGCCACCACCCATAGCGACTACTACCGGTATATTTTTCTTTTGTAATTGCGTGAACACATAGCGATCGCGTTCGCCGCAATCCTGCAGGGTCAATTTAAGTTTTCCGAATTTATCTGTGTCAAGTACATCTACACCACTGAGATAAAAAGCAAAATCAGGTTGTAGTCGGTCAAGTAAAACCGGAAGATGTTGGTGCAGCAAAGAAAGATAATCACCGCCGGAACAGCCATCTGCCAGTGGCAGATCCAAATCTGATTTTTCTTTTCTGAAAGGATAATTATGTGCGCCATGCATGCTCATAGTAAAGACCCGGGGTTCCTCCCTGAATATACTGGCAGTGCCATTGCCCTGGTGTACATCTAAATCAATGATAATAATTTGTCTCGCCAGCTTTTTCCGTAATAAATAGGCAGCAGCTACCGCCATGTCATTGATCAAACAAAATCCCTCCCCCCTGTCAGCAAAAGCATGGTGCGTTCCTCCTGCAACATTGAGTGACACCCCCTCCTTCATCGCCCAGTGACAAGCATCGACTGTACCTTGGGTGATCATTTTTTCTCGTTGTATGAGTTCTGCTGACTGAGGAAAACCAATACTTCTCTGCTCAGAAGCAGTTAAAGAAAGTGTATTGAGTTTGTGCAGGTATTCTGTTGTGTGTACAGCGGTTATCCATTCGTCGGGACAAATACCGGGAGCGACTATTTGATGGGGTTCCAACGTTCCTTCGTGCAACAACTGAGCAGGAATGAGCTCATATTTTACCATGGGAAAACGATGGTTTTCCGGCAATGGGTGCGCATAGATGGGATGGTAAAAAATTTTCATGATCGAATTCCAATTTTTTTCACCGGCGATACAACATCATTTATACTGCTACCACTTCCGCACCAACAATAGCGAATACCTGGTCCTTTTTTTTGGGCCTGATTGTCGCCATTCCACTAAATTGACTGAAAGCAGGTAAATATAAATTGGGAGCCGAATAATAATAACATGGTAAGCGCAAACTTTGTTTGCCACTTCCTTTCATGGCAATGCCCGGATGCAGGTGACCCGAAATGATCATGCCTTCCTGCTCTGTGGAAAGCTCACCGTCCTCTGCATCATGCACAAAATAAAAAGGTGCCTGCCACCAATGGTGCTCAATCAATCGGATCTTCGAGCGTTCGTACCAATCTTGGTGAAGAATATCGTGGTTGCCTTTGATGAGCATGAAGTTCACAGACGAAAAATTATTGCGCCAACGAATCCATTGTTCCATTTGTAAGTTGGCATGGCTGTGGAACATATCTCCTACAATCACTACCTGCTCCGGCTGAAAGTAACTCATCTGTTGGGTCAGGCGATGCAGGTCTTCCGTTGCTGTTGCATCCGGCACCGCTAGTCCGTGTTTACGAAAATGTCCACTCTTGCCCCAATGCAGGTCTGATAAAACCAGCATTTTTTGTTCTTCCCAAAAAAGACAACGATGGGGCGAAAGCCAGCAATGTTGATCGATGGGGTTGAATAATAGCGGCGCTGCGTGCATACAATGAGTAGAAGTGGCAAGATAGTTCCGGATGGTTTATTTTTTAAGGCTTCTTTGCATTTTTTTGATTCTGTCTTCCAGTTTTTCGGTCGATAAATTATTTCTGTTCAGTCCATCTGCAATGATGGGGAAGGAGAGGGGGGTGAGTTTGGGTGGAAACCGAATGTGAATGGGATGTGACTGAATTCGTTGCAGTGCATTTCGCAATCGTACTTCTTCCATTTGTTCAAACAGCACTTCCCGGTAGGCCTGTCGAATCAATAGATTGTCCTGATCATGTTGTTCCAGTACATTGAACAAGAGAGAAGCAGAGGATTGAAGGTGTCGGGCTTTTTTGGTTTCTCCCGGCATGCCTTGAAAGATCAAGCCACCGATAACAGCGATGTCGCGGAATTTTCTTCTCGCCATTTCGGTATTGTTCACACTTCTCTGAATGTCTTCTATCAGATGATCGGTAGTGAAGAGTTCATGTACATTGCTGTCATCTACAGGGATTGGTTGGTCACTGAGTAATTCAAAGCCATAGTCATTCATGGAGATGGAAAAACTGATGGGTAAAATTTTTCCGATGCGGAATGCCAGCAGAGCGCTGATCGCTTCGTGCACTTGTCTTCCCTCAAAGGGGTAAACAAGTAAGTGATATCCTTCTTTGTCTTCAATGTGCTCTATCAAGAGTATTTCCCCGGAAGGGATTTCAGACAATTCCTGCTGCCTGCGCATCAGTGGTTGCAGTGCAATCAGTTCCTCCTGGTTTTCTTCTTCCAGCACCCGCTGGAAAGTCCTGCGCAGCAGGGCTCCCAAATTGGCAGTTAAACTCATGCGTCCACCCATCCAGGAAGGAATAATCGATTTATTCTTTTTCGAGGGTCTCACCAATACCTGCATTTCACGCACGCCGAGTAATTCGAGGTTGCGACCTGCGAGGGTAAATACATCTCCCGGCAACAATTTGCTGATGAACCATTCTTCGATAACTCCGATGTATTGTCCGCTCGTTGTTTTTACTTTCATCATGGCATCACTTACGATGGTTCCTATGTGCAAGCGGTGGCGCATGATCATTCCTCTGTTCCGGAAGTAGAGCAGTCCGTCTATCAATACCAGTTTTTGGTACTCATCATATTGTTGTAATGCTTTTCCACCCCGCGTGAGTTGCAGAAGAACTTCATTCCATTCATCATCTGTGATGGCTGCAAAGCAATGGGTGGTTCTGATTTCTGCTAACGTTTTTTTAGCATCGATGCCTCCGCCTGCTGCCAGGGTACAAATGTATTGCAGCAGTACATCGAAGCAGAGTACCAGCGGATCTCTGTTCTCTACGATGGATTCTTCGATGGCTGTTTTCAGCGCAGCTACCTCAATTAATTCCAAAGAATGGGTGGGGAGAAAAAACAGGCGGCTGATTTCATGAGGACCATGTCCGCTTCTGCCGGCACGCTGTAAGAAACGCGCAACACCTTTGGGTGATCCAACCTGAATAACTGTATCAACGGGTCTGAAATCTACTCCCAGGTCAAGACTGGCAGTGCACACCACGGCTTTTAGTTTGCCTTCGTGTAAAGCATTTTCTACCCAGGCCCGCAAGGTGGGTTCCATGCTGCCATGGTGAAGGGCGATGATACCTGCCAGCTGTGGGGCTTTTTGTAAAATCGTCTGGAACCAGGTCTCGCTCATACCGCGGGTATTGATGAAAACCAGGCTGGTATTGCTTTGCTCGATCACCGGGATTATTTTTTCTGCCATTCTGATACCAAGGTGACCGGCCCAGGGGTATTCTTCCAGATCATCGGGCAACAAAGCATGCACTTCTATTTCTTTTTTCAGTTCTGCTTTGATGAGCTGTCCTTCTTGACCTGTAGGATACAAAAGAACTTCCATGGCTTCGGTCAGGTTACCGATGGTGGCACTGATGCCCCACACCAGAGGAGGTCGCTGTGTATCGGGTGCAGCTTGCAATAATCTGGCAATGGCCAATTCTGTTTGAACTCCTCTTTTGTTGCCCAATAATTCATGCCATTCATCTACTGCGATAACAGATAGCGTTGCTGATAGTCTGTCACGCTCTGCATTGGACAAGAGCAGTTGTAAACTTTCGGGGGTGATGATGAGAATTTCCGGCAGCTGTTTTTTTTGCGCTGCTCTTTCTTTGGTAGAGGTGTCGCCGTTTCTTACCCCGACTTTCCAGGGCATTCCGAGTTCTTGAATTACTTCCTCCATAGCACGGGCAATATCTTGTGCCAGTGCGCGCAGGGGGGTTATCCAGATCAGACGGAGACCATTATTCTTGAGTTGCTTGTAATCAGTGGGGTGTAGGTTGATCCATTCAATGAGAACGCCTAAAAAAACCGCATAAGTTTTACCGAATCCCGTGGGAGCATTGACCAATCCGTTTTTTCTTTGAGTGATCTGTTGCCAGGTTTCATATTGAAAAGGAAAGGGCTGCAGGTTGCGTTGTTGCAGCCATGCTTCCAAGACATGTGTTCCGGGATCCTGATGACTATTCATGTGTTGGCTGGCCTCCTTTCTTTTTTGTTTGCCTGCATCGATCACTACAGTACAAAACAGTATCCCAGTTGCGTGCCCATTTTTTTCGCCAGGTGAAAGGTCTTCCACAGGTGGCACAGATGCGGCTGGGTAGGTACGATTTATTTCCTTTGGCAGTAGACATGGGAACAAAATTCCCGACTTAATCCTTGATGGATTTGATGGATCCCTGGGATTTTCTCACGAAATAAATTTTCTTGTTTTCGAGATAGTCGGCAGGATTGTTAACACTCCTGATGTCAAAATCGTTCAGGAGATTGAGTGATTTGTTGGAGAGTTGCTGCATGAATGCTTCAGGATAACGAACCAGAAGTTTACCAAAACGGTACATAGCTTCAAAACCTTTGTACACCATGTCGGTGGCTCTGCCGGCCATTTTCTTCTGATAGGCAGCAGCAATGGCTCGGGCAGCTTTTTCATTGCGTTGAGTCTGAAAGTGGGTGGTGTACATGATCTCAGCATATTGGCTGAGGTCTCTGCCGGCCTCCCAGGTGGGCATTCCTATGATGGTCTGTCGGTAGCTTTTGGCTGCTCCCAATGTTCTGGTCAGGTTAAACGCGAATTCATCTTGTAAACTTCCGCAGATGACCAGGTTTTCCCGGGTGCTGTCGAGTGCAGCCGTAGCCTCTTCGGATGTGAAATTATCTGCCAGTTCGATCACTTTTATTTTGAGTCTTGTAGCAGGTGTTTTGGTGTTCAACTCTTCCAGTACCTGCCTGATCAGATCTTCAGTGGCCCCCTTTCTTTTGTACAGATAGATAGTTTGCACGGGGTGGTTGCGCTGCAGGTATTTGAAAATGGCTTCCAGGTGAGTTCTGAGGGTTGGATTGATCAATACCAGGAAAGGATTGTTGGTAACACCCCCATCATTGGGGAAGGTGTAAGACAAAAGAGGGATCTTGTTGTCGAGCGCAAAACCTGCAACAGGTTTTATTTCATTTCTGTTGTTGAAGAGGGCAATGAGCAGGTCTGATGATTGTAATGCATCGGAAGTCAATAAGCTGTCTGTGCCTCCCTTCAATGATTTTGTATCGTGGAAGTTGACGGAGAGTTCAATCTTTTCTTTGTTGAGGGAATCAATGGCCAGGAGCATGCCCTGATAAAAATCGAGGGCGGGTAACATATAGCGAGGAATACCGCCATTGCCGAATTTATATTCCCCCGCATTGAAGGCAGAGTCGAGGTAAAGTGGCAGCAATACACTGATATTGGGTGTTTTACCGCTATTGTTCTGTGCCTGGCAAATGCCGGTCAATAGTAGACAAAATACCAAGCACCATTTTTTCATAGCCATAAATTATTCCCATTCGATGGTTGCCGGAGGTTTGCTGCTGATATCATACACCACCCGGTTGATACCTTTTACCTGGTTGATGATCTCATTGGAGATGTCTGCCAAAAAGGTATAGGGTAGGTGTGCCCAGTCTGCAGTCATTCCATCGACAGAAGTAACAGCCCTTAGGGCGATGGTATATTCGTAGGTTCTCTCATCTCCCATTACTCCCACGCTTTTCACCGGCAGTAAGATGGTGCCGGCTTGCCAGACAGAGGAATAAAGTCCATGCTTTTTTAATCCGTTGATGTAGATCGCGTCAGCTTCCTGGAGGAGTGCAACTTTTTCAGAGGTTACCTCTCCCAGTATGCGGATGGCAAGACCCGGTCCGGGGAAGGGATGGCGATTGATCATTTCTTCGGGTATGCCCAGTTCCAGTCCGACCCTTCTTACTTCATCTTTGAAAAGGAAGCGGAGAGGTTCGACCAGGCTGAGTTTCATAGTATCGGGAAGTCCGCCCACATTGTGGTGCGATTTGATGGTGGCGGAAGGTCCGTGCACGCTGACACTTTCGATTACATCCGGATAGATGGTTCCCTGACCTAGGTAGCTGATATCGGTGAGCAGGTGTGCTTCCTTATCGAATATTTCTATGAAAGCTCTGCCAATGATTTTTCTTTTTTCTTCCGGGTCTGTTTTTCCTGCCAGTCGTGCATAAAAATAATCACGGGCATCAACGCCTTTCACGTTGAGGTGCAGTTGGCGGTAGGTGGTCAGAACCTGTTCAAATTCATCTTTCCTGAGCAGTCCGTTGTCAACGAATATTCCAAAAAGGTTATCACCTACGGCGCGGCTGATGAGGGTGGCTGCAACGGTGCTGTCTACTCCTCCGCTCAGTGCCATGATTACTTTTTTATTTCCTATTTTCTCCTTGAGCTGAGCTACCGTTTCATCAATGAAGTGAGCGGCGGTCCATGAGCCGGAGCAACCGCAAACTGCGTAGAGAAAATTTTTCAAAATCTGTTTGCCGTGAACGGAATGGTAAACTTCCGGATGAAATTGCAAGCCGTACAAGGGGTGTGGGGTATCTGTTTTGCGGAAGGCGGCAACAGGAATGCTTTCGGTGGCAGCGAGTACATCGCATCCATCCGGCAAAACTGCGATGGAGTCGCTGTGGCTCATCCACACTTGTGATTGTTCCGGCAATTCGTGGAGCAGTCGGTCTTGCAGGGCAATTTGCATCACTGCCCTTCCGTATTCTCTTTTGTTGGATTTGTCTACCCTTCCACCCAGCAGGGCTGCTGACAATTGTGCTCCATAACAAATTCCCAGAACAGGCACCTGTTCTAATAAGTTAGCAAGGTTGATGCGGGGAGCTTTGTCATCATTGACACTAAAGGGAGAGCCACTCAGGATGACTCCTTTCAGAGAACCATCAACTGAAAAAGTTTGGTGGTAGGGGATGATCTCACAATAGACATTGGCTTCCCGAACAGCCCTTGCAATAAGCTGGGTAAACTGGCTGCCAAAATCAAGGATCAGAATTTTTTCTGTCATGTTTGCGAAGGTAACTGAATTTTTATTCGGCAGGACTTCACTCGGGGCATACAATTCATAAAAAAACCCCACCTGAAAGGTGAGGTTTCTGTATAAGCAGTTGAGAAATGACTTATTTGGTTGCAGCAGCTTTTTTGGCCAGCTTGCTCTTGATATTGGCGGCTTTATTCTTATGAATTACACCTCTTTTTGCCAATTTATCAATCATAGATACAACAGCGGGCAGTTCTTTAGCGTAAGCGCCGTCGCCTTCTTTCGTCTTGAGTTCACGGATGGCGTTGCGGGTAGTTTTACCGTAATAGCGGTTTTTTTCCCTGCGTTTAGTGGACTGTCTTACGTCTTTTTTGGTAGCTGAGTGATTAGCCATGGTTTCGTTTTTCGGACGGCAAAGTTAGTGATTAGACCCGATTTCATCAAATTAAACCCCAAAAAAATCAAAAAAACGCTTGTTAAACTATCATTTTATCCTCTTTTCATCAATTAAAAATGCAATTGTTGACCGATATTTGCCATCCATTCACATCCGGACTGTCCGAAACATGAAAGACTTTTCCTACATCACCCACTCGCACCCCTCTTACATTGAAAGTTTATACCGCGATTTTTTACAGGATCCGGGTAAAGTTGACCCCGATTTACGTAAGTTTTTCGAGGGCTTTGATTTTGCAGTTTCCAATGGAGCTGCAGCCCCGACAGGTGTTGCTGCAACCCTGCCATCCATACCTGCCGGAGAAATAGACTTGCCAAAGGAGATAGCTGTTTACAGGCTTATACTCGGCTATAGAAACAAGGGGCACCTGATTGCCAAGACCAATCCCATCCGGCCCAGAAAGGACAGAGGTGCCAACCTCGATCTTTCTTTTTTTGGACTCGGTGAAGGGGATATGGACAAGGTGTTTTACGCAGGCAATTTGGTGGGTTTACCGGGAGCAACCCTGCGGGATATATTGGCCCATCTGCAGAAAACCTATGCAACACATGTTGGAATAGAATTCAAATACATCAGCAGTCAGGAAAAAGTAGATTGGCTTACGCACGAAATGGAGCGAGAGTTTGCCCGGTCTCTTCCACTGGAAAAGAAGAAGCGCATCCTTGAAAAATTAAACCAAGGGGTCATTTTCGAGAAATTTCTTCATACCAAGTACATTGGTCAGAAACGCTTTTCGCTGGAAGGCGGAGAAACGACGATTGCCGCCTTAGATACAATCATCAATGTGGCGGCAGAACAGGAAGTGGCCGAGGTAGTGATAGGAATGGCGCACAGAGGAAGACTCAATGTACTGGCGAATATTATGGGTAAAACCTATCAGCAAATATTCAGTGAGTTTGAAGGAACTGCCCAGATCGACCAGACCATGGGCAGTGGTGATGTAAAGTACCACATGGGTTACGGAAGTGATGTTCCAACACCATCCGGAAAAACCATGCACCTGAAACTGATGCCCAACCCATCACACCTGGAAGCAGTAGATCCGGTTGTGCTTGGCTTTGCCCGCGCAAAAGCAGATGTTCTCTATGACAGCGACTTTGATAAGATATTGCCGGTATTGATACATGGAGATTCATCCGTTGCCGGACAAGGCATCGTCTATGAGATTTTGCAGATGTGTCATCTGCGGGGATATTACACCGGTGGCACCATTCATTTTGTTATCAACAACCAGATTGGTTTCACGACCGATTTTGATGATGCCCGTAGTGCTGATTACTGTACTTCCATAGCCGCCATGGTGCAGGCACCTGTATTGCATGTCAATGGTGATGATGCAGAAGCAGTTGTTAAATGTGCTGAAATTGCTACGCGTTTCCGCAACAAGTTCAACAGTGATATCTTCATCGACATGGTCTGCTACCGCAAACATGGCCACAACGAAGGTGATGATCCCAAATACACCCAACCACAACTCTACTCGCTCATCGAGAAGCATCCCAATCCGCGCGAGATCTATACTTCTTTCCTGCTGCAAAGTGGAACAGACGATGCTCAGCAGCTTGCTAAAGACATGGAAAAGAAATTCTGGTCAGATCTGCAGGAGCGTTTGGATGAGGTAAAGCAAAATCCGCTTCCTTACACCTATCAGCCACCGGAGCTAGCCTGGAAAACCCTGCGCAAAGCACATGCCCATGATTTCATTGCTTCACCGGAGACCGGTATGCCGGAAGATAAATTATTGAGCCACTTTCAGCGGATGATGCAATGGCCTGCAGATTTTAAGCCACTGAAGAAAGTAGAAAAACTCATCCAGGAAAAGTTGAAGCTGCTGGAAGAAGAAAAAAAGATTGACTGGGCAACTGCTGAATTATTAGCATATGGTTCCTTGCTAACTGAAGGAAAGATTGTTCGCATGAGCGGACAAGACGTACAACGTGGCACCTTTAGTCACAGACATGCCATTCTGCGGGATGAACAAACCAATAAGGGTCACAATCGCCTGAACCATTTGGAGGAAGGACAACAGAAGTTCCGGATCTATAATTCTTTGTTGAGTGAATTCGGTGTGTTAGGTTTTGAATATGGATATTCTTTGGCTAACCCTCATGCATTGGTTATCTGGGAAGCACAGTTCGGCGATTTTTCCAATGGAGCACAAACCATCATTGACCAGTTCCTGGCTGCGGGGGAGCAGAAATGGCAACGCCAGAGTGGCGTGGTTATGCTGTTGCCTCATGGTTATGAGGGTCAGGGTCCGGAACACAGCAGCGGACGCATGGAGAGATACCTGCAGTTGTGTGCTGAATTGAATATGGTAGTAACCAATATTACCACCGCCGCCAATTTGTTCCATGCATTGCGCCGTCAGCTTGCATGGCCCTTTAGGAAACCTTTGATCAACTTTTCTCCCAAAGCCAATCTCCGCAATCCCGGCTCTTATAGTCCTTTAAAAGAATTGGCACATGGACGTTTCCGGGAAGTAATCGATGATGAGCTGGTATCGGATCCGGACCTGATACGTAAAGTCATTTTATGTTCCGGTAAAATCTATTTCGAGTTGCTGGAAAAACAAAAGACAGAGCAACGCAAAGACATAGCCATTGTTCGCCTCGAGCAGATTCATCCTCTTCCCCAGCACCAGTTGGAAAAGTTGCATAGGAAATACCATGCTGCTACTTGGTTCTGGGTACAGGAGGAACCACAGAACATGGGTGCTGCCACTTTCCTGCAGGCTAACCTCAAGTCATTTGAGTTTGGTGTTATCAGTCGCAATGCCAGTGCAGCTACTGCGACAGGTTATGCCAAGATACATGCCCTCGAACAAGCACAAATCATTTCCACCGCATTCAGCATTTGAGTGAAATAAAAGAAACACCTTATTATGATAGATATAAAAATACCATCCATCGGAGAATCCATCAGCGAAGTGACTTTACTGAAATGGACCAAGCCCGCAGGAACATGGGTTGAAAGAGACGAAGTCATCGCAGAACTGGAAAGTGAAAAAGCAACTTTTGAAGTGAATGCAGAGCAGGCAGGTGTATTGCAGCACCTGGCAAATGCAGGTGATAGCCTTCGTATCGGGGATGTGGTGGCGCGCATTGATGAAACAGCAGAACGTCCGGCAGCCAATGAAACACCTGCGCCTCCACCAGTTGAAGCAAAGCCTGCTGCTGCACCGGTTGCCACAACCGCCCCCGTTGTCGCTCCTACTGCTTCAACTCCAGCCAAGGCCACTCCCGTTGCTGCGGCTATCATTTCTTCACATCAGTTAGATGCCGGTGCGATACAACCTTCAGGGCCTCATGGAAAAATTGTGAAGCAAGATGTACTCACTGCCTTGCAGCAACCCGGAAAAAAAGCGTTCGCAGGGGTAGAATTGAATACGCGTCAAGTACGCAGGGAGAAAATGAGCAACTTGCGCAAGACCATTGCCCGTCGATTGGTGGAGGCAAAAAATTCTACTGCGATGCTCACCACTTTCAATGAAGTGGATATGACAGCCATCATGGCAATCAGAAAAGAGTACAAAGACAAATTCAAAGAGCAACACGGTGTTAACCTCGGTTTCATGAGCTTTTTTGCCAAGGCATGTGCGATTGCACTTTCTGAATGGCCTGCGGTGAATGCCTCCATTGATGGTGATGAGATCATCTACCATGATTATGCAGATATCAGTATCGCTGTTAGCACACCCCGTGGATTGACCGTTCCTGTTATCAGAAATGTGGAAAGTCTCAGCATGGCAGACATTGAGAAAAAAGTAATTGAGCTGGCTGGTAAGGCGCGCGATAGTAAACTTACCACTGAAGATCTACAGGGAGGTACCTTTACCATCACCAATGGTGGAGTATTTGGAAGTCTGATGAGTACCCCTATCATCAATATTCCTCAAAGTGCAATTCTCGGCATGCACAAAATTCAGGAGCGCCCCATGGCCGTGAATGGTCAGGTGGTGATTCTTCCCATGATGTACATCGCATTGAGTTATGACCACCGCATCATTGATGGCAGAGAAAGTGTGAGCTTCCTGGTACGGGTGAAAGAATTGCTGGAAAATCCTTCTCGTCTATTGATTGGTAAAGACCCGGTGCAGTCATTGCTGGAACTATAATATTTCATGCTGCCAACCCCCAACCATCTTGACAATCCGGCGGGTAAGCGTTGGTACAGTTACCTGCAGACAGCCAGGGTATTGGTGAGTAGTTACGATGGTCAGGAACCCTTCTCTGCCTTTCTCAAAAAGTATTTTGCTGCACATAAAAAACACGGCAGCACAGACAGAAAGCAAATAGCCTCTCTCTGTTATGGTTATTTTCGTCTTGGCCTGGCTGCCCAGGTTTGTTCTTCCGATGAATGTTGGCAGGTGGTAGTTTTTTTATTTGGTTCCGAATCAGCTGTTCCCTTTCTTCTTCCTGCCGAATGGCAGACCTCATTTCATCTATCGCCCGAGGAAAAATTGCATTTGGTAGAAGATTGGATACCCCATTTCGATGCGCAGCTGATTTTTCCGTTACAGGAACATCTATCCCCTTCAATTGATGCAGCATCTTTCACCTTCAGCCATCTTACCCAGCCGCCTGTTTTTCTGCGCATCCGACCCGGACATCAAGCCGGCGTTGAGAAAAAATTAGAGTCCGCCGGTATTGGTTTTACATATGTCTCAACCGAAGCCATTGCTGTAGCCCATCATACACCGGTTGATCGGTACTTGGAGCTGGACCGGGAAGTAGTTGTTCAGGATTTGAGCTCACAACAAATCGCACGATTTTTTGATCACATACAATGGAAGGAAAATACTCCCCGGTTGGTTTGGGATTGTTGTGCCGCCAGTGGCGGGAAGTCATTGTTGGCACTTGACAGAATAAAAAATATCGAGTTAACCGTTTCAGATATTCGAACCTCGGTTTTGGCCAATCTCGACAAAAGGTTGATGAAAGCGGGATGGAAAAATTATAACAAACGGGAAGTAGATCTCACTCAAGTTACACCCCGCCTTCCGCAACAGCAACTCATTATTTGCGATGCTCCCTGCAGTGGAAGTGGAACCTGGGGACGTACGCCGGAGAACATCCGTTTTTTCACTGAAGCGCATATCCGTGATTTCACCGAACGCCAGCGGGCGATTGTAACGCACATCCTGCCATTGCTACCAACAGGGGGATATCTTTTGTACATAACCTGTTCCGTTTTTCGGGAGGAAAATGAGGAGATGGTATCCTGGTTGTTGCAAGAATCGGGAATGGAATTGGTATCACAGGAAGTTATCAATGGATATCTGTTACAAGCAGATACGATGTTCGGAGCTTTGCTAAGAAAAATTTGATTGGTTGGGTGTTGCGAAGCAGCTTAACTGCGTTGGATGATTCCGCCACCAATGACATCATCTCCATCATAGAAGACAGCACTTTGGCCGGGAGCGATGCCTTTGACCATTTCCGGGAATGTTACCTGGATACCCGATCCTTCGGGGGTGAGATAACTGAGCGCACCGGCATCCTTATAACGGATTTTGGTAATGGCCTCCGTGCCCGGAGCTACTCCATCATATTTCAGCCAGTTGATTTTATTCACCTGCATGGTGGTTTTGTTCAGGTCTTCCTCATCGCCCAACACCACAACATTGGTGTCAGGATCAATTGCTGTTACATATACCGGATGCCCTAATGCAATGTCGAGTCCTTTGCGCTGGCCGATGGTATAAAAAGGATAACCTTTGTGGCGACCTAGCTGTTTGCCTGTCTTGTCAACGAACCACCCTCCATTCACTCTTTCTTCCAGTCCCTCCACTTTTCTTTTCAGGAATCCGCGGTAGTCATTATCTGGAACAAAACAAATTTCATAGCTCTCGCTTTTTTTGGCCAGTTCCGGATAACCATAGTCAACAGCCATTTGTCGGATGGCAGATTTTCTAAAACCGCCCAGTGGAAGCAAGGTGCGGCTCAAGAGTTCCTGGTCGAGTCCCCACAGCACATAACTCTGGTCCTTGGTTTCATCCAGTCCCTTACTGATCACATATCTTCCATTGGTATGCTGTCTTACTTTGGCATAGTGACCCGTAGCGATGAACTCGCAGTCGAGTGCATTGGCTCTTTTCAGTAAGGCGCGCCATTTGATATGGGTATTGCACATGACGCAGGGGTTAGGTGTTCTTCCTGCCAGGTATTCTTCCACAAAGTTTTCTACCACGAAATCACCAAATTCATCCCGGATGTCGAGAATGTAATGGGGAAAGCCATGTTGCACGGCAGCCTGCCTGGCATCATTGAAAGAGTCGATGTTGCAGCAGCCGGTTTCTTTCGACGAGGTGGAGGAGGTGGAATAATCCCAGGTTTTCATGGTGATGCCCACTACTTCATAGCCCTGTTCATGGAGCATGAGAGCAGCTACGGTACTGTCGATACCGCCGCTCATGGCTACTAATATCTTTCCATTTCTACTCATGCTCTCCCTTTTGCAAATTGGATGCAAAGGTACGACAACTATGATAAAGCGAGAGTGCAGTTATGTGGATGATTACTTACAATAAGCGCCGAGTCTTGGCTTTATTTTGATATTTTTATGAAAACAATCAAGATGCGTTCAATAATTATAATCCTGTTGGCCATCAGTTGGGTGGCAGTGGGTATTGCTCAGGAAGCGACATCCCCGAAGACTTCAGTACTGGATGCCAAACAAATAGATGTTCGCGATTCTTCGGGGAAGCAAATGAAGTTCGAGGAGTGGTCCAGGCTGGTTGTTTCGGGGAAGTATGAACTTAAGGTAAATCAGGCAGGCAATGGAGGAACTTTACAAAAGGTACCCGACTCGCTCTTCAAAAAGAAAATGATGTCAATGCCCTATCCGGGGGAGAGCAGCAGCTTTGTTACCGGAACGGTACCCGAGTCATTTTCAACCAGAACCATTGCAGGAAAAAAAGTTGACCTGGGGCGGCTGAAGGGGAAGGTCGTGGTGCTTAACTTCTGGTTTGTGAATTGTCCGCCCTGTCGCCAGGAGATCCCTGAATTGAATCAACTTACCCGTGAATTTGCCAATAAGGAAGTAGTATTTCTGGGCATCGCTCTCGATGATCAGGCCCAACTCGAGGAATTCATAAAAGGAATACCATTTGACTATCAGTTGATTGCGTCAGGATCATCCATAGCTTCCCAATATGGAGTTAGGGCATATCCTACACATGCGGTTTTGGGGAAAGATGGTAAGGTGGTTTTTCAAACTAAGGGTTTGGGCCCCACTACCTTATTTTGGTTAAAAGAATCCATTGAGAAAGCACTGGTAACACCTTAATCAATCCACATTCAAGGGTGCCTGAACAACTTTTTGTTACAAATACTTGTTGTAGGTTGGCTCATTTTATTGATATTTACCAAAATTGAATTTTATGGTCAGGATGCAGGCAATTGGTAACCTGGGAAAAGATGCCGTTACCAATACAGTTAATGGAAAAACAGTCATCAATTTTACCCTTGCCCATACCGAGAAAGGGAGGGACAGAGACGCACAGGGTAATCCGAAAGACAAAACTATTTGGGTAGATTGTGCTTACTGGACGGAACGCACTGCTGTAGCGCAATACCTGAAAAAGGGAACGCAGATTTATGTAGAGGGACAGCCGGATATCAGAACTTATACAACACAAGATGGACGCCAGGGTGCATCGCTCACGCTGCGTGTTGGTAATCTGCAACTCTTGGGCAGCCGTTCCGGCGAAAGCAGTCCATCCGACACTGGTAGCTCATCCGGTTATTCATCACCAACATCTTCAGATGCAGGTGGTGCCGATGATTCAACACCCTTTTAATCTCATAGCAGAAGAGGTTGGCAACACATTCATTTGACTCTTTGGTTGGTTTTGTGCAACGCGTGCTCGAAACTGTCGGCTGTTCGGCAGTTGATGCCCATACAGCAGCGGTTGCACTTGTTACCGCTGATTTGCGGGGCATAGATAGTCATGGAGTCGCCCGCCTGCGCGGATACTTACGTTTGCAAGAAGCTGGAAGGGTGAATGTGCAACCCCATATACAAGTGGTTCATGAAACACCTTCTACTGCTGTCATCGATGGAGATGCGGGACTCGGATTGGTAGTGGCACCCTATGCCATGAAGATCGCCATGGAGAAAGCTGCTCTTTGCGGTACAGGTTGGGTGAGTGTTAGAAACTCCAATCATTTTGGTATTGCGGGTTATCATGCCATGCTGGCATTGGAGAAGGATATGATCGGGATTGCCATGACCAATGCCAGTGCCTTGGTTGCTCCTACCTTTTCCAAGGAGAAGATGTTAGGCACGAATCCCATTGCGGTTGCTATTCCTGCCGGAATTCAGCCTCCTTTTGTAGCTGATTTTGCTACCACTACGGCTGCCAATGGTAAGCTTGAATTATTGCAAAGAAAAAATGCACCAACACCCGATGGCTGGGTGCAGGATGCAGAAGGACAGTCCAGCAATGATGCTCATATTTTAAAGAAGCAAGGTGCATTGTTGCCCCTGGGCGGTGATAGAGAACATGGCAGTCACAAGGGTTATGCGTTGGGTAGCATTGTTGATATTTTTTCGGCGGTCTTCAGCGGCGCATCGTATGGTCCCTGGGCACCTCCGTTTCCTGCTTACATTGCCATGCCCGAGAATATGCCGGGTAAGGGCTTGGGCCATTTTTTTGGAGCAATGCGCATCGATGCATTTCGGCCGGCGGCGGAATTCAAAGAACACATGGATAATTGGATTAGCAGGTTCAGGGCAGCAACTCCTGCTCCCGGATTTGATCAGGTTTTGATTCCCGGTGATCCGGAAAGAATCATCGCTGCGGAACGCATTCAATCAGGTATTCCTGTTCACGACGAGGTGGATGAAGACCTGCGCCAGATAGCACTGCAATTGGGCATCGCGCCGCTTTAATATCTATTGGCTTTTTTCTTCAGCAGTAGCAGCTTACATTTGCACCCGTTTATCATTGTAAAGAATCCGTATTTAACGGGCAATTTCCAGTATATGAAAGTAATGAAGTTTGGCGGTACGAGTGTTGGTAAGCCGGAGCGCATGCGCCAGGTGAGCGAATTGATCACCAGAGACCAGACACCCACAATCGTTGTATTGAGTGCACTCAGTGGTACGACCAATAGTCTTGTGGATATTAGTCAGGCATTAGCAGAAGGAAATAAAGAAGCAGCCAACGAAAAAATCAACCTGCTTCAAAATCACTATCGTCAATTTGTTGATCAGCTTTTGTTACAACCGGCAACACGTGAAAAGGGACACCAGGTGGTGACGGAGCATTTCGATTTCTTACACATAATAGGGAAGATTTCTTTCAGTGAAGCCCTGAATAAAGATATTCTTGCGCAAGGGGAATTGTTGAGTACACGTCTGTTCTCTTTGTTCTTGGAGGAAAATGGCATTGACCATGTGTTGTTGCCGGCATTGGAATTCATGTCCATCGATCAACATGAGGAACCACAGTTGCTCATGATTCGGGAGCGACTGACTCGTTTAATAGAATCTCATGCTGACAAAAAATTATTCATCACCCAGGGATATATCTGTCGCAATGCTCGCGGAGAAGTTGATAACCTTAAGCGCGGCGGTAGTGATTATACTGCTTCCCTGGTGGCTGCAGCAGTAAGGGCGGAAGTATGTGAGATTTGGACAGATATTGATGGCATGCACAACAATGATCCCCGCATTGTTGACAGAACCTTGCCGGTAGAGCAACTGAGTTTTGACGAGGCTGCTGAGCTGGCTTACTTCGGAGCAAAAATTTTACATCCCACCTGTATTTGGCCGGCTCAACAGGAGAATGTACCTGTTAAACTGCTCAATACCATGCAGCCGGATGCTGTAGGAACGGTGATCAGACAAGAGGCAGGCTCAACAGGAGTGAAGGCAGTGGCTGCCAAGGACGGCATTACGGCTATAAAAATCAAGAGCAGTCGAATGTTGCTGGCATATGGTTTTCTGAGAAAAATATTCGAGGTATTTGAAAAGTATAAAACATCGATCGATATGATCACGACCTCAGAAGTGGCGGTGGCTGTAACGATCGATAGTGACAAGTTTTTGAAAGAAATTGTTCAGGAACTGCAACCATTTGGAACCGTGGAGGTTGAATCCGGACAAACAATTGTTTCTATTGTGGGAAATGAGATCGGTCAAACTGAGCATGTCTTGGAAAAACTGTTCACCTCCATTCGGAACATTCCGGTGACCATGGTCAGCTTCGGAGGAAGTCCGCACAACATTTCACTGCTTATACCGGCCTCACATAAAAAAGAAATTCTGCAAGCCCTTAACAAGGGGTTGTTTGGATTATAAAAGTACTTTTCTTTAAGTACCTTAATGTGCGGAGGGACAAACCTGTTCCGGTTCTAGAATCCCAACATAAGTGGTATCAAGTAGAGTAGCTGCTGCAATAGCTGCTTCCGGACAGAAATTGCTTTTAACTATACGATGAGCAGCGCATCTCCATAGCTGAAGAAACGGTATTTGTCCTTGATGGCTTTTTTGTAGGCTTCCATTGTCAACTCATATCCCGCAAAAGCACAAGTCATGATGAGCAGACTGGTTTTTGGCAGGTGGAAATTGGTCACCAGGCTATCAGCTACATTGAAATTATAAGGGGGATGTATAAATAGATTGGTCCAGCCCTCACTTGGTTTTAATAATTTCTGTGCGGTAAAACTGCTTTCCATCGCTCTCATGGTGGTAGTTCCTATGGAGCAGATGCGGCGTCCGGATTCTTTGGCTTTGTTTACAATAGAACAAGCCTGTTCAGTTATAGCGTAATATTCCGCGTCCATCTTGTGTTTGCTGAGGTCTTCCACTTCTATCGGACGAAAAGTTCCCAACCCGGTATGGAGGGTTACTTCTGCAAATCGAACCCCTTGAATTTCGCAACGCTTGATCAGTTCCGGACTGAAATGGAGGCCGGCGGTAGGAGCAACAACAGCACCTTCATGTTTGGCGTAAACTGTCTGAAAACGCTCTTTGTCTTCTTCATCGGGTTTGCGCTTAATGTATTTGGGCAATGGGGTCTCACCCAGCA
This sequence comes from Chitinophagaceae bacterium, assembly GCA_020403455.1. Lineage (GTDB taxonomy): Bacteria > Bacteroidota > Bacteroidia > Chitinophagales > Chitinophagaceae > Sediminibacterium. The sequence goes on from JADBXP010000020.1 coordinate 41,503, forward strand.
ACTCCAACATTTTTTTGAAGCTTTCGTCATTGTCATCCCAGAGAAAACGGATGGTTCTTCCACGGCTGGTGGTATTGTCAATTACTTCTGCTACCAATTCTTCGTTGTCTCCAAAATAGAGTTTGTTGCCCACCCTAATTTTGCGTGCGGGATCAACCACTACATCCCACAAACGATTGGGTTTATTCAGTTCACGCAAAAGAAAAACTTCGATTTTGGCACCGGTCTTTTCTTTTCTTCCATACATCCTGGCAGGAAAAACCTTGGTATTGTTGACTACAAAGACGTCTTTGTCATCATAATAATCGAGGATGTCCTTGAAGTGCCGGTTTTCCATGTGACCCGTTTTGCGGTCAACAACCAGCAATCTGCTGTCTTCTCTTTTTTTCGTCGGGTTTTGTGCAATCAGGTTGAGGGGAAGGTCGAACTTGAATTGAGATAATTTCATGGTCTTTTTTTTGGTAGTGAGTTCGGGGAGGAATCTCACCTCATGTTACGGCATGACTTTTTAGAGCGTGCAAAGTTAATCATTTGCCATGGGTTTTCAAAATATAGTAATAATCAGACAGTTATAGGTGTTTTGGTAAGACTTGCACTATCTGACAGTACCTGTCTGAGCATCTTTGTATTTAGATAATTACTCAGGGTTAAATTTAATTTTAACTGTTAGAATTGACCTTCTTTAGCGTACTTTTGCACTCACAACCGTTAGTTTCAACGCGGTTGTATGTCGAAACGGCTAGTCATGATGCAAAAAAACTGGTGGAAGGCACTCTGCATATTGTTATTGCTCTACACCTGTAGTTATGGGTTTTTCGTGGAGGTGCCCAATCCACCCGGTGTTCCGCTGAAGCAGACCATTCGCAACCTTTTCTTTCATGTACCCATGTGGATTGGCATGATGGTATTCTTTAGTGTTTCTGTCTATTATTCTATCCGTTACCTGCGCCATCTTCAACCGGCTGATGATATTCGTGCCACAGAGTTTGCCCGGACAGGAATTGTTTTCGGTGTCTTAGGTCTGTTAACGGGAATGATCTGGGCACATTTCCAGTGGGGAAAAGCATGGAGTGGGGATGTGAAGCAAAACGGAGCAGCAATTGCAGTACTGATGTATTTTGCCTACTTCGTTTTGAAAGGAAGTGTGCAGGATGAAGAGAAACAGGCACGCATCAGTGCTGTTTTCAATGTATTTGCCTTTTTTATGTTGTTCCCAACTATTTGGATTCTTCCTCGTCTTTCTGAGAGTTTGCATCCGGGTGGTATGGGCAGCGAAGGAAATCCGGGCCTTAATCCCCGTGATACGACAGCTTCTATGCGAATGGTCATGTACCCGGCATTCCTCGGATGGACATTGCTCGGGGTATGGATTTCAACCCTCAGGGTAAGGGTTCGTTTGTTATCTGTTCAATCTTAATACATGCAAGCAATTAAAAGTATTGTAATCGTTGTTTTTTCCCTGCTTACGTCAGTTGTTCTGCTGGCGCAGGATGCTGCTGTTCAGCCGGAGAATGTATTTACATCCAATGGTAAATTGGGTGTGGTAGTTGCCGTTCTGGTTACTATACTGGCAGGCATTATCTTTTATCTTGTATCTCTGGATAAAAAAATCAGTCAACTTGAAAAAAAGAAGTAACACAAGAACCAGTTAAGTCGGGTTCATGTTCTTTCCCTCTAAATCACATAAAAAATCTGAAGTATGTCAAATCATCCCAACTACAGCTTTTTTCAAAGTGTTGAGAAAAGTTTCGACAAAGCTGCCCATTTCACCAAGTGGGACAAAGGTCTGCTCGAGCAGATCAAGGCATGTAACAGTGTTTACAGCATGCATTTCCCTGTGAAAATGGACGATGGCCGAATTGAGGTAATTGAGGCATATAGGGTGCAACACTCTCAGCACAAGTCTCCTTGCAAAGGTGGTATCCGTTTCAGTGAAGCTGTGAACCAGGATGAGGTTATGGCTCTCGCATCCCTCATGACCTATAAATGTGCGATTGTGAACGTGCCCTTCGGGGGTGGTAAAGGAGGAATTAAAATTAATCCTCGTCAGTACAGTGTGTATGAGTTGGAGAAAATTACTCGTCGCTATACCAGTGAACTCGTGAAGAAAAACTTCATCGGACCCGGCATTGATGTACCTGCTCCCGACTATGGTACCGGTGAACGTGAGATGGCCTGGATTGTGGATACCTATTCTTCTTTGAAACCGGGTGAAATTGATGCTGCAGGTTGTGTTACCGGTAAGCCGGTTTCTCAGGGCGGTGTTCGTGGAAGAAAGGAGGCAACCGGTCTTGGTGTTTTCTATGGAGTGCGGGAAGTTTGTAATATGCCCGATGTGATGGGAAAATTAGGTTTGTCATTGGGAGTGGCCGGAAAGCGCATCGTTGTTCAGGGTCTTGGTAATGTGGGGTATCATTCTGCTAAATTCTTCCGTGAAAATGGCTCTAAAGTAATCGCCATTGCGGAATACGAAGGAGCTATCTTGAATGAAAATGGCTTGAATGAAGAAGAAGTTTTTCAACACAGAAAAGCAACCGGTTCAATACTTAATTTTCCAGGTGCTACCAATATTACCGACAGTTCCAAAGCACTGGAGCTGCCCTGCGATGTTTTGATTCCTGCTGCTTTGGAGAATGTAATCAACAAGGACAATGCTCCGAATATCCAGGCCAAACTCATCGGAGAGGCAGCGAATGGACCATTAACACCCGAAGCAGATGAAATTTTAATCAATAAAGGTGTGGTGGTCATACCCGATATGTACCTGAATGCAGGTGGTGTAACGGTTTCTTATTTTGAGTGGTTGAAGAACTTGAGCCATGTTCGGTACGGAAGGATGGAAAAGCGCTTCACGGAAAATATGAACGCCCACATCATCAGTCAGATTGAGCACCTTACCGAAAAGAAAATAGCGGATACTGAACGTGCCTTTATCATGCATGGCGCAGAAGAAGTGGATCTGGTTCACAGTGGTCTGGAAGAAACCATGATTACTGCCACCCATGAGATCATGGACATCTGGAGGAAAAATCCGGAGATACCTGATATGCGAACTGCTGCTTATGTTTGTGCGATCAATAAGGTTGCAACAACTTACACGGAGTTGGGCATCTTCCCATAAGCCATTGCTGATACCAGTTTTATTGAGGGTAACCGGGTAGGGAATCAATGGGAATCACTTTTCCTGATTTTTCTAATGCAAAGCCCAGGGTTATGTTGCCATTCGTTGCAACGAGATAGCTGCAGGGGATAACAGATTTGTAGCCCAACAGCTGTTGCAGTGTATTTTCATTCAAGGGTACACCGGGTTCCTTACATTCAATCAACATCCAGGGATTAAGCTGGTGGTAAACGACGACATCTGTTCTGCGGTGGAGTTCTCCGACCTGTAAGCTTTTTTCAATAGCAAAACAGGCAGCAGGGTATGAAAGACGCTTCACCAGATATTGAATGAAGTTCTGACGTACCCATTCTTCCGGTGTTATGATAATCCATTTTTTTCTGATGGGGTCGAATAGCTGGTCTTTACCGGCTTCCTGCCGCATACGAAAATCGGGTGTTGGAAAGACTACCTGAATCATGACTTGGTGATGCGGTCGTTTTTTTGTATTTTCGAAGATTAATTTCTCAAAGGTAGGGATTCGGAATTTTGCCACTTCCCTCAAATTTCCCCCTCCCTTCACATCCCGTAGCGTATGAAAACGAAAGAAGATATCGTCAATAATTGGTTACCCCGTTACACAGGAGCCCGGCTGGAAGACATGGGTAAATACATCCTGCTCACCAATTTCAGCAACTATGTTTCCCTCTTCGCCAAATGGCACAAGGTTAAAGTGATAGGGCAAGATCGGCCGATGCAATGTGCTACTGCCAATGGAATTACCATCATCAACTTCGGAATGGGCAGTCCGGGTGCGGCCACCATCATGGATCTGTTAACTGCCATTTCTCCTGAAGCCGTGTTGTTTCTCGGAAAATGTGGCGGATTAAAAAAACGCAACAAATTGGGGGATTTAATTTTACCCATTGCAGCCATTCGGGGAGAAGGTACCTCTAATGATTACTTCCCTCCGGAAGTACCTGCTATGCCGGCTTTCGCACTTCAAAAAGCAATCTCTACAACCATTAGGGATTATCAGGTAGACTACTGGACGGGCACCGTTTATACCACCAACCGCAGGGTTTGGGAACATGACGAAGCATTCAAGGAATACCTTACCCGTGTGCGTGCTTATGCAATAGACATGGAAACTGCCACAATTTTCACGGTTGGATTTTACAATAAAATTCCTACCGGTGCTCTATTGCTCGTGAGCGATCAACCCATGATACCGGAGGGTGTAAAGACCGAAGCCAGCGATAAGAAAATCACTGCCAACTATGTGGAGACTCACCTCAAAATTGGTATTGATTCTTTGAAGCAGTTAATCAATAACGGTCTCACCGTTCGACACCTGCGCTTTTAATCTTTCCAGAGAAAAGGAAAAAGAATTACAGAAAGCAATACGACCATGATGTCGAGTGCTATCAGCAGGGCAATCATTTCAGCCAAACCTGATTGAATCACGGTTGAAAAAGCGATGGCGGCTATTTTCATCAATAACAACAACTGAGGAATGATCAGTGGAAATCCCATCACTGCCATCAATGCGGTGGACTGTCTTGCCCTGGCTGCAATGGCTGCCAAAAATGTAAAAACAAGGCCGATGCTAGCACCTCCTAAACAAGTGATCAATAAAAATTTGCCGGCATGCTCCAATGGGTTGCCCAATAGTACGGTAAAGAGTACAAGTGATAGCAATCCCATGCCGGCCATGAGCAGCATATTGAACAAGAGTTTTGACAAGACGAAATCCCTCGCACCCGCAATGGTATAGAAGTAAAGTAAGCGGCCATGGCTTTCCTGCAAAAAACTTTTGGCAACTGCATTTACACAAACAAAGAGTAATACGATCCAGAACAAACCATTCCAGCTTTTTTCATCCGGTTGCCCCATGGTCTGATAGATAACAAAAATGGTGGAAGCAACATACAACAACATGCCATAGAAGGTATATTGCTGTCTACTCTCCAGTAAGAGATCTTTTTTTACCAACTGCCATATCAGGGACAATGATTTCATGGGAGCTGATTAGTGTTCATGGTAACATTTGCGACAACGAGGTTCATAGGAATCGGTTGCTCCCAGTAATATATGACTCTCATCGGCAGATTTTCGGTAGGAAATATTGGCCAGGTTGCCACATTTCACACAAATGGCATGCAGCTTGGTGATGAAATCGGCTATTGCCAGGAGTTGAGGCATCTGTCCGAAGGGTTTACCAAGATAATCCATGTCGAGACCGGCAACTATTACCCGAATGCCCCGGGCAGCGAGTGTTTCGCATACGCTTACAATCTGGTCATCAAAAAACTGGGCTTCATCGATGCCCACAACATCAACCTGATCGGCTAGCAGCAGAATTTTCTGAGAATGATCAATCGGAAAAGAGCCGATGGAATTGGCATCGTGGCTCACCACAGCTTCTTCATTGTATCGTATGTCCAGAGCCGGTTTAAAGATCTCTACTTTGAGATGCGCAATGCGGGCTCTTTTCAATCTACGGATGAGTTCTTCCGTTTTTCCACTGAACATACTGCCACAAATGACCTCGATGGAACCCCGTCTCTCTCCTGAAATATTCGGTTCTATAAACATAATTATACTAAAACTCCTGTTTTTGCGTTGTTGTAATTAGCAGAAGGTGATTGCTGACCCCAAATGTATTACATCCGATGGAAAGAGCAGGCTACCTAATCAATAAATTGAAGGAGCAATACCATCAACAGGAGCCGCCGACGCATCTCCTCCTCACCCTCGACCTCATTCGAAAAGAACTAATGTCTCAATTACAGGCAGATCCTGTCAACGTCACCCTGCCTCCTGAACTGGCTGCCCTTCGTCCGGAACCACCAAAAAGACCGTCTGATGATGCCTTGTATGAGATGGACCTTGCCCGTGACCTGCCTACTTTTGCTCACCAGAATTTTTGCCCTTTACCTACAGAAGAGAAAATATCTGATAAAATTTCCGCAGATTCTACTGCGAACCACGTCCAACCGTCTTCTCCTAATGAAGAAGATGTTTTATCCTCCAATTCCCCTGTTAAAGACCTGAAAAGAGCTATCAGTCCCCGCTACCGATTTCTTTTCATACATGAGTTATTCCGTGGTGATGAAGTTATGTTTGAAAGAAGCCTCAAAACCATTCAGGGATTTTCCATTTTTCCGGAAGCACGTTTTTGGATTGAGCGGGAATTAAAAATCAAATTGGGCTGGAAAGACAATTGTCCGGTAGTCCAGTCATTCGATCATCTCGTGAGAAGACGTTTTGCCTGAATGATCTGAATTACTTTATCCGCAGAACCTGCTCCTTCTCTTGTATATTTTTTGGCTGTTTCCCCGGTAGATGAACGCAAGTTTTCATCTTTCAATAAGCGAAGAAGATGTGCATCCAGTTCGATAACAGTAGCCGCAACGTAAATTCCTTTTCTTTCCACCAATTCAACTGCCTCTCTGAATTTATCATAGACAGGACCAATTACAACTGGTATACCGTGAACGGTTGCTTCCAGCACATTGTGAATACCTTCCGCACCAAAGCCGCCTCCTACATAAGCTACTGTTGCATGTCGATAGAGGCTGCTTAACATACCGATGGTATCAATAATGAGTGTCTTGTATTGGCCGGACATGTTGGCTTGTGAAGTCATCCCTTTCTTTTGCCATTCTGAATAGCTAATTGAATCAGGATAAGTTTGAAGGCAGCGTTCAATAGTTGCTGCATCTGTCAGGTGGGGTACGATGATGTGAAAGACTTCAGGAGTATTGCTCACAAAGTGCCGGAGTGCCTTATCATCTTCCGGCCAGGTACTGCCGGCAACAAAAACCTTTTTTCCCTGTATGAGTGTTTCGATAGCTGGGAAGGTAATAGGGTTCTGTGCTATTTGTAAGACCCGGTCGAAACGGGTATCACCGGCAACCACAACAGGGACGGAAACAGCAAGGGTTGCCAGCAGATCGGCAGATGCCTGGTCTTGCACCAGTATGTGGTGGTAGAAAGCGAGCATTTTTCTATACAATCCTCCATACCAGTGAAAAAAGGGTTGGGAGGAACGAAAGATGGCGGCAATCAGTAAAACCGGAATATTTCGGTTGTGAAGCGCTTGCAAGTAAAAATACCAAAATTCATATTTGACAAAAATAACCAGCGCAGGATGTATACTATTGATCCATCTTTTAGCTGTGTGGGGACCGTCGAGCGGCAGGTAAACAACTTTATCTGCAATGGGATGTTGGCTGCAGGGTTCATATCCTGAGGGAGAAAAAAAACTAAGCAGTATTGCATAACCGGGGTATTCTCTTCTGATGGCCTGCAATACGGGTAGTCCCTGTTCAAACTCACCGAGGGAGGCACAATGCATCCAGATGACGGGCCGTTTTGGCTGCCATTGTTCTATTTCATTCAGGGCTGCTGCCTGTGCTTTTGTCCATTTTCGAGCCTTTATATTGAAAAATCCTGCCAGGCGGGCTGCCAACGGATAGAGCAGTAAAAAAATCCGGTACAACAGCATAAGGAGGGTTAAAGTGTGAAAATACTCAATAAAATCTTAAAGCAGGCTGCTGTTGCCCACCTGTCTGATACCAACTACTGCAATGGCTTATTTGTACTAATTTTGCCGCTCTAACAACAAGGCCCATGCGATCGATACAGATGGTAGATACCAAAACCCAATACCTGCACATAAAAACAGAGGTGGATGCTGCCATCCAGGAAGTACTCGACAGTGCTGCTTATATCAACGGCAAGTGGGTCAAGGAGTTTGCTGCTGAACTGGGTACTTATATGGGTGGGGTGCATACCATCCCTTGTGCCAACGGTACCGATGCCCTCCAAATCGCAATGATGGCACTCGGACTCGAGCCGGGAGATGAAGTGATCACTCCTTCGTTTACCTATATAGCAACGACAGAGGTGGTGGCTCTCTTGCGCCTGCGGCCTGTATTTGTGGAAGTTGATCCCCGCACTTTCTGTATGGATCCGGAGGCATTGCGCAAAGCGATAACACCCCGTACAAAAGCCATTGTGCCGGTTCATTTATACGGACATGCTGCTCCTATGGATGCCATCCTGCAAATTGCCCGGGAACACGGACTCTATGTGATAGAAGACAATGCTCAAGCCATTGGTTGTGATTATACTTCCTCTGATGGTAATGTTTATAAAACCGGTACCCTGGGAACCATCGGTACAACTTCTTTTTATCCTAGCAAAAACCTGGGTGCTTTTGGAGATGGTGGAGCTATTTTTACGCGTGATGCTGAGCTGGCCCATCAACTGAACATGATTGCTAACCACGGTCAACAAAAACGCTATTACCATGAGCGGGTAGGTTGTAACTCAAGACTTGATTCTATTCAAGCAGCCATACTGCGCATCAAACTAAGGCACCTGGATGCTTATAATAAGTCGAGACAGCAGGTTGCGGATTATTATAACCGCGCATTCGCAGGTAATCCGCATATTCAAACGCCAGTTGTGGCTCCCTATAGTTCACATGTATTTCACCAGTACACACTTATCATAAACGACGCCAACAGAGATGATCTGGCTAAATACCTATCGGAAAACCAGATTCCCTCCATGATTTATTATCCCGTTCCCGGTCATCGCCAGCCCATGTTTGCAGGCAATAGTGATAACTTACCGGATATGCCTATCACAGACTGGTTGACAGAGCGTGTTATCTCTTTGCCGGTGCATACTGAAATGGAAGAGGAGCAATTGGAATGGATCACCCGTCACGTTAATAATTTCCTTAGTTAAAATTTATTTCATGAAAATTGCTGTAGTTGGTACAGGATATGTTGGATTGGTAACAGGCACTTGCTTTGCAGAAACCGGCAACAAAGTTGTTTGTGTAGACATTGATGCGGAGAAAGTTAAAAAACTTAGTGCTGGCGAGATTACGATCTACGAGCCGGGATTGGAAAAAATATTTTTACGCAACCTGCGGGAAGGAAGGCTTCAATTTACTACCAGTTTACAAGAGGGAATTGAAGAGGCACAGATCATATTCCTGGCATTGCCTACTCCGCCCGGAGAGGATGGATCTGCCGATCTTCGGTATGTATTGGGGGTTGCAGGTGAGTTAGGTGGATTGCTAACAGATTACAAAGTGATTGTTGATAAAAGTACTGTTCCAGTAGGTACAGCCGAAAAAGTTCACAATGCCATTGCTGCCCGATACAAGGGAGCATTTGATGTAGTGAGCAATCCGGAATTTTTGCGGGAAGGTGTAGCAGTTGATGATTTTATGAAACCTGATCGTGTTGTAATCGGCACCCGTTCCGATCGTGCCCGCCAAATCATGAGTGATTTGTATGCTCCCTTTGTTCGTCAGGGCAATCCGGTGATTTTCATGGATGAGAAGTCTGCAGAATTGACCAAATATGCTGCCAACTCATTTTTGGCAACAAAAATTTCTTTCATGAATGAGATTGCCCAGCTGTGCGAGCGCATGGGGGCAGACGTAGATATGGTGAGAAGGGGTATCGGAAGCGATGAGCGGATAGGAAAGCGTTTCTTGTTCCCCGGCATTGGTTATGGAGGAAGTTGTTTCCCGAAAGATGTACAGGCACTGATACATTCTGCGGAGGAAGTGAACTATGATTTTAGTATTCTGAAGGCAGTAGAGTCAGTGAATGAGCGGCAGAAAAAACATTTGATTCCCAAAATCCGTCAATATTTTAAAAATAATCTGAAGGGAGTTCGTCTGGCGCTGTGGGGATTGGCTTTTAAACCGAATACAGATGACATACGTGAGGCGCCTGCCCTGCATTTGATAGAAGCCCTCACTGCTGAAGGGGCAACCATCATGGCTTTTGATCCGGAAGCCATGAACAATGTAAAAAAACTATTAGGTGATACCATTCAGTATGCGTCGAATCCTTACCAGGCATTGGAAGGAGCTGATGCATTGGTGATCGCTACAGAATGGAGTGAATTCAGAACACCCGATTTTGATCGGATATCAAATACCATCAACAACAAGGTGATCTTCGATGGCAGAAATTTATTCGATGTGAAACAAATGAAATCAATGGGGTATCATTATGAAAGTGTCGGACGTGGAACCGATGCCGCCTGATAAAATTGTATCTATGAAAAGAGTACTCATCACCGGTGCAGCCGGCTTTCTCGGGTCACATCTTTGTGATCGATTCATCAAGGAAGGATACCATGTAATCGGTATGGACAATCTCATCACAGGGGACTTGCGCAACATAGAACATTTGTTTGAGTTACCTCAATTTGATTTCTATCACCATGATGTTACCAAGTTCATTCATGTTAGCGGTCCTTTAGATTATATTCTCCATTTTGCTTCCCCTGCGAGTCCGATTGACTATTTGAAGATTCCCATACAAACCCTCAAAGTGGGTGCATTGGGAACACACAATTGTTTGGGTTTGGCCAAGGAAAAGAAAGCAACGATTCTGGTAGCATCTACCAGCGAAGTATATGGTGATCCGCTGGTGCATCCTCAAAATGAGGATTACTGGGGCAATGTTAATCCTGTTGGTCCTCGTGGCGTTTATGATGAAGCCAAGCGATTCATGGAATCCATCACGCGTGCGTACCATACTTTTCATGGAGTGGATATCCGAATCGTTCGAATATTCAATACCTATGGTCCGCGCATGCGGCTCAATGACGGACGTGCATTACCTGCGTTTATTGGACAAGCACTGCGTGGTGAAAACCTCACTGTATTCGGCGATGGAAGTCAGACCCGCTCTTTCTGCTATGTAGATGATTTGATAGAAGGAATATATCGATTGCTGAAAAGCAATTACACGATGCCTGTGAATATTGGTAATCCCCATGAGATCAGCTTGTTGGAATTTGCTGAAGAGGTACTAAAACTTACCGGATCTAAAGTGAAGATCGAATTCAGGGAACTGCCGGTAGATGATCCAAAGCAGCGCCGCCCGGATATTACACGTGCGAAAGAAATACTTGGCTGGCAACCTACTGTCGACCGGTCGAAGGGATTACAAATCACATATGATTATTTCCGTTCTCTGCCGCAGGAGGAATGGAGCAAAAAGCCCAAAGAATTTTAAACTTAACTTTTTAATCCATGCAGGAAGGATTGATAGTGGTAACGGGAGGAGCCGGTCAATTGGGACAAGAATTGCAACGCGCCTGTCGTGATGTATCTTTTTCTGATCGCCTCTTATTTACCGACAGGGAGCAGTTGGATTTATCGAAGCCGGAATTGCTGGAGAATTTTTTTGTTACCCACCGACCTGCCTATTTTATTCATGGGGGTGCTTATACCGCTGTAGATAAAGCCGAACAGGAAAAAGACCTCGCTTTCCTCATCAACGCAACTGCTACCGGAGAGATCGCACGCTTGTGCAATGAATATCATACCCGGCTGATTTATGTTTCTACCGATTATGTGTTTAACGGACAAGGTACTTCACCTTATGGTGTTGATGAAGCAACAGCACCTGTCAATCATTATGGCTATACCAAGTGGATGGGAGAGGAGTTGATTCGGAAGTCCAATGCATTTGCCGTTATCATTCGTACTTCCTGGGTGTTTAGTTCTTACGGGCATAATTTTGTGAAGACCATGTTGCGGTTGATGAGCGAGCGCTCGGAGATCAAAGTGGTGAATGACCAACGGGGTTGTCCGACCTATGCTGCTGATCTGGCTGCAGCTATCTTGCAAATTATTCAGGAGTGGAAAACAGGAAATACACATAGTGGTACATATCATTTTAGCAACGAGGGAGATATTACCTGGTATGAATTTGCCTGTGCCATTCGAGATCTAGCGGGTCTGGTGTGCGACATTCATCCAATTCCAAGTTCGGACTTTCCAACACCAGCTAAACGACCTTCCTATTCTGTTTTAGATACTACTAAGGTATCTGCTGATTTTGGAGTTAAGCCCAGAAACTGGAAAGAGGCATTACAAGCCTGTTGGCAGCAAATGCAGTGATAGGGGTCTCCCTGCCGACTTTTCTTTTTTTACTCTTTCGTGAAAGCGTATTTTCCGGCACCCTGGAGTAAAATCATACTTTTCTTTTCCGGATCGAATTCCATTTTCACACCTGCCTGGTTAAACTCAAACTTATGTTTTGCAGTGGGTTCCAATGGGAAAGACGGTTGACCTGTCACCTGCGCGAGCAGCAGCTTTCCTTCTCTTCGCACAGAAATTTTCACAGGAAGTGAAGTGGTGGAATAACTACCTACATATTGGTCCAGTTCTTCCGGCGATACTTCAAAAGCAGTAAAGGAAGGAATGTCATAGGGTTTGTCAAAAACTGCACTCAGAATTGCAATGGATATATTGTTAATGGTGTAGTTCGTTCCATTGGATACTAGTGAATAAGCAATTTTATCTTGAGGGAAATAGGAGAAAACGGAACTAAATCCATCTATGCCACCCGTGTGTCCATACCCTTTTTTATTGTAAAAGGGAATGATGAATAGTCCCAATCCTACATTGTCTTTCCACTGAGTCATCTCGGCAATACTTTGTGGTTGCAATAGTTTTCCGTTGAACAATGCTTCACTGAACTGGTTGAGATCAGATGCGCTGGCTACCAGGGCACCTGCACCCTGTGGTATCGACATATCAGTTTCCGATTCTTTCTTCCAGCCATTTTTGTAGGTATAGGATTGACATTCATTCTTACTCACTTGGATGGTAGCACCATAAGAAGTGTTTTTCAATCCGATGGTATCAATGATGTGTTTTTTTACCAGTGCAGGATAAGATTCTTTGAAAACTTTTTCGAGTAAAAATGTCAGTAATATATAATTGGAATTGCTGTAACTGAATTTGCTATCAGGAGCAAAATCGCTGTTGAGACGATTCAGCCTCTCCATCATCATTTGTTCTGATTGGGGCAGTGTATTCCAGGTTAGGTAATCTTTTTCATCTGTGACATTGTGTATGCCGCTTCGGTGGCTCAACAAGTGTCTGATTGTTATTGCTGAAGCGTTTTTTATGGAAGGGAAAAAGCTTTCAATCGTTTGGTCCAGTCGGATCAGATTCTTTTCTGTCGCCTTCATCACCAGAACGGCAGTGAATGTTTTCGTGATGGAACCTATGCGGTATTTTGATGCCTCGTTGGCTTTTTTATTGCCCTCTACATCAGCAAAACCTATCGATCGCTGGTAGAGGGTGATTCCATTTTTCGATACGGACACCGATCCCATGAACTTGTTGTTCTTCTCCAGTACATTAAAATATTCATCCAGCTTTGCTTTGTCCGTAATTTGGGAAAATGCAACAGAGAATAAAAGTAGACCGCAAAAAGCTGTAAATAATTTTCTTTTCATAGAACAAAGATGACAGGTGTATGAAGATTCCGAGAGATGAAGAGTTGGAAAAACAGCCATGGCACTATGCCTGCTTTTGTTTCACTGTTTTCATCTGAATAATATCTACTAGGAAGGCGAATGCCATAGAGAAATAGATGTATCCTTTGGGTATCTCGAAGCGAAGGCCTTCCGCCAGCAAGGCGACACCAATCATCATCAGAAAACACAATGCCAGAATTTTGAAAGAGGGATGTTGGCGAATAAATTCACTGATGGGTTTGGCTGCTACCAGCATGATGATCACGGTTACAATCACAGCCGTGTACATTACCCACAACTCTTGCACCATTCCAACTGCAGTAATGATAGAGTCAACCGAAAAGACCAGGTCCAGCAAAATTACCTCTGATAATAATTTCCTAAAACTCTGCTCTCGTGGAACATTGGGTGAATTGCTGTGAAGTTCTGTTTTGTGGTAAATTTCTTTGGTGCTTTTATATAAAAGAAATAAGCCACCCAGAATTAGAATGATTCCTTTGCCGGAAATATCAATGTCCTGAATTGTAAAAAGAGTTTTGTCTAGCTTCAGTATCCAGGATATGGCTGCCAATAATGCCAGTCGCATCACGAGGGCAAGTCCGATACCCCAAAAGCGGAGTTTACCTCTTTGTTCTTCCGGCAGTTTATCTGCCAGAATTGAAATGAAAATGATGTTGTCAATGCCCAGTATAACCTCCAGGGCAATCAGTGAAATTAGAGGAATGATTATTTCGGACATAGCAACTTAGGTTGTAGATGAAAATCAGTACCGAAATTAATCAAATCTGACTGAACAGCCGCAGTGGTCGTTGATTTTACAGAATGGATCAGCGGGAATTGATGAAGTTATTGAAGGGTGCTCTGGCTGAAGGGATTTCAAAGAGGGCAGGATGCTCTCCCCCCGGTATTTCAACTATCTGTACCTGCTGGCAGGTACTACAGTTTTGTACTTCTTGTTTGAAGACCGGCCAGGAATACATTTGAATGGGTGAGTCATTCAGTCCCTGAAAGAAAATGATATCCGACTTGAAACCTTTGGTGAAATTCAGTAGCGAGCGGTTAAAATATGCCGCAGGGTTGCTGGTGGTTATTCCGTATGTATTTCTCAGTCGGGTACAAAAGCTGCTGGCCTGAGCTGTTCCTGCTTCTTCCAGCCCGCATCGATAAACGAGGTTGAATGGTCCCGGTGCATTGGCAATAACCCCATTGGTTGCATGCAGGGTGTTCAGGCGCGTGACCATGTATCCTCCCTGGGAATGACCACCTAAAAAAATCTTCTTTACCTGAATTCCCAGTTCCTGTGAAGCCTTGTTCTTTAACCAGAGCAAAGCTGCTTCACCCACTACGATGTTATCACCCAATAAAACATTCTCCTGGGGATAGATAACACTGATGATCATCATGTCTTTTCTGTCGAGGATGTTCTTGAATTGATCCAGGGTAGTGTTGGCAGCTGTCATCAAATCTCTGTCAAAAGCTACCGAACCATGAAAGACCATCAGTACATCTGCAGATGCTGCAGCGGGCTTTTCTAAAATGATATCAATGGTCTGATTGTTATAAGTAATCTTTCTGTTCTCACGGGAAGTGGCAGGTGTCTCCGCTGTGTTTTCCTTTTTGCAGGAAAAAAGAAGTAAGGTTATCCAAATCAGGTGTCTCATGAATAAAGATTTCTAATTGGACGAGGGTCGGGATGGAAGGTTTAATGGTTTTTGAAATTCAATGAATTTTAAGAACAACGAGAGGTTAAATAAAGGCATTAATTCATACTACCTGTAAAAGTGATGAAAAGCAATTGGTCGAGGCTACAAGCCGAATGTAAATTTTCATTTATCTATTTTGAATCTCACCCCCACATACATTTCTCTACCCCTTGTTGGCCCCCACACGGAAGAGGTATCGAAAAAGGGACTAAATGGATTCTGCCAGCTGATAATGGGTTGTCTTTGCCGGAAATCAAAAATGTTTTCACAGCCACCATACAATTCAATTGTTTTGAAATTGTAGGTGAATTGGGCATTGACCAACGTAAAGGGTTGGGAAAAATCAGGTCTTTGAAAAGCAACTGGGTTCGATCGGGTATCCGGTAGTCTTTGTTGTCCATACCAGTGAATGTTCATATCAAAATGATATTTTTTGGATAGGGGCTGATAGCTGATTGTATTCAGAACCTTGTGTCTGGGATTGAAAGGCAACAAGCGTTTTTCGCCCTTTTCAATGCGATATACATCGAGGAAATTGAAGCCGGTTTTGATTTCGAATTGTTGCGAGAAGTTCAGGTACACTTCTGTTTGAAATCCATTGCTGATACTTGTTCCGTAAAAATTTTGAATGATCGCCTTGCTGGGATCAGTATCGTAGTCCGGAAACACCTGATTGTGAAAATTCGTTCTATAAAAGTCTGCGCTGATATATCCGGTTATGTTTTTGTTGTTTGATTCGAACTTATGGGTTAAGTTGATGCCCATGTTCAAAGCTCTTTCCGGTTGCAAGGCCTCACTGAATATGATGTTTCTGGAGCTGACCAAAAGACCGATGTTTTCACTGAAAAGATTGACAGTTCGCCATCCTGTTCCGATGTTGGCACGTAAGATCAGTCGGGGTGTTACGTCGTATTTGATCAGTGTTCTTGGTGTGACGTACATACCAAATTGGTTGTGCTGGTCTGCCCGAATACCTGCAATCCAGGTCAGGCGGTCATTGAACATTCTGAGGGTATTCTCAGCAAATATGCCGGGTATATTTTCTGTCCGGTGGTAATTCCCCGGGTAAGTTCTGATGGGCAGGGTGTCGGTAAAGTTTACGTTTTCCCGCAGGGTCAGGTGCCGAAAGCTGATACCTGTTTTCAGGTCATTGTTACCATATCGCAATTCATATTGCAGGTTGGCGTAGAAATTGTTTTGTCTTGCATCGTACTTCACTGTTCCGAAGAATGATTCCTGTTGTTGTTGAAAAGCCGAAACAAATCCGGTGATGCTGTGTTGGTCGTTGAAGCGATAACCTGTCTTTGTCCAAATCTCCGGCTGATTCAGGTTAACAAATTGTCCGTAGACCTTGTTGCTTCCCTTGTCTTTGGTGGGCTCAAATGGTATTTGTCCCCCAATCCGTTTTTCCTGTAAATAACGGATGCCTACCCTGCTATGAAGCCCCCAGGCGTTTTCGTTTCCGTATTTCCATTTATTACTTATCAGGTAACGGGTTAACAAAGGGAGGTCGAGGAACTGGTCATCATCTCTGTCAATTTTATTCGCCGGCTGAACCATATGAACGGTGGTCATATTGCTCCATTTCTTTTTTCGGAAAGAAAAATTGCCATTCAGGTGTCTCTCACCAAAATTATTCATGTAGGCATTCAGCAGCATTGATTCGCCTCTGTCTGGTTCTTTGGTTTCAACATTGATTTGTCCGCTGATACTTTCAAATCCCTGTAAAACGCTGTTCGCACCTTTGGCGACATATATGTTGTTGACCAGTGTTCCGGGAATGCTGCTTATTCCGTAAGTATAGGTTAAGCCTTGTATCAGGGGGAATCCATCTACCAGAATTTGATTGTACACTCCTGCAAGTCCCAATATGCGTAACTCTTTCGAGTTGACAACCACATTGGTTGTCTGCGGCTGAACGGTTGTCTGAGTTTCAAAGCAGCCGGCCAGATCACAACAAGCAGCCTTCTTCAATTCGGTTGCAGTGATTTGTTCTGTTTTGATGGGTCTCGTATCGGATATCAGTACACCATATCTCTGTCCCTCTACCACTACAGCCGAGAGTTCATTGGCGAGTTTTAAAGTGAATACGATGTTGTTTTGGGTAGAAATCGAAAGGGTATCGGGTAAGTAGCCGACGAATGTTGCTATCAACTTATTGTCTGATTTACCGGCTTTAGCAATTTGGAAGGTGCCTTTTTCATTGGTAACGATGCCTGTCTTGCTACCCAGCCATCGCACACTGGCACCTGCCAATGGTTCATTCCCTTTGCCGGTAACCTTCCCCGATATCGTTTGTCCTGCAACGCTTAGTGGAAACAAAGCTGCTGCAATGAAATGAATTTTTTTCATTGTCTTTGATTGGAAACTTCAGTTGAACAATGCTGTTCCTTTACAACTTAACCTTGTAGGGACGATCCTGAGGATTTTCGCAGCCGGCAGTATTTTCAATGGTGGCATGAATCTCTTTTTCAGTCACTACTGAATTGTCAAACCTTACTTCAAACGTGGTCGTAGTTCCTTGCTTTCCCGGTTTGCAGGAGATCACTCCTTTCATTTTTTCAATGTTGGAAGCAATCGTTTTGACATCGCTGGCGCAGGTGATGCCCTTTACTTTGATTTGGCTGATCTTTGGATCTTGTACACCGGCAGGAGGCAACTGAGCAAGAGCATTGGCAGGAACAGTAAAAGATAACATGGCCAGTGCCATGATAGAGGATATAAGTATTTTCATTTTGTTTTGATTGATGGTTGGTACTATAATTCATTCCGCAATCCACTGGATTCGGGGGCTAGAGAATGCAACCAGCAAAATTCGGAGGGCGCCAGCAATCGGTGATGTAAGGGGAGGAGACAGGAAAGATATAACCTGATTTTTTGATGGTGACTGCCTGTTCGAAAGACGTATCTGTTAGTACAGTGTAAAAGCAAGTCATGTCATATGCACTACAACCTTGAAAAGGGTTGCAATGGCAATTGTTGGAACTGTTCAGGGGTAAGTTTTCTGCATTGGAAGTTGGTGCTGTGCATGCTTCGTCACAGCAACTTATTTCCTGGTTAGTGCTTGTAAGCAGCAATGAATCTGCTCCCGGCTTGATGCTGAGGAGAAAAATGACCCATGCCAAAACCCATGCAACGAATTTCATGGGGTAAAATTACAAAATTTAATCATGGCAAGTGAACAGTTGTGCGGTGAAAGAGATCTTGTCAGCAGGACGAAGCTGGCAAAAAAACCACCGGAATTCAGTGGCCTCTAACTAATTCGTTTTCAAATCTTTCAATTTCGCCAGATGAGCTATCAATCTTTTGTATTTCAGGGCGAGTGTGATGAGACCTGCGATTGGAATGCAAACGGATAAAAGAATAAGAGAGTTTCTATTTGATTTATCAATCAACTTGTTCGTGTACAAGGTATTGGTTAGAGAAATAGATAGGAATATTAAAATGAAGTTCAGAACCAATGCTGAAATAAAATTTGCCATCGTTATAATGGATTTATCAATTCACGAATAGAGTTTAAAGGTAACATTTCATTGTAAAATTTGACTTCAAAAGGGAAGAATTTCACTCAAAGTAAGCGTACGAAAAGGGGGAAAAATAGCTTGTAGAACCCCCTAAAATGAAATAAGTGGTCGAAAATCGACCACTTATTTTTCTGTATTGTTGCCTGACCTGGATTCGAACCAAGACAAACAGAACCAAAATCTGTCGTACTACCCTTATACTATCAGGCAATCCTTGAATTCAGCCCAAAAGGCTTTGTTCGGGGTGCAAAAATACAATAGCCAAAGAATTGTTCCAAATCTTATTGGAATGCAGCATATTATCACCCCCTCCCACCTGAATTCAGCTGAAAAAACTTAATATTAGCATCTCAAACGATTTTCCGTGAAACCTATCTATTTTGCCGCTCTGATAGCCATCCTTTTGACAACCAGCTCCTTTTTACAGCCCCCTAAAAAGAAAGTAATTTTCTTTGGAGACTCCATTACCGAAGCCGCCGTTAAACCGGGTGGTTATATCCGGCTAATGGACTCTATCATCGCAGCTGCGAATAAGTCTGGACAATATGAACTGGTTGGAGCCGGAATTAGCGGTAATAAAATCTATGATCTTTATCTGCGCATCGAAGATGATGTACTCAAAAAGCGTCCGGATATTGTAGTCATTTATGTGGGGGTGAACGACGTCTGGCACAAGGCAAGCAGCGGGACAGGCACTGATTACAACAAGTTTGGTCGATTTTATGAGGCTGTAGTGAATAAGCTGCAGGCAGCGGGCGTCAAAGTCATTGTCTGCACACCCGCAGTAATTGGCGAGCGAACCGATCATTCGAATCAGCAAGATGGCGATCTGAACTTGTACAGTCAATGGCTGCGGGATTTTTGCGCTAACCGGCAACTACCCCTGGTCGACCTGCGCAGAAACTTTATTCAATACAACCTTGCCAACAACCCACTGAATAAAGAATCGGGTATACTCACCACCGACCGCGTTCATCTCAATGCCGCAGGGAACCTACTGGTAGCATCGGAAATGTGGAAAGTCATTCAAAGTATTCCTTAACACACGTCCCTCCCGGGAACATCCATCTTAGCGGTAAGCGTGGATAGTACAACAGAAAAATTGTTTCCTGATAAGGAAACAATTATCTTTGCAAAAACGTTTAAGAAGTGCAAGCACCAAAATTTGAGGTTGAGTTTTTAAAAGAAGCTTCGGAGTTCCTTGACAACCTTGACGGGAAGGTGAGAGAAAAAATCATTTACAACATCACAAAAGCAAGGTTTTCAAATGATAAAGAGCTTTTCAAAAAGTTGACTGAAGACATTTGGGAGTTTAGAACACTGTTCAATAAAACCCAGTACAGACTGTTTGCTTTTTGGGACAAATCAAAAAAGACCGACACCATTGTAATATCAACACACGGAATAATAAAGAAAACAGATAAAACTCCACAAGGTGACTTAGAAAAAGCAGAACGGGCAAGAAAAAAATATTTTGAACTTAAAGACAATTGAAAATGAAAAAGCAAGCATTAAAAACTTACAGCTTAGAAGAGATTACAGATAAACACATCGGTAAACGAGGGACACCAAAGCGAGAAGCTTTTGAAAACGAGTTGCGACTTGACTTGCTAGGAGAAGCAATAAGACAAGCACGCCTAGAACGCAACTTAACACAAGAAGAACTTGGACGACTTGTTGGTGTTCAAAAAGCTCAGATTTCTAAACTTGAAAATAGTTTGACAGATGCAAGATTTGAAACGATAATAAAAGTATTTAAAGCACTGAACGCAAAGATAAATTTCAATGTGGAGTTGCTTAATCAAACAGTAAAAATTGCTTGATAATAAGAATTCAACCCACTCATAAAAGTGTTTTTGCAAAAGCAGGAGTATTCAGTGATTCGGTTGGTAGTTTTTTCGTATAAATCGAAAAGTGTTCTTCGAATAAATGGAACTGCTATAAAACTCCGTCTTCACAAAGACGCTAACAAATTAATAAGTCGGCATTTTGATGAAGTCAGGACTGCCGAACAATCAAATCAAGGTGCTTCTTCCCCCGTCGTACCAAAAGATACTGGTGATTCAACAAATCAGCATCACCAATCATCGTTTGAATATCGGTTACTTTTTTTTCATTGATGCTGACACCTCCACCCTGGATCAATTTTTTCGCTTCCCCCTTACTTGGTAAGACACCAGCTGCAGCCAATAAACTGACCACATTCACAGGCCATTCTCCAGCGTAGGGCAAAGTGGGCAAACCGCTTTTTTCTAACACATCCGGACTTGTATTTTGAATGAAATTGACAGCGTCGCCACCAAAAAATCCACGGGTAGTTTCCAGTATGCTTTCCAACACTTCTTTACCATGTACAAAGGCGGTTACTTCCAGTGCCAGTCGCTGTTGTAATGCTCTCGCCTCGGGTTGTTGACGGTGTGATTCGATGAGGGTCGTAATGTCAGATTCAGGTAACAGTGTAAAAATTTTGATCCATTTTTCCGCATCTTCATCAGCAGCGTTGAGCCAAAACTGATAAAATTGGTAGGGGCTGGTTTTTGCCGGGTCGAGCCAGACATTCCCCTTCTCGGTTTTTCCGAACTTTCCCCCATCTGCTTTGGTTATAAGCGGACAGGTAAGTGCATAAGCATCACCGGCCCCTTTTTTCCGTATCAATTCTGTACCGGTGACCATATTTCCCCACTGATCACTTCCTCCCATTTGCAGGCGACAATTGTGATGGGTACACAACCAATAAAAATCATAGCCCTGTACCAACTGATAAGTGAATTCTGTGAAACTCATGCCCTGCTCAGAATCGAGCCGCTTCTTCACACTGTCTTTCGCCATCATATAATTGACAGTGATGTGTTTCCCCACATCCCGAATAAAAGTGAGGAATTCCATTCCCTTGAACCAATCGTAGTTATTGACCAGCAAAGCACCATTGGGCTGTTCGGAAGAAAAATCAAGAAAGCGGGCAAGCTGTTGTCGAATGCCCTCCAGGTTCTGCTGCAGCGTAGCTTCATCTAGTAAATTTCTTTCCTCACTTTTTCCGCTGGGGTCTCCCACCATACCGGTAGCACCTCCTACCAAAGCAACCGGACGGTGTCCTGCTCTTTGTAAATGAACCAGCAGTAAAATGGGAACAAGACTGCCAATGTGCAGACTATCGGATGTTGGATCGAAGCCTACATAACCGGTAATTTTTTCTTTGTTCAGCCATTCCTCTGTGCCGGGCATACAATCCTGTAACATCCCGCGCCAGCGCAATTCATTGATGAGATTGATTTCACTGTTCATAGGGCAAAAGTAAGGAATGAATGCATTGAGGCACGGGGGAACAACAACTTGCCTAACTTTGCAGCCATGAAAACAACCGGTGAAGGCACCCGCATTCTGAATTTCCTTGTCGATACCCTCCTCATTTTTATAGTGGCTGTGCTGTTGATGCGTTTCTGGAACTGGTATGTTTTTTACTGGGGATATATGCCCCTGAATTTTGGCTGGTTTTTCTTTGGATTTCTCTTCCTCTACTATTTTCTCTGGGAATCGTTCACAGGTCGCACCCCGGGTAAAATGGTCAGCATGACTAAAGTTGTCAATGAACAGGGGCGGAAACCCGGCATTGGAGCAGTTTTCATCCGATCACTGGTAAGGCTCTTCCTTCCAGACCTCTTTTTTCTGCCTTTTCTGGGAATGACCCTGCACGATTATCTCAGCAAGACCAGGGTGGTACGATTTGACTAGCTTTTCCTCATCTCGCAACCAAAGCACCTGTTCGGTGTTATAACTTTGCGCACCCACTGAAGCACTTCATTATGGCAAGGATTCCCATTAACATCGCCACCGGCAGTTTGCAGCAACCAGAAATGATTGTTGGTATTGATTTAGGCACCACCAATAGTCTGATCGCTATTCTGCATCCGGAAAGCAGACAACCCGTGGCATTGAAGGAACACAATTCCAGTAGTCTTGTGCCCAGCGTAATACATTTTGATGTTGCTGGAAATGTGGAAGTGGGAGACGCAGCAAAAGCATACCTGGAAACTGATCCTGCCAACACCATCTTCAGTGCCAAACGATTGATGGGTAAGAATTACAATGACATTCGGGCGCATGCTGATTTTTTTACCTACAAAGTCATCGATAATGACGATGATCAGTTGGTGAAAGTGCAGATCGGTGAAAAGTTCTATTCACCCATCGAATTGTCTTCCCTCCTGCTCAAAGAATTGAAGGCACGCGCAGAACACATTCTCAAAACACCCGTTACCAAAGCCGTGGTCACGGTTCCCGCTTATTTCAATGATGCCCAGCGCCAGGCTACCCGTGATGCAGGCAAACTCGCAGGATTGGATGTATTGCGCATCGTTAACGAACCCACCGCAGCCAGTCTTGCATATGGTATTGGACTCGACCCTGCTGAGGAGAAGACGATAGCAGTATATGATCTGGGAGGCGGCACTTTTGATATTTCTATTTTGCACATCACCCAGGGGATTTTTGAAGTGCTGAGTACCAATGGAAACACATATCTGGGGGGGGATGATTTTGACCGTTTGATCGTGCAACACTGGCTGCAGCAAACGGGTATCGGCATTGCTGCTGCTTCACAAAATAAACAGACCTTCCAGCAACTGCGGTTGCTGGCAGAGGAAGCGAAGCGCCACCTCAGTTCTCATGAAAATTTTGCTGCCGACTGGCAATCACATCAACTTTCTTTGAGTAAAGTCGAGTTTGAAAATTTGATTGCCCCACTAGTAGCGGCAACCATTGATTGTTGCAGAAAAGCCATGCAGGATGCAGGAAAAAGCATTGCCGATATTGATGCCGTAGTGATGGTGGGCGGATCCACCCGTGTGCCCGCTGTGAAAGCAGCTGTAGGCAATTTCTTTGAGCAGCCTGTGAATGATTCACTCAATCCCGATGAAGTTGTTGCAATTGGTGCGGCTATTCAAGCAGATATTTTGGCAGGCAATAGCCGACAATTGTTGTTGCTCGACGTAACTCCGTTGAGCCTGGGCATTGAAACCATGGGCGGATTGATGGATGTACTCATACCGCGGAACTCAAAAATTCCCTGTGCTGCAGCCAGACAATACACTACACAACGTGACGGCCAGGGTGATATGCGCATCACCGTATTTCAGGGAGAGCGCGATCTGGTGAAAGATAACCGGCGTTTAGCATCATTTAACTTGAAAGGAATTCCGGGCATGCCCGCAGGACTTCCCAAGGTAGAAGTAAGTTTCACCATCAATGCCGATGGAATTTTGTCTGTCAAGGCGAAGGAATTGCGCAGTGGTGTGGCACAGGAAATTGAAGTCAAGCCACAATACGGTTTGAGTTCGGAAGAAATTGAACAGATGTTACAGGACAGTATTGCGCATGCTCAGCAAGACATGCAGGAACGGGCATTGGTAGAGGCACGAACGGAAGGAGAACAATTGCTCGAGGTTACAGAAAAATTCATATCCAGACATGCCGCTGACCTGACAAGCGAAGAAATACAGTCCACCGCCGCAGCCATGCAGGCGCTTCAGTTATCGCTCACGATGACCGATAAGAATTTGATACAAGCCAAGTCTGAGGAACTGAATGAAATTACCCGACCTTTTGCCGAGCGCATGATGGATGCTTCTGTGAAATCAGCATTACAGGGGAAGAAAGTTTGATGCGTTATTGAGCATCTTTTTCGGAATCCAGGCTCCACTTGCGAAGGAGGTATTTTCCCAGCAAGTCGAATTCCAGGTTGACAGAATCGCCCGGGCCAACTTCATTTAGGTTGGTATGTTGGAAGGTATAGGGGATGATGGCTACAGAGAAAGAAGATTTATCTACATCGAAACAGGTAAGACTGATTCCATTGACAGCGATTGAACCTTTTTCAATTAGCAGGGGCGCAAATTTTTCGGGGAAGGAAAATCGGTAGAGCCAGCTCCCGTTGTTGTCTACCCTGGAAATGCAGTTGCCGGTACTATCTACATGCCCCTGCACCATATGACCATCGAAGCGACCACCTGCCAACAAGCAACGTTCCAGGTTCACCTTACTGCCGGTTTTCCAATTGCCACAATTGGTTTTTTCCAGGGTTTCGAGAATGGCGGTTACCCGGTGACAGCCGGAGTTGATTTCCTCCACTGTTAGACAGATGCCGTTGTGGGATAAACTCTGATCGATGCGCAGTTCTTCTGCCAGGGGTGATTCCACCCAAAAAACTTTACCGGTTCCGAGTTGATCGACTGAGACAACCTTCCCCATTTTTTCAATAATTCCTGTGAACATGGTGGCAAGGTACGTGTGGAAAGGACTTTTTAGAGATAAAATGGGTTAAAAATGAATCAATAGTTGGAAATTTCCCGGGAAATGGTATCTTTGCCCTCCTAAAATTAACCGGGGAGGTATATAATTATGCTGATCATCGATTCAAAAGACTGCGAAAACATTGACAAGGCGCTCAAGAAGTACAAGAAGAAATTCGAAAAGAGCAAGACTTTGTTGCAACTCAGAAGCCGCCAGGCCTTTGTTAAGCCCTCTGTGGTGCGTCGTGGCGAAGTACTGAAAGCCATCTACAAGCAAAACATCGCAAGCGGTAAGATAACCAAGTAATACTGCGCGATCTAACATATTTAAGTAGCCGGAGTTTATTAACTTTAGGCTACTTTTTTTTATGCCCCATCCTTCCATTGAAAAGTTCATCCATTATCTACGCTATGAGCGACGTTATTCGCCCCATACGGTAACTTCCTATGAACTGGATCTGACTCAATGGTCGGCTTATTTGGCGTCGGCTTATGATGCGCCGGCTCCTGCTGCAATAACTACCCCGATGGTTAGAAGCTGGTTAGCGGAATTGAAGGAAGAGGGAATTAGTTCGAGAAGTATTAACCGGAAAATTTCCACGCTGCAATCTTACTTTAGGTATCTGATGAAATTGGGTGAGGTAACGCGAACGCCCATGACAACGGTCATAGCACCCAAGGTGCAAAAGCGTTTGCCCTCTTTTGTAGCCGAAGAAGATATGCAAAGATTATTGATACAATTGTCGGTTGACCGGGAATGGATGGGGAGAACAGAGTACCTGATATTGTGTGTTTTGTATGCTGCGGGCTTGAGGGTAAGTGAATTGGTCAATTGGCGGCGGGATCAGTTCGATCCGGCTAACCGACAGATGCGGGTAACGGGAAAGGGTAACAAAGAAAGAATTATTCCCCTGTCGCCTGCATTGATAAGGTTGCTGGAAGATTACTTGCGGCAGCGTCCGACTGAATGGGCGGAAGTGCCGGAAGTTTTTATTCATCCGCGGGGGAAGAAATGGACAGCCAGGCAGGTGTATGATGTTGTTCGGAAACACCTCAGTAGGGTGACTACTATTCAAAAGAAAAGTCCGCATATTTTGCGGCACAGTTTTGCCACACATCTCATGAACAATGGGGCTGAATTGATGGCTGTCAAGGAGTTACTCGGTCACAGTAGTCTGGCAGCGACACAGGTATATACACACAACAGTATTGAGCAATTGAAAGAGGTTTTCAGGAAGAGCCATCCCCGGGCCTGAGGTTATTGTCAAGAAAAAGTAAAAACATGATTTTATTCATGTTTTTGGCTGTTGAAAAGCGTAACTTACGGTTAACATTCCGTTCGCTGCAGATGATGGGTCTGGGTGCCGGAAATTTTTTTCACCTAAAATGTTTTGCCATGAATTTACAAATCCACACAGTGCACTTTGTTGCCGATGCCAAGCTGATTGAGTACGTGTCTCGAAAGGCAGCCAAACTCAACACTTTCCATGATGCTTTGATAAAAGTGGAAGTGTTTCTCAAGCTGGATAATGTAGTTCATCACATTAAAGACAAGGTGGTGGAGATTAAGGTACATGTTCCCCGCTACGATTTTTTTGCCAAAAGCAGTACCAAACAATTTGAAGAATCTTTTGACAAAGCCATGGATTCGATGATTAACCAGTTAAGGCGCCGAAAAGAGAAGCAGGCCGCCTGATGGGGGCTTGATCTGACCGCCGCCGGCGGGTAAGAAAATCGGGTAGTAGGGGGTTAACCTGCTGCCCGATTTTTTTATGGAAAAGGTAGCCGGCTACCGGGAAGCGGGGTGGGGGTGGCTGGAGGTAAAAAATTATGGTAGTGAAAATTTTTCAGTAAAACATTTTCCATTACCTTTGCCGTCCCAAAATAGGGGATAGATCTTTGTATTTTGCCGCTGACTACTCTGGTATCAGGAATTGATAACTAGGTTATAAGCCGGCAAGTAGTAGACCAATCACGCCGAAGTAGCTCAGCTGGTAGAGCAGCTGATTTGTAATCAGCAGGTCGCGGGTTCGAGTCCCATCTTCGGCTCTCCAACATACATGGAGATAAAGAGAAGTTACGGATCTGAACGGGTTCGTTTTTTTTACTTCGTGTGATGCATACAGGGGCAGATGGCCGAGCGGTTAAAGGCGACAGACTGTAAATCTGTTCTCTCACGAGTACGCAGGTTCGAACCCTGCTCTGCCCACTTCTATTGTTCTCCGGAACAATGTATGGTTCTTTGGTATGCGTTCGCCGGTTTCGGCCGGTTGACAAATACAAGCGGAAGTAGCTCAATTGGTAGAGCGATAGCCTTCCAAGCTATAGGTCGCGAGTTCGACCCTCGTCTTCCGCTCCAGTTGGTTTGCTGAGTGATTGCCGTTGTAGCTCAGTGGTAGAGCACTTCCTTGGTAAGGAAGAGGTCGTGAGTTCAATTCTCATCAACGGCTCTGCTTTCACCGAAAAACGGTAAAAAAACGATTTAAGGCCCGGAGTTGGCCGGTATCGCGGGGAAATGATTACCTTGCGCGCTGAAAACTCAAAAAAAAATGTAAAACCGGTTGCCAGCAACCACCATTGAAAAAACAAAAAAAACGATAAAAATGGCAAAAGAGACCTTTAAGCGGGAGAAACCCCACGTAAACGTAGGTACCATCGGTCACGTTGACCATGGTAAGACTACCTTGACTGCAGCTATCACTATGATCTTGTCTAAGAAGGGCATGGGCAATGTGGCGAAGAAGTATGATGAGATTGATGGTGCACCTGAAGAAAAAGAAAGGGGTATTACTATTAATACTGCGCACGTTGAGTACCAAACCAACGCTCGTCACTACGCACACGTTGACTGTCCAGGCCACGCTGACTATGTGAAAAACATGATCACCGGTGCTGCCCAGATGGATGGTGCTATCCTCGTTGTTGCTGCAACTGATGGTCCGATGCCACAAACAAAAGAACACATTCTGTTGGCTCGTCAGGTAGGTGTACCTCGTATCGTTGTTTTCATGAACAAAGTTGACCTGGTAGACGATGCTGAATTGTTGGAACTGGTTGAAATGGAAATCCGTGAATTGTTGAGCTCTTATGGTTTCGATGGTGATAATACACCTATCATCCAGGGTTCTGCAACCGGTGCTTTGGCTGAAGATCCAAAATGGGTTGCAAAGATCGATGAACTGATGGATGCTGTAGATACTTACATTCCACTGCCTCCCCGTCCGGTTGATATGCCTTTCCTGATGAGTGTGGAAGACGTATTTTCTATCACTGGTCGTGGTACAGTTGCCACCGGTCGTATTGAGCGTGGTCGTGTGAAAGTAGGTGAAGCTATTGAAATCGTAGGTTTGATGGAATCGCCTTTGGCTTCCACTGTAACCGGTGTTGAAATGTTCAAAAAATTATTGGATGAGGGTGAAGCTGGAGACAATGCCGGTCTGCTGTTGCGCGGTATTGAAAAAACTCAGATCCGTCGTGGTATGGTTCTTTGTAAGCCAGGTTCTATCACTCCCCACACTGAATTTAAAGGTGAAGTGTATGTACTGAGCAAAGAAGAAGGTGGACGTCACACTCCATTCTTCAACAAGTACCGTCCTCAGTTCTACTTCCGTACGACAGACGTTACCGGTGAGGTTACTCTGCC
Organism: Chitinophagaceae bacterium; assembly: GCA_020403455.1. GTDB lineage: Bacteria > Bacteroidota > Bacteroidia > Chitinophagales > Chitinophagaceae > Sediminibacterium. The sequence continues at coordinate 70,086 of JADBXP010000020.1, forward strand.
TGCAGGAACTGAGATGGTAATGCCTGGTGATAACATCAACCTGACTGTTAAACTGATCCAGCCAATCGCCATGGAAAAAGGTCTGAAATTCGCTATCCGCGAAGGTGGACGTACCGTGGGTGCCGGCCAGGTGACTGAGATCTTAAAATAAGTTTCGGGGTTCCCCCCGGAGTTTGTTTGCAAATCTTTCAATATATTTGCAGTCATTTCTAAAAGCTGTTCCGGCCCTCCGGAATAGCTTTTAGCTTTAATACGGGCATAGCACAACGGTTAGTGTAGAGGTCTCCAAAACCTTTGATCTGGGTTCGAATCCTAGTGCCCGTGCAACTTACTGATAAACGATACGTATGAATAAAATCGCTACTTATTTCCGGGAAAGCTACCTGGAATTACAGGAGAAAGTGACCTGGCCAACCTGGAACCATCTCCAGCAAAGCACCATGATTGTACTGGTAGCTACCATTATCATCACTGCCATGGTATCGCTCATGGATTTTGCCAGCAATCAACTGCTGAAATTGGTTTATTCACTCTTTAAGTAATAACAATGGATACGATAGAAACAACTTCACCCGCGGTAGAAAATGTTGCTCCTCCGGCACCCGAAACAAAATGGTATGTGCTGCGTGTAGTAAGTGGGAAAGAGCGGAAAGTGAAGGAATACCTCGATAAAGACATCATTCGCAGTGGTTGGCAAACCATCATTCGCCAGGTTTTCCTCCCCATGGAAAAGGTATATAAGGTGCAGAACGGAAAGAAAGTAATGCGGGAAAAAAACTATTTTCCGGGGTATGTGATGTTGGAGGTATTGGATGGTAAACTGACAGACGATATTGTGGTACACATCAGTAACATCAGTAATGTGATGCACTTCCTTACAGATGGAAAGGGTTCTAAGGGAAATATCATTTCATTGCGCAAGGCAGAGGTAAATAAGATGCTCGGTAAGGTAGATGAGATGAATGATATGGGTGTTTCTATGATCGAGCCATTCATTATCGGCGAAACCATTAAAATCGTAGAAGGTCCTTTCAATGATTTCAACGGCGTAATCGAGGAAGTGAATGACGAGAAGAAAAAACTCAAGGTTACTGTAAAAATATTCGGCCGTTCTACCCCTGTGGAACTCAGCTACATGCAGGTAGAGAAGATCAGTTAATGGCTTAGACACACAATATTTACGCGCCCCGATCTTTTCGGGGCGTTTTTTTTGAGCCCCGGGCTAAAAAAATTGGTGGATATACCCGAAAGCTGTAATTTTGCTGCCCCAAAAGTTCTTTAACGAGAATGATTGAATTTGGGAGTCCTGATATATTTCAGGACGCTAAAACCAATAAAATCGAACAACATGGCCAAAGAAATCTCCGGCTTCGTAAAGCTGCAGGTGAAAGGCGGACAAGCCAATCCTGCACCACCCGTTGGACCGGCCCTCGGTTCCAAGGGGGTAAACATTATGGAGTTCTGCAAGCAGTTCAATGCTAGAACGCAGGACAAAATGGGTAAAGTAGTACCCGTATTAATCACGGTTTATACCGACAAATCTTTTGACTTTGTCATCAAGACTGCCCCTGCAGCTGTTCAGCTCATGGAGGCCGCCAAGATCCAGTCCGGCTCTAAAGAGAGCAACCGCCAAAAAGTGGGTAAAGTGACCTGGGAACAAATCGAGGCGATCGCGAAAGATAAAATGTCAGATTTAAACGCTTTCACAGTAAACAGCGCCATGAGCATGGTAGCTGGTACGGCTCGCAGCATGGGCATAACTGTTGAAGGTCAAGCACCCTGGGAAAAATAAATTATTCACCTGACAGCATTGGCTGTTAAAAAATTAGCACATGGCACTTACTAAAAAAAGAAAAGTAGCAATAACTAAGGTGGATAAAAACAAAGTGTATTCCCTCAAGGATGCCTCTGCCTTAGTTAAAGAAATCAACTGTACCAAATTTGATAGTTCAGTTGACCTGCACATCCGTTTGGGTGTGGATCCTAAAAAAGCCGACCAGCAGGTTCGTGGAACCGTTTCCCTCCCGCATGGTACCGGTAGAACCAAAAAAGTTCTTGTACTCTGTACACCTGATAAAGAAGCAGCTGCAAAAGAAGCAGGTGCAGATTTTGTAGGTCTGGACGAATTCATCACCAAAATTGAAGGTGGTTGGGTTGAAGTAGATGTTATCATCGCCACACCTGCGGTAATGCCTAAAATAGGTAAACTCGGTAAAGTGCTGGGACCACGTAACCTGATGCCTAACCCCAAAACAGGAACAGTTACCAATGATGTTGCTGCAGCTGTTAATGAGGTAAAGGGTGGTAAAATCGCCTTCAAAGTAGATAAAACAGGTATCGTTCACGCATCTATCGGACGCGTATCTTTCTCACCTGAGAAGATTGCTGAAAACAGTGCTGAGCTTATCAATGCTATCATTAAGCTGAAGCCCTCTTCTGCTAAAGGCATCTACCTGAAAGGTATCAGCATGGCCAGTACCATGAGTCCGGGAATCGCACTCGACACCAAATCTTTAATCAACTAATCCCTGCGATCTGTGTACCCTTGGTACACGGAAATGACCCGGGTACTAAAAAAAATTAGTTATGACCAAGACAGAAAAAAATGAAGTGATTGAAGTGCTCAAAGAAAAATTTGGGCAATACAACAACTTCTACGTTACCGACACAGAATCACTTACAGTAGAGCAAGTAAGTAACCTGCGCCGTGCCTGCTTCAAACAGGGAGTGGAAATGAAGGTTGCCAAAAACACCCTGATCCGCAAAGCACTGGAAGCACTGGATGCTGAAAAATATGCCGGAGTATATGATTCACTCCACCGCGTAACCGCTTTGATGTTCTCTGAGAACCCCAAAGAACCAGCATTGATTATTAGCTCTTTCCGCAAATCTGCCAACAGCGATCGCCCAGTATTGAAAGCTGCTTTCATTGGAGGCGATGTATTTGTAGGAGATAATTCACTGGCTGCCCTGACCAAGATCAAGACGAAGAATGAACTCATCGGTGAGGTTATTGGTTTGTTGCAGTCTCCTGCCAAACGTGTACTGGCTGCTTTATTGCACCACCACGAAAAGCAGGCAGGAACAGCCCCCGCAGAGGCATAAACAACTTTGGAATTTTACATTCAGATAACCGCCTAACGGCAAAATTTTTTTAAACCCTCCGTCGGATCACCCAGGTGACATGAAGACGGAAAAAATTTACAAACTATGGCAGACGTAAAAGCACTCGCAGAAGCTCTCGTAAGCTTAACAGTGAAAGAAGTACAAGAACTCGCAGATGTTCTGAAAGCAGATTATGGTATTGAACCCGCAGCAGCAGCAGTGGTAGTAGCGGCCGGCGACGGCGGCGGAGCTGCAGCAGCCGAAGAGAAAACATCTTTCGATGTTATCCTCGTTAACGGTGGCGCTAGCAAACTGACTGTGGTGAAAATTGTAAAAGAGTTGACTGGTCTCGGACTGAAAGAAGCGAAAGACCTGGTTGACGGTGCACCTAAGCCGGTAAAAGAAGGCGTTTCTAAAGCAGAAGCAGACGATCTGGCTGCAAAGCTGAAAGAAGCCGGTGCAGAAGTAGAGATCAAGTAATTCCTAATACTTCCCGAATGATAACCGACTCCGCCACAAGCAGGGTCGGTTTTTTTATGCCCCTCACCCTGTATACAAAAAAGCGCCGTTCATCCAAAATTGGGAGGTTGGGTCATATCGGTGTATATATTTGAAAAAAAAACATGAAACGCTATAACTTTTTCCTGGTGGTCTGCATAGCCATTGGGCTTGCTTCCTGTAAAAATTCTGGTACAACCACCAAGGCCGCATTCGACACGGCAGGTATGGACACCACCATTCATCCGGGCGACAATTTTTTTAAATACGCCAATGGAAAATGGTTGACAAACACCCAAATTCCAGATGATCAATCGGGATGGGGAAGCTTTTATACTTTGTACGACAATAACCTGAAGAGTCTGCGCACTATTTTAGAGGAGTTGGCAGCTACCACCAACCATACCAAAGGAACTGCTGCGCAAAAAGTAGGTGATTTTTATGCCAGCGGTTTAGATACCCTTACCATAGAAAAAAAGGGGTATGAACCATTGAAACCGGTATTGGAAAAAATCTATGCAGTAAAAAATTATCAGGAATTGATTCAATTGATGGGGAGTGAAATGAAACAGGCCAATGATTTCTCACCCATCGGATATTATGTTTCCGCTGATGAAAAAAATAGTAGCCGGAACATTCTCGTATTGGTACAATCAGGACTGAACTTACCGGAGAAGGACTCTTACACCAAAACAGATTCCGTTTCCATTCAAATACGCAAGGAATATGTGAAGAACATCCAAACTTTTTTAACATTGACCGGAACAGAACCGGTTCTTGCACAAAAACAGGCAGAGCAAGTATTGGCATTGGAAACCAAGCTTGCAGCGTCACACCTGACACCGGTCGAATTACGCGACCCTATCAAGAACTATCATAAGATGTCGGTGGCAGCACTTCAACAGATTTCTCCCCAACTCAATTGGCCCGATTTGTTGACCCAAGTTGGTATTCAGACAGATAGCATCAACGTTTCCCAGCCGGCCTATTATTCAGCTCTGGGAAAACTGCTGGCATCCGAACCCATAGAGGTATGGAAGCAAAAAGCTGCTTATGCATATATTTCCGGCAATGCACAATATTTGAGCAAACCCTTTAGAGATGCCCGATTTGAGTTTGAAAAAGTTTTTTCCGGTCTCGCAACACAACCTGCCCGCTGGAAGACTATGGTGGAGTGGACAGATGGCAGCTTGAAAGATCTATTGGGTCAATTATATGTCGCGAAGTATTTCCCTCCAGCCGCCAAAAAGCGCATGGATGAGCTCGTGAATAATTTACAGATTGCTTTTCAGAAAAGAATAGACGGATTAGATTGGATGTCGGATACCACCAAGGCAGCTGCCAAGAAAAAACTGAGTGCTTTCATTAAAAAAATCGGTTATCCGGAAGTCTGGAAAAATTATGATGACGTGACCATCAGCCGCAACAATTTCTTTGAAAATATCCGCAGCATACAACGGCATGATTTTGCCGAGGAAATCCGAAAAATCGGCAAGCCTGTGGACAAAACGGAATGGGGCATGACAGCACCTACCGTAAATGCTTATTACAATCCTACATTCAATGAAATTGTTTTTCCTGCCGGCATACTTCAACAACCTTTCTTTGATCTTTCTGCCGATGATGCCATCAACTATGGAGCCATAGGATTGGTTATCGGGCATGAAATGACGCATGGATTCGATGACCAGGGAAGACAATATGATTCTGAGGGCAACCTGAAAGACTGGTGGCAACCCTCCGATGGTGCAAAATTCTTGCTAAAGGCAGGGGGCGTGATCCAACAATACAATACCTATCGTGTGTTGGATAGTTTACCCGTGAACGGAGAACTTACATTAGGTGAAAACCTGGCGGATATCGGGGGACTTGCAATCGCGTGGGATGCGTTTCAGTTAACTGCACAAGCCCGCAGCAAAGAAAAAATTGATGGATTCACACCAGATCAGCGATTTTTTCTTGGTTTTGCACAGGCCTGGAGATTAAAAAACCGACCTGAAACAATGCGCACAAGGATAACAACAGACCCCCACTCACCTGAAGAATTCCGGGTATTGGGTCCATTGAGCAATTTCGATCCCTTTTACACCAGTTTTGGGGTAACCGAAAAGCATGCGATGTACAGAAAACCGGCCGACCGGGCCAGAATTTGGTAAATCAGGGGAATATCTATGCTTGGTCAAAGGGTGCCAGCCCTCAAACCATATGATTATCAATGTGTTTAACTCAATTATACCGGTAGTTTTGGTTAAAGACTACCGGTATAATTTTGTTGGCTAATTTGCTTTTCAGGGCGAAAAAGTTTTTTCGGGAAATATTTTCCACAAAAAACGAGTTTGGTCTAAAATTTGTTTTTCCCGTTCCCCCATATTTCCTACCTTTGCGTTCCTTTATTTGGGCTATTTGGGTATAGTGCAGGTTCTCTCCAGTTGAGAATTTGGTATATGTTTGATTACCAGTGCTTTTGAAGAATACCCTCCCACCCAAAATGACACCCTCGAAAACGCTTTTACGCACATATGTCAACAACTACATTGCACAACAGGGTCGGCTTCGGAAAAACTAAGCATTTGGCAGAAGCTCCTGACCTACTCGACATCCAGTTAGAATCATTCAGAGAATTTTTTCAGTTAGAGACCACACCCGATAAAAGGAATGTGGAGGGACTCTTCCGTGTATTCAAGGAAAACTTTCCTATCACGGATACCCGCAACATCTTTATGTTGGAATTCCTGGATTATTTCATCGATCCGCCCCGCTACACCATTGAAGAGTGTATGGAACGCGGTCTGACTTATGCCGTTCCGCTGAAAGCGAAACTGCGCTTGAGCTGTAACGATGAAGAGCATGTGGACTTCCAGACCATTGTGCAGGATGTATTCCTGGGGAACATACCCTACATGACACCCCGTGGTACCTTCGTGATCAACGGTGCTGAGCGCGTGGTAGTTTCTCAGCTGCATCGATCACCCGGTGTGTTCTTCGGACAAAGCATCCATCCCAACGGTACTAAAATATATTCTGCCCGCGTGATTCCTTTCAAAGGTGCGTGGATGGAATTTGCTACCGATATCAACAACGTGATGTATGCCTACATCGATCGTAAAAAGAAATTCCCCGTAACAACCCTGCTTCGTTCCATAGGTTTCGAAACTGATAAAGACATTCTCGAGCTTTTCGGTATGGCAGTGGAAGTGAAGGCAGATAAAAAATCACTCAATGCTCATCTGGACAAAAAACTCGCTGCCCGCGTTCTGAGAACATGGGTGGAAGATTTTGTGGATGAAGATACAGGTGAGGTTGTGAGCATTGAAAGAAACGAAGTGGTGATGGAACGTGATACCATTCTCGATGAAGAAGCGGTAGCTACCATCATAGAATTGAATGTGAAGAGTGTTTTCATCCAACGTGAAGATGTTGGTGGAGATTATGCTATCATCTACAACACCCTTAACAAAGACACTTCCAACAGTGAACTGGAAGCCGTACAGTTGATCTACCGTCAGTTGCGCGGAGCAGATGCCCCTGATAATGAAACTGCCCGTGGTATCATCGACAAACTGTTCTTCAGCGATAAACGTTACGACCTCGGAGAAGTAGGTCGCTACAAAATCAACCGCAAACTCGGTCTTGATTTCCCGCTGCAGAAAAAAGTATTGACCAAGCAGGATATTATTGAAATCATCAAATACCTGGTTCGTCTGACCAATGCCAAAGCCGAGATCGATGACATCGATCACCTGAGCAATCGTCGGGTACGTACTGTGGGTGAACAACTCTATGCCCAGTTCGGCGTAGGTCTGGCTCGTATGGCCAGAACTATTCGTGAGCGCATGAACGTTCGGGATAACGAGGTATTCACACCCGTTGACCTGATCAACGCCCGTACACTCTCCTCTGTTATCAACTCATTCTTTGGTACATCACAACTTTCTCAGTTCCTCGATCAAACGAATCCGCTGAGTGAGATTACCCACAAACGCCGTATCTCTGCTCTCGGACCAGGCGGTCTGAGCCGCGAAAGAGCGGGTTTCGAGGTACGTGACGTACACTATTCTCACTACGGAAGACTTTGTACCATTGAAACACCTGAAGGTCCGAACATCGGATTGATCTCCACGCTTTGTGTGCATGCATCCATCAACGATATGGGCTTCATTGAAACGCCGTATCGCAAAGTGCAGAATGGTAAAGTGAACATGAAAGAACTGACCTTCCTGAGCGCAGAAGAAGAAGATACTGCTAAGATCGCACAAAGCAATTCTCCCTTGAGTGATAAAGGAGAATTCATGGAAGAAAAAGTAGTTTCACGTCAAACCGGTGATTTCCCCATACTCGATAAAGAGGAAGTAGAATTCATGGACGTAGCCCCCAACCAAATTGTTGGTTTGAGTGCTTCACTGATTCCATTCCTGGAGCATGATGATGCCAACCGTGCATTGATGGGATCGAACATGCAACGCCAGGCCGTTCCATTGCTCCGTCCTGAATCTCCCATTGTGGGAACCGGACTGGAAGGAAAAGCTGCCCGTGATGCCCGCATCCAAATGCATGCTGAAGGAAACGGTGTGGTTGAATTTGTTGATGCCAACGAGATTCATGTTCGCTATGATCGCAACGACATCGACCGCCTTGTGAGCTTCAATGAAGACCTGCAGGTATATAAACTGACCAAATTCATTAAGACGAACCAGGCGACTTGCATTAACCTGCGTCCCGCCGTTAGAAAGGGTCAGAAAGTAAAAAAGGGTGACTTCCTTACTGAAGGTTATGCTACCAAAGAAGGTGAACTGGCACTGGGTCGCAACCTCCAGGTTGCTTTCATGCCCTGGAAAGGTTACAACTTTGAGGATGCCATTGTTATCAGTGAAAAAGTAGTGCGTGAAGATCTCTTTACCTCTGTACACATTGAAGAATATGAACTCGAAGTAAGAGACACCAAGTTGGGTGAAGAAGAACTTACTCCAGATATCCCCAACGTTTCTGAAGAGGCAACCAAAGACCTCGACGAACATGGTATTATCCGCATCGGTGCTACCGTAAAAGAAGGAGATATTCTGATTGGTAAGATTACACCTAAGGGTGAATCTGATCCTACACCGGAAGAAAAATTATTGCGTGCCATCTTCGGAGATAAGGCAGGTGATGCAAAAGATGCTTCTCTGAAAGCCCCCAATGGTACAGAAGGTGTAGTAATTGACAAAAAACTTTTCCAGCGTGCTAAGAAAGATAAGAACGGTAAAATACGTGAAAAGGCCCTGTTGGAAAAAGTAGAGAAAGTTCATACCCAGAATGTTGGAAACCTGCAAGAGTTGCTGCTGGAAAAACTGCAGACACTTTTAAAGGACAAATCTTCTGCCGGTGTGGGCAATAATTTCGGTGAAGTGCTGATTTCCAAAGGCTCTAAGTTCAATGCCAAGAACTTGAGCGTAATCGATTACCAGAATGTTAATCCACTTGGATGGACCGGTGATGCAAAAACCGATGATCTCATCAACACCTTGTTGCACAACTATAGCATCAAGTACAACGAAGAATTGGGTCGTTACAAGCGCGAGAAATTCAACATCTCCATTGGTGATGAATTACCCGCAGGCGTACTCAAACTGGCTAAAGTTTACCTTGCTGTTAAGCGCAAGTTGAAAGTGGGTGATAAAATGGCCGGTCGTCACGGAAACAAAGGCATTGTTGCAAAAATCGTTCGTGCAGAAGATATGCCATTCATGGAAGACGGAACGCCTGTGGATATCGTATTGAATCCATTAGGGGTACCTTCCCGTATGAACCTGGGTCAGATCTATGAAACCATCCTGGGATGGACCGGTAAGAAACTGGGATTGAAATTCTCTACCCCTATCTTCGACGGTGCTTCTACCGATCAGATTGAATCTTATTGCATCGAAGCAGGTATCCCCCGCAACGGACACACCTATCTCTATGACGGAGAAACAGGGGAGCGTTTCCACCAGAAAGCAACTGTTGGTGTTATCTACATGATTAAGTTGCACCACATGGTAGATGATAAGATGCACGCGCGTTCCATCGGACCATATAGTCTCATTACACAGCAGCCACTGGGAGGTAAAGCCCAATTCGGTGGTCAGCGTTTCGGTGAGATGGAAGTATGGGCACTTGAGGCATATGGTGCATCCAACATCCTGCAGGAATTGTTGACATTGAAATCCGATGATATCATAGGTCGCGCTAAGACTTATGAAGCCATCGTGAAAGGCGATAATATCCCAAGAGCCGGTGTTCCCGAATCATTCAATGTACTTGTACATGAATTAAGGGGTCTCGGTCTGGATCTGAAATTTGAATAAAGGAAGGTGCAGCGGAGATTGCTATCAATGTGACTCCGTTATTCGCCGGCAAGACAAAATTTTGCCGGCGAATATGCCTCCAAAAAAAACAGCAGTAATAAAATTCATCTCAAATTATCTTCAGTAATATGGCATTCAAAAGAGACAATAAACCCAGACCTTCCTTCTCAAAAATCACCATCAGCCTTGCTTCACCAGACAATATTCTGGAAAGAAGTTTCGGTGAAGTGTTGAAGCCTGAGACCATCAACTACCGTACGTATAAACCCGAGCGGGATGGACTTTTTTGCGAAAGAATATTTGGTCCGGTAAAGGACTATGAATGTGCCTGCGGAAAATATAAGCGCATTCGGTACAAAGGCATCGTGTGCGATCGTTGTGGTGTGGAAGTAACAGAGAAAAAAGTGCGCCGCGAACGCATGGGTCACATCAAACTGGTTGTACCTGTTGTTCATATCTGGTATTTCAAAAGTCTGCCCAATAAAATTGGATACTTGTTGGGTATGAGTTCCAAGAAACTCGAAACCATCGTTTATTACGAACGTTATGTCGTGATTCAGAACGGGATACGTGAAGGCTTGAAAATGGGTGATTTGCTGACTGAGGAAGAATACCTCGATATCATCGATGCTCTTCCCAAAGACAACCAGTATTTGCCTGATGAAGATCCCAATAAATTCATCGCCAAGATGGGCGCTGAAGCTGTGCATGCATTGCTGGAGCGCATCGATCTTGATGAACTAAGTTTCTCATTGCGCAACTCTGCCGCTACTGAAACATCTCAGCAAAGAAAGGCAGATGCCCTGAAGCGACTGAGTGTGGTTGAATCTTTCCGCGAAGCGGGAACACATATTACCAATCGCCCCGAATGGATGGTGATGCAATACATCCCCGTAATTCCTCCAGAATTGCGCCCACTCGTTCCACTGGATGGTGGCCGTTTCGCGAGCTCAGATTTGAACGATCTGTATCGTCGTGTAATTATTCGTAACAACCGTTTGAAGCGCTTGCTGGAGATCAAAGCTCCTGAGGTGATTCTGCGCAACGAAAAAAGAATGTTACAGGAAGCGATCGACTCCCTGTTTGATAATAGCCGTAAATCCAATGCCGTTAAAGCGGAAGGTGGACGTGCCCTGAAATCTCTTTCTGACGTACTGAAAGGCAAGCAAGGCCGTTTCCGTCAAAACCTCTTGGGTAAGCGAGTGGACTACTCCGGTCGTTCTGTTATCGTGGTGGGTCCGGAACTGAAAATTCATGAATGTGGCCTGCCTAAAGACATGGCTGCTGAATTGTTCAAGCCATTTGTTATCCGCAAATTGATCGAGCGGGGTATCGTTAAAACTGTGAAATCTGCCAAGAAACTGGTAGATCGCAAGGAAGCAGTTATCTGGGACATCCTGGAAAACATCCTCAAAGGTCACCCTGTATTGCTGAACCGAGCCCCAACACTGCACCGCTTGTCAATTCAGGCATTCCAGCCCAAACTGGTAGAAGGAAAAGCGATACAACTGCACCCGCTGGTTACTTCTTCCTTCAACGCCGACTTCGATGGTGACCAGATGGCCGTTCACGTGCCCCTGAGCAGCGCTGCAATTCTGGAAGCACAATTGTTGATGTTGTCATCTCACAACATCCTTAACCCTCAAAACGGAACGCCCATCACCCTTCCTTCACAGGACATGGTACTGGGTCTCTATTATATTTCAAAAGGCAAGAAATCTACCGACAAAGAAGTGGTGAAAGGTCAGGGAATGGCTTTTTACAGCATGGAGGAAGTGATGATTGCTTACAACGAAGGCCGTGTAGATTTGCACGCAAACATCAAACTAAAAACACCGGTACGTGAAAACGGAACCCTGGTGAAGAAGTTGATCGAAACCACCGTTGGTCGTGTATTGTTCAACCAATATGTTCCTGAAGAAGTTGGTTTTGTGAACGCATTGCTTACCAAGAAAAGTCTCCGAGAAATCATCGGAGAGATCATCAAGATCACCAATGTTCCCAAAACAGCCCGTTTCCTCGATGAAATCAAAACACTTGGTTTCCGCATGGCATTCAAGGGCGGTCTTTCTTTCAGTGTGAATGACCTGATTGTTCCTGAAATCAGAAATGAACTCCTCAACTCAGCAAAAGCTGAAGTAGATGAGGTATGGGAAAGTTATAACATGGGTCTTATCACCAACAACGAGCGCTATAACCAGGTAATTGATATCTGGGGCCGTGTTGACATGAAAATCACGGAGAGCCTTATCCGTGAAATGACCACTGATAAACAGGGATTCAACTCAGTATTCATGATGCTGGATTCCGGAGCCCGTGGTAGTAAAACACAGGTAAAACAGCTGGTGGGTATCCGCGGATTGATGGCTAAGCCCCGTAAGAGCGGAAGCACCGGTAGTGAGGTTATTGAAAACCCCATCCTCTCCAACTTTAAAGGAGGTTTGAACGTATTGGATTACTTCATCTCTACGCACGGTGCCCGTAAAGGTCTGGCAGATACTGCCTTGAAAACAGCCGATGCCGGTTATCTGACCCGTCGTCTTGTAGACGTTTCTCAGGATGTGGTAATTGGTGAAGAGGATTGTGGTACACTCCGTGGTATTGCCATGACTGCTCTGAAAGACAATGAAGATGTTATTGAGCCACTGAGCGATCGCATTGAAGGTAGAACTTCACTCCATGATGTATATCACCCCATCACAGACGAACTGATTATCTCTGCAGGTGAGGAGATTACTTTTGAAGAGTCGAAAAAAGTAGAAGATGCTGGTATTGAAACTGTAGAAATACGTTCTGTACTTACTTGCGAAAGCAAAAGAGGTGTGTGCGTGAAATGCTACGGCCGCAACCTGGCAACAGGTTATATGGCACAAAGAGGTGATGCCGTTGGTATCATCGCTGCCCAGTCCATTGGTGAGCCCGGTACACAGCTGACACTCCGTACTTTCCACGTAGGTGGTGTGGCAGGATCTGCTTCCATTGAATCTTCTTTGCCAGCGAAATTTGACGGAACCATACAATTCGATGGTCTGCGAACTGTAGATGCTTTGAACAATGAAGGCAAGAAAATAAAGGTTGTAATTGGTCGTACAGGTGAGGTTCGTATCATGGATATCAAGAACGATCGACTGTTGATCACCAATAACGTTCCTTACGGTTCAATACTGAGCGTAAAAGATGGAGCTACTGTGAAGAAAGGTGATGTGATTTGTACATGGGATCCATTCAACAACGTTATCATAGCTGAGATCAACGGTAGCATCAAGTTTGAAAACATCATTGATGGTATCACCTACCGCGATGAATCGGATGAACAAACTGGTCACCGCGAGAAGGTAGTTATCGAAACAAAAGATAAAACTCGTATCCCGACTTTGATTGTTGGCAATGGTAAAGAAGGCAAGCATTATAACCTTCCTGTTGGCTCACATATCATAGTAGAAGAGGGAGATGAGGTGAAAGCAGGACAGGTATTGGTGAAGATTCCTCGTATCCTGGGTAAGCTCAGAGATATCACCGGAGGTCTTCCCCGTGTTACTGAACTGTTCGAAGCAAGAAATCCTGGTAACCCTGCGATTGTCTGCGAAATCGATGGTGTTGTATCTTTCGGTGGCGTAAAAAGAGGTAATAGAGAAATCACTGTTGAATCAAAAGATGGAATGGTGAAGAAATATCTCGTACCGCTGACCCGCCAGATCCTGGTTCAGGACGGAGATTTTGTTAAAGCAGGAACTCCAATGTCTGACGGCCAAGTGGCACCATCTGACATTCTCTCTATCAAAGGACCTTATGCGGTTCAGGAATATGTGGTGAATGAAATTCAGGAAGTGTATCGTTTACAAGGGGTACGTATCAACGATAAACACATTGAGGTTATCGTTCGTCAAATGATGAAGAAGGTTGAAATCGTTGATGCAGGGGATACCAAATTCCTGGAGGAGGACCTCGAAGATCGCTTTGACTTTATTGCAGAGAACGATCGCATCTACGACAAAAAAGTAGTAACTGAACCAGGTGATAGCACCAAGCTGAAAGCCGGCCAGATCATTACCCTTCGCGAGTTGAGAGAAGAAAATTCTATCCTCCGCCGCAGTGATAAAAAACTTGCTGAGGTTCGTGATGCACACCCTGCCACTGCCAAGCCGGTTTTGTTGGGTATCACCAAAGCGTCATTGGGTGTTCAGAGCTGGATTTCAGCTGCATCCTTCCAGGAGACAACCAAGGTACTCAGCCAGGCAGCTATTCAGGGCAAGGCAGACCTTATGTTGGGACTGAAAGAGAACGTGATCACAGGTCATTTGATTCCTGCCGGTACCGGTCTCAAAGAGTTCGAAAACCTCATTGTAGGCAGCAAAGAAGAATACGAAGTGCTGACCACTACCCGTGAGGCCATGAGCTTTGATGAGGAAGAATAATTGAAATTGAACTACTTGGCATACAAAGGCAGCAAATCTTCTTGCTGCCTTTTTTCATTGAACAAGTTACCTGAAGCAGTCATAATTTCGCCAAATACCGTAATTTGCAGACAATTCAATTAATCAACTTTACACCGCTTACATGAAAAACAGCAACTCCATTATACAGGCTGTATTAGGCCTGGCCGTGCTGGTACTATTTTATCTGCAGTTCTCCGGCAAATCCGGAAAAACTTCTTCTGATGGCTCCGTTGCAGTCCCTAACGGCAACTACAAAGTCGCCTATTTTGAAGGAGACTCACTGCAAAGTCAGTTTGATTATTACAAGGAGGTTCAGTTGCAGTTGCAAACCAAGGCCAACGAAAACCAGCGTCAAATCGGACAAATGCGCACCATTCTGACCAATAAATACCAGGAACTGCAGAAGTTAAGCCAGATGCTTTCACAAGCTGAAATGGCTAGCAAACAGCAGGAATTTCTTCAACAAGAAAAGGCTTTTCAGGGAAAGGAAAAAATGCTGGCTGATGAGTTCCAGGAAGAACAGATCAGAAAATTGCAGGATGTAAAAAAGAAGATAGAAGATTACCTGAAAACCTATAACCAGGAAAAAGGGTATGCACTGATTCTGAACAATTATCCGGACCTGATCTATTACAAAGATCCAGCTTACGACATCACAGCTGATCTTATCAGCGGTCTGAACAAAATGTATCCGAAGAAATAAATCTCGCTTCTATTTATTATCTTCCCTTCCCGTACCAAAGCGGGCCGGCGCAGATATGAATACAACTACTACCTCAGAATTCAAGCCATCATTGGGTCTGCTGGATGCTACTATGATTGTGGCAGGAAGCATGATTGGATCAGGCATTTTTATTGTAAGTGCTGACATTACCAGACACGTAGGCAGTGCCGGCTGGTTGCTGGTAGTGTGGCTTATCACAGGTTTTATGACACTTACCGCCGCCCTCAGTTATGGTGAATTGAGTGCCATGTTTCCCAAAGCAGGTGGACAGTATGTTTATCTCAAGGAATCGTATAATCCACTGGTTGGATTTCTTTATGGATGGAGCTTCTTTTCAGTGATACAAACCGGTACCATCGCAGCTGTTGGGGCAGCTTTCTGTAAGTTCGCGGCCTATTTCTTTCCTGTTCTGGAACTCAATGAAGCAAACATTGTCTTGTCAATTGGTAATTGGCATGTATATGTTGCCCAACTGGTAGCCATCGGAATGATCGTCTTACTGACCTATATTAATTCCAGGGGTATTCAGGGTGGGAAGATGATACAGACCACTTTTACTGTTACCAAATTACTCTCCCTCTTTGGATTGATCATAGCCGGTTTCTGGATGCTTAAGCCTGATATTTGGCAGGCCAACTGGCAACAGGCATGGGAAATGCGTTCCATGACTGCACCACCCGCCGGAACAGCTTTTAACTGGCAAGATTTTGTATTACCGCTTACAGGCGCAGCTGCAGCCGGTGCTATAGCCGCCTCTATGGTTGGTTCTATTTTTAGCAGCGACGCCTGGAACAACGTCACTTTCATTGCCGGTGAAATTAAAAATCCCCGCAAAAATATCGGCTGGAGTTTACTGCTCGGTACCGGAATTGTCACCCTGATTTATGTGAGCTGCAATATGATGTACCTCGGTGTTCTGCCCCTTGATCAAATAGCATTTGCCAAATCTGACCGGGTAGCAGTTTCCGCCGCTAACGTGATATTTGGAGAGACAGGTACTTATGTGATTGCAGTAATGATCATGATTTCAACATTTGGTTGCAACAACGGATTGATTCTCGCTGGTGCAAGGGTTTACCATACAATGGCGGGAGATGGTTTGTTCTTTAAAAAAGCAGCCAATCTCAATCAATTTCAGGTACCCGCCTGGGCACTCTGGGCTCAATGTATAGTGGCTTCCCTACTTTGCCTGAGTGGTAAGTATGGAGATCTGCTTGACATGGTTTCCTTTGTGGTAGTGATATTTTATGTGTTGACCATAATTGGCATTTTTATTTTACGTAAAAAACAGCCCGATGTAGAGCGACCCTATAAAGCGGTAGGCTATCCATTCCTACCCGCACTTTATATCTGTATGGGTATCGGATTCTGCATTTTGCTGTTGCTCTTCAAGCGGGAATATACCTGGCCGGGATTACTCATTACATTGTTGGGTGTGCCACTGTATTATTTCGCTGCAGGGAGAGCTAAAAACAATCAGGTATGACCACCCCGGCATTATTCGAAAAAATAAACGGACTTCGGGTTCTGGTAATAGGCGATGTTATGCTCGACACCTATTGCTGGGGTTCGGTAGATAGAATTTCACCCGAAGCACCTGTTCCCGTCGTAGCTGTCAAAAAAACTGAAACAAGAATCGGTGGTGCCGGCAACGTTGCCATCAATACGGCTGCATTGGGTGCCGCTACCACCATCATCAGTGTTGTAGGTAACGATGCTGCCGGTGAGCAGTTGCTGCAACAAATGCAAGCCATTCCCATTGATGTAAGCAAAATTATAATCAGTGGTGACAGACCTACCACGAATAAAACAAGAATCATGTCGCGCAACCAGCAAATGCTGCGACTTGATCAGGAAGAAACTGCTGACTTATCTGCGGAACTGGAAGAAAAAATATGGCAGCAAATCCACAATTATTTCAATGAACAGTTACCCGATGTCTGCATTCTGGAAGATTACAACAAAGGCGTATTGACCCCCACACTCATTCAGAAAATCATTGCTCTCTGCCATCAGCATAAGGTAGTGACAACTGTGGATCCTAAGCAGAAAAATTTCTTTGCTTACCAGGGAGTTACTTTATTCAAACCCAACTTGAAAGAGGTCAGGGAAGGACTTCACATTCCGCTTAACCAAATTGATCTACATTCACTGGATGAGATTCATCAACTGCTCGCAGCACAATTGCACCACCAGATATCATTCATCACGCTCAGTGAAAAAGGGGTCTATTTCCACGATGGGGTTAAGTCTGCCTGGTTGCCCGGACATATCCGCAACATCGCTGATGTAAGTGGGGCAGGCGATACCGTGATTGCCGTAGCTTCCCTTGTGTATGCGGTTACCGGTGATATGCAACTTGCAGCATCCATAGCAAATATAGCAGGGGGACTCGTATGTGAAGAGGTAGGTACGGCCCCTATTCAACGACAGCTGCTCATTGAAGAAGCCATTCGATTGCTGCCTGCCTGAATAGACTTATAGAAAATTTAATGTTTCGGGCTGTTCCTTGTATTTCATTTAACGGAATTGCTGATTTCTTCAATACTTTGTCTTTTGATGCGGTATAACTTTGCCCTACAAAATTCAACCACATGCACACATTGGTTATACACGGTGGCGCCGGTACAATAGTGAAGGATGACATGACCCCCGAATTGGAAAAGGCCTATATGGATGGGCTTCGGGATGCACTTTCTGCAGGTTTTGCGGTACTGGAAGAAGGCGGAACTGCTGTCAATGCAGTAAAAGCTGCATTGGTCGTATTGGAAGATCATATTCTCTTCAATGCCGGCAGGGGAGCGGTATTCACTAAAAAAGGAGTACAGGAAATGGATGCCGCCATCATGGATGGAAGTTCATTGGCTGCGGGTGCAGTTGCTGGAATAAGAAACGTGCGCAATCCCATAGAATTGGCAGCGGAAGTAATGCGCAACAGCAACCATGTATTTTTAAGTGGAAAGGGTGCCAACGATTTTGCCATCAAACAAGGCATTAAGCTGGAACCGGACGAATACTTTTTTTCCCAGTTTCGGTACGACCAGTGGAAGGCCATTCGGGATTCAGATCGCTATTCCCTGGATCATACACATCTTCATCTGGAAGAATTGATGCGCGATAAAAAGTTTGGCACCGTAGGGGCAGTAGCATGCGATGCCCAGGGTCATTTGGCGGCCGCAACATCTACCGGTGGCATGACCAATAAAAAGTATGGACGGATCGGTGATAGTCCGTTAATAGGGATTGGAACCTATGCCAATGATGCTACCTGTGCCATTAGTTGCACCGGACATGGTGAAATGTTCATTCGGGCAGTTGCATCTTACGATGTGAGCTGTCTGATGGAGTATCGTCAACTATCTCTGCAGGAGGCTATGGATGTTGTCGTCAATAAAAAATTAAAGTCCCTCAATGGTGAGGGAGGCATGATTGGTGTGGATGGTAAAGGACAACATGCTATGGTTTTCAATAGCGCCGGTATGTACAGAGCCTATAAGAACAGCCGGGGAGAAACCGATGTTTTGATTTATCGCTAACCGGTTTTTCTCGACGGAGTCACTGCTTAATTTTTACTATCTTGCCATTGGTCACCAGTAACGGAGTTAATCAGTTTATCAGCTAATCAAAGCATTTCTTTTGGAATTCAATGGAGGAATTTTCTACCATACCTAAAACTGCCATCATTGTTGCAGGGGGAACGGGAACTCGCATGGGTGCTGAGAAACCCAAGCAATTCCTGTTGTTGAATGACCATCCTATACTGTATCATACACTGAAAAGTTTCCTGGAGAGTTTTGAAGAGTTGGACATTGTTTTGGTATTGCCCGAAGAACATATTGCGGAGGGGCAGAAGATTGCCAACAGTTGCAGCACTACAAGAACCATACGGGTAGTTACTGGAGGTGCAACCCGCTGGGAAAGTGTTCGCAACGGATTGCAGCAAGTACAACACGATGGAATTGTTATGGTACATGATGGAGTTCGCTGTCTTGTTCTCCCTGATTTAATTCGCAGTTGTTGCGCATGTGCATGGGAGAATGGCAGTGCCATACCCGTTGTTCCTGCAACCGATAGTATTCGTATGGTGGAAGGCAATCATAGCAGCGTCGTTGACCGCAACATCATACGATTGGTTCAAACACCGCAAACATTTCGGGTACCTGCTTTACAAGAAGCATTTGCTCAATGCCGGCGCAATGATTTTGGAGATGAAGCAGCCGTATGGGAAGCAGCGGGTTGGCAGGTGTCACTGGTAGATGGTAGCCATGATAACATCAAAATAACCCGACCGGTAGATCTACTTATTGCTGCCGCAATTTTACAATACCGTTCAACGCTTTAGCCAGCGAAGTGGGAGTGGCAGGCGATTCAGATGAACATGATAATAGTTTTCCCATTCACCACCCCAGTGAAGGTAGAATGACTGAACCCCCGGCAATTCAGATCCCTCCCAATCTAGCCAAAGCGGTTGGCCAGACCATTCCCGCAAGAGCTGGTCAAATAAAAAGTAGTTGGCACTTTTTTTTCTTCCTTCAGGCGTGGTAAGATTGAGCAGATTATACATCCTTTTACCATCCTTGAATCCTACAATGGCCGCCAGCAGTTGCTTGTTGTTGTCTAGAACAGATCTACAGATAGTTTGCTGGGTGGAAGAAAATTCATTACAAAGTCCCTTGAATTTTTTCATATCAGTTATGGAAGGGGCACCTTTGTACTTCATCTGCTCTAAGAAAAGTTGCATGGCTTCCTCTTCTCCTCCCTCTTGAAAATTTAAAGAGTGTTGGGCTGCCTCCTGTAGATTTCTTCGTGCATCACCTGAAAAAGATTGGCTGAGTTCAGCATACGTTGGCAGAAGATGTGTAATTCTGTTTTTTCTTTTTTTTGCTTTTGAAAAAGATGACGCAACGAATGAGTTGGAAAAATTGAAGTGAATATCGCCGTAGATAAAATGTTGTTGTAGAAGATTCGATACAGCCTTTACTTCCTCCTTGTCTAAAATTCCCACCAAGCCCAACTGTTGCGTAAAAGGGGGTACATACAGATAGCTGATTCCCCATTTTTTTCTCCAGGGAAGAGGCAGCACTGCTATATAATCTCCTATTACAATTCCCGACCAGTTATCTGCCATTGTATCCAGAAAACGTGTATCTGCATAGATAAGACCATTTTCTGCCTGTGACACAGTTCTATTCCATTTGTTCCTGTCAATTTGGTGTGCCGGGAGCAATTGAATGTGGGTGGTCATATTGCTGCTTATTTTCCTTTTCCTGCCAGAATGATCTGAAGGGTATGCATCATGATTTTAAAATCGAGAAGGAGGGAAGCATTCTCAATATAGATCAGGTCATATTTCATTCTTTCCAGCATATCAGTCACACTGGAAGCATATCCGAACTGCACCATGCCCCAGGAAGTGAGTCCTGGTTTAACCCGCTGGAGATAATGGTAATAAGGGGTTAATTGTTGCAGTTGATCGGCATACACTTTTCTTTCCGGCCTTGGTCCTACCCAACTCATTTCACCCTTGATGATATTCCACAGTTGAGGTAATTCATCCAACCGCCACTTGCGCATGGTCTTACCCCAGGAGGTGATACGCGGATCGTTGTCATGCGAAAGTGCCGGACCTTTTAATTCTGCTTCTTCTACCATACTCCGAAATTTAAGTATGGTGAAAGGTTTTCCCTTGTAACCAATTCGGGTTTGGCGAAATATGATAGGACCCCGGGAAGATAGTGCCGTGCGAATCGCAATGTATAGTAGTAAAGGACTCAATACAATCATTGCTGTTATAGCGGTAATAATATCGACCGTTCTTTTGATGTGTCGTTCTGTCGCCGAGAGCGGGTTACTTTGCACATCTATGAGAGGTGCTCCCAACACATTATTGGTTTTAACCGCGCCGGTGATGATGTCTAAAAGTCGTGGTGCTAACTTGATATCGGCATCTTTACCGGCAATTTTTTTCACCAATGATTCGATGAAGTGTACATCTCTTTTTTCCGGGGCAAGAATTACTTTTTCAATTCCGAATTTCTCCATTACTTGTTCTATGTCGTCCAACTTGCCTAATTCAGGAATAGGAAGAACTTCCCGACATGAAACGGTATCATCGGTTGACAAATAACCCATAGATTGATAGCCCAGATAGGTGTAATTTTTTTGCAGATCTTCTATCAGTTTCTGTGCTGTTGGTCCTTGTCCGACTATCAGTGTGGTAAATGAAATTTTACCGGAACTAAGTGAGCGCTTTACCAACCAAAGTATCCAACTTCTACCAAGTAAAATCCAAAAAAGATGTATCAGCCAAAACAGGCACCAGTTGCTCCAGGTGGGAAACCAGTGGGGGAAGAAGAGATGCAAAAGACCACAGGCTGCCAATGTGTTGATGACGGAAATGCTCCATTCGTTCAACCTCGATTTTTCTGCCAGCGGCTGGTAATAAGCACCTGTAAAGGCAAACCAGATGAGCCAACATATAACGTAGAGTAAAGAGAGATCAGGACGAAGAACGGGCACATTGAACCATTGCCGGAGCAGGTAGATAGATACAATAGCAACAACTATGCTGAGGCAATCACTCACCACATAGGCATAGCTGTTTTTCTTGGCATTCATTCAATTAAATGAGCGAAGTAGTGAGGTTTATTTTTTCCATGATTTGATGTCCTACTTCCATTGCCATCAATCCGTCAATTTCACTAACCAGAACAGGTTGTTGATTCCTGATAGCATTGACGAAGGATGTCAATTCATCTTTCATTGCATTCGATGATTCAATGGAAGGAGTAGCAATGGCAATGGTTTTTTTACCTTGGCGTGTTTCAATATCGAAGGAGAAAACCTGTTGATCCTCCGGCTGTTTGAGTTTGATGATTTCTGTTTTCTTTTCCAAGAAATCTACACCTATGTAAGCATCTTTTTGAAATAGGCGCATCTTGCGCATCTTTTTCATACTGATGCGGCTGCTGGTCAGGTTGGCAACACAGCCATTGTTGAATTCAATCCGAACGTTGGCTATATCAGGTGTGTCGGTGATAACTGAGACACCACTGGCATAAATATTTTTGACATCGCTCTTCACTAAACTCAGGATAATATCTATGTCATGAATCATCAGGTCCATGATTACACTCACTTCAGTCCCTCTTGGATTGAATTGAGCCAGTCTGTGTACTTCTATAAACATGGGGTTGAGCGATATTTTCTGAATGGCCAGAAACGCCGGGTTGAACCTTTCAATATGACCCACCTGTAGTTTAACATTGGCTTCTCGTACCATTTTTACCAGGTCCCTTCCCTCTTTTACTGAGGCAGCCATCGGCTTTTCAACAAATACATGTTTGCCTTTTCTAACAGCAGCCATGCAAACTTCGAAATGCCGGTCGGTAGGGGTGATGACATCAATAATGTCACAGGCATCGATTAATTTTTCAGCATCGGTGAATCGCTTAAGACCATATTGTTCTGCCACTTGTTTGGCAGTTTCCTGGTGTGGGTCAAAAAATCCCACCAGTTTGATTCCCTCAATTTCCTTCCAGTTGTTCAGGTGGAACTTCCCCAGGTGACCTACTCCAAAAACACCCACTTTTAGCATGATAGACGTATATTAAAGGGCTAAAGATACTTATTCCTTTTTTGCCTGAATGGAAACTGAAGTTAGATGTGGATATTATGCCGAAGTGGCTTGTTTCCAATCGGTTTCCGAAAGCCGGGTCAACTGTTCAGGTCGGCAAATGGTGCTTTCAAATGCTGCAGTATGGCTGAGTTCATAGCGGAAATAAAATTCCATGGTATGCAGGATGAACTGAAGTCGATCGCGGGAACTATCTGAAAGTGATTTTTCTGCAGACAATTGTCGACTGGCCGTAACACCCATTTTCAGCCACTGCCAGCCAATCACGATATAGCTCGCCAGTTCCATAAAAACGGAAGCATCCGCCAGAAATTCTCCGGTTTTGCCGGCCATCAGTCTGGGCTGAAGATAGAGCAGTACCCTTTTCATTCTTTCCAGCTCATTGATTAGTTGCTGACTGCAGTTGCTGAGTGCAGGGAATTGAATGGCCTCCTGCAAAGTTTCCTGAATAGCAGTCTGTAAAACCTGCAATGCCTTGCCCTGGTGCATGGTTACTTTTCTACCAAGAAGGTCAAGCGATTGAATACCCGTTGTTCCTTCGTAGAGAGACATGATACGAATGTCTCTGTAAAGTTGTTGTATGGGGAAGTCGGTCGTGAAACCATATCCACCCAGAATTTGAAGAGCATTCGATACGGAACGAATTCCCTGCTCTGAGGCATAGGTTTTCATGATGGGGGTAAGAATTTCGAGTAACAGAAAGTGTTTCTCTTTTTCTTCTCCTGATGTCACTTCACACAAGTCATACAATTTGGTACATTCCATACCCAGTGAAATGGAGCCACCTACAATGGCCTGTTGGGTAAGGAGCATGCGTTGAACATCAGCATGGTTGATGATGAGTACCGGTGGCTGCAAGGGATCTTTTTCTTGCACGTGTCTTCCTTGTGGTCTTTGTTGTGCATAACTCAGACTGTATTGCATGGCAGCCATCGCAACACCTGCTGCACACATACCCACACTGATGCGTGCTCCATTCATCATCTGGAACATATAGGCCAGTCCTTTATTGGCTTCTCCTACTAAGTATCCGCGACAGTTATCGTGATCTCCAAAAACCAGGTGGGTGGTCGCATACCCTCGTTGTCCCATTTTTTGAAAATCACCCGCACAATAGACATCATTGTCTTCGAGGGAGCCATCAGATGTTGGGCGCAGAGCCGGAATGATGAAAAGGGAAATGCCCTTAGTTCCTGCAGGCGCATCCTTGATTCTGGCGAGCGTTAAATGAACAAAATTTTCAGCAGCACCATGTTGACCTCCCGAAATAAAAATCTTTTGTCCTTTAATGAGGTAGTGGCCATCTGCAGTAGGATAGGCAGTAGTAGTGATATCGCTCAATGAACTGCCTGCCTGTGGTTCTGTGAGCGCCATGGTACCCTGCCATTTCCCGCCGAATATGTGGGGGACATAAGTTTTGATCTGTTCTTCATTGCCAAAGCTGGTGATGAGTCCGGCAGCGCCACCTGATAAACCAATATAACCCTGCACTGCATTGTTAGCTGCCTGAAAGAGCAGGTGTCCGGTGCTGAATAACATTTCCGGGAGTTGCATACCGCCCAATTCAAAAGACGCATTGCCCCCTATCCAACCTTGTTCGGCAGCGACTGAAAATATTTTTTTTAGTTGTGGATGGGTATTTACTTTCCCTTTGCCATCATATTGTGCAGGTGTTTCATCCATGGATTTGAAATAGGGAAACATTTCCTGCGCAGCAAAGAGACCAGCTGACTCTACCATCATCCATGCTTGTTCCTCGTCTAAATGGGCATAGCGCGGATAACGGAACAAGTCGGGAAGTTGGTGAACATCCAGCAATAAAAATTTCAATAATTGTGCGTGGGCGAATGAATGCATAAAAAAAATATTAGGCAAAAATAAGACTTACCAGTTCAGCTACACAAGCAGGTTTTTCGGCGTTTTCCACTTCCATTGAGCACTGGATAAAAAGCAAGGTTCCGCCTTGTTTACCGGGTTCGGTGTGACTCAATGTTGCTGTGAGGCGGATGCGGCTGCCAGCTTGCACAGGAGTGATGTATCGCACTTTATTGCTGCCGTAATTGAACATTTTTCCAACGGAAGAAATATCAATGAGTTGATACAGCATGCGGGTGATGAGAGAAAGGGTAAAAAAGCCATGGGCAATGGTTTTGCCTCCGGGTAATTCTTTGGCAGCACGTTCTGCATCCACATGGATCCATTGATCATCACCGGTAAGTTCGGCGAACGTACGAATCATCGGTGCAGTTACTGTAAACCATTCACCCGGTCCGAGTTGTTTGCCCAAGAGAGCTTGAATATCTTGTATGCTGCTAAGGGCGGTTATGTTTTTTTTATCGCTGGGATGGAGGGAGGAAGCCTCACCTGATGTTACCTTTTCCCTTGGTCGTGGAGTCTGGCTCAGGTCAATGATGGCTTTTCCAATGACAGATCTTTTTTGTAAGTCTTGCAAAGCCAGGGGTGCATCTTCCAGCGCATATTTATCGTGAATCAAAGGTTGTAGTTCGCCATTTTTCAGCCAATCAAAAAGTTGTTGCATGTTCTCAAGATGGGCAGCGGGTTCTTGTTGCAAAAAGCTTCCCCAAAAAACTCCATGAACGGAAAAGCCTTTGAGTAGGGGTAGGTTCAGGGGCATATTGGGAATTTCTCCTGCAGCAAAACCTACTACAAGGTACCTGCCCTTCCATTGCAACAGGCGCATGGCTGCTCCCGCCAGTTGACCACCTACAGGGTCAAAGACAACAGCCACTTTACCTCCCGGTATGGCGGCAGCCAGTTGGGAAGTTTTCAATGGTGCATTGGTGAGAATGGTATGTTGGGCACCCTTTTCTTTACACGCAGCCAGTTTTGCTTCAGTACTGGCAGCAGCGATAACAGTAGCCCCCATCATCTTTCCTAATTCGACAGCGGCGAGTCCGACTCCGCTCCCTGCGCCCAATACCAGCAATGTTTCGCCGGGTTGCAGATGTGCCAGATTTTTCAATGCGTAATAAGATGTTCCATATTGATAGGCAGAGGCGGCCGCAGTAATGGAATCAATTTCTGAAGGCAGAAGCAATACCTGGTGATGGGGCACACTTACCTTTTCTGCAAAGCCCCCCCAGCCGGTGATAGCAAGAACGCGGTCTCCTATTTTAAAACTAGTAGCCGCCTTGCCTGTTGCAATAACAGTTCCTGCTACTTCACCGCCGGGAGAAAAGGGGAGTGGTGGTTGAAACTGGTACATATGCTGAATCAAAAGGAGGTCGGGGAAATTAACCCCACAGGCTGCTACTTCAATGAGCACTTCATTATCTGCGACTGCAGGATCGGGAATTTCTTGCAGGGATAATTTGTCTGGCAGGCCGTATTCGGTACAAAGGATTGCTTTCATGGTGCTAAAGATGAGGGGTTCAATTTGTCTGCCAATGAAAATACAATGAATCTTCCAGAGTTTCGTGCTATTTTGCCTTTCTAAGCCAGGAATGGATGATGCAGTGGATGCTATATATTTTTTGGATATCGGTATTTCTCGTTGGATATACTTATCTGGGATATCCTTTGCTTTTAGCTCTGTTTGTGAAAATCAAGGAACGGGGTCAATCTGTTTTGCCCGTTACTCTCAAGGAGTGGCCAACCATTACTTTGTTGATAGCAGCCTACAATGAAGAAATTTGTTTGCGGGCTAAATTGGAAAATTCATTGGCATTAGACTATCCAATGGATAAAGTAAAGATTTGGATAGTGACAGATGGAACAACAGACGAAAGCAATTCATTGATACAACGGTATCCCACAGTACAACTTTTCTATCAAGCGGAGCGCAGGGGAAAGTTACATGCAATTCAGCGTGTGATGCCTGAAGTTGAAACGGAGTGGGTTGTTTTTTCTGATGCCAATGCCATGCTGGCATTGGATAGCTTGCAGCGATTGATGGAGGCAGCAATTCCCAAAAATGTTGGTGTTGTAGCGGGAGAGAAAAGGGTTTACTCCGGAACGAACATGGCTGGGGGAGAGACCATTTATTGGCGCTACGAATCGTGGGTCAAACAATGGGAGGGTCGTTTTTATTCAGTGACAGGTACTGCCGGTGAGTTATATGCCATAAGGACATCTTTATTCACGCCCGTGGCGGAAGATAGTATATCTGATGATCTTGAGATTGGTTGGGCAGTTACGGAGAAAGGCTACACCATTGCATATGCTCCGGCGGCAACGAGCAGTGAAACGGACATAGCAGATGCAGCGCTTGCATACAAGCGACGCGTACGTGTGGCCACCGGTTCTGTGCAGTCAGCTATGCGATTGATGTTAGGAGGTAAACGAAATTGGCCACTGGCATTCTGGTGGGAGGTAATCAGTCACAGGTGGCTAAGAGCAATGGTAACACCCTACTGTCTCTTTTTTATTTTGGTATCAAACCTTGCCTTGATTTCTGTGCATGTTTTTTATTCCTGGTGCATGGCGGTGCAGGCAGTCGTGTATATCGGTGTATTTGTGGATTGGTATTTCAGCCATCGAATTTTTGTTACTAGATTGTTAATTTGGCCCTCCTTCTTTGTGAGGGCACACCTAGCAATGATCAAAGGGGCATGGGATTTGCTATCAGGAAGGGGTGCTGTGATATGGGACCCGATACCACGGGATACGAATGGTGATAGGGGAAAAAATAACTGATTTCGTCATTTTTGCCTATTTTACAGCGCTTATAATGTTCAGTTGGGGACCTGTGAGGGGGTAATTTAGAGGAAGTGTTGTCAATGAATGCTAAACTTACAACCTGCGATACTCAACAACTGTTTAAATGGCTTGTTACAAATGAATACAACAGAAGATCTGCCAATGATTAAAAAAGTCTTGTGTGTGGATGATGACGCATTGTCGTTGACTATATCTGAGTTGATGTTGAACAGTGTTTCTTTCACTGAACAAATTGACACAGCGATAGATGGGAAAGATGCGTTGGATTATTTGGACAAGATTTTGGAAGAAAAAGATACTACCGGGAAAGCACCACAATTAATTTTATTGGATATCAATATGCCTGTGATGAATGGGTGGGAATTTTTAGAAGAATTTGTTCCTGCTTATGCTGAAAAGTTACCCGGCACAAAAATTATTATTTTATCTTCCACCATTGACCCGCAAGATTTTGAGCAGGCTAAAAAGTTTCCGGTAGTGGTTGATTTTATTAGCAAGCCGTTGGGACTAGATATGTTAGAGTCTTTGAAAGAGTCTGAACATTTTCGTGTTTATTTTGCCGGATCAGGTAATGAAGACAATAAAGCGTGAAGTTTCAAATTAATATGTTATGACAATTGAGCAATTCAAAGAATTGAGTTTACCGGAAAAATTAAACGCCATTCGCTATGATGCAACACTGTTGGGTTCTTATGAACGCAATGGTGAACACAATGGTCCTAAAACTCCCGGAGATATTTATTCCATCCATGATTTTTGGGTATTCTTAAGTGATGATGAATCTATGGTGATTCCTTCCAGAAGAAATCCATTGCCACCTGAGGAAGAAGAGTAGCATCATGTAGTAGGGAACTGGACCAGTCTTAGGATTGGATTTGTAAGTGAATTGAGAAAGCCTGCAAAAGCATATAAAGTTGTCGGGTATGTTGAATTTTTTGTTGATTGATGATCATTCTGTAGTGAGGGCTGGAATCAAGCTCATCATCACTCAGCATTTCAATGATGCGGAGGTAGATGAGGCTGAGAATGAGAAGAGGGCGGTGGAGATGTTGCGCAACAAATCAATGGATTTGATTTTGATGGACCTCAATATGCCGGACAGTGATCCAATTCGCCTGATACATTACATCACGACCAACTATCCAAAGACTGCGATCATAGTTCTGACCATGAATGATGAAAATGTATATGCCAAGCGGTTCTTTAAGTTGGGCATCAAAGGGTTTTTGCACAAGTCTTCAGAAAATCATGAGATCATCAAAGCCATTGAACAGGCTTTGGTTAATCGCGTATACATGAGCGACAGTTTGAAACAAACAATAGCTGAAACTTATTTCACCGGGGTATCTGAAAATCCCTTCGATCAATTAAGTGATCGTGAGTTTCAGGTAGCTAAGGAAATGCTGAGCGGGAAGAGCATAACTGAAATTGCTGCATCCTTGAGTATCAACTCATCAACTGTTTCAACTTATAAGGGGAAGGTATTTGAGAAATTGAAAATATCACACAACAACATGGTCGAGCTGATGTCATTGGCTCAACAGCATCGGATCATTTGACCACCCATTTTTTTGCTACAATACGCTCATTGGTAAGCTAAGATCTACTCTATTTGCAGATAAGGTTGTGATGGAAGTTGCAAAGTAATGCGCGTGCCTTTGTCTGGCGCGCTTTTGATGTGGATGCTACCTTTCATTTTCTGCATCAGGTCATATACAATGCGATAACCTATTTGAGTGCTTTCCGAAGTCTTTTTGGTAATTACACCGCTTTCCAACTCTACAATTTTATCCGGAGCAATACCACCTCCTGTATCAGATATGATAACATATTGAAGCCGCTCGTCACTGTGTGCGGAGATTTCAATTTTTCCTTCCCGCGTATTTTTAATGGCATTGTCTAGCAGGTTTCTCAATACGATGGAGAGAAGACTGAAATCAGCTGTAATGCTGAAGTCATCGGCTGCCAGAAGATTGAATTCTAATTTTTTTTCTGCAGCT
Source organism: Chitinophagaceae bacterium (assembly GCA_020403455.1). Lineage (GTDB taxonomy): Bacteria > Bacteroidota > Bacteroidia > Chitinophagales > Chitinophagaceae > Sediminibacterium. The sequence continues at coordinate 99,488 of JADBXP010000020.1, forward strand.
ATTTTGAAATATACAGCACAATTGGTACGAATAAAATCATTCAATTTCTCAGTGGTATACGATAGTTTGGTGTTTTTCTTGGTGCTATTGAGCCATTGTAGCAGGTTGTTCACGAAGTTATTGATATCGAAAGTCGTTTGGTAAAGTTCAAAACTCAGCCGATGCAGGTCGGATGGGTTCAGGGCTGTTTTTGACTCGTAGAGCGATGCGGCAATTTTATGAACAAAGTTCAGGGGAGATTTGAGGTCGTGCATCACTATGCTGATCATCCTTTCCCGGAAAGCCAGGTTATTGGTCAATTCAACTTCGGTAGCTTCCAGTTGGAGGAGGGAGAATTTCAGGGCCTCTGTCTTCTCTGCAACTGTTTTCTCCAGTAATTTCTTTTGTTTCCTCAGCTGAAGCAGTAAGATGGCTGCCATGATGGCAAAAACCACGAATCCGGCCATAAACATATAGGCAAGGGGGCTAAAAGTCCTTAACAGGTATAGCGATGTATCTACAAGCATTAGCCAAAATGGGGGTTTTATCATCAATCCAGTGGTAGCTAAATTAGACAATTCCCCGGTATTTATAGTTAAAAGAGATGCAAATTTTAATGATATAACTATATTCCATAGCTATATAGCTATATCCAAGACAAAAAAAATCGAAAAAAAAATTTGAATAAAGCTAGGTTTTATCAAATATTCCTCTATTTTTGTTCAACAGTTGGTTTTTTATAGCAATGTTAGGTTAAAGTCCAATGTCCTTCAATAGCCGGTGAGCTAGATTCATCACAAGCTTTATCTAGTTAGCCGGCTATTCTAATTCAAAGAATAGCTATATGAAAAATATAATAATAGCCATTAACAAAACGTTGATAACTTTACTTTCTTTTGAGATTGTATCCACAGTTTGTGCCCGGAAGGCGTTAAGTGTTATTATTGTTCCACAACAGTGGATTGTGAGGGGTGGTAGAGGAAGTTGGAATGGTGAGATAGGCAGGCGGGGAGTGATTTGAATAGTGGGGGGATAGCGCAGGCCGGACGATGAAATTGTCTTTTTATTATTTATAATAGGTTTTGTCTATCAGATCGAATGTGATCATATCGACTGTTAAAGCACTTTGTGTATCCAATGCGATAGTACTACTACTATGCGCCTGGTTACATTATAAGCCCTGCAGCAGCAGACAATCATCCGTTGTCCACAACACGCCCTCTTTTGAGCCAGCCGCCTTACCGGAAACGGCCGGCTTTTGTCCTCTTTCTACTCCTTCTTATCAGCTTTTGCTGAATCCGGATGCTGCTATTATGCCTTTAACGGCTGATTTTGGTCACTTAGATAGGGTAATACTGGCTGATCCGCCAGTCAATTCCTACCAAACCGGCAGGATAGGTATGCACCTGTCAACCGGTCCCCCCTCCGCTGATCCACCATACTATGTACATAGGTATGGAGAGGGAACGATTCGATTTTCTTTCCAGGCTCCTGTTGCCACTCCTTCTTGCGGAGAGGCTTTTGCCGTTTTCAGCAGCGGTGAATTTTCATTTGAAAGAGGCCCCATTCGATATGCGGCAGATTATTCATTCAATACAATCATTGCTTGACTAAGCTGACTACCATATCGACAATTTTCAACAACCGGTTGGCAAAAGCTGCAAAGGTGGCTGTGCTCTTGTTATCTGTACTATTCTTTGCCGTGGGTGCGCAGGCACAGTATACGGGTGGTAATGGTGATGGACATACAACGCTTGAGGGTTCGCAGGATTATTCAATTCCTTCAATTGGGGCAAAGGTTGTTACTACTTGCAGCGGAGTTAGTTTCTCTGTTTCTCCTACAGATGGTGTCAATGGTGATATCGTTCCTGCCAACACAACTTATACATGGTTGGCTCCAACAGGGATTTCTGGTATTGAGGGACTGACAGGAGCTACAAGTGCGGCTTTCTTTTCCGCAACTTTAACGAATACTACGAATGCCCCGATCATAGTTACTTATATAGTAACGCCCGCTTCATTATCCGGGACTGGTGCAACTTTTACTGTCACCGTCACGGTCAATCCAACCGCATCGGTCAATCCCATCAATCTAACAACCTGCAGTGGTGTTAGCTTTGCTGTCACGCCCTCATCGGGAACGATACCCACCGGCGTATCTTATACCTGGAGTACACCGGGCATTACTGCATCGCTTACCGGTGGTGCAACAGGTAGTGGGACTAATATCACCGGACTCCTCACCAATACCTCGGCATCCGTTCAAACAGCTACTTATACTGTTACACCCAATCTTACGAACGGATGTACTTCTGCTCCGTTCACATTAACAGTTGCGGTATTCCCGGTAGCATCTATTAATAATGTATCGCTTACCGTATGCAGTGGACTTAATTTTAACCCCACATTAATTGGAACGATACCTTCTGGTATAAATTATAGTTGGAGCCCCCCCACCATCAATGGAACTTTATCAGGTGGTGTAAGTGGGTCTAATGCAAGTGGTTTCAGTGGTTCATTGAACAATACCAGTGGTTCTGTTGCTACCGCTACTTATTTTGTACGTCCAAACTTGACGAGTGGGTGTTCTTCGAGTGGGTTCACAGTAACAGTCAGTGTTTTACCTATACCTGCCAGTGTAAGTAATGCAGCTCTTACAACTTGTTCAGGGGTTGTATTTAATTATACACCCACCGGATCTAATATTCCTGCTGGTACCTCTTATAGTTGGGGTGCTCCTACCTATACAGGTACTCTTTCTGGAGGCACAGCAGGTGGTGGTGGAAGTAGTTTTACCGGAACATTGACCAATACCAGTGATGTAGTTGCCACCGCTACTTATTTTGTAACGCCAAATGTACCGGGTGGTTGTACTTCTGCAGGATTTACAGTAACGGTAACTGTTTTCCCAATAGCTTCTATATCAAATTTGACATTCACTGTATGTTCTGGTTTCATTTATAATCAAACCTTTTCTGGAACAATTCCTGCTGGCACAACTTATACTGTTTTAAACTCCAATCTTTCATCCGGTTTATCAAGTGGTGGGGGTGGGCTTACGACGAATGGATTTACTGGAGTACTAAATAATACTTCTAATTCTATTGGCACCGCAACATATTATTTAGTTCCCAATGTTCCCGGGGGCTGTACTTCTGCGGGATTTACGATAACGATAAGTGTTTTCCCGGTTGCTAACATAGCAGCTACTTCGCTGACCACTTGCACCGGAGTTCAGTTTAATTTAACTCCAACCGGAACGCCTGTTCCTATTGGTACAACGTATTCATGGGGTACTCCCAATATGACTTCCGGCGTGACCAATGGAGTGGGTGCATCTAACGCAAGCAGTTTCAGTGGTACATTAACCAATTCAAGTAATTCAGTTGGTACCGCTACTTACTTTGTTATACCGAATGTTCCGGGTAGTTGTAGTTCTAACGGATTCACTGTAACAGTGAGTGTAATTCCGGTGGCTATTGCTAATGAGATAAATTTGACTACCTGCACAGGAGTGCCTTTTAGTTTCAGTCCTGTTGGAACTATTCCTTCGGGTACTGCTTATAGCTGGAGTGCACCTACGGGTGGTGCAAGTGGTGAATCAGCTGCATCCAACCAGTCCAACTTCAATGGTACTTTAACCAACACTACGAATGCAGTTGTTACAGGTACTTATTTTATTAGACCTACTTCCAGCGGATGTGCCGGACCCGGTTTCACTGCTACTGTGTCTGTATTTCCTTCTGCTGCAATCAACAGCATAAGTATCACTACGTGTAGCGGAATATCTTTCACGCCGTCATTGTCGGGAAGGATACCTGATAATACTTCATATTCTTGGAGTCTACCTACGGGGACTTCCAATTTAAATGGCTTAGCTGGTGCGACAAATGCGACTAGTTTCAGTGGAACTTTGACCAACACGTCAAATGCCACAAGGACTGCTACTTATTTTGTTACGCCGAATGTAACCGGAAATTGTACTTCTGCGGTATTCTCGGTATTTGTAACTGTATTCCCGAGTGTATCTGTTAATGATATAGCATTTACTACCTGTAGTGGTGTACCTTTTGCATTTACGCCGGTGAGCGGAACGATACCTGCTTCTACTACTTATAGTTGGACAGCACCCTCTTTGTCAGGTACTGTTGGTGGAACTACAGGTTCTGGTAACGGAACGAATATATTCGGTAATCTGACCAATACATCCTCTACTATTTCTACGGCTACTTACACGGTTACGCCTAATCCGGGAGCAGGTTGTGCCAATGGCGCTACCTTTACTGTAACAGTAACTGTTCTTCCACTGGCTCGCATCAATGGAATCACTCAGGTGATCTGTAGTGATGGAAGCATCAACGTAGATCCGGTTACGATTGCAGGTAATATTATACCAGCAGGAACCCGATATACCTGGACATCCCCCGTTGCTGATCCTCCAGGTTCTATGTTGTCTTCCACAGCTTTGATCAACCAACTCACGGTTACAGCAACGCTGACGAATCAGACCAATTCAGTTGCTACTGCTACTTATACTATTACACCTGTATTGACCAACGGCTGTACCAACAGTGCCAACTTTACGATTGTTGTAACGGTAAATCCGAAAGTTACCATTGCAAGCGCACTTACTACCACGATTTGTGCAGGTGCTACCTTTACTGTTAGTCCTACCAATGGCGGTGGTAACATAGTTCCTGCCAACACAACGTATACCTGGACGACCGCCAATTCCCCAGCCGGCTTAACCATCACTACAACAGGTGCCGGCAATGCCATTACAGGAACCATCAGCAGTACCAGCGCTGTTCCTTTATCGGCCAGTTTCAATGTAATTCCGACACCTCCAACCGGACAATGTGGAAGTGCTGCCTTTAGTGTGATTGTAACGGTGAATCCGACTGCGAATATCAATCAGATATTTACTACGACCTGTAGTGGCATTCCAGTAGTCATTACCCCTGTAGATGTTACGAATGGGATTGTTCCAGCTAATACTCGATATAACTGGACGGTTTCAACTGTAGCTGGATTAAGTCCATTGAATGGTTCAGGTGCTAATACCCTATCTTTTAGTGCAACCATTAATAATACAACCAATGCCCCTTTAACGGCAACGTATACAGTAACACCTACTTCACCACAGGGTAATTGTGTGGGATCTCCTTTTAGTATTACTATTACAGTAAACCCAATAGCTAGGATTACTGGCATTACTGCAGTGGTTTGTAGTGAAGGAGGGTTCACTGTAGATCCAACAAGTTTTGCCAATACAATACCAACTGGAACAATTTATAGTTGGTCGGTACCTGCATCCACGGGAAGTTTAACATGGTCGGCTCCTCCAGCACCTCAATCTACCATTGTGGGAACATTGAGTAGTACTTCCAATGCAGTAGCTACTGCCACTTACACAGTTACCCCGATATTATTAAATGGATGTACCAACAGCGTCAACTTTACGGTTGTTGTCACTGTTAATCCACGTCCTTACATCAATGCCATGACGGCGGTATTCTGTGAGGGAGTTGGCTTTACCGTAACTCCTGCTGTTGGTGCACCCGGCATCAATGGTATTGTTCCTGCCAATACAATATTTAATTGGGATGCCCCAAATGTTTCAGTGGGTTTAACTGGTGGTGCTGCTTTCTCAGGTACAGGCGTTATAACTGGAAATTTAAATAACACGACCAGCACCCAGCAAACTGCTGTTTATACTATTACTCCAACAGCACCGGCACCCGGTAGTTGTGCTGGAACACCATTTACATTAACAGTTACTATCAATCCGAGCGCAGCCATTAGCACATTGTTTACCACCGTTTGTAGTGGATTAACTTTCCGTATAACACCAACTGATGGTACAGATGGTCAGGTGCCAACAGGAGCATCCGGAACTACTACCTATACCTGGTCAGCCCCTTCGGCTACCAGCATTGTAGGTGCAGTTGCTCAATCACCCACTGGTGTCTCTGACATATTCGGAACACTTACCAACCAGACCAATATTCCACGAACGATTACATACTTTGTTACACCCAGAACTTCTTTTACTACAGGACCAAATTGTGTAGGATCTGTATTTAGTGTAGTGGTTACGGTAAATCCCATTGTTAGTATAACAGGTATTACTCAAGTAGTATGTAGTGAGGGTTCGATTAGTTTCAGTCCGACCAACATCACGCATGGTATAGTTCCTGATGGAACCACTTATGAATTGATTTCTGCATCGGGTTCTAACCCTGCCGTAACGTGGACATCTTTTGCTAGCGGAAGTGCATTGATTACCGGGACTTTCTCCAATACGTCTAATACTGCTCATTCAGTTACATTCAATGTTAGACCCATATTGGCAAATACATGTAGCAATAGCAACAACTTCACAGTAGTCATTACGGTTAACCCCCGACCGACTATTACCAATATGACCACTGTCACTTGTGATGGGGTTACTTTCCAGCTAACACCTATAGAGGGAACCAATGGTGTAGTTCCCGCCAATACGCTTTATAGATGGTTAGATCTGCCAACATATACCTTCGGATTATCCGGGGGTGTAACAGTGTCTTCTTCATCCAATATCAATGGTCGACTTTTCAACAGTACCAATACCATTCAAACTGCTACTTACCAGGTAGTACCAAGAACACAGGGTGGAAATTGTATTGGTGCCTCATTCACTGTTGAGGTAGGGGTTTTACCGAATGCAGAAATTGGCACCTTATCTCAAACGGTCTGCAGTGGTGTGCCGTTCAATATCACACCTACTGAACCAGGTGATGGTGTTATACCTGCTAATACAACTTATAGCTGGACACAGTTACCTACAGGTATTGCCATCTCAGGCGGTGTAGTCGCATCAAATGTTAGCAGTATATATGGAACATTAATTAGTGTTTCAGCAATAGTTCGTTCAGCTACTTTTAGTGTTACTCCCACTTCACCGGGTGGATGTAATGGATCTGCTTTCAGTGTAGTGATAAACGTTCGACCATTTGCTTATATCAATGCAATGACCCGCATTTTCTGTGATGGGGTTCCTTTTACTATTACTCCTACACATCAGGTAGATGGAGTTATTGCACAGAATACTAGTTTCAATTGGACGGTTCTGGATGCGGGTGGACTATCCGGTGTAAATGCCGGCTCTGGTACTTCATTGACTGCTACCCTCTCAAATCCGGGGGCTACCCAACGAACAGCAGTTTATCAATTCACCCCCGTAGTTCCAAACTGCGGAAATGGCCTTCCTTTTACGGTGACAGTTACCATAAACCCCAATGCGGAGATTGTTCCTTTCACGACTACCATTTGTGCCGGACTTACTTTCTCGGTTACGCCTACTGCTAGCAATGTGGTTCCGACAGGAACGACTTATGCCTGGAGTGCTCCTACAGTTAATGGATTTAGTGGTGGAGCGGCTGCCAGTGGTCAAAATACCATTACAGGCAATCTGTTAAATTCTACCAATGAGGAAAGGACAGCAACTTATAATGTTACACCAACATCACCAGGTGGTTGTTCAGGTGCGCAATTTAGTGTTACTGTTACCTTGCTGCCAATAGCTAGGGTTACCAACATGACTGCAGTAATCTGTAGTGAAAATACCTTTACAGTAACACCTACTACTGGTGTGGGTATAAATCTTATTCCGGTTGGCACCAGCTTCACTTGGGGCGCTCCGGTATCTACCGGTAGTCTTACTTGGTCAGCTGCACCTTTGAGTGCCACTTCAGTATTTGGAACCATTTCCAGCACTTCGAACACTGTTCAAACAGCTACTTATCTGGTAAATTCAAACTTGGTAAATGGATGTTTAAATAGTTCTAATTTTTCTGTTACGGTTACTGTAAATCCAAGGCCATATATCAATGCAATGACGGCTGTATCCTGTGAGGGGGTAACCTTTTCAATTACTCCGGCAGTAGGTCAACCTGGTGTAAATGGTATTGTTCCTCTCAATACGTTTTACAGTTGGTCGGCACCAGAGGTTACAGGAAGTATGTCTGGTGGTGTAGCATTTTCTAGGACTGGAAGTATAACTGGTAATCTAAGTAATCCAACCAGTACCCAGCAAACTGCTGTATATACAGTAACACCTACTGCACCTGCTCCGGGAAGTTGTTCGGGAACACCATTTACAATAACGGTAACCATCAATCCGAATGCTGCCATTAACACTTTATCTACTACTGTTTGTAATGGATTAACATTCCGGATCACTCCTACGGATGTTCAGGATGGTCAGGTGCCAACCGGTTCATCGGGAACAACAACTTATCAATGGACTGCCCCGACTGCAACCAGCATAACCGGAACAGCAGGCCAATCAGGCGTTCCTAACATTTTTGGAACCTTGACGAATACTTCTAACATTGTTCGCTCAATCACTTATTTTGTTACTCCTACTACTATTTATCCATTAGGTGGTTCTGCTTGCACCGGTGCAGTATTTAGTGTGGTGGTTACGGTAAATCCTTCAGCCGTTATCAATTCGATGACGGCGGTGGCTTGTACCGGAACAACTTTCAGTGCCACCCCAACAAATGGTATAAATGGAATAGTGCCTTTCGGAACTTTATATACTTGGTCAGAACCTAATCCTGTTACCAATATTTCAGGGTTAGCTTCCGGCACCGCTTTAAGTAATATCAATGGAACCTTAACGAATAGTTCTAATGCTCCTATAACAGTAACTTATTTAATTACGCCTAACTCTCCTCTTTGCGGAAATAATGCGCAGTTCTCATTGGTGGCAACCATAATTCCAACTCCGGTAATCGGCTTTACTTCTACTACAGTTTGCGGATTGGTACCCTTTACATTCACTCCCACGAATGGCGCTGGAAATACAGTTCCGGTGGGTACTACTTATTATTGGTCAGGAGTTACTGGAACTGGTTTCTCTATAATTAATGGTGCTTCCCAAGTATCACCAGGTACTACCAGTATTTATGGCACCCTTAGAAATACTACCAATCAACTGGTAACCGCTACTATTCTGGCTACTCCGAGATACTCATATACTAGTCCAACTTCCGGTTTCTGTGAGGGTAATCCATTTAGCTTAACAATCAACCTGAATCCAGCAGCCCAGATCAATCCATTTACTGCTGTTATATGTTCCGGCGAAACTTTTGAGTATTCTCCGACCAATAACAACAATGGAATTGTACCCATAGGAACTACCTATGCTTGGGGGTTGCCGGTAACTAATACAACATTTACAGGAGTTGTAACAGGCAGTGGTGCAGCTAGCTTCTCCGGTACATTGACCAGTCCGGTTAATATCCAAAGAACCGCCACTTATACCATCACTCCAACTTCTGCTGGCTGTTTGGGAACTGCCTTCACCGCTGTTATCACTGTTAATCCACGTGCGGTGATCAATGCCATGACAGCAGTTACTTGTAGTGGAACGCCATTCATTGTTACACCAACTGATGTTACCAACGGTATCGTACCTGCAAACACAACTTATGCGTGGACGGCTGTACCAACCGTAACCGGTGGAATAACTGGTGGACAAACGAGAACAAATCAGTCCAATCTGAATGGTTTATTGGATAACCCAACCAATACTATTCAGACAGCGGTGTATATAGTTACACCTACTGTTCCTACAAATTGTGGAGCAGGTAATTCATTTACACTTACTGTAACAGTTAATCCTACTGCTTCCATCAATAACTTCACCCGGGTAGTTTGTAACGGTGAGCCATTTATGGTATCACCCACTACTGCTGATGGGAGATTGCCCGATAATACTACTTACTCATGGTCAGTATCCGTTACCAATAGTGCTATTACCGGACTGGCGAGTGCCAGCAATATGAGTTATATCTCGGGAACACCGATAAATATCAGCAACCAGATTCAAACTGCCACTTATACGGTAACACCCCGATCTCCATTGGGTTCTTGTAATGGTGCGGTATTTACCATCACGGTTACAGTGAATCCTTCTGCTGTTATCAACAGCATGACGGCAGTTGCTTGTTCCGGCTTGCCATTTATGGCTACACCAACCACCGGGTCTAATGGTATTGTGCCTGATAATACAATTTATCGCTGGAGTGCTCCTTTAGCAGCTGCTTATCCGGGAATTGTAGCGTCTGGGTTAGTTTCAGGTACTAGTAGAACCAATATTTCTGGAACATTGGTTAATACCACGAATGCATCTATTACTGTTACCTATTTCATTACTCCTACTTCACCTTTGTGTGGTGATGATGCTGTATTCTCTTTGGTAGCTACAATTGCACCCGTACCGGCGATTAGTTCTACCACCATTTCTACTTGTGCCTTAGTAACTTTTGCGACAACTCCTACCAATGGTAGCTACAATGGTACAGCTGGTAACATTGTTCCTTCCACGACTCTATATTCATGGACAGCAAGTGGAGCTAATATTTTAGGATTGACCTCTGTGAATAACAGTTCTAACATCAGCGGCACACTTACGAATCAGGTAAATACACCATTAACTGCAACCTATTTTGTAACACCTTCTGCTAGTTATTCATCCCCAATTGCTGGAAGTTGTCCGGGTTCGCCATTTACTTTGACCGTATCGCTCAATCCTGCAGCTCAAATCACACCACTGAGTCAGACCATTTGTACCGGATCATTTTTTGAAATTTCGCCCGTAAATAACAATTCAAATATCATTGTTCCGGCCAACACCACGTATAGCTGGTCTGCTCCTTCTGTTCCGATAGGTGTAATTGCAGTAACCAGTGGTTTAACCGGGGCAAATGCAGTTGCAATATCAGGAACATTATCTCACACAAATTTTAACATACTCTCGGCCATTTATTCAATTACCCCAAGGTCAGCTTTAGGTAATTGTCAGGGTACAACTTTAACGGTGACTGTATTTGTGAATCCAAGGGCTGTTGTCAACAACGTATCACTTTCGGTATGTAGTGGAGTGGTATTTACCTTCACACCTTCCAATGGGGGTGGAAATATAGTACCTTCTAATATTCAATACAGATGGCTGAGTTTACCTTCTTTTACAGGAACTGTAACGGGCGGAGCAACGGCCACAGCTAGAACAAACATTACCGGACAGCTATTCAACCAAACCAATGCTGTACAAACAGTTACGTATTTGGTAACGCCCAGCACTCCCGGAATATGTGGTGACGGTAATCCATTTACGGTTACTGTTACACTTCATCCTACACCTGTTATCAGTGCTATTACCACGGTAGTTTGTCATGGTCTCGGCTTTACCATTTCTCCAACATCTGCCAATGGTATCGTTCCTAATGGTACAACCTATTCCTGGCCATTACCAATAGCTACCGGTGGTGTTACAGGTGCTGGTGCAGGAACCAACCTTACCTTTATTTCGGCCACAGCGTTGTCGAATCCTACGAATAGCCAACAGTCTGTCACTTATACAATCACGCCAAGAGCACCAGTCACAGGATGCCAGGGTACGCCATTTGCGCTTACTGTGACTGTTAATCCAAATGCAAGAATCAATACATTTACACTTACTACTTGCTCCGGAGTTCAGTTTCAGGTAAGTCCTGTAAATGGATTTAATGGAAACATTGTACCGATTGGTACTACTTATAGATGGACACTTCCTGCTGTATCTGCTTCAGTTACGGGAGGAGAATCTTCTACCAACCCTCAGAGTTTCTTCTCAGGTAGGCTTGTTAACCTAACGAATGCAGCGGAAACGGCTACCTATACTGTAACTCCAATTGCGCCACTTTGTTCCAACAGTAATTCATTCACCGTTGTTGTGTTTGTTGATCGCGGATTAGCCATCAATACCATGTTTACCACTGTCTGCAGTGGGGTGCCGTTCAGATTGACTCCTACCGATCCTTTGAATGGGTTTGTGTTGCCTGAAACTACTTATAATTGGAGTGCTCCTACTGGCACTGGCTTTAGTGGCGGACAGGCTTATGCAATGTCCTCTACCAACATTTTTGGTACTTTAACCAACGACACCAATGGTAATGTGACTGCCACTTACGATGTTTCTGCTAGTACAGTCAATTGTGGACCGGTTGGAATGTTTTCTGTTGTTGTAACCTTGCGACCAATTGCAACCATCAATCCTATTACTGTCACTACTTGTAGTGGTACCCCATTCCAGGTAAGTCCGGCCAATGGTGTCAACGGCAATATAGTTCCGATGAGTACGACTTATTCATGGGGTTTACCAACTGTTAGTCCCGGTCTTTCAGCCGGAGCAATCGGTACTAACCTTACGTTCATAAGTGGTACGCTTGCCAATACAACCAATACTGCACGAACTGCTGTTTATTTAGTAATACCTTCAACAATCAATTGTGGTGCCAACAATCCATTCACGGTTACTGTCACTGTCGATCCAGGTGCCAGTATAACTAACATGACTGCAGTAGTTTGTACAGGGTCCGGATTCACAGTTACTCCTACCAATGGGGTGAATGGTATTGTACCAGATGGAACAACCTTTACCTGGAATCCACCCATTGTAACCGGTGGCATGATCGGTGGTCAAAGTGGAACTGATGCCGTCAATATTACCAATGCCGCATTAACCCATTCCGCCAGCACAACTCAGTACGCTACATATACCATCATACCCAATACTTTAGTTTGTAGCGGGGCTGCCCCATTTGTACTTACCGTTACGGTTAATCCAGTAGCCAACATTAGTCCCATGACAACCGTTGCCTGCGGTTTGTTGACATTTACTGTAACACCAACCGATGGAATCAACGGAACAGTACCGGCGAGTACGCAGTATACTTGGACTGCACCATCAGGTTCCGGATTTACCGGCGGAGCGGCTCAACCTTCCCCGCAAAACAATATAAGAGGTACACTGACAAATACCACTGCATCTGTTACTTCTGCTGTATATTCCGTGAGTACAGCTGCAGGTGCCTGTGCTTCTACCTTTACTTTAACGGTGACATTGAATCCTGCTCCACAACCATTCAGCTTCACTACTCCTATTTGTACGCAGGCGACCTTTAATGTGACACCTGGCTCGGGCATCATACCTGCTGGTACCCAGTATACATGGGTATTACCTACGATGTCTTCCAGCGTAACCGGTGGGGATTCTCAATCTACACGTGTAAGTTCCATTACAGGAACGCTTATCAACAATACAGCCCAGGCAAGAACAGCGGTGTATTCTGTTACCCCCTATTCCGGTTCTTGTACAGGAGTACCTTTCAGCTTGACTGTGACGGTAGATCCCAGGCCGGTAATGAATTCCTTTACTACTACTGTTAGGTGTAGTGGTGTCTTCTTTAGTGTAACACCCACCAGTGGTTCAGTGGTACCCGTAGGAACCACTTTCTCATGGCCTGCTCCTATTGGAACAAATAATGCCATCACAAACACACAATCACAAGCAGCGCCCGGCACGCTCAATATTTATGGTACGCTGATTAATACAACCAATGTTCAGCAAACAGCTACCTATAGTGTTACACCATCATTTGGAACCTGTATTGGTAATACGTTTGCCTTCAGTGTGCCCATCAATCCGACTCCTTCTATCAACAATTTTACAAGAGTTGAATGTTCTGGAACCCTAGTGCAGATTGTGCCCGTTCAGCCGACCGATGGGTCTATTATCCCCATGAGTACAACTTATACCTGGTCGAGTCCTTCGGGTGGTAGTAATGTTTCCGGTGATTTCGGAATTGGTGGTTATGTTTCTTCCTTTTCTGCAACACTTACATTGAACACACACATTAACACAGCACAAATCGTTAGCTATACAGTTACACCAAGAGCCAACAATTGTAATGGAACACCATTTACAGTTGTAATTACTGTGAATCCAAGGGCAATAATCAATGCAATGACGGCATTGGCTTGTGGTGGGGTTCAGTTCACGGTTAACCCAACCAATTCCACTAATGGAACAGTTCCTGCCGGAACGACTTATACATGGGATATGCCCACTTACGGCAGCGCGAGTGTAACCGGTGGAGATTCACGTACAACTGCATCTTCTAATATTTTTGGTACTCTAAATGTAACAGGAACTGTTGCTCAGACAGCAACTTATATGGTGACGCCTTTCACTTCCCAGTGCGGACCAGGTTCACCTTTCACATTGACGGTTACAGTTAACCCTACGGTAATCATCCGTAGTATTTCAAGAACCATTTGTAGCGGCGAAACCTTCTCTATTACACCGGCAGATGAGCCCGGAAATACGATTCCAAGTGATGTTACCTACACATGGGTTGCGCCAACTGGAAGTGGGTTCTCGGGTGGTGCTGCTGAATCTGTTTCAAGAACTTATATATATGGCACCCTCAATGCTACTTCCAATTTTGTAGCATCAGCTACCTATGTGGTAACACCTTCCATCACTTCCTGCTCTGCCGGTGGAACCTTTACCGTACAAGTCAACGTTACCCCGCCTCCGAATGTAAATGCGATGAGCATTACCCCTGTTTGTGGCGGAATTGGCTTCAATGTGATTCCACAAAATGGAGTGAATGGTACTGCTCCTCCGGGTACTCAGTATACCTGGGGTGCTCCGTCAGTTACATCAATATCTCTCACGGGGGGTAATACACAAACCAACCGTCAGAATAGTATTTCCGGTACGCTCACCAATTCCACTAATACACAACAAACGGCTGTATATCAGGTGGCTACCTTCCTGAATAATTGCGTAGGTAATGTATTTACATTGACTATAAGTGTAAATCCAAGACCGGCACTGCAGAATGTAATTACAAGTACTTGTACTGATGCTCCATTTACCGTATCACCTACTACAACCGGAGCTAGTAATTTCGCTCCCTTAGGCACAACTTACAGTTGGAATCCTCCAACCCTTTCCGTCTCTCTAACAGGAGGTCAGAGTGCTTCAGGACAGTCCTTTATTTCAGGAACACTCACCAATCCCACCAATCGTGTTCTAACAGCAGCATATATGGTAACGCCGACCGGACCATCTCAGTTTGGTAGTTGCGTTGGAAATCCATTTACTATTACCGTGAATGTAGATCCTAAACCTGTTATTGCAGGTATTTTAGATGTGACTTGTAGCGGTGTGACTTTTGTTGTTAGTCCGACAAATGGCGGATCTAATATCGTTCCAACCAATACGGTATATTCCTGGTCTTCTGCACCCATAGTTTCCAGTCTTTCATTAACAGGTGGCGGAGTAGGAACCAATGTTAGCTTTGTAACAGGTACTCTTTTCAATAATACGGCTACAGCTCAAACGGCCACCTATCTGGTAACCCCCAGATTCGGTACTTGTGCTGGTGCACAATTTGCAGTAACTATAACGGTGAACCCTGCTGCCACCATTGCCGGAATGAGTACTACTACATGCTCAGGAATTCAGTTTACGGCAACTCCTTCAGCTTCTTTACCCGGAAATATTATTCCGGCCAATACGACTTATACCTGGGATCCACCATCGTATGAAAATCCGGCTCTTTCCGGCGGCGTCTCTGTTTCAACTCCGCAAAGCGATGTATTTGGTACAGTCAATAACAGTTCGAATCTCACGTATTATGCTACATATACGGTTAGACCAACTACCGGTATATGTTTGGGCAATACCTTCCAGGTATTAGCGTACATCCAGCCCAAGCCCCAGGTAAATGAAATGAGTATTGTCAGTTGTGCTGGGGTGATTCCAGTTGTTCCGACTAACAACATAAATGGTACGTCCATACCAACGAATGCGGTTTACACATGGGGTATACCAACTTATTCATCTTCTTCTCTTACCGGAGGTAATTCAGGTTCACAAACCGGAGGAATTACTCAAAATCTGATCAATACTTCCAGCGTTACACAAACAGCTACTTACACGGTAACACCTTCTTTTGGAACATGCGGCAATTCAAATCCGTTTACACTCACCTTCTTTGTGAATCCGGTTCCTTCCATCACAAGTATGGCTAGAAATTTCTGTTCCGGAATTGCCTTCTCAGTTACCCCCACAAATGGTACAAATGGTTTCGTTCCAGATGGAACAACTTATACCTGGGATGCCCCCAGTATGCAAAATCCTGCATTAACTGGAGGTCAGACTGCAAGTATCGCTCGACCAGATATAACGGGTCAATTATTCAATTCTTCTAACATAACATACAGTGCTACTTATATTGTAAGGCCGCGTTCACAGGTTGGGAACTGTCCGGGAAATAACTTCAACCTGGTGGTAAGTGTATTCCCGCAGCCGTCTATCAATCAGATGTCTACCACTACTTGTAGCGGTGTTCCATTCGTTGCGGTGCCAACTCAAGGAGTGAATGGTACTAATGTTCCGGCTAATTTGAGTTACAGTTGGGAACGAATAAGTACTTCCTCTGCTTCTTTAACTGGTCCTCCGACTGGTTCCGGTACCGGTACTATTTCAGGTACGCTTACCAATTCCTCACTGGTGCAGCAGTCCGCCACCTATTCAGTAATTGCCTCCAATGGTGTATGTTCATCTACTACCTTTACTTTGGTAGTTCATGTAAATCCAACTCCATTTGTTAATCAGATTGTAGATGCTATTTGTACCGGATTGACATTCACTGTTGTGCCTACTAATTCTGTTGGAGGCAATTTGATTCCTCTAAGCACGACTTATTCTTGGGGTATTCCAACTTATGAGAATACAACTCCGGGAGTAATGGTAGGAGGAGCTGCATCGGTTTTATCTCCCACTAGTATTTCAGGTAACATAGTCAATAATTCTAATGTTCGATATTACGCACTCTATAGAGTTACACCTTCTACGTCCTTGTGTCAGGGATCTCAGTTTAGTGTATTTGTAAATATAGATCCCAAGCCGATTGTCTATGCAATGTCAACGACGATTTGTAATGGTGCCTTTGTATTTACACCAACACACAACAGTAATGGGCAGGTAGTGCCTGTTAATACAGTTTTCACTTGGGGAGTGCCTTTGACTTCAACAACACAATTAACCGGAGGTGCTGCAGGTTCTCAAACTACAACCATTACAGGTAGCTTATTTAACACCAGCAACAATACGCAAACAGCAGTATATACGGTTGTTCCTTCATTTGGTACTTGTACCGGTAGTTCATTTACAGCAACTGTTTTTGTAAATCCGAGACCGGTAATCACAACCATGACCACTGTTATTTGTACTGCTACCAGTTTCTCATTGACACCTGAAAATGGAAGGAATGGCTTTGTTCCTGCAGGAACCACTTATCAGTGGAATGAACCTACGTATAGTAATGATGCATTGGATGGTGGTGAGACCGTTTCTAGCGGGCAAAACAGTATTTATGGAACTTTGACAAATTCCGGAAGCAGGCCTTATACAGCTACTTACAATGTTGTTGCATCCACACCTAATTGTGGTGGTGTAACATTCTCGGTGATTGTAACGGTAGATCCGAAGCCGAGTGTGACTCCGATGAGTACGGTAGTATGTAGTGGAGTAGGCTTTGTGGTAAGTCCTGTGGATGGTACGAATGGTTTGGTACCTGTTGGAACTCGTTATGAGTGGTTATCGCCGGATGGTGTTAATCTCAATAACAGGCAACCTGGTAGTAATCAGTTAACGATTAATGGTACGTTGACCAATTTGGTGAATGTTCAGCGTACGGCTACATATTTGGTAACTCCTTCGTATGGGGCATGTTCTGGTTTGACACAGTCTGGCAATCAGTTTACTGTGACGGTGTTTGTGGATCCGACGCCATCGGTTACGAGTATTGCTCTTAGTCCATTGTGTACCGGCTCGGTGTTTGCGGTAACACCGACTGCGGGTATCATACCTTCTGGTATAGTGTATGGTTGGGGTTTACCGGTTACATTGGGTGGTGGTACGATAGGTGGTGGTCAGGGGTCTGCCTTCTCATCTACGAATATATTTAGTATCGCACCATTAACGAATGCTACTAAAGCACGTTATACGTTGCGTTATACGGTGACTCCACAGGCGGGTAATTGTGTGGGAAGCCAGTTCAATGTGGATGTACCGATAGATCCGAGGCCGTTTGTACCTGCGTTGAGTACGACGATTTGTAATGGTGTATTCATTGTTACACCAACCCCTACGACGAATGGTACGGATGGTGTTGTACCTGTGGGTACGGCATATAATTGGTTGGGTTCTCCTGTTAATTTACCTGGGGGATTGACTGCATCAGGTCCAACGAATGCTACTGGTAATATTACGGGTACGTTGACCAATAATACGAGTTCGACATTGACGGCGGTATATTTAGTGACGCCGTCGTTTGGAGCATGTTCTGGTTTGAGTTCAGGGGATGTGTTCAGTGTTACGGT
>JADBXP010000021.1 GCA_020403455.1 Chitinophagaceae bacterium
GCCGAAGGTTCTTCCGCCGAAGGCGGAGACACTTCGGCATGAAAGAGAATTGAATATAATCTAGGATATCATTGACAAGATAGATCAGCGTTCAAGCCGCAAAGTCCTCCTCCTGCGTCGGAGAGACTTTTCGGAGGAGAAAAATTTTCTTTTTTTCTCCGCAGGGTCTTCCGCCGAAGGCGGAGACCCTGCGGCATGAAAGAGAATTGAATATAATCTAGAATATCATTGACAATCTCCCGGCCCTCAAGATCGAATCACTGATGATTGCTATCTACCCCATAGAATACCAGCAATTGCAGTAAATCCTCTGGCATTGTATCCACGTATTTCCTCGTAGCGGGTATTGGTAAGATTGCGCAAGTCTACAAAAAAACGAAGTCCTTTCTTTTTTGTTCGATATTCTGTATAAACATCAATGGTGGCATACCCCTTCATGGTAATAGGGGGAGCCCCAAAGATAAATTCTTCCCGTGCAGAAGCTACACGTCCGCTCAATTGGAAAGTCCATTGATTCTTTTGAAAACTTGCCTGCCAGTTGAGTGCGTGCCTGGGAATGCGGTATAGATTGAAATAACTGCTGTCCTTCCCCAGCGGGGCACCGGTGCCGTCGTAAGAACCGGTTGTTCTTCCATCGGTAAATGCATAATTGGCCCTGAATTGTATGGGTCGTATGTTCCAGGTGGCTTCTACCTCGACGCCATAGTTGGTCTGCCTGCTAGCATTCAGGTATTTCCCCAACCAACCCATCGGATCATACGAGTAAATGATGGTTTCTCTGCTGTTCCGGTGAAAAGCGACAACACGCGTTTGAAATGATTGGGAGGAAGTCCAGTCAAAACCGAGTTCCTGGATCAAGCCTTTTTCAGGAGTCAGGTTACTGTTGCCAGCAAAGGGATCATACAATTGAAAAAGAGTTGGTGTTTTAAAAGCAGTGTACCAATTACCGAACACTCTTACTCGTTCACTCAAGCGATAAGCTGGATTAAATGTAAAAGTACCATTGGTTCCATAAACGGAATGTTGATTGATGCGCCCGCCCAATTCGGCAGTGAAATTATTTTTGCGGTACTGCAGTGAAGCGTATCCACTGATCTGTGACATGTTGGCCTTTAGGGTTGGAAGGTTAAAAGGTCCCCAGGCACCTGTCGAAAAATAATCCTGAACGGTGCTGTGTTGCCGGAAATCAATACCTGTAAGTAATTCCCATTGACGGAATGTATGGTTCAAGAAAAATTCAGCGAAATGGGTACTGCCTCGGTAACTGCTGTTGGTATATACTGCAGCAGAATTGCTGATAAACAAAGAATCATCCAAGTAGCTTCTGTCTACCTGGTTGAATTGGTATTGAAAATTCATCTTGGTTTTGGCCCCTTGCCGGTTCCAACCGACATTGAACTGTCGACTGAAATTATTGGCAGTAAAATCTTTCTCATCTCTGAAAGCACCTGCGTCTAAATCTGTTGTATACCCGCTGTACAGGAAAGAGGCGCTAAGACGAGAGCGTTCACCGGTTTTGATACCTATCTGGGCACGGGCTGTTTGTTGAAAATAAGTATCGTTATCGAATTGACCGGACCCTGAAGTATCTTTTGCTGCAGAGAAACCGCCTGCATAGTGAGAGCTGAGTTGTACTGAATAGTCCATTGATTTTGTCTTACCCACAACGCCAACAGAAGACCGCAGGGTTGCAAAATTACCTCCGGCTAGTGATGCATTCCATTGGGGATGCTTTTGAGCAGCATCGTTTTTTCTGGAGATGATGTTGATCACACCGGCGACAGCATCTGACCCGTAAAGAGTAGAATGACCGCCTTTCAAAATTTCAACACGTTCTATTTGATCAGTACTGAGCAGGTTGATGTCAAAATAATTGCTGATAACGGAGGGATCATTCACGGGGATGCCATCAATCAAGATCAATGTATTACCGGCAGATGCTCCTCTGATAGAGATGGTTTGGTTACTACCCAGGTTATTATTTGCACCCGGAACTGTAACACCGGCAACCTGGTTAAGCAATTCTCCCAGGGATCTTCCGCCACTTTGTTGAAGCATCTCCCGATTGATGACAGACACGACCTTGGCCGTTTCATTTTGTTTGTGAGCCGCCTTATTGGCGGTAACCACCACTTCTTGTAAGAAACTGGTATCCTGTTGGGCAGATAGCCAACTGCTCATTACCAGAGCAGCCAGCACGAAAAACAATTTTTGCATTGGGCAAATTGTTGGTGTGACTGCCTCCGTAGTTAAAGATGAAAACAAAAAGATGCCCTACATCTCTCCATCTTCAAGCCTTTCACCCGAAAGCTGAATTATTTTCTATGAGATGCGGCAGGTCTTCTGGCTCATCCCCGCTGAAGGCCTTCCCGGTTAACCAGTGGCTTGTTCTTCAGCGTTGCCCGGAGGCAGGATTCACAGCTACGGGGATAGCACCGGACTCGTTGTAACTACACCGGATTTCCCTTTTCATTCCTTTCGGAAACCGAATCTGAAATAAAGATACGAACTAAACACAATGGGAATGAATTGTCGGCATAGTTTTACTAAAAAGATGAAAGACAAAAAAATAAACCATAAGTGAATTTGAAAACCTGCTATAAAAGAAATTTATTCCTACAATTATTCAACAATGAAAAATGATAGTTTACGGTACCACGGATAGAACTTTGGTCTTTTCGGGTCGTCGCCTTGACTTGTTTAGCAATAACAGTATTTAAATTACTTTTTTAAATCTCTACGGGAGGGTTAGTAAGATTTGCATATGACAACCTTGCGATCTTTTGTGTCACATGATAACTATCCAAACCACTGCAAGTTACTGTCTCCGCCTGCTCTAAATCGATAAAACCATCTGGTTGTATAATATGATCAGGCAATACTACCTTGACAATTTTCCCGATGAGAAGGACAGTGCCATTTAACTCAATATGGATGGTTTGTACCAATTCGCATGCAAACTTGATCTTACTTTCTACCACAAAAGGTGCCAAACAATCATCTATGTACTGAGAGGTTAAATTGACCTCTTTAAATTCACTCAAGCCTTCCTGGTATTTTGCGCTGCATTGGTGTGCCTTGTCATAAAAAGATGGCAATACATGATTGACGGTGTATTGTTGGGTATGCAAAATATTTCCCAAAGTATTTTCCCTTGGCTCACCGGGCCGAAATATCAAACCACACAAGGCGGGATTGGCACCCAGGTGAAAAAGACTACTGAATGGAGCGAGATTTTCATTGCCCTTGCTGCTAATTGTTCCCACTAATACCAAACTTTTAAAGCCACCCAAAGAATTGACCAAATTAGCTCTAAATCTTCTTTCCATTTGCGTGAGTGCAGAACTATCAATAACCATACTTGTTACTTTTTTTATATAGTGTAGAAAAATGAATTAAAGTGGATACATATTTCTCAAAAATGGTTTACAACGAATCTTCATGGCAAAGGATAAAACAGGATAAAATATCAATGTACCATCGAACAAGTCCTCTAACAACCGTGAGCAACTTTTGTTGGCGCTATCATTGGCCAAAATGATACGACCCTCCCTATAATTCAAGTAAGGTGTCTTGGTAAACAATAAGTCTATTTTTTTGTTGACTAGTCATGACACATCAACAGAAGTTGGATAATCTGATCATTGATCAAAATAACATTCCCGAAGAATTTGGATTTCAGGAACTTATTGAACAAAAAACATATCTCTCGGATGGAGAATTGTTAAGCTGGGATGGTCCATTTCACGAAGTTTACTCTCCCATTTGTATGCATACAGTTGACGGTCCAAAGCGCATCAAAATTGGATCTTACCCTGTTTGTACCGAAAAGGAAGCAACCATTGCTTTAGAGGCAGCTTGCAGAGCTTATAATGACGGAAGAGGTGAATGGCCAACCATGTCTGTAAGCCAGAGAATACAATGTGTTGAACATTTTATAAAAAAAATGCTTGAACAAAAAGAAATTGTGGTCAAGCTGATCATGTGGGAAATAGGAAAGACCTATTCGGATTCCGTTAAAGAGTTTGATAGAACTGTAGAATATATTTATGCTACAATAGATACGCTGAAAGATATTGACAGAGATTCATCAAAATTTACCATAGAACAAGGCATTGTTGCTCAAATCAGAAGATCACCGTTAGGAGTTGTATTGTGTATGGGGCCTTTCAATTATCCATTGAACGAAACATTTACCACTTTGATTCCGGCCATCATAATGGGCAATACCCTGCTTTTCAAGACCCCGAAGCACGGCAGTCTTTTACATTATCCCTTATTAGAAGCATTTAAATCTTGTTTTCCAAAAGGAGTGGTGAATACCATTTATGGCCGAGGAAATGTGATAGTACCGGGATTGATGGAATCAGGCAAGATCAATGTGTTAACATTGATTGGATCCAGTAAGGTAGCGAATCAATTAAAAAAGTTACATCCCAAAGTAAATCGCCTTAGAGCAATTTTAGGTTTGGATGCAAAAAATGCTGCCGTAATAACAAAGGATGCGGATATTCAATTGGCAGTGACCGAAACAGTATTAGGTTCGCTCTCTTTCAATGGTCAAAGATGTACAGCCTTAAAAATAATTTTTGTACATCACTCCATAGCCAGTGAATTCATACAATTACTGAAAGTTGAAGTTGGTAAACTTACATTTGGATTACCCTGGGAGAAGGGCGTTACTTTAACACCCCTGCCTGAGGCGGGTAAAACAGGATATTTGAATGAACTGATAGAGGACGCCCGATTTCATGGTGCCGAGGTAATTAATGAGCACGGGGGTTCCATAAAGGAAACATTCTTCTATCCGGCGATACTTTATCCGGTCACTAGTAAAATGAAAATCTATACTGAAGAGCAATTTGGTCCAATCATTCCGGTTGTTGCCTTTGATAGTATAGAAGAGCCCATCCAATACATCATTGAATCAACACATGGACAACAGGTGAGTATTTTTTCAAAGAATAAAACAGAGTTAGCCAATTTGATTGATCCGCTGGTCAACCAGGTTAGCCGGGTTAACATCAATTGTCAATGTCAAAGGGGTCCGGATAGTTTTCCATTTACCGGCCGAAAAGACAGTGCTGAGGGTACGCTTTCTGTCATGGATGCCTTAAGATCATTTTCAATCCGTTCACTCGTTGCAGCCAAGTTAACAGATGAGAACAAGCACATAATTAATGAAATAGTATCCTCACAACATTCCAATTTTTTAAGCACCAAATACATATTTTGAGAAGTGCAAGACGCTGTTTTGATATTTTTAGATACCGCATTCTTTTTTTAATTTAGTAGTACCAATACGACGATTTATGTTCATTCAGGTTATACTCACTGTTTTACTAGGATTTTTAGTACAAAATCCGGGGTTGGACTCAGGTGAATCAAGCATCACCTATTCTATGAAACACAAACTCCATAAATGGGAAGGGGTCGCCAAGGAAATGAATGTTACCGCCAAATGGAATGATCGAAATGAAATGAATCAAATAGCGGTGCAGGTCAAGATAAGTGCATTTAACAGCGGAATGGCAAGCAGGGATCGCCAGATGTTAGAAGTAACTGATGCTGCAACCCACCCTACCATCACTTTTTCAAGTAGTGAAATGGATTATACCGATAAAGGGATAGTGGTAAAAGGTAAATTACAATTTCACGGTATCACGCGTGATATGCAAACGGTGGTGAAAATGACAAAAAACAATAACCGTACGGAATATACTGGCTCCTTCCCTATTCTATTGGAGGATTACACCATTAAAAGGCCCAGTTTATTGTTTGTCAAAGTTGATAACCAGGTTGATATTCGCTTCCGGATTGTGATGACAGATAAATAACAAGAACAGACTTATGTTCCCCCTGTCAAAGTGATAACTTCACTTGCTTTTCACAACCTCTTTACCTGTTCTCGTCAGAAAATATTACATCATACATGCATTAGTGGTTTGAATGATAACTAATTATAACTTGGAAGATCATTTACTCCTCCGAAAAGTCTCTCCAACCGACAGAGTTGGAGGACTTTGCGGAATGAAATTAATACTAAAACAATCGCGATATATCATTGAAAACGCAGAATGAAAGTGAATTCAAGAAATACAGAAATTGTTGATAACATCGATAAACTTTCAAACCTCAAATCCTTTTCTCCGAAAAGTCTCTCCAACCGACAGCGTTGGAGGACTTTACGGTATGAAATTAAATTTAAAAAACACAAAAACTATTGACAAAATCGATAATCTTTCAAGCCTCAAATCCTTCATACGCCCACGCCATAAGGAATGCATTGAGGAAGAGAAACAACTAAGAATCAAATAATTATCTGATACCCATAGACAGAATTGAATACTGCAGCATTAAAATTTTCTTTTCGCCTCCATCTTTTTTACCTATTTCTGTACCTTCATACTATCGTTCCCCAGATAAATCAAATCCATACCAATGCTCAAAAGTCTTATTCCCTTAGTTGCGATATTCTTAATTATATCCTGCAACAACCCCGGTTCTGAAAAGAATAATTTTGCCACGATTGCACTAAAATATCCGGAAACTAAAAAGGACACTACCATACGCGACACTTACTTCGGTACTGTAGTAGCAGACCCATATCGTTGGCTGGAGAATGACACCAGCAGTGAAACGGGCAATTGGGTAATAGAGCAGAATAAAGTAACACAAAGCTATTTGCAACAGATACCTTTCCGGGATGCCATCAGAAAAAGAAGTGAGCACTTGTATAACTATGAAAAGTTCACAACGCCGGTGAAAGAAGGTAAGTTCTATTATTACTATAAGAATTCCGGGTTACAGAACCAGAGTGTGATGTACCGTGAACCAATTGAGGGCGGTGCAGCCGAAGTTTTCATAGATCCCAATACTTTTTCCAAAGACGGTACCACCTCTATTGGAGGAATCACTTTCTCCCATGATGGTTCCATGGCGGCTTATAATATCTCGGAAGGTGGCAGCGATTGGCAGAAAATAATTGTTATAGATGCACTATCCAAAAAGCAGGTGGGAGATACCATGAAGGACATTAAATTTTCCGGTGCCAGCTGGAAAAACAATGAAGGATTTTATTACAGCACCTATGATCGACCAAAGGAAGGTAGTTTCTTAGCCGGAAAAACGGATGACCATAAACTCTATTATCATCAACTGGGCACACCACAAAAAGAGGACAAATTGATCTTTGGGGGCAAAGGAGAAAAAATCAGATACGTTGGGGCGGAACTAAGTGAAAACCAGCAATGGCTAATCATTAGTTGTTCCAATTCAACTTATGGCAATAATTTATTTCTACTAGACCTGACCAATCCAAAAGCAACATTCATCCCCATTGTAACTGATCAAAATAATTCACATACGGTTGTAGATATAGACGAAAAAAATATTTATATCCAAACGGACCGAAATGCTCCCACAGGAAAATTAGTAATTGCACCTTTGAGCAATCCACAGGAAGCGAATTGGAAAGTACTCATAGATGCAAAACCAGAGGTATTGAGCACGACAACTGCCGGTGGATATATATTCTGTAATTATCTCAAGGATGCTGTAAGCAAGGTCTACCAATACAGTAAAACCGGCCAACAAATAAGGGAGATTGCACTCCCCGGTTTGGGGTCTGCAGGTGGTTTCATGGGAAAAAATGAGGACAAAGAATTGTTTTATGCATATACGGATTATACCCATCCCAATTCTTCCTATAAATTAAATATTGAAAATGGTAAAACTGAACTTTTCAAAAAACCAAAGCTAGATTTCAAGTCTGAGGACTATGAGTCAAAACAGGTTTTTTATCCTTCCAAAGACGGAACAAAAATCCCGATGATCATTACGTATAAAAAGGGACTAAAACTGAATGGCAACAATCCCTGTCTGTTAACCGGATATGGCGGATTCAGTATTAGTCTTACGCCCTATTTCAGTACTTCCAGTATTATTTTATTAGAGAATGGCGGTGTATTAGCCGTGCCCAATCTGCGCGGTGGAGGCGAGTATGGGGAGGCCTGGCATGAACAAGGCATTAAGACAAAAAAACAAAATGTTTTCGATGACTTTATTGCTGCGGCAGAATACCTGAAAAATAACAAGTATACTTCTACTGAAAAGTTAGCGATTGAAGGAGGGAGCAATGGCGGATTATTGATAGGTGCGGTAATGAACCAACGACCAGATATCTGCAAAGTAGCATTTCCTGCAGTGGGCGTGATGGATATGTTGCGCTATCATCAATTCACATCCGGTGCAGGTTGGGCTTATGATTATGGTACATCTGCAGATAGCAAAGAAATGTTCGACTATCTCTATAAATATTCACCTGTACACAATGTAAAATCTACCAATTATCCGGCGACCATGGTAACAACTGCTGATCATGATGATCGAGTAGTGCCTGCACACTCCTTCAAATTTGCAGCGCATTTGCAGGAAAAACATACCGGTACCAGCCCGGTGATCATTAGAATTGAAACAAAGGCAGGACATGGCGCTGGTATGAGCACCAAACAAGTCATTGAGGAAGATACTGACAAATGGAGTTTTATGTTTTACAACATGGGTATATCGCCTAAATATTAGGTGAAACATAGAAGGAAATTATTTTCTTTCAGATTAATGCTGCTGCAACTGAAATTGATTTTTGCGATGGAGTAGTCGGAACCCCGATGAGTAGACAGTAAAAAAGTTGAAAATAGCAGCTGTTGATTTATAAATAGATTTATTCCCGCTTGTAAAACCCCTCACTCAATCCAAAGAGTCGTTCCGGGGCCTTTTCCTCGAGTGCATGAAATCCGGTGGGAGTTAGTCCGGTGAAATCTTTGTACGCCTTAGACAGATGCTGGTAGTCATGATAACCACATTCGACCGCTATGCGGAGCCAGTCAAAACGGGGTTGGGAATTCTTAAGCCGAAAGGCCTTGTCAAATCGGATGATTCGCTCATACAATTTAGGATTTACGCCTGTCCGTTCCTTGAATAGACGCTCTAATTGCCGCACACTCAGAAAAGACTCTTTCGCTATCTGCTCAACGGAATAGTTTTCTGACTGCAACAATTGTGAACAGGCATCATCGATGGGTCGCTTGGGTCTTTTCCAGGTTGTGATCAGGTCCCGAACAAATTCATTCGCTACCCTTATCATTGCCCCGTAGTCATTGGCTTCTGCCAGCATTTCATTCACTCGATGCAAATGGTTACCGAATACGGAAGTAGCATCTATGTATTCATTGTGAATTTCGGAGGAAGGCATACCTGTTAAACGGTACAATGCTCCCGGAAAAAAGATAATCTGGAATACCAGAAAATTACTACCGATCATCCGATGTGTGACTTCATCGAATTGACCATACAATACTATGGGGATGTGTTGCTCTCTTCTTTTGGAGTTGTTGTATTGAACTGTTTCAGTATCGAAGGGGTAAAACGCCAGGCAGTGTTCCGGTCTCGGGGGATAGGCCTTGGCAGGTGGCACCATACCCGGTTCAAATTGGAAATGAACTATCCGATAGAGCTGAATAAACTCTTGAACATCCGGGGCAGGTATAAAGTCCTTGAGAAGCAATGTAAATGAGTTACAGGTAAGTTACTGAAATTTTGCCATTTTAGTTCTTGGAGGTTATCCCGGGTTTACAACTCCAGGGGTGGTCCTACCACTTTCATATCATGTTCTGCATGGATACGGTCCATTTCAGCCGGACTAGGACGTTCTTTCAGGTTATTCATGTAGAGGAAGAATTCTTCCATTTTCCCTGCAGGCTGAAGCATATAGATGAGGCGGCCCCTGTCGGATAGCTGAATCCAGGTATGGGGTAACCCTCTCGGTAGGAAGATGGTTTGTCCGGCTCCGAGTAGATGTACCTGGTTATCTACAACAAATCTGTATTGCCCCTCAATGACGGTGAAGATTTCATCCTGCTTGAAATGTATGTGCATCATCGGACCCACTTTGCCTAATCCGATATATTCAAAAACAGACAAAGCTCCGTCTGTATCTTTCGAAGAAATCTTCAAGTCATTGGGGTGAACGCCCAGGAATTTTACTACATCACCGAATCTGGATTTACCGGCATCTACCACAAATGGGGTTGGGTGGGAATTCTTGGTAGATTGGGCAAGTAGTCGGGAAGATAATATGGCGGGAGTTGCCAGCAATGAGGATAGGAGGAATTGTTTTCGTTGCATAAAAAATAGTTTATGCAGTAAAGGTGCAATCAACCTGAGGTAGTCTAGTGGTAAAAAAGCGACATAAATGATAAGAATGCCCAAAATAACAAAGACAGATATTTCAGCCCCGGTCCTTGCTGTTTCGTTGTTAGGGTTGACCGAAAACAGTAATCAAACACAGTATAAATATCATCACACATGATATATTTTATCAAAGTATTGATTAAATTACATGTAAAATCAACAATCAAATTCATGATCCAGCTAAAAATTGTTCGACCCAAAGAATGGGCCAACCGAAACTTCAACTATAAAATATTAGTAAATGGTAAAGAACAGGTAGAGATTGCCAACAATGAAGAAAAGCTTTTGAGCGTAGAGCCTGACTCAACAATCCAGGCAAAACTAATGTGGTGCGGTTCAAAGCAGGTTAAACTAACCAATGCAGATAACAATATAAAGCAAATAAGTATTAGTGGGAATAAGAATTTTAATACGATATTACCTATTGTATCACTAACAGTTTTGATGATAGCAGTTCTCGTCAATAATTTTTTCACGGATACAACTTCAAAATTTATTTTGACCGGAATAATAATTGTAGTTATGATCTATGCAGTATGTTCAATTACTATTTGGAGGAATAATGTATTGGATATTCAGAAACTATCTGAATAATAAAATGAATATATCATAATTGAATTCATCTATTACAATTAAAATATATTTTTTCTGACTACTTATTTAATTTCTATTTAAATGGATAACTATGGAAGTACATCATCATGGACATCATGGACACGATAAAAAAAAATTGAAAAATTACTTCTACGATTTTTTAATGTTATTTCTTGCTGTTTTCTGCGGATTCTTAGCAGAGTATCAATTAGAACACTTGATAGAGAACCAACGTGAGAAAAAACTCATTTCCTCTTTTGTTGAAGATATAAAAACAGATACCGCTTTAGTTTCAGTTTATGAAAAGCTAAATAATGAAAAAATCAAACAAATGGACTCATTAATTTGGTATTTGAACTCTCCCGATTACAATAAACATAGTCAAAGAATCTATTTTTTTGGACGTCAACTTACTCGCAGATATGCATTCTATTCTTCCGATGGAACAATCAAGCAACTAAAAAACTCCGGAGGATTTCGGCTGATAAAAAATAAAAATGCCATTGATAGTATAAATTCATATGATCAGGCAATGCAAAGGATTTTATTAACCCAAGATGTTCAAACATCTGAATTAGAATACATCAAACCAATGATAGGGAAATTGTTAAATGCCAATATTTTAGAAACAATGGTATTTAAAGATATTATAACTCCACCCCAGGGAAATCCACCACTTAGAAAAGTGAGTGAAGATTTTATTCTTGATTTTATTTATTCCATCCATCAAATGAAAGGTAGCCTTGTTCTGAATACTAGTAGACTCAACCAATTAAAGGAAAAAGGGACTAAAATAATTGTATCGATAAAAAATGAATATCACATAGAATAAACAGACTTACTTCTATTATAAGATTTAAGATTGGCACATTGAGGTTGTAAGCCCTTGACGATTAAATATTAAATTTACTTCAAACAAATATTCAAATTCTAAATTAAATGAATAATAACCAATCAATAAAAAGGCTTTTTTTTGTAGCGATAGTTGGTTTAATTACTCTCTTAGTATTGAAGTATACTTTTAAAAGTAATATTACACTTATTGATTTCATTCCAATTGTAGTAGTACTTCTCATGTATGGTTATAAAGATTTGCAAACTTATATTAGATTATTAGGCACAATAAAAAAAGGGGTAGATACTATCAATAGAGGTTTAGCCTGGAATGTCAATTACCTAGTACTTGTAATAAATCCGAATAATAGAAACGAATTGATTGTTAAAAACGATCCACTTTGGGTAGAAATGAGTGAGAAAAAAACATATTCAAATGACAAATTAATATCACTATTGATTGCTGATTTTGACTTTCTATCAAAAAATAGGCTACTTAAAAATTATCTTAAAGATAAAACCGTATTATTCCAACTAGTATTGTCAGCTCCCCAAAAATTTGCTTCATTCTAAAGTTTACATTTTTTATGTATAGTTATCAAATTACCCCCTAAAGCAAAATACCGACCCTCACAGATCGGCATTCTCTTTTGTAAAACTACTCGGATTAACCCCGCACTTCAGTGCAGGGTTATCATGTCGGGATGACTGCCACGAGTTCGAACTTTTGGGGGGATTGGGAGAGGGTGATACATTTTAATCACATCTGCAAATAATCAAACGACTAAATTTTAAATTGGGACTATTGTAGTTCACCTATCTAGAAAAAACTTCACTTACAAAAATATTTTGTATATTTAATTAGCGCTAATTATCAAAATGAAACTTCATTATAATAAAGTCAAATTTTTCAACCCGTAAATTCATATTTATAATAATAACGATAAATGGAAAAATTTCTAATCCGCTCATTTAAAAGATTTCGTATTTCAGTTTTTCTACTATCACAATTGATAGGTATTTCAAATTTTCTGTGTGCCCAAAACGTAACAAATCAAAGTCAAATTATAAATGAAAAAGAGATCACTTCCAACTTTATAACTTGGTGGACTTACCATAAAAATAACATCAATTGGTTTTCGAATTTTATTCCTATGGATATTGATGCTAAAATGATTTCAAAGGATTCTTTCTTCGTTAAATTGATAACTGAAAATTACTATGTCATAAAATATGGAACAAGAAATGATTCAAATTTGTATCAGATTAGAAGAGGAGATACAACAATGGAAAAAGATATTTTTTCAACAATCAAAAGTGAGGCAGCAATAGAATATAGTTATTATAAGTGGGAGGGAAAATCATTGCCTGAATTCAATTTCAAAGATTTGTCTGGTAACGTATTTGATTCCGAAAATACTAAAGGAAAAATAATAGTTCTTAACTGTTGGTATACTCATTGTAGTCCCTGTGTTGCTGAAATACCTGAACTAAATTCCCTCGTCAAATATTTTAAAAAGGATAAATCTATTATCTTTTTAGCACCAGCATTTGACGACAAATCTATAATAGAAACTTTCTTACAAACACACAGTTTTAGCTATACTATAATACCCGAACAAAAAAATTACTTACAAAATGTTTTGAAAATTTACGGTTATCCAACTCATATCATCGTAGATAGACAAGGAAAGATAAAAAAAATTTCTACTTGCGATTTGAATACCTTGAGAGAAATGATTTTGAAAGAAAAAATGGGAGAATAGTGACAGAAAATATTGTATTTTCCAAGTTTAAATTTCAAATTAATAAATTCAAAAGAGAATGCCGACCCTCACAGATCGGCATTTTCTTTTAAAAAGTGTTATTTTCTAAAATAACATGTCGGGATGACTGCCACGAGTTCGAACTTTTTGGCGGATTGGGAGGGGTTGAGAAACTTCTAATAAGGCCTATAAATCTGTCGCCCAGGAATAATTTTTTTTATTTACTATTTTATAATTTAATCACTAAAGTTGATTAGCAATCCCAAATGATGAAGGGCCAAAGAAGAGAGCCCAAATTATGCAAAGCCTATTGTTGTGTACAGGGCTTTCTAGAAGTCCGATTAACATCAAGCATGAGTTACCTTTCGTTGTTTCTTAACTAAAGTTGATTTTACTTTGTTCTTCGTCACATTAGTTTTGTATTTGCGTATAAAATCACTAATTTCTTTGCGAGCTTTCTCTGTCAACGGGTCGCTTGCAATTACAAAGTCGACACCTTTTGGTTCTTTTATGTGCCCCATAATGATTATGATTTAAAATATTTATCAATGAGTATTTGTGCTGAATGAGTTGGAATAATCATTCTGTGTCCACCCAATGTATAAGCACCTAAAGTTTTTTGATAATGATCTATTAGTTTTGTTTTTGCTGTGAAACCCACAAAACCGTCAAAACCTTTTTGAAAAGAAACTTTGCAAGCATGCGCAACTAAATTTCCTGCAACACCTTCGTAAAGTTTAACTTGTCCAATGTTGAATGGTGCATTTTCGAGCAAGTGCATATAAATATGGTCAGGCTCGGAAGTCAGACTTAGCAAACCTTGAATGATATGAGGATTATTAGGAATTGTCAATTTGAAAACTTCTTTTGTATTGTCTGAAAGCTCTAATTTCCAATCAAAATTCCAACCGTTCTTTTTAGTTACTTGTTTTAAGTCAGCCTTAGTCAAACGCAATACTTCTGTAGCAAAACTATCACCCGAAATTGTATTTTGGATGGAATTAGTCAGCTTGTCTACAATAAAGTCAAGAAGTATGGGCTTATTTGTTTTCACAAGATAAATTTACGAAAAATCTATTGTTATTTCAATTAAACTTCAAGCTTGAAAGCAGTCGGAGCGCATTGCACAAAATCGGGTCAGGCAAGGAAATTTCACCCCTTCCTTCCCACCTAACCGGACGTGAACCTCTCGATTCATCCGGCTCTTCCTATTCTCAATCACTTGACTAAAGATAGTCATGTATGTAATAAACTCCAATGGGCAAATAAGGTAGGCTGTTGATAGCAACTTGCCAGCATGTAACGGAGCGAGGCATACTTGAAAAGACCCTTTTCCCATTTCACCCATTTCAACAAACCATGGTTCTGCTGATACCCTACCGACCGCATACCCGCATTGCAGAACTTGTGTTAGAACTGAATTATTCTATAAACTCAGCCAAAATCTGCCTCATTCTAAAGTTTATATTTTTCATGTAGAGTTTTCAAACTACTCCCTAATGCAAAATGCCGACCCTCACAGATCGGCATTCTCTTTTAAAAAGTGTTATTTTCTAAAATAACATGTCGGGATGACAAGATTTGAACTTGCGACCCCACGCCCCCCAGACGTGTGCGCTACCGGGCTGCGCTACATCCCGAAAACCCCGTAAAAGACAACTTTTTACCACTTAAACCAGCCATCATTTACTCAGAGGGCTGCAAATATACGATAAAAGAAAAAATCAGGTTATATTGCAGTAAATTTTATCGCCATTCCATGCAACTAATCATCAGGCAAGCCCTCATTGCCAGTCCTGATAGCCCCGATCACGGTCAAATACGTGATATACTGGTGGAAGGTGACACCATCCAACAAGTAGCCCCTCACATCTCCACCCAAGCAGATCACGAAATCAAAGCCGATGGACTCACCATCAGTCCGGGATGGATCGACCCTTTCTGTCATTTCTGCGACCCAGGTCACGAACACAGAGAAACACTGGCATCAGGTGCCGCAACAGCCGCCGCCGGCGGTTTCACCCGCGTCTTCCTCCTGCCCAATACCCAACCCGTCGCCGATAACAAAGCCGCCATCGAATACACCCTCAGCAAAAGCAATACCCTCCCTACCCTACTGCACCCACTCGGTGCCATTACCAAAGGTTGCCAGGGAAAAGACCTCGCCGAGATGTATGATATGCACCACAGCGGTGCCATCGCATTCACTGACGGACTCACAGCAGTACAACAACCCGGTCTCCTACTCAAAGCCCTGCAATATGTGAAAGCTTTCTCCGGCGTTGTCATCCAATTGCCCGTCGATAAAAGCATCGGTGCCCACGGTCTCATGAACGAAGGCATCATCTCCACCCGCATGGGACTTCCCGGTATCCCCGCCCTCGCAGAAGAAATCATGGTGAAACGCGACCTCGACCTTCTGCGCTACACCCAATCA
Source organism: Chitinophagaceae bacterium (assembly GCA_020403455.1). Lineage (GTDB taxonomy): Bacteria > Bacteroidota > Bacteroidia > Chitinophagales > Chitinophagaceae > Sediminibacterium. The sequence goes on from JADBXP010000021.1 coordinate 15,883, forward strand.
CAACTGCACATCACCGGCATCACCACAGAGAAAAGCCTGAACCTGATCCGCGATGCAAAACAAGAAGGATGGAAAGTCACCTGTAGCGTGACCCCCTTCCACCTACTTTTCTGTGACGAAGACCTGCAACAATACAATACCAACCTGAAAGTATTCCCCCCACTGCGCAACAGCTCCGACAGAGCCGCACTCCGTGAAGGCATACTCGATGGTACCATCGACTGCATCAGCACCCACCACCTTCCCCAACACAGCGACCAAAAACAATGTGAATTCGAATACGCTGCACCGGGCATGATCGGACTCCAAACCTGCTTTCCTATCCTGCAACATATTTTTCCGGAACTGCCCCTGGAAAGACTGATTGCACTGCTGTCTACCAATAGCAGAAAACTTTTTCAACTTCCAGTCCCATCCTTCCAAGAAGGACAAACCGCTGAATTCACTCTCTTTAGCAGACAAGGAACGACTACATTAACACCTTCTAACAACAAAAGTCTTTCATCCAACTCTCCCCTGTTCAATCAAACCCTGCCCGGAAAAGTGGTAGGTACCATGGTTCGGGGCAGCTTTCATCTCAATCAAACCGTATAAAAACAAACATCATGGAAAACAAACCCACCGCACCCTGGCTAATCGCACTCATCACCAGTCTTGGCTTCATCGTATTCAACCTTGTACTCCTGGCAACAGACCAACTCACCAATAAATACATGAGTTGGGTTTCCAGTGCTATACTCGTCATTGTGATCATCTGGGCCTGCATCCACTATGCCAAGCAAATGAATGGCGATGTTACATTCGGCAATGTATTCGGTCATGGATTCAAAGTAACAGCCGGCATAGCCGCGATTATGTCAGTATATACTTTTATCGCGTTCAAATTCATCCACCCTGAGGTAATTGAAAAAACAATTGACATCGCCAGAGCTGAAATGGAGAAAAAACCTGAACTGAACGCCGAATCAATTGATATGGCAGTTAATATGACCCGTAAATTCTTCATTCCCTTTGCATTGGCAGGATCTCTGTTCGGAACCGCTTTCGTTGGATTGATTGCATCTCTCTTGGGTGCTGCTTTCGCGAAGAAAAATCCTCCCAAATCTCCATTTGAAACAGTTAGCTAGTATGAACATCAGTATTGTCATACCCCTCCTCAACGAAGAAGAATCACTTCCCGAACTGGCCAACTGGATCGAACGAGTGATGCAGGAAGCCGGCTTCAGCTATGAAGTGATCTTCGTTGACGATGGTAGTACCGACGATAGCTGGAACACCATCCTTTCCCTCGGCAAAAACAACGCCGCCTTCAAAGGCATTCGCTTCCGCAGGAATTATGGGAAGTCCGCCGCACTGAACGAGGGCTTCAAAGCCGCTGCAGGCCATGTCATCATTACCATGGACGCCGACCTGCAAGACTCCCCCGATGAAATTCCCGCCCTCTACCGCATGATCACCGAAGATGGTTTCGATATGGTGAGCGGATGGAAGAAAGTGCGCTACGATAATACCTTCACCAAAAACCTTCCTTCCAAATTATTCAACGCCGTTGCCCGCGCTAATTCGGGTATTCATCTGCATGATTTTAATTGCGGACTGAAAGCATATCACCACCGCGTTGTGAAAAGCATCGAAGTATTTGGTGAAATGCACCGCTATATTCCCATCCTCGCCAAATGGAGCGGCTTCCGCAAGATCGGCGAAAAAGTAGTAGAACACCGCCCCCGCAAATACGGCAGCTCCAAATTCGGCTGGCAGCGTTTTGTGAACGGATTTCTCGACCTGGGTACCATCATGTTCCTGGGGAAATTCGGGAAAAGACCGATGCAATTTTTCGGACTGTTGGGAACCTTGTTCTTTCTTGCCGGTTTATTGTCGGTCGTTTACCTCATCATTGGCAAACTGAGCTCTGCTGATTTCGCCCTTACCAACCGTCCGGCTTTCTACATAGCCCTGACCACCATGATCATCGGTATGCAACTGTTCCTCAGCGGCTTCGTTGCAGAAATGATCGTGCGCAACGCGCCGGAGAGAAACCACTACCAAATCGATGAAAAAGCCGGTTGGTAGTGCTCCCTGAATAGTCATGCGACCCATGTCCCATTCCCCCGCGTTTCAGTAACTTTGCACCAATCAAAGCATCCTGAAATAACACCTACTTGCAAAAAGTAATCATCATCGGTCCGGCATGGCCCCTGCGGGGAGGTCTCGCCTCTTTCAACGAGCGATTGGCAAGGGAATTCCAACGAATGAATTTCGACACTGAGTTGTTTACTTTTACCCTTCAATACCCCAACTTCCTTTTTCCGGGAACCACCCAATATTCATCAGAGCCGGCACCCACGGATCTGCGCATCCGTCGTTGCATCCACTCAGTGAATCCATTGAACTGGATCAGCGTGGGAAGAACACTCCGTCAAATGGCTCCCGACCTGATCGTCGTACGCTATTGGCTTCCCTTCATGGCACCCTGCCTCGGCACCATATTGCGCATCGTACGCGGCAATAAAAAGACCCGCATCGTCTGTATTGCAGACAATATCATTCCCCACGAAAAAAGACCCGGCGACACCCTCTTCACCCGCTATTTTGTAAAATGCATCGACGGGTTCATCACCATGAGCGAAAGGGTGCTGCAACAACTGCGGGACTTCTCCCAACGCCCGGCTGAAACAGTGGTACATCCGCTATACGATCATTTTGGTGCAATCTTACCCAAAGCAAATGCCCGCCAATACCTACAGCTACCCGAACAAGAAAAGATCGTATTGTTCTTCGGTTTCATCCGACCTTATAAGGGACTCGATCTCTTGCTGGAAGCGATGGCTTCTCCCGAAGTACGTGCTGCCGGTATCAAACTATTGGTAGCCGGAGAATTCTATGAGGATGCAACCCCCTACCATGCCATCATTGAAAAAGAACAATTGCAAAACAGCGTTTATCTGCGAACAGCATTCATTGCAGACAGTGAAGTGAAATACTATCTCTCGGCAGCAGATTTCGTGATACAGCCGTATCGCCAAGCCACCCAAAGCGGCGTTACTCCCCTCGCCTATCATTTTGAAAAACCTATGCTGGTGACCAATGTAGGCGGATTACCCGACAGGGTATTGCACGAAAAGACAGGATTAATCACTGAACCAACCGTTCCTGCACTGGCAAAGGGTTTACTAGAATTGTACCAATGGGGAGAATCGCATTTCATTCCTTATATTCAAGAAGAGAAAAAACAATACAGCTGGGAAAAGCTGGTCAATGCTATCTTGCGGGTCGGAAAATAAATTACTAATTTACCTCTTATGGACATATCATCTACCATCGCTGAAAGAATCAATGCCTCCATCGCTGTCAAGCAACAGATATTGACAGATGGTACCCTGCTTCCCCTCATTGAATCGGTTGTGCAAGTCATAACCTCTGCATTCCAACAAGGAAATGCCGTTTATTTTTGTGGCAATGGAGGAAGCGCTGCTGATGCTCAACACCTGGCGGCAGAGTTCTCCGGACGTTTTTACAAAGACCGCAAAGCACTTCCTTCAGAAGCTTTGCATTGTAACACTTCCTACCTGACTGCCGTCGCGAATGATTATAGTTACGATGTAATCTATGCCCGACTGATAGAAGGCATTGCCAAAAAAGGAGATGTGCTGATCGGATTGAGCACTTCCGGTAATTCAGCCAACATCCTGCGTGCCTTTGAAAAAGCTGCTGAGTTGGGAGTTATTACCATCGGTATGACCGGTGCATCGGGAGGAAAAATGAAAGGACAATGCGATTACCTGATCAATGTTCCTTCTTCCGATACGCCGCGCATACAAGAAAGTCACATATTGATCGGACATATTCTCTGTGAACTTACTGAGAAAAATATTTTCGGATGATGCCTGTACAAGAAGCTATCATCCTGGCCGGTGGACTGGGAACCCGCTTGCGGGAAGAAGTACCCGATTTGCCTAAATGCCTGGCACCGGTGAATGGCAAACCCTTCCTGCACTACCTAATCCACTTCCTGCAAAAAGCCGGCATAGAGAAATTTATTTTCTCATTGGGCTACAAAGCAGAAACAGTCATCGCATTCATCGAAGCAACCCTTCCAAAATCTGCCTACCAACTGGTGATAGAAGAAGAGCCATTGGGAACCGGCGGAGGCATTCGCCTGGCCATGCAAGCTGTGGAGGGAAAAAATGTTTGGGTTCTCAATGGAGACAGTATTGCATTGGTTAACCTGGAGGAACAATTCAAGTTACATGAAAGCCAATCATCCATAGGTACACTGGCACTGATACCGCAGCAACAGTTTGACCGCTATGGTACTGTTGCTATCGATGGAAACAACCGCATCACAGGATTTGAAGAAAAAAAATGGCAGGAATCCGGATTGATCAACGCCGGCATCTATTTGCTCGATACAACCACTTTTTTACAATCAACACCCAAAGGAAATTTTTCCCTGGAGACAGAATTTTTGCAACGCTGCTATTCCACACTACCCCTTTATGGATATGTGGAACCTGCCTATTTCATTGACATAGGCGTACCGGAGGATTACCGACGTGCCCAGCAAGAATTCGCCCAACTATTTTAATTATGTCCTTTCAACTATCACAAGCAGACCATTCCTGGACGATCTTTCTGGATCGCGACGGAGTTATCAATCATGACAAAGACAATGACTACATCAGACATGTAGGTGAATTTGTGATGTATGAGAACACATTGAATGCCCTCCAAACTTTATCCCAATTGTTTCATCGGGTAGTAATTGTTACCAATCAAAAAGGGGTGGGCCGCGGACTTATGACGCTGGAAGACCTGAATGGCATCCATGATTTATTGTTGGAGGAAGTAAGAAAAGTGGGCGGAAGAATCGACAAAATTTATTTCTGTTCAGATACTGACAATGACTCCCCTAACCGGAAACCCAATCCCGGCATGGCTTTCCAGGCAAGGGAAGAATTTCCGGACATAGATCTGTCCAAGAGTATGGTTGCAGGCAATCGGCTTTCAGATATGGAATTTGGAAGGAATGCCGGGATGCATACCATATTCATTGCCACCACCCATCCGGAAGTTCCCTTCCCCGATGAGCGCATAGATGTGCGTTTCGACAGCCTCTTCGCATTTGCAGCAGCCTGCCGAAGAGAGATGAAAAGTTAACAAGTTTTTCCTGCCTGCTAACTCCCAATAGTTGATACCTTTGCAGTATGTTGACGAAAAGACCTTTTAGTTGGCTTCGAGTTGTATTCTTTTGGATATTTTTCGGAACGCTGTTTTGCACAACAACCGTTAATGCACAGACCTCCAAAGAGAGTGAACAAGCTTCGTTTCAGTCCATGGAAAACATTCTTCGGGAGCAGGCATTTCAAATCATCAATGGCCCGGAATGGTCCGATCGCTTGCAGGCGGATAGTATTTTTACCCGCACATTGGTTCGCACGCTGCGAGGCAAAAATTCTTTCCGCTATGCGTTTGATTCCCTGGGTACCGTTTCGGTTTTGTATGCGCCGGACAGCAGCTTCAAGATTTTTAGCTGGCAGCTGATGAAAGATCCTTCCTACTATCGATACAAAGCTGCCATACAGTATAATACACCGGATGGAAGTTTGCGGCTGACACCTCTATTCGATGCTTCTCCCTTTACGGAGCAACCCTGCGATTCCGTGCGTACAGCCAATCAATGGATCGGTGCTCTTTACTACAATATTTTACAACATACTTATCAGGGAAGATCTTATTATACATTGCTGGGGTATGATGAAAATGATGAGCTCACAACCCGCAAATGGATTGATGTGCTTACATTCAACGAACAGGGGCAACCTTTGTTTGGCGGATTGTTTTTCGAGTACCTGCCGGACGATAAAAAACCACCACTTCCGGTTTATCGTTTTTTGTTCGAGTACAAAAAGAATGCAGGTGCGCGCATGAATTATGATCCCGATTTACAATTGATCACCTTTGCATCATTGGTCAGTGAGAAGGGAAATCCTGCTGTTCATGCAACGCTGGTTCCGGAAGGAGGTTATGAAGGATTTAAATGGGTGAATGGGAAATGGGTGCATGTTGCACTGGTAGAAGAGTTGGACCCGAATCCTCAAATCAATCCGCCCAAAGAAACGCCGGCACCTGCCAAGTCCGCACCGGTGCCCCCCAAGAAGAAGGGCAATACAAAACAATAAATACGAAAAATTAATCCAGCTTGAGTACAGCCAAGAATGCCTCCTGAGGTATTTCTACATTACCTATCTGCCGCATTCTTTTCTTTCCCTCTTTTTGTTTTTCTAGGAGTTTTCTTTTGCGGCTGATGTCACCACCATAACATTTGGCAGTAACGTCTTTGCGGATGGCGCTGATGTTTTCGCGGGCGATCACTTTTGCACCGATTGCGGCCTGAATGGCGATCTGGAATTGCTGACGGGGGAGTAATTCTTTCAACTTTTCACAGAGCTTTCTGCCAAAATCCTGCGCACGACTGCGGTGGATCAGGGCACTCAGCGCATCTACTTTATCGCTGTTTAGGAGAATATCCATTTTCACGATATCCGCTTCGCGGAAGCCGATGGGTGAATAATCGAAGGAAGCATACCCACGGGTAGAACTTTTCAATTTGTCATAGAAGTCAAATACGATTTCAGTGAGGGGCATTTCAAAGATCAACTCAACGCGGGTAGGTGTCAGATAGCTTTGGTTGATAAGAATTCCCCTTTTTCCCAGACAAAGGGTCATGATATTACCGATATAATCGGGCAGTGTGATAATCTGAGCTTTGATGAATGGCTCTTCGATGCGATCGATCTTTACCGGGTCGGGCATTTCGGCCGGATTGTTCACGATGATTTTTTCTCCCTTGGTAGTGAAGGCATTGAAGCTTACGTTGGGAACAGTGGTGATAACAGTCTGGTTGAACTCTCTTTCCAAACGTTCCTGTATGATCTCCATGTGGAGGAGTCCGAGGAAGCCGCAGCGGAAACCAAAGCCCAGGGCCTGGGAGGTTTCCAATTCAAAAGTGAGCGAAGCGTCGTTGAGCTGGAGTTTGTCCATGCAATCGCGCAGTTCTTCGAACTCATCTGTATTCACGGGAAAGATTCCGGCGAAAACCATCGGCTTTACTTCTTCAAATCCATTGATCATTTCACCGGGATTGGCAGCGAGCGTGATGGTATCTCCTACTTTAACTTCTTTGGCGTTTTTGATACCGGTGATGATGTAACCCACATCTCCGGCTTTCATTTCCTGGCGGGGTGTCATGGTTAGCTTCAACACACCTACTTCATCGGCAAAATAATCTTGACCGGAGGCAACCATGCGAATCTTATCACCTTTCCTCAGTACACCATTCATGATTCGGTAGTAAACGATGATGCCTCGAAAACTATTGAAAACACTATCAAAAATCAATGCCTGCAGGGGCGCGTCATAGCTGCCGGTTGGGGCAGGAATGCGTTCGATGATGGCCATCAGAATTTCCTCAATGCCGATGCCGCTTTTTCCGCTGGCGAGAAGAATTTCTTCCTGCTTGCAGCCGATGAGATCAACGATCTGGTCGGTTACCTCCGGAATTTTAGCTCCTTCCATGTCGATCTTGTTGATGACAGGGATGATCTCGAGGTTGTTATCGATGGCGAGGTAAAGGTTGCTGATGGTTTGCGCCTGAATACCCTGTGAGGCATCTACGAGGAGTAAAGCACCCTCACAGGCTGCGAGTGCCCGGCTCACTTCATAGCTGAAGTCCACATGTCCGGGTGTATCGATGAGGTTAAGGGTGTAGGCCTGACCTTTATACGTATAGTCAATTTGAATGGCATGGCTCTTGATGGTGATACCCTTTTCCCGTTCCAGGTCCATATCATCCAGTACCTGGTTCATCATATCCCGCTCCCCTATTGTTTTGGTATGTTCCAGCAATCTGTCTGCCAGGGTACTTTTACCGTGGTCGATGTGCGCTATGATACAAAAATTCCTAATGTGTTTCATACGGCTGCAAAGATAGGTGTAAGTGGGCTAATCCATGCAGATTGTTGGGGGTTGAGCCCTGAAATGGTGGAAGGTTGCTCCACTGCATTCTTTGCAGGAAAACTTACATTTACAAAAAGAACCCAATGCTTAGAAGAAGAACTTCAGTTCACGGCAGGGAGAACAATGAAACCGGCCTGAGTTCAAAGAGTTCGCTTACAGGTGGACGTTTCATGAACAAAGATGGCAGTGCGAATACGGAATATGCCGGACTTCCCTTCTGGAAGCGGATCAATCTATACCATACCTTGTTGTCCCTTTCAACGGGAAAGTTTCTGTTGTTCATTGCCATTTTCTTTATCACCGTCAACTTGTGTTTTGCAGCAGTTTATTTGCTGATCGGACTGGAACACTTGGGTGGAATGGTAGCGACAACACCGGGACAGAAATTCGGGGAGGCCTTTTTCTTTAGTGCACAGACTTTTACCACCGTAGGTTATGGAAGGATCAATCCAATAGGCTTCGCTGCCAGTTTGGTGGCGTCTATGGAAGCCTTGACCGGTTTGTTGAGTTTTGCAGTATTGACGGGTTTATTGTATGGTCGATTCTCTCGTCCAAGAGCATTCATCAGATTCAGCAGTCATGCACTTTTTTCACCCTACCAGGACAAGGCTGCGGTGATGTTCCGATTGGTGCCTTATACCAAAAATATATTGATGAATGTAGAGGTACGTGTCACTTTTGCTATACAGGTGGAAGAAGAGGGTGTTGCCAAAAACAAGTTTTTTTCGCTGAACCTGGAGATACCAAAGATTGCGGTTCTATCGGGCAGCTGGACGTTGGTGCATGCCATCACGGAGAGTAGTCCGCTATACGGACTTACCCCTTTAGATCTTGCGCAGGGGAAAGCTGAATTGCTGGTATTTCTTCAGGGGTTTGATGAAAGTTTTTCAAATACGGTGATCACCCGCAGTTCCTATACTTATGAGGAATTGATATTCGGTGCTAAATTCAAGCCAATGTTCCATCCCAATGCACGGGAAACCGGAACTACTGTCCATGTGAACAAGCTGAATGATTACGAGCGGGTGGAGCTAGCGGGGTATACAGCCGGGATACACAAATCCTAATAGGTTGAAAAAGACATTTGTTATCATCCTATATTACTTACTTAATAGAAGTCAATGGAGTTGGGTCCATATCATCGTATGTCAGGTTTTCACCTCCCATACCCCATATAAAGCCATAATTGGCCGTTCCGCATCCATAATGGGTACACCAAGGTGGAGAGAGTACTGCTTCCTGATTAGACATCACTATGTGTCTAGTTTCATGCGGTTCTCCAAGAAAATGAAAAACGCGGTGATTTTCCAGTAAATCAAAATAAAAATATGCTTCTGTTCTTCTACTATGGGTATGAGGGGGGAAGGAATTCCAAACACTACCAGGCTGTAAAATAGTTAGTCCCATTACCAACTGACAACTGACAATACCCTGTTGATGTATATATTTATAAATGGTTCGTTTATTTGATGTTTCATCGGCACCCATATTCACGGGCACTGCCTTTTCTTTGGTCATCAACTGACATGGGTAGCTGTGATGTGCCGGCACACTCAACAGATAGAAAATAGCAGGCTTGGCAGACTTCACACTCCGAAAAAAAACATTTTTAGTTCCCTTACCAAGGTATAGACAACTCAATTTTTTTAAAGGATAGTCTTTGCCATCGGCAGTTATGACTCCATCTCCACCAATATTGATGATTCCCATTTCTCTGCGCTCCAGAAAAAAGGAAGCTCTTAATTCCGGATCATTCGGTAGAGATATTTTTTTTGATGCAGGTACTACACCACCTACAATCATTCGGTCATAATGGGTGTAAACCATTTTAATTTCATTTTTTTTCATTAGCCCTTGTAGCAAAAAATGATCTCTCAATTCCTGTGTACCCATGTTGCGGGTTTCTACTGGACTAACAGCAAATCTTTGTTCCATAGTTTTCAAACATTTAAAAAATTATCGTGACATCCATCCACCATCGACAAACAAAATAGTTCCGTTTACATAATCAGAACCTTTCCCGGCCAGAAACTGGACAGGACCTTTTAGATCCTCGGGCGTTCCCCAGCGAGCTGCAGGAATCCTCTGAAGAATCGATGTGTTCCTCTCGGGATCTTCTCTCAAGGCACTTGTATTATCGGTTGCTATATAACCTGGGGCAATTCCATTGACACCGATCCCTTTTGCTGCCCACTCATTAGAAAATGCCCGCACAAGCCCAGCCAATCCCGATTTACTGGCTGTGTATCCTGTGACTGTTATTCCCCCCTGGAAACTGAGCAGGGAACAAATGAAAATTATCTTACCAGAGCCATGTGCGATCATGTGCTTGCCCAATTCTCGTCCCAGTATAAATTGTGCTGTCAGATTAATCTGGATTACCTGATCCCAGTATTCATCCGGATGTTCTGTAGCAGGTTTCCTTAGAATTGTACCGGCATTGTTGACTAATACATCTATCCGGGGCACATCGTTAAAAAGCTGGCGGGTAAACGCATAAATTTGATCACGGTCGGAAAAATCAACATTATAGTGTTGATATGATCTTCCAGTTTGCTCTACTGCCTGTTGTACCGCTCCTGAATCACCGGATCGAGAGGTACCGATAACATTGGCCCCTGCTTCTGCCAAGGCTACGGCCATTGCTTTGCCGATACCTTTATCGGAACCTGTCACCACAGCGGTCTTTCCTGTTAAATTGAATAAACTCATTGATTCATTTTTTGATTTGCTGGGGGAGATGTTGCATATTTAATGGGCTGAACATTAAAAATGATGGTCAGGGGTTGTTTTAGTTCGAGGTAAAGCTGAGCAATGTAGGACTGCCATTCTTCCATAGAATGAATTTTTCCTGCTTTATCCCAGCAGGCACCGGCATAATATGTATAGGGTATTTGATTTTTCAAAAGCAATTGCATACCTACCTGCTTTCTTACTTGTATAATTTTTTTATTACCCGAGGTATCTATCAATGCTATACCTGTCGTTCCATTTTTGGGGTCGGTTGGCTCCCAATAGGTGATGATACCTTTTTGTTCATTCTGATTCAGAATACCACATCCCTTTCGCAGTGCGATACCTGTTACAGCCAAATGTTGTTGCAAGTTAGGAGCAAGGAACTCTACGGTTATACGATTCAATTGTGCCTCGGCATCAAGAGTAATCGTCTTAATGATTTGAATATATTGCTTGTTAAATTCCACAGAGTCATAAGTAAGTTGAAAGCTAAAGCGTATGGGACCTTTGTCTAGTATTTTCCAACGACTATAATTACCTGGATAAAAAACAGAATCATTGGTAAAAAATGAAAGATCCCCCGCTCCCAAAGTAGCACCAACAGAATAGTAATCCAGCCCTTCACCTTTGTCGGTGTGGTAGTCCCCAGATTGATACCACTTATCGATGACGAGTTCATCGGTTCTTTTTACCCAAACATCTATACCATGGGCATTTTCATTGGTTGATTGCAGGGCCTTCCCGTACATACGAAAAGCAATTCGGTTATTTTCCCAGGCAAAATCATCTTTTCGTTCAGGGACATGACGACCGAAAACTTTAGCAGATGGCCGAGTAGCATCTTTCAGTGTATAGCCCAGCTGAAGTTGCTCCTTTGCTGCTAATGGCAAGTGAATGAGTAGGCTTTGAATTGTACCTGTACCGAGTGTTTCCCACTGATGAGTTAAAATTTTACCGGTTTTTCTGTTGACCACTGAAAAGCGGGAAGTATCTATGTCACGTAGATTTTTTTTCAATTCACTCCATGGCAAGGAGATTACTTGTTGGATGCGGGTGTGATGTAAAGGGTTGCTGATAGTCACCAATGGCTGAACTTTCTGAGCAGTTGCACAGAGAAATGACAGCACTGAGCAAATAAAAAATATCAGTTGTTTTCGATTATTCATTTGATTTTACAGCCAGCCTCCTACCTGCATTTTGAAGAAGTTGCTCAAAATAATTCATGGCATACCCCTGTTTTCCATCGGGTCGAATGAGCCAAAAACCATTCAGATCACGGTTGTTCTTGGTGGATGCCGGCTGCTCAATTTTTACATCTTTGCCTGTTTCGTTGCAATACAATTCCCAATATATAATATAGGGAATGTGCTGGGCCAAACAAACAGATAAATAAGTATCCCAACGATGCTTGAATTCTTCCGGAAGATTCTTCGTAGCCATTTCCGGGATGCCTATTTCACCAATAAATACTATTGGTTTCTTAGTGTACTCACTAGGTTTCATCTTTGACCGGATATAATCAATTCCCCGGTAAAGATCAATACCTGTTTTATCAAAATCAGTGGCATCATAGGCAGACCAGGATACCATATCCACATGAACAAATGGAAGTACGTCGTTGGTTACTGAGGGAATTCCAAATGAAGCATCGACAACTTTATTGACTTCGATAGCATGATACACCCTGCATCTGGATTGAGGGATTTTTTTTCTTGCATTATCCACTGCTCTCTGTCTGACCTCAAAAACTCTTCGTAAACTCTGAATTCTTGACGGCAGTTCGTCGGGAGGTGCTACCCTACCCCATTGTGCTTCCCATCCAACGCCACCGCGTAAAATCCAATCACCTTCCCAATTTGAAAGGATGAATTCAACATCACGGTCTTGATATTTTTCTAATAAATAAAGAGCCAAGTCATAAAACTCTTTCTCCTCTTTGGCAAGTCCAGCACTATCTGCCTGAATCATATTTACGCCTGCGCTGGTGCTAAGAACAAAAGTGGAAAGGGGAAAAGCAAAGGCTGCCTGGTAATAGGGATGCTTTGCCAAATCTGTAAGGGACGTATTTTTAGGTAGGTTCCAGTCAGAATTATATTGGTAGCCGGAAGGATTTTTATACATCCATAATTTGCAGACACCCATTCCCAATTCCTTCAGCTTTTTGGTACCTTCCACGAGATATGGCTCATTGGTGAAAAAATACTTTCCTCCAACATGGGTGGCTCCGAGGCGACGCGAAAAATCGGCAGGAATAACAGCACCTTTGAGTGGACTGAATCGCTCAATTTTTCTCCAAATTGCAGCATCCGACATGGTGCGGTTTTGGGCCGATGTCACTTGAAAGAAAAACAAACCAACTATATATTTCCAACCATGCTTCCTCATTCTCCTGTAATTATTAATGATGTTTTTAATTTAATATCCTGACTATGTCGGCCAACTGTTACGTGATATCTCCCTGATGGGATGTACCAGCTATGAGTAGCTTCATTCCATTTCTGAAGAGACTTTACAGGAATGCTAAACTGAACATTTTTTTTCTGACCCGCTTGAAGATAGATTTTTCGGAATGCCTTTAGTTCCTTGACTAATCCATAGTGCTCCCCTTCTCTTGAAAAATACACTTGCAATACATCATTTGCAGACATGCCGCTGGTGTGTTCAACACCTACCAACAATTGGATGGTATCAGTTGATTGATATTTCTGCTTAGGTAATTTTTCCCATTGATGAGAAAAATTGGCATAACTCAGACCAAAACCGAAGGGAAACTGAACCGGTCCGTTAAAATAACGATAGGTGCGTCCACGCATGTTATAATCTTCATAAGGAGGAAGATCAGTCAGGTCTTTGTAAAATGTGACGGGCAGACTACCTGATGGAGAATAATCACCAAAAATTAGATCAGACAATGCATTCCCGCCCTGTTCTCCGGGATACCAAGCCATAATGATGGCGTCAGCATACGGTTCTATGGCTGCAATATCAATGGCACTTCCTCCGGTTACAACTACGATGAGTGGCTTTTTATTCGCCTTCAATTTTTTCAAAAGCATCAAATGTGGCGTGGGAATACTAAGGTTTTCCCGATCCCCACCCTTGGGAGAAAGAAATGCATCATGTTCTTCACCTTCCAACAATGGATTTAATCCGATGCAAGCGATAGTTATATCAGCATTGCTTGCTGCCCAAATTCCACCGAAGTGAGTGGTATCAAAATCATTGCAACCCTGCTCAAATTGAACTGCGATCCCCGGCCCTGCTTTACTTGCGATCCCTTCGGCGAAAGTTACAATATGATCGGAAACACCATGATAATTTCCCAATATTGGTCCGATAACGCCAGCAGAAGGACCTATTACCACCATGGACTGTATGGTAGACAGTTTCAATGGTAGTATTAACTGTTTGTTTTTTAATAAGACCATACTCTGCCTGGCTACTTCCCGGGCTAATTTGGTATGATCCGGGTGTTGAACTACGGAGGCGTTGTATTGCTGAAAGGGCTGCTGATTTTCGGGATCAAATAAACCTAATCTGAACCTTGTTTTTAGGGAAGGACGTAGAGCAGCGTCAATGTCTTTCTCTTGCACAAGACCTTTTTCTAAGGCAAGAGGAAGTGACTTTTGTAATAAATCAGAACAATCCATGTTCAATCCTGCCTTGATGGCTGCGGCAGCTACCTCTTCGGGAGATGGTAAGACACGATGTCCTTTGTAAATATCATCCAATGCCCAACAATCAGAAACAATGTGCCCCTTGAACTTCCATTCATCACGTACTATTGTTTTCAGCAGACCTTCACCTGAGCAGCAGGGAGAACCATTGATGCGGTTATAGGCACACATGATGGCTTCTACTCCTACGTCGCTTAATTGATGGAATGCATAGAGATAGGTTTCTCTTAAATCTTTTTCGCTGACTACAGCATCGAAGGAATGCCTGGATGCTTCCGGACCACTATGAACAGCCAGGTGTTTGGCCCCGGCAGCAGTTTTCAGGTAAACAGGATCATTTCCCTGTAAGCCTTTTACGAATGCCTTACCTATTTCAGCAGTCAGGAAGGGGTCTTCACCATAGGTTTCTTGTCCTCTCCCCCACCGAGGGTCACGGAATATATTGATATTTGGTGACCAGAAGGTAAGTCCGAGGTATTGACTTCTGTTTCCTCTCCTTATAGCTTCATTGTATTTTGCTCTGGCTTCTGTGGAAATAACGTCTCCAACTCGAAAAATCAGTGAATCATTAAAAGTAGCTGCCATTGCAATTGCCTGTGGAAAAACAGTTGCCTTGCCGGACCTTGCTACTCCATGAAGTGCCTCGTTCCACCAGTTATAGGCAGAAATATTCAATCGTTGAACTGATTTACTTTGGTATCCTAACAAACCAATTTTTTCATCAACGTTGAGTCGCATCAACAAATCATTGATACGACTTTCCAGTGGCATCTGTCTATCTTTAAATATCGGAAATTGACTAAGTGCAGAGAAACAAAACCCCTGAACAATAAATAGCAGGCAGAAATAATATAGTTGATATCTACGCATATTTACTGGGCACTGAGTTGTTGTAATAGCCACTGGTTCATTTGCTGTTTCTGTTCAGGATACATCCAGTGCCAACTGTCTTTGTATAAAGCTATTTCTTTAGAAGCCTTAATTACATTAATAGCTGAAAACATAGAGGTAGGCGGACAAACATCATCATTGTATCCTAAGGTATAAAAGCCGCTTACTTTTAATCGTCGCGCAAAATTGACCACGTCATAATAGGGTAGTGTTTCTTTTATCTGATCGGTATTACTAAACCATAGATTGCTCTCAGCAAAATAATGAGGCCATCCCCCCGCTCTGTTGAAAAAGTATCCGGTAAGGTCACATAATGCAGGGTGAACTGCAGCCAAAAAACGAATCCTTTTGTCCAAAGCAGCAGTAATAATACTAAGAGCACCTCCCTGGCTATTGCCCGAAACAGCCATTCTTTGTCCATCGAATTGTGGCAAGCTAAAAATGAAATCTACGGAACGTACACATCCCAAATAAACGCGCTTGTAGTAAAAACGGTCTTTGTTATCGGCATTAAAGAAAAAATATCCTTTGAGTGCTCCTGTATTTAAATCATTATAAACTGAAGGATCCATGTTGACCGGAATACCATGAATCCCGATTGAAAAAACGATGAACCCCTTATCAGCCAGTTCAAGGTCCGGATTATAGGGACGAATTCCGGCACCGGGCACTTGAAGTATTGCCGGATATTTTCCTTCTTTTTTAGGCACGCAGAGGATGCCATATAATCTTGAACCGCCCCAGGATTGAACATTAACATGATAAACGTTGGTCAAAGCCGAAGATTTCTCAGGTAGTAGCGTCATTTTCGCATCCAAAGGAATTTGATCTAGTTCCTGTCTTGCCTTGGCCCAAAAGCTATCAAAATTGGTTGGTTCAGTAATGGTGGGACGAATGGCTGAAGCAGCATAAGCAACTGTTGCCATTTGTCGGTATTGTTTACCATTGATTTCTGTACTTACGATACATCGCCAAAAACCAGGCTGCTGCATTGTACCTGAATTAATGCGTAAACTACCCTCTTTAATCATCTGTTTGTCTTGAAATACCGGTTTCATTCTTTCCGGACCATATTGAAAAGAGACGCTTACTCCTGAAAGTGGCATCTGATCTTTATAAACAACCACAGTAAAAATACACTCCTCACCGATCTTGTATTCCCAATCTGCATGATCGGGTGATACTACAATTTTGATGGCTTGTTCAGCAGGTTGTGCTACTAATGAGGGAATAGCCAAAAATAGAAAAGCAAAATGAATAAGTATGCGGATGCCCATATTTTAATCTATTGTGTGAAAGGTGATCAATGAATTATAACCCTCTGTTCTGATAAAAATTGGTTGTTTATTGCAGGAAGAAGACAATTGTATTTTCTTTCTCTCCCCTCCCAGTAAATTGAAGTAACCATCGGAAAAATATACAGGTAAAAGAATATTTTTCTCGCTATCGCAAAGGTTAATTTTTATACCAATTACAGGTTCTTCGGATTTATTTTGAATTTCGAGTTCCATCCAACCATCCCGGCTCATAATTTTTTTTACAGTAAGCTCCGCCATGGGTAATTCGTTGAAAACTTTAAAATTAAAATTGGTTTTCCAATAATCATTTTCAGCAATGATTTTACCCTGTTTATCTTTTAATTCTAAGCGAAGCAGATAAACATTCGGCAGTGATTCGGGCGTCATTAATTGAGGTATGGTGTTATTTAACTGATTGGGCAACGCGTCAATTACTTGTGTAACAGTGTGTATCCGATTTCCGCGCCAGTCATACCAATTTATATTCATTTCCAGACCTTCATAACTGATGAGACTAGTATTCACAACAACTACTCGGCCATCGTGACCATTCAATTGTATGTGCAATGGCTCCGTTGCTTTTTTAGCACCAAAATAAGAACCATGTGTTTCAAAGTCCCATGAGTAGGTTTGCCAAATCATACTTGGCCATGCTGGATGAGTCATCCAAAGTAATACACCGCTGGTATTTTTCCACAATCTGCTATTCCAAGCCTCGAAAATAGCACGATGACTTTCATAATTAATTAATTGTATCTTTCTGTTGAAATCATTCAAACTTGAAGCTTTTCCATATAAACTATCAACTGTAGCCAGATAGCCTTCTAAGTTCTGATTGTTGCTGTGTAAATCGTGGTAGTGCCAGGTGTCAGATATGGGCCAAAGATCTTGCTCAGGAATGAATTTTTGAATCGTAGTTGCGACAGGTATTGAAAAGGTCCCTATTTCAGTGCTAAATCCTTCGGCATATTTTGAAAAATAAAGTGCAGGATCACGAATAAAATGCCAGTCTCCGCTTTGGCGCAAATTAATTTCTCTGGAATTACCAATATAATGTCTGGTACCATCTTCTTTCATCAATTGCTCGTATAATGCATCTTCTATACCAACCGGAGCGTAACCCTCATTTCGTGGACACCAAATGGCGATGGAGGCATGGTTACGAAAGCGTCTGACAACATCAAGTGAATTTTGTAACCAAAGTTGTTGATCAAGCGGGTTTAAATTATACCCCTCGGTTGAAATCCAAAAATCATTCCAAACCATCATCCCATATTCATCTGCTAAAGCAAAGAAAACTTCCTCGGTACTCTCTCCTGTCCAGTTTCTGATCATATTGAAATTCGCTTCGCGATGAAGTCTGAATGCAGGCTCCAACTTTTCTCTTGTCACCTTTTTCATGCCATCATCCATTCCCCAGTTCCCTCCTTTACAAAAAACCGGTTGACCGTTAACACGAATTGTCAGATAAGGGTTTTTAGAATCAGGTAATCGATCAAAAATAGTCGTATCAATATTTTTTCTCAGGGAAGGGATAAAGATTCTGTTAGAAAATTCCCTACGGTTGACATTATCAAAAAGTGGCTTTGGCTGTTGAAGATCTGATGGACTATAATGAATGCGAGCCGGTTGTTCCTTTTTCAGATCTGCCATAAGCTCATACGAATATTCACGAACGCCAAAACGCAATTCGCGGTGATCACTGAGACGACCGTTCACCAAGGCTGTAATTTTTAAATCGTATAAGTGAGGTCTGCCATATCCGTTGGGCCACCACAATATAGGATTCTTGACATGTAACTGCGGATAGTTGTTGGAAGTAAAGGCTACAAGTTTATTTTCACCGGGTAATAACGTAACCTCTTGTGAAAAAGAAATCTTCTCCCATTGGCCTTTTACAACTGAAGTAATTGGCTGATTGGAATGATTTGTAACCTGACAGCTTACTGCAATATGAGCAGAACTTGTGTCAGGAAGCGGCAGATCTGAAATGACTCTGGGATTGGTGATCTCTATCTGATCTGTAAATCGAAGAATTACATCTTGCCAGATGCCCATGTTTCGGTCACGAATACCCGGCACCCAATCCCACCCCTCTGATGAAATAAAAGTTGGACCGTCTAATGCCAGTTGCCCCCCATTGGGACCCATTCCTGCCAGACGAGACTGTTCATGAGGGATGCCCGGATTGGGGGGTGGAAGAAGCTGAACAATCAAAATATTTTCATTTTGCTCTTCTAATAACTTGCTGATATTGAACTTGACTTGCTGGAATGCACCTGCGGTGGACCCAAGTCGTTTTCCATTCAACCAAAAATTAGCTTTGTAATTGATGCCATTGAATTGTAACCATGCTAGCTTATTCTTTTTATTCCGGGGTGCGTGAAAAGACAATCTATACCACCAATCCTGTCTGCATAGGGTATCCGGAATCCTAAGATTGTTTAAACCAAAATAAGGATCAGGATAAACACCTTGGCTGACCAAGGTTGTTAATACTGTTCCGGGAACAGTTGCAGCATACCAGCGATCTGTATTGAGTGATCTATTAAATATAGAAACAGGACTCACTAGAACTGTGGATGCATCTGCCATTTTCCAGCCATTGTTCAAAGTATATGTAGTGGAATCAACTCGAACAGGAATCGAAGAGATACGGGGAGATTTTTTTTTAACCGGTGGAAGATATCCCGCCTTTGATATAGGCAGTGTTGATGAAAGCTGAGGTTGCAACAATCCCCAGTTGATTCTATACTGAGTAAAAGACTGATATGGCTTAAAAAGCAAAAAGAAAATTACTAATATACTATTGCGGCTAATTAACTTCATTAAAATGTATTAGCTTGTTGAAAATTTATTTTTTCATCATTCCATTGGTCTGTGCGGAAAGGGAACATAGGATACCCCTCTTTATTCAATAAGTTCGTAACAACATCATTGGTAAAAGCATACCGAACAGCCACCGGCCGGACTACATTAGGAGATGTGACAATGATGTGAGAACCTGCGATCAAAGCTTTGGCTGGGAAAAACTGTTTATCTTCACCAGCTACCCAAAAATGACGTGGCATGGTTTGGTCGCTTGTGTACAAGCCCTCACTCTGTTTAAAATATATAATTACCTGATCACCCAAAGTTTGCATGCTGTGAAATCTCGGACCTGTAGAAGTTTGAAATGAACCATCATTGGAGTTGTTGAGAGCTAAATTAGCTAGTCTCTCGCCTACCGGTTTTTTATTAACCGGATGAATGTTATCAGGCTCTCCAACATCCATCGTGCAGACTATTCCTGTATTGACAACCTGTTGGGTTATTAAATCTTGGGCTTCTCTGAATTTTGCATAATTATTTTCAGCAGGATTGGTCTTCTTCCAATTGTAGGGTGTCATTTGAACAAAGTAAAAGGGCAGGTCTCCTTGTTGAAAATCTTCCCGCCAGTTCCTGATCATAGCGGCATTTAGATGCGGATACATTTTTATTTCACCTGCATTCGATTCACCCTGGTACCAAATGAACCCACGAATTGAAAATGGCAACAGAGGATAAATCATAGCATTATAAATCAACATGGGGCGTAGAACAGGAATTTTTTCTTCAGGATTTTTATAATAGGGAAGTAAATACCTATTCTTTAGTGTACTATCTGACTCCAACACTTCTTTTTTAATGAATGCCTGACAGGATGCACTGCCATAAGCCGAAAGTAAGAGCCCGATAGGGATATTCATTTTTTGCAGTAGTGAGCGACCAAAATAAAAAGCTACCCCACTGAAATCAGCGACTGTTTCCGGAGTACACTCTCGCCAATTTCCTGTTACAGACTCTAATAAAACAGTTGATGTTTCCTTCTTTACTTTAAACAAACGAATGCCTGAAAAATTAGCTGCCGATATTTCTTTTTCATTATCTTTCACACCGAGGTGCCAGGGAGATACGGGCTGCATACTCATATCCATATTACTCTGACCACTACATAGCCAAACATCTCCAATCAATAAATTAGATAACACTACTTTTTCTGAACCACTCCTTATGTATAATTGATGGGGAGTAAAATCACCTTGGATGGCTTTGGGAACAGATAGCTTTACTTTCCATTTACCTTCTTTGTCTGTTCTCACCTGTGCATCTGCTTTCCAACTAGCAGAGATACTCACTTTTGTAAGAGGCAAAGCTTTTCCCCATAAAGTAAAAGGTTTATTTTGCTGAATAACCATATTGCTTTGAAGAAGGGATGCCAGTTGCAAATTCATTTGTTTTTCCTGACCCCAGCCTGCCGGCATACAAAGCATCGATAGCGACAAAATTGAAGATATGGCCGCTAGACGAATATGTTGATATGTAGTTTTATTTACCATTGATCAAGTGGTCTTTTTTGACTGGTGGCTATTGAATTGTTAGCAGAAAAATGTACTGCGATAGAGGATATCTTATCTGTAAGATGAATAACTAACTTTTTGAATCCTTCATTAGCAGAGTTTTTAGTCAAGGGGAAACTTCTACCCGGGATATAATCTGCTTTGAGTACCTCGAATGATGCCTGCGTAGGATAAGAAATAGAAACCACGATCTCTTTTCCATTTTGTTTCAAATAGGCTTTTCTTTTATCATTACTTAAGTGTATCGAAGCCTTTGTATGCATTTGCCACCAGGCAGAAGTGGCTTCCTTACTTTCCCATTCATCTTGAATGATAATTGTTGAATCCTTCCGATCTAACTGAATGCCTCTTTGATATCGATTCACATCTCTGGAATAGCAATTAGTGAGATCAAGAATAAAAAATCCTTTTTCATCCGTTGAAACGGAACGCAGCAGTTGAGCATTTCCTTTTTCATTCTGATCAGGACGAATGGAAGGGTTAAAAATCAAACAATTTTTCCCTTCAGCTCTTAATCTATAAAAGTGCCAACGACCGGGTTGAGTTTGTAATGTATCATTATCCAGATACCCCGGTATGGTTTGTTTGGAAAAATAACCCGGACTTGTATAATCATCTCTACCAAGATTTCCATAAGCCCATACCTCACCGAGTGCCTGAATATCAAAACTACCGGCATCTAGGTGCCCATGGTTGGCATTGTTGTATCCACCATGGATTGAAACAAACCAGTCATCTTTCGTCCAGCCAGAGCGAGATGACATCACTTCGATACCGCGTATATAAATATCAGAGGGAATTTTTCTTTTAATTTTATAATTGTGGCACATGGCAGGATCGTAGTAAAGTAAATCCATCCAAGATACTTTACTGGTCGCCTGACACAAATCATATTGTAACTGAGCCAGAGCTGTATCCTTGTTGTTAGAGGCGAACCAAAAAAAGGATCTGCTTCTTTCATTTTTAATTGGGTCATCACCAATGTTCAAACTCGTAACCGGTCCGGAAACATAGGCAGGGAACCAACCCGTTTTTTTAAAGCCGGGGAACTGATCCAAATCAAAACTTGTTCCCATTACTCTTTTAATGCTTTCAATTGTAATGGTTGTGTACATCAATCCATAACTCCAATACATTAATCCTTCTTCGCTTTGACCATCGGGGTCAAATGACTGAAGATAAGGTGGTAAAGCGTTGATGGCGGCCGCAATGATTTCACTGGAAAGTGCCAGGTCTTCTTCGAAAAGTGCAAGACCAGCCATGATAATACCGCCATTACAGATACCATTCCAATTGTGGTGAGCTGTTGACCACCAGATTCTTTTTTTCAGCTGTAAAAGACCTGGGATAAGTACATGTTTTTTTACTGCCTGCCGTAGTAGAGACTTTCTCTCTGAAGAAAGAAAATCAAAAAGTCCATCATATGCCAATGCAAAATTAAATGCTCCGATACCTGCATCCAGGAAATGTCTTTCAGCACCCCAATCAGGATAAGATGACATTAATTCAAGCTGTCTCCAGGCCCTGCTGGCAAAAACCGTATCACCGGAAATCCGGTAAGCCATCACTAATACGGGAATCTGTGATGCGAATTGGTGTATAGAGGGAACGCGTAATTTGGCTTCATCAAGATAGTACTTCAAAAATGGTTTAGAAAGAACGTCGTTTGCCTCTTTCATAATCTGATCGACACCCATCTTAACAAGAGGGTCTCCCTGGCTGAATAAATTTTTGATGCGATCAATATCTTTTTTGGAAAAGAACAATCTTGGATGTAATCCTTGAACATTGCTAGATTCAAGTCTAGCCCTAATCATTTCCGGTGTAACTGACTTAAATGAGCTTATGCCGGGATTATTTTGATAAGAATAACCAGTAAAAAGCAACCAACACAAAACGATATAAAGGATTTTCTTAGGCATCATTTTGTCTTTTTTAATAATTGATACCAATCACCTGAATAATATGCTTTGTCAATTTGATTTACCCTGTTTACATCTCCCTTTTCTCGGGCGAGGTGACGGAGATCCTGATAGATATAAAAGGATAACCAATAGCCATATTCATATTTCTGGTGTATGGATAATGGTTTCTTGTAAAAAGCATACCAAGATGAATTTACTTTTTCGGCTGCAGCAACCTGTAAAGCAACCTGTGCATTTGCCCAAATATCTTCAGCTACTTTCCGAAAAAGACGCTTATAATCTTCATATCCGGCATTAGTAACCTGAATCAAGGCTTTTCGGTCATCAATACCAAGATCTAGCAATGAGATTCGATCTTCAAACCTGTTATCGCCATCAAGATCGTACTCAATAAGATCAATGAATCCATTTCCATTTGAATCGGAATATTTTACTGTAGCAAATTGATCAGGTTGGCGTTGTAACCGATCTCTCCCCCATCTTTCATAATTTCCCCCAAAACCCTGAAAAGAGTATGCGAGTTGATCGATGCGCCAAGCACCCCACTCAGCTCCATAAAGATGTATTCTTCCATCGAATGAACCAATATAGAGTTGTCCCATTCCACTGTTATCCAAATCAAATTCTCCTCGATCACCAGCGGCGTCAGCTTGTTTGTTATTATCCAGACCACCTTTCTCGGTGCCGACAATAAAAAGGTTCTTGGGGTCATAGAATTCAACCCTTTCCCACCTGTTACAATCATCATCTTCATCAAAGACCAATCGACATTCCTGCCAATTTCCCCGTTTGTATATAAGTGAATAGGCAGTATCTCTTCCCGGAAAAAACAGATGGTCTATTTTACGCCATCTAGCGTCATAAAAAAAGGAGTCGGTTTCTGATTTTCCCGGCATATTTTTAAAAACATGTTTCTGGTCTTCATAATTGAACCCTTTTCCTTTGAAAAGAATACTCATGTCGTAATCAAATTCATTTCCCGGAGCATTATCACCATCCAAGTCCCAGGTGATCGCTGCATAGTCAATGCTACGGGTGAATTTGATATCAAATGCTGGGTCTAACTTGTCGAAACCGTTCTTGGTACTGTCAGCATTCCTGAAGACCGGACTGTCCAAAAGTCGAATGGCCCATTCGGTGAGTCCATCTTTGTCAGGATCATAAAAAATAAACGGATTTTCCCAATTGAATCTTAGATCATCTATTCGAAAACTTGATCCATGCATTTTCAGGAATGTGGAATTTCCTGAATAATCTTTGAAAAAGTTTGCATGTCCACTGTGTTCCCATGCCTGCATCATGATTTTATTCCAATCGACATAGTGCATTATTTGGTCATTGTCATCGTCGAGGATGTACATGTAATCAGCACCCCAGTCATAATAATTTCTTACTTTTAAACCAGCATTATTAACGATAAGTTGCAGATCAGCTTTTCCATCCTTGTTTTTGTCATACCAATCTATGCTGAAATCCCAGGGGCCGGCAAAAACTCCATCTTTATTACGATCTATCAACAAGCAGTCACTATCGGTATCACCTTCCTTTTCTGACCACTTCATATCATCATCATCATCTATCCATAGAATGGGGATAGAATCATTGAGCAGTGCCTTTAAAACATCAGGATCACCATCTTTATCCAAATCAATGTGGCGTATTTGTGTAACAGTTGGTGAAATGCGCCAAGGCAGTAACTGAGTATTTTTGTTCCAATAAGGAATAGGTGTTTGTGCCATTGAAACCAATGGAAATAGGATCAATGTGATGTATATATACTTTTTAAATTGCTGCATAAACCATTTCAATTTTTAACGCATCTGAATCCGACGTGATTTGAACTTGTTTTCCATTCACCACTACCTCGGGTTCCGATGATGTACCTACTGCAAAAATTTTCACTACAAAGAAAGGATCCCCCCTTTTGAACTTTTTTCTTTTGTCCCGGATCATTCGGGTCAAATGGTTGATTGGGGCCTATGGGATTTTCACATATTTGCGGGGATTGAGAAAAATAGGAAGCATCATACCAGTCGCTGCACCATTCCCATACATTGCCTTGCAGGTCATAAAGACCCAATTGGTTGGGTGGGTATTTTTTCACCGGTGCTAATCCGGCGTATCCATCCTGTGCCATATCCCGATAAGGAAATGCACCCTGAAAGTAATTGGCTTTGGCAGGAGAAATAGAAGACTGTAAGTTGGCACCTGATTTGGCAGCCCACTCCCATTCCGCTTCGGTCGGTAATCGTTTGCCTGCCCACCTTGCGAAAGCATTAGCATCTTCCCAAGCAATATGAACAACGGGCATATCTTCCTTACCCTTTAAGTCCGAACCCGGACCCAGGGGATTTTTCCAAGAGGCGCCGGGTACAAATTTCCACCACAAACCGGGTTGATCCAAAGGAACTTGTTGACTGGGGGGGCTGAATACCAGAGAACCCGGCACCCTTAATGATTCAGGCACACCGGGCAAATCAATTTCAGTGGGTATTCTTTCTGCCACTGTTGTATAGCCTGTAGCCTTAACAAAAGCTGAAAACTGTGCATTTGTTACTTCCGTCTCATCCATGAAAAAGCCTGACACTTTTACCTTATGAAGTGGAATAGCATCTATCCATTCAACACCGGCATGTTCAACTCCCATGGAATAGGTACCACCGGGAATCCATTTCATACCTAATGTAGCTTTTATTACCGGCTTTTCAGCAAAATTCGAAGTCAATGGCACAGTACAGGAGATGATTTCAGGAGTTTGTTTAGTTATTGAAAATTGAGTCAATAACAACCCCGCTGCCAAGAGGCATAAAGTGTTAGTCCCATATCGGAATCCGGGCAAATGCATTTGACTAATTTAAACCTTTATATCCGTGATCAATTCGTAATTCTTTGATTGGCTTCAATGGAATCTGGAGTCCCCCTGTTTCTTCCAACCACTGCCACAATTCTTTTTTCATGTCTGCGATGATAGACTGGAAGGACGGGTGACGATATAAGTTTTTCTTTTCTTCCGGATCAGTTTGACAATCGAAGAATTCAGAAATGTCCCATATTCCCGGATAAAAAACGAATTTATACCTTCCTTTTCTTACCCCCAATGTCGTGGGAGTTTGAGGGTAGCTGAACTCCCAGTAGTATTCATAAAATGCCTGATTCCGCCAGTCCTTATTCTTTTGTTGTAGTAATGGGTAGAAGGATCTACCCTGCATGGGAGATGGGATTTTTACCCTTGCAATATCAAGGATAGTTGGAGCAATGTCAATGTTTTGAATTACCTGATCTAAAACAATACCCTTACCAATCAACCCTGGTCCATAAATTAGAAGTGGAACCTGGTGACTTTCTTTGTACATATTCCTTTTATCTATTAACCCATGCTCCCCCATTAAAAATCCGTTGTCACCCATATAAATTACCACTGTGTTTGAATCCAGTCCTGTTTTTCTCAGGTATGCAAGTAAAGTTCCCAGACTTTCATCTACACTTAATAAGGTTTCGCAGTATCTCCTGTAAAATTCATCAAAATTTATCCTGCCATCATACATAAAATCGACGCCGTGCCAGCTATTTCGCTGGGATATCACCCATTGAGGAATATCATATATGTTAAAATTGCTATCCATTGCAGCTATTGATCTAGTAGGACTAATTAAGGTATCGCCCCAAATTTTACTTTTTTCGCTAGCTGTGATGTTAATGGTACTTGGGTAATTGATTTTCTGATTGGCATACCGCCCTCTATGTCGAGGTGCGGGCATGAATTCATCGTGAACACCTTTGTGGGATAGATATAGAAAGAAAGGATTTTTACCTGACTGTTGTTGTATCCATTTGACTGCGTGTTCTGTTAGCAGATCAGTAATATAGGTGCTGTCACTATAGGTTTGCTTTTCCCCGTTGATATTTAAAACGGGATTAAAATAAACCCCTTGACCTTTAAAACTTTCCCAATGATCAAATCCCTTTTGAGGTTCATCGCCTACATTACCCATGTGCCACTTACCCATGAAGGCGGTGCGATAACCACTTCTTTTTAAGAGTTCCGGAAAAAAACTGAGTTGAGGAGGCAGAGGAGAAAAATTATCGACTACCTTGTGCGTATGTGCATATTGACCGGTTAATATACTGGCTCTTGAAGGTGAACACAAGGCCGTAGTTACTGAGGCATTTTTTACCCATACTCCTTCTCTAGCCATCTGGTCCATTGCAGGTGTTTCCAACCAGGGAACTTTACCGGTGAACCCCATGAAATCATACCTATGGTCATCCGTTAAAAAAAAAATTACATTAACCTTTTGTTGAGGGGTTTGTGAAATTGCCTTATCGGGTATCCCCTGAAGAAGGGAAGCCATCAATAGAAAATAAATGGAAAACAGGTTTTTCATCGTTGTCAAAATTCTTTTCGATAGGTTTCGACTTCTTTTTAATTGCCGGTAGTCCATAAACTCATCGGAATCAATGAGGGTGACATTTGGCTGTTGGATTTAATAAAATCAATACGGATAGTAGTTGCACTACTAAGATCCGACATTTTTATCTGAAGTTTTCCATACCACTTATTGGGCTTATTTTTTCCATTCATGAGCGATGAAAAAATCGGTTGTGTTTCAGTTAAGTAATTGATAGCGGTTTCTGATCTATTAACCAATTCAAATACCGCATTTTGCGGGGAAACCAACCGGGCAAAATATGTTTTCCCATTTTTTGTCATGGTTGCCATTTTGCCATCTGAACTAATCATAAGCCCGTCTGTAGAAGGGCTGTGCATGATCCAATAGACGGTAGAATTTTTTACGGGAACAAATTCATCCTGAATTGTAATGATGCCTGTACTTCTGTTCAGTTTGATTCCGCGTTTATAGGATGTAACATCCCTGTTATAATTCGAGGTAAGATCCAAAGTATAGTAACCCCCTGCATTATCGTTAGCCGAACGATCTAGTATTGCTTTACCAACAGGATTTTGTTCCGGTCTGGCATCGGGATTGAATACCAGACAACTTTTTCCTTCCGTTCTAATTTTATAGTAACTGTATCTTCCCACCGTAGTAACGGCATTTCCCATTGGTGCAGAATATACGGGTACGGCTGCAGAGAAATAATCCGAAGGATAAGGAATTTCGAGTCCGAGACTTCCCACGGCAAAATTTTCCCCGTTAGCTTGTATAAAAAAAGTACCGGCATCGAGGTGACCATGACTTGCGTTGTTATCACCTCCATGCATTCCTACATACAATGCATTATCATTGCCAATATTTTCCTGCAAGTACATGTAGTCAATCCCTCTAATATAAGAAGCAAGCGGGAAAGAAGCAGCATTTCCCTGGTCGACTAATGACTTTTTATAGAATAATAAATCTGTCCATCCATTCAATTTGATGGTTTTGTTTGAATTAACGGAGAGACATGCATCATAGTGTGTCTTAGCCATATTAGCATCTTTCCAGAAATGAGAAAACCAGCAGTAAGAAAGGAATTTGTTGTTTTTTCCTACATATAGGTAATCATCACCAAAAGTGGCAGTTCCTGCCGGACCTGAAACGAGATAGGGAAAGAGTGCTGTCTTTTTGAATCCAGTCTGTTCGGTTAATCCATAAGTAGTACTCAGGCATCGTTTCATAGATTCAAGTGCAAGAAATGTATTGCTCAATCCATAAGCCCAGTATGACATTCCCTCTTCGCTTGCACCATCGGGATCAAATGATTGCATGTAACGAAGCATATTATTAGCACAAAGAGCAATCAGAGAACTATGAAATGCAGAATCGGTTTCATAGGTTGCGAGGGAAGCCATTATCATCCCCCCCAAACAGATTCCGTTCCAGTTATCGTTGCTCAGGTACCACTTCCACACGCCGGTATTTGTTTCTATTTGCGTTTTACCAGGTTGTAAAACCAAATTTCTAACAGAGCTTGAAAGACGTTCTCGTTGTTGAACTGATAGATAATCAAAGAGTCCATCATACGCCATAGCTATTGCTTTAGCGGCAATCCCTGCATCTAAAAAGTGACGGTTAGCACCCCAGTCCGGATAAGAACACATACGATCAAGTTGTTGCCAGCATCTCAGGGCAAATCTAGTGTCCCTTGTAAATTGATAAGCTAATACCAGGAAAGGCAGCTGTTCGTTGGCAAAAGTATGAATACTGGTTATTCGCAAACCGGCACCGTCTAGACCATACTCTAAAAGAGGGGTGGATAAAACTGTGATGGCCTTGCTGATAATATCATCGTAAGATGCTTTTAAAACCTGATCAGCTTGTGCATTTTGTTGTATGGTAATAATATCACTTGTACTGTACAGTAAGCGAGGCCTCACATCTTTCATTTTCATTCCTGTGAAACACCTCAGCACTTCTGCACCGTCGATTGGTACATTTGCAGTCGACAAAAATGTTGAAGAGTTTCCCCCACCATTGTTTGGCGGGGGTGGTGTTGGTGTCAGGGGGGATGGCGTAGCATTGTCTTTTGGCTTGGTACATGCCAAAGTAATCAATGTGGCCACGATAGCAAACTTGACCCATCTCATGGTTTGATCTGCTTTTAAATTACCAACCGGGGTTTTGACTCAACGAACCATTGCTCTTTGAAATTTCATCAAAAGGGATGGGATATAAATACATTTTTTGATCGAAAACCCTATTTTCTACTACAAATCTTTGATAAGAAAATGTGTTATCGGGATTTTTAATTACACGCATACCAAATAGTGGACCTGAATCGGTTTGTTCAGCAATTTTCCATCTTCTAACATCAAAGAAACGATGTTCTTCAAAAGCGAGTTCTACCCTTCTTTCATTGCGAATTCTAGCCCTCATTTCTGACTGCGAAAGACCAAGGGGTATCGCAGGCATACCAGCTCTTGTTCTTACAAGATTTACTGCATCTCTAGCTGATCGCGTAAATGGCACACCTCCGAAAGATGGCATGGCATCAGGACCATAAGCTTCGTTCATTGCTTCGGCAAAATTGAGCAATACCTCAGCGAATCTCATCAATACCCAGGATTTTGCTCTGGTATTTGTTCTTGTCAAATCATAATTTTCAACACATGATTTTCTCAGATAATAACCGGTAGTCGTAGCACCAATCTTTGCACCTATTCCATCCAGTCCACCCTGGAATGACTCGGTAATTCGAGCAGAGTTATTGGTATTCAAACCCATGGTTGAGTTATTTAGTACGACTATAAAACCAAGTCTGGGGTCTCTGTTTAAGTAAGGATTAGCAGGATCATATCCTGAAGTAGGATCAGTTATGGGTTTTCCGGTGGTTCTCATTTCAAATGCATCTACCAAATTTTGAGAGGGACAGGTCGCACCTGCTCCGCCATTAGTCATTCCAACAGGATAGTTTGCTCTCTCAAATGCATCGCTAGTCTGACTAAAAGGTCGTGTAAGTATTATACCCGTATTAGCTCCTTTCCGAGGGGTAAGTGTGTTGGTTGTATTTTGGGACATGAACAAATCACGGTAATTCGAAAACAGAAAATTAACGTGGGAACAATTGGGGTCGGAAAAGATTTGCTGGCCTGCTGCTGCAGAACGCTGCCAAAGACTTATATCTCCTGTGGTATTGTGCAGAGGACTAGCAGCAAACAATAAAGCGCGTTGTTTCAGGACAATAGCAGCGGGTTTTTCTACTCTTCCCAAGCGAGAAATATCTGAACTGCCCGGAGCATCACCCCTGCCAACTGTTTGACCCGCGGGTATGCCATAATTAAGATAATGGTTGGTTAAATCATTATAAACTGAATCACATTCGGCAGCCACAAAATTCGCGCATTCTAAAAAAGTATTTCTCCTTAAGGTAACTGCCTCTTCCGGTGATACAGTTTTAGTTATTATAGGAATTCCTCCATATCTTTTGATTAACTCCATATAAAAGTAAGCACGCAAAAATCTTACTTCGGCACGAAGTTTTACAAAGTCATCCACATTGATAATATAGTTGGCTTTATTGGTGATAGTATCTTGAACTAATAGTGCTCGAAAATCAACAGTTTGTTCAAGGAAAAGATTGGCATGACGAATGGCACGGTAGTAATAAGCAAAAACGTCATCTGGATTGGTAAAAGGTCCCCATGCCCCGAAATTAAAATTTTGAATGTCCCCAAAACGTGCATAGTCGGCCTCATCAGAAGCGGAAGCCAACATTGCGTTCCCATCGAATCTGTTGAATTGTGGCAGATAGTTATACACGCCCATTCCAAATGCTCTTAAATTGTTGAATCCCGAATTAAGGAACATCTCCTGATCGAAATTCTGCTGTATCTGAGTATCTAGAAAATCCTTTTTACATGCTGCAAGTAAGGAGATGGTAGATAGTATAAAAATATATTTTTTCATATCGCTAAATGTTATCTTATAATATTACAGACTCAGTTTAAATCCGAAGTTGAAACTTTTTAAAGGTGGATGAACAAAAATGTTCATGATTTCAGGATCAACATCTATCTCATTGATTTTATCCCATGTGAACAGATTATTGCCTGAGATAAAAATGCGCATCTCATTCAAATGTGCTTTTTTGAGCTGCACATTTTTAAATGTATATCCCAGTTCTATGTTCCTTAAGCGAAGGAAAGAGCCATTTCTCTGCCAAAGTGTAGACGGCCTATAGTTGTTTTCATTCGCTTCAGTAGTAAGGCGTGGAAATTGAGCAGCATCTCCTCTGGAAGGTGTCCAATAATTTTGAAATATCCAGTTAACTGGTCTTACTCCATTATTTAAGAATGGAATAATGATGTTGTTATCTAACAATGATACTGTTCTTGCTGCAGCACCTTGAAAAAATACATTAAAATCGAATCCCTTAAAAGAAAAACCACTGTTTAGACTATAAAAAACAGATGGATAGGATGTATTTCCAATGGGCTGACGATCATTGTTATCGATAAAGCCATCGCCATTTTGATCTTTGTATTTTATATCACCCGGAACAACATTTCCAAATAATTGAATCGGACTATTTCTAATATCCGTTTGATCTTTGAAGAATCCAATAGCCTGAAGAACAAAGGGTTGATTGATGGGTTGTCCGGCAGCTCGCAGGTAATCAAATGGACGTGGTGGCTCTTGTATGGTGATGATTTTATTTTTAGCATAAGAAATCATACCAGTTATATAATAATTTACCTGACCAATTTTATCTTTCCAATTTAATTCCAATTCAAATCCACGGTTTTCGGTTTCACCCCGATTGGCATTGTTCATGGTCAACCCGGCAAGTGCAGATGTATAGTTGGATGGATTGATGAATATATCTTTTCTTCTTTCGAAAAAGAAATCAGCAGCAAAAGAAAGTTTTTTAAAAAGTAGGGCGTCCACACCGATATTCAGTCGCATTGCTTTTTCCCAGGTAACATTAGGGTTTGCGAGCGCTCCCTGATTGAACATGGGGGCATTAATGGAAAGGTTATTGCCGAGAAAATAATTTCCTGTTCCAACATAGAATTGATTGAAGATAAAGCGGCCAGAATTTCCTGCTCGATCGTTGCCTAATAAACCAGCAGAGGCGCGTAATTTTAGAAAGTCAATCACCTTCGAAGAAGATAAAAATCTTTCTTTAGACAAAACCCATCCGGCAGATACACTTGGGAACATACCAAAACGGGCGCCGGGGGGGAAACTTTCAGAACCCGCATAAGAGTAAGCAAATTCAGCAAAATATTTTTGCTGGTAATTGTACATAAATCTTCCAATCAATGATTGCTTAGCAAAAGGGGCTTGTGCACCATCTGCATTCAATACTTCCTGAAAATACATGGCGGATGCATACAAATTATGGTTCCCCTTGGTGGCTGTATATTCTAGACCTGTCAATACATTCGTTCTATTGACTTGGTTTCCTGTTCCCTGGGTAATTGTAAAATTATTGTCTGTATTACCTCTTAGTATTCCATCATAGGGCAATGGTCTGCCACCTACTGCTAAATCGAATCGAGGAATCATCTCTTCATAAAAATATCCCCGTGTTTTATTGTAGGTATCAAAATAAAAATTGTGGAAAAAAACCTGACCAAAAGCTTGAAGGCCTTTCACCGCAAAATCAAGTTTACCAATCACTTTTACACTGGCATCTACTGTTCGATCGTTGATGGTTTGATAGCCCCGCTGTTGAATGGTTGCTACAGGATTTTCTGAATATCCCTGCGTTCCACCCCAATTCCCATTGGGAGTCTTCACCGGATAAGGTGTAAAAAGTGCCATTGACCTCCATAAAGTATTTTCATTTGCGTTAGGGAAGGATTTGTCAACCATGGTTCCTCTCAGCGATATTTCAGAACTAATATACCGATTGATATTTACATCAAAATTTGCCCTGATATTATATCTCTTCAAGTTATAATTAGTGTTGATGGTACGAGAACGATCTGAATTATTATATATTCCATCGTAGTTGGCAAAACCAAGGGCAACGAAGTATTTTGCATCATTACCTCCCCCCTTAAAAGTTAGGGCATAATCCTGGCTAAGTGCATTAGGTTTAGTAACCTGGCTGTACCAGTCAACGTTAGGAAATAAGAAGGGCTCACTGCCATTTTTAAAATAGTTTTCAATTTCAGGTGTTCTGAAATAGCCCTCCGTCAATGCCTTTCCATCACTACGAAGTGCATTATTGAATAATTCCGCATAGAATCCATTGTCTAGAAATTTAGGCATTACAGTAGGTGAATGGACCCCCATTCTGGCCCTGAAATCAATTTGGGTTTTGCCTGCTTGATTAGCTCTCTTTGTCTTTATAAGTATGACTCCATTGGCAGCGTCCATGCCATATAAAGCAAGTGATACTGCATCCTTTAAAACAGTAACAGACTCTATTTCGTCAGGCAAAAGGTTTGACCAGTTAGTTTCGAAACCATCTACCAGCACCATTACACCATTGTCCTGAAAAGTTTGCCTTCCTCTTATAGACAAACCTGGTCCATCGTTGTTTCCCGGAGCACTTCCTGATTGAGATACGTGTAACCCCGCAAATCTCCCAAAAAATGTATTTCCAATATTGGGTGTATTGATTCTCATTAACTCATCTGAACTTACCGTGGAAACGGAACCCATAATGGACGATCTTTGCTGTTCAGGACCAAAAGCGATGGGCTGAGGTTTTCCAAGAAAACTTTTGTCGAGAATTTTATTCAGATTTGAATCAGATGTCTTGTTAACCTGCGACATATTCATTTGTGCATTCAAGTGTAAACTGACCCCACCCGACAATAATATAATTGTCAAAGAGCTGAAAATTTTTTTGATTGATTTCTTATGCATGATATAAGTATATTACTTGAAGAAAGTAGTTTACCAACCCGGATTTTGAACAAGAAATCCTTTGTTAACCTCAGATTGGGGGAAGGGAAAAAAATACATCTTGTCAGACCAAACCCTTGTTTCAAATCTTTCAATTCGATAAGAAAGTCTATTATCGTTTGCAAGTCGGGTGGCAGCATTCATTGCTGTAGTTGGAGCAACATAAGTTCCGGTTCCATTTTCGTGAAGAAATATTCTGAAAAATTCACCTTTCATCACACCTTCATCACCGGCAATCTTCCAACGTCGCACATCAAAAAATCGATGCTCTTCACCATAGAGTTCTATACCACGTTCTCTTCGAATGTATTCACGCATAGCAGATTGACTGGCTGTAATTTGATTGAACACAGGATTTCCGGCAGTAAGTGCTGGCAAACCCCCTCTTTGACGAATAAGATTTAATGCATTAATAATTTCACCCTGATTACCTCCGGCCTCGTTAAGTGCTTCTGCATAACCTAGGTAGAACTCAGGTAATCTAAAAATGGGCCAATACAGATCTAATGTACCGTTGACTGCATTTACCAGGTTAGTGAACTTTTTAACATGGAATCCATTGGGAACTCCCTGTCCGATTAATTGTGGACCGGCGCCTGTTTGAACGAAGTTACCACTCGCACTTCCCTGTCTATATACAAATTTTGCAGTATCATTACCTCCCTGACCATTCATGAGTCCTGTAAAAGTATATTGAGAACCTGGCCACCAGGCAGTTGCCTGGAACCGAGGCTCCATATTTCTTAGAATACTTTTCAATTGTGTGAAAGAACCCGTTGTCGGAATGGAAATATTATTACCATTAGCATCCCGATAAAAATTGACAAAATTTATGGGCATGGCATGTACTACATTACCCCAGGAGAAATAGATGGGGCAAGTCCATCTAACCATATTGGCACCTCCGGCCTGACGACCATGAGAGCGGTTGAAGTGAATTATTTCTCTGTTGCGGGGATCCAAAGCCGCACCTGTTGCTATATTATAGCTTTCACGTTTACCTAGCGTTGGATCATCTAATAATCCGTAACCATTGGCCAAAGCCCAATCAATCACTTCCTTGTTGGCTGCTGCTGCCTGTACCCACCTGTTAGGGTCATTACTACCCATACATAGCAGACTATCGATACCAGATGAAACTGGAGGCACTGCAGTGTTCACTAAGGGACTCGCAGCATATAATAAAGTAACAGCCTTCAAGGATAGTGCTGTACCCTTGGTAACTCTCCCCAGTTCTGTGTTGGGATAGCTATCTGGTAAAACAGCTACTGCTTCATCACAGCTTTTAACGATAAATTCAATAACAGATTTAAGACTTCTTCTGACACCCAATGGCTTAACGACTGCAGAATTAATACCGCCATTATTAACTATTTCCACTTCAGGAGTTTTGTCGATTATGGGAATACCTCCATATCGTATCATCATTTCGTAATGCATCATGGCTCGAAGTATCTTAGCCTCGCCAATGGTTTGATTCTTTAATTGAGGAGTCCAGTTATTTAACCCTGTATTGATGGATGGTACCTTATCAACGTTGTCTAAAAAAATACAGGCATTTCTGATACCTAGTGTAACCCGTCCGATCGAAAACTCATCAAGGTTGGAGGGGTCCCAAGTACCTGCATTAAATCTATTTGCCCTACCACCGGTTCCGAACTGATCACCTTCATCACAAGCTGCCAGCAATAAGCCATCAACACAGGCAGCGTCTGAAAGACCAGAACCACCATCTCCGGTGATAAATCCATTGACAACACAGGTTGCATACACATTGGTAAGCGCCCTCATTGCATTATCGGGATTGTTAAAGACGGAATCAACAGTGATTACACTGCCATCAGGTTGCTCAAGAAATTTCTTGCAGGAACTCAAAGAGATCACAATAACTACAAGAAGAAAAAATGCACTTATACTCTTCATACAAATCTGATTTTTTTGATTAGAATTGAACATTTGCTCCCAGATTAAAAATGCGAGTCATGGGATAAATTGCTCCATTTGAACTTGGTATTTCAGGGTCAAAGAATGGCATCTTTGTCCAAGTCACCAGGTTCTGTCCACTTGCATACAATCTGAGTCCCTTCAAACCAAACATTCTAAGTTGGTTGGATGTAAATGTGTAACTGAATTCAACGTTTTTAAGGCGCAGATAAGCAGCATCCTGCATCCAAAAAGAAGAAGGTCTGTAATTGTGCCGACCAACCTCCGGACTTGCAGTCAAGCGGGGAAGAGTGATTTTATCTCCTCTGAGATATCTTTCTTCAGACCAGCTTTGTTTGGCGGTTTCAAAAGCAGCTTTGGTTCCTGCAATAAATGGCCATGCAGCTTCACCCTGTAAATATGTTGAAACATTCCCGGCTCCCTGGAAGAAAACTGATAATTCAAAACCTTTCCAATTGACACCAAAAGTTGCACCATAGATGATCTCAGGTATGTTGGGGTTCCCAATGTTGACCTGATCATTGTTATCTATGATACCATCTCCATTTACATCAGCATAGCTAATGTCACCGGGACGTAAACCAGTGCCTTCCCAAACAGATTTGGGTCTTTTGGGGTCATTGATTTGATCTAGGGTATTGAAAATTCCATTAGCCATTAAACCTTTGGGCTGCCCAATTCGATTGCCCGTCATAGCGAGTCCGGGAAAAGGTTGAGGAGCTTCATCCATATAAATAATCTTGTTACGTGCAAAAGTGTAATTCGCATTTACCCAATATTTTAATTTGCCTCCCTGCGCTTCATCTTTATATCCCAATTCGAATTCGACACCATTGTTTTTTACCTGACCAATGTTGTAAGGAGAAATAAGACTCAGGGAACCGAAAGTGATGGGTACATTCAAGTTCCAAAGAATATTTTCACGCTGCTCATTGAAAACATCTACACTAAAATTCATTTTATTGCTGAACAAACGAATATCAGCACCGATATTCCATTTAGTCGCAACTTCCCATGTTACATTGGGGTTTCCAATAGATGCCTCTCTGAAACTTCCGGAAGCAACGTTATTCAGACCAAAAAAATATGAAGAACCTGATGTGAAAGAGGAAGGAAGGAATAAGAATCTATTTCCGCCGATTTTATCATTACCCACTTTACCGTAAGAACCTCTCAACTTCAAATAGGTCAATAGTTTCTGTTTCGGAATGAACTTTTCCTCTGTCAATACATAGCCCACAGAAAAGGACGGGAAAAATCCAAACTGTTTCCCAACAGCAAAATTCTCTGAGCCATTCAATCCGGCATTGAAATCAAAAAGATATTTATTGTTGTATGCATAAGAAAGTCTACCAACCAACCCGGCATAGTTAAAAGGCAGTTCATTGCCTCCGCTATAAAATCTTTCTACCATTCCCAACCCAAGGGCTGTAATATTATGGCCATTAAAATTTCTCGAATACTCCATTGCAGCCTCAGCATAGAATTTTCTGTTACGGGTGAATGATTCTCCCCCAAAATTGATAGGGCCCTCAAATTGATTAACAACGGGTATTGGCACAATCGAGTCCTGGAATGTTGTCGCATTTCTGTTACGCATCAAATCCCACATTGGAATTACTTTTGTCCTTCTAACTTGTTGGAGATAATAGCTGTCATAGGCCCCCATTGCACGGAACAATAACCCCTTGGTAATTTTATCCAACTTGTACCTAATAGCCAAGTTAGAATTGAACCGATTGCTGAAATTCCTGTTAAAGCCATTGAAAAGCATTTGATACAAGGGGGTATTTGAAATCTGAAAAGCAGTTAACCCTTCCACATTTCTCACTAATTTTCCCTGATAAAGAACAGGTGACATGATAGGGTTAGCAGAGAGAATGGTATTGAAAATATCACTGGTATTACTATTTGCATAGTTTGAAACGCCAATCTCAGAAGCTGCCTTTATTAATACTGTAATGTCCTCCGACAGATTGAAATCAAAGTTGGTTCTGATATTATACCGCTTGTAGTTCGGGTTGGCACTGAATTCATCGAATAGTCCACCCAATTTATAAGCCCCATCCTGGTTTAAATATCCCAGTGAAACGAAGTACTTAGAATCCTGACCTCCACCGCTAATATTGAGATTGTATAATTGTTGAGGGGCAGATTCTTTCAGCATATAATCAAACCAATTGATGTTTGGGTGAAAATATGGGTCATCCCCTTTTCTGAACCGCTCGATATCGTAATCAGAAAACTTTCTGGCACCCGGACCTACATCATTTGCCTCAGCCTCATTTCTGTAGATAGCATAATCTACTGCATCTAATAATTTAGGAAGACGAATAGGATTCTGTAGGGCAAAATTGGAAGAAAAAGAAAACTGTGGACGACCTTTTTGTCCGGTTTTAGTCGTAATAATAATAACCCCATTGGCACCCCGTACACCAAATACAGCAGTTGCAGATGCATCTTTTAAAATATTGAAACTTTCAATAGTATATGGATCAATACCGGCCAAACTCCGCTCAACTCCATCTACTAGCACAAGGGGCCTTGTGCTATTTCCCCCTGCAAAAGTGGCAATACCACGAACATAAATATCAGCGATATCTCTTCCCGGCTCACCACCTCTCTGTACTGCCAATACACCGGTAGTTCTTCCAGCTATAGCGTTGGCCACACTAGAAACCGGTGAACGCAGAATTTCCTCACTTTTAACTGTAGAAATAGATCCAGTAACCGTTACTTTTCGTTGTGTTCCAAAACCTACAACCACCACCTCATCAATTGCTTTCACTTCTGAGGCCAAAGTAATATTGATGATAGTTTGTCCGTTTAAGTTTCGTTCCATTACTGCAAAACCCAATGAAGAAAATACCAGAATGGCACTTCGATCAGGTACAGTTATTTTAAATTGCCCCTGTGCATTTGTGATTGTCTTTTCCGAAGAACCTTTAACGGATACAGATGCACCTTCAATGGCTTGTCCATCTGCATTTTGCACAGTTCCTGAGACAGGAATGCGCTGAGCATGAACATCTTGATTAAAAAGTAAAACAGACAATGCCAACAACCAGGCACTAATTGTTGGATAGAAAGAGATTTCCCTTTTTCTCATATGGCAATCGAGTTTTGATGATAACCGGCTAAATTCCGGTTGACTGTTAAAAGTAGATTCAAATAACTATAAAAAACATGCATAGAACGGGAAATTTAGCGCAAACGTTTGCGCTCAGTTAAAATCATCCTGCCAATTATGATAACTATCCTTTAATTTGTATACCTGAATTAACAACAATATGGAACAGGTAACCATAAAAGACATAGCTCGGATATTAAACATCTCTGCTTCTACGGTCAGCAGAGCCCTTAAGGGTAGTCCGGAAATCAGCAAGGCAACCATTGAACTAGTAAAAGAAACGGCTAAAAGACTGAACTATCAACCTAATAAAGCTGCTTTAAGTCTCTTACATATCAAAACTCGAACCATAGGTGTTGTGGTACCCAACCTCGGATATAGTTTTTTTTCCCTTGCCTTGCAAGGAATTGAAGAAGAGGCCTCACAACGAGGCTATACTGTAATTGCAAGTCAGTCACTCGAATCAGAAGAAAAAGAAATTCGCAACATCATAGATATGAAAAGAATTGGTGTAGACGGAATCCTTATTTCGTTGGCACAATACAGTAGTCAATTGAACCACTTAATGGACATTCAATCACAGATGCCAGTTGTTTTGTTTGACAGGGTATCTGATACCATTCGTTCATCTAAAATATATGTCAACAATCTTACCGGGGCATTCAGTGCTGTTGAACATCTGATTAAAATTGGGTGCAGGAGAATTGCCTATATGGGTGGACCAAAGGGTTTACTCATTAGCAACCGTAGAAGAGATGGCTACACAATGGCCTTATTCAGGCACAATAGAAAAATCGATGAGAGCCTTATTGTTCACAGCGAATTTGATCACAATTATGCTGTTAAAACTGCCCTTAAGTTGTTAAAAAGAAAAGATCGGCCCGATGGTATATTCGCCGTAAGCGACCGGGTAGCAATCGGAGCAATTGCCGCAGCAAAAAAATTACAGCTTCGAATACCTCAAGATGTTGCCATCATTGGTTTTAATGATGAGCCTATTGCATCATTAATCTCACCATCACTGACAAGCGTTAAACAACCTGCATTTGATATGGGGAAAATGGCTGCCCAACTTCTGATTGACGAAATTGAATATGTTGGAAAATACCAACATGTAAGTAAATCTTATCCAACCAAATTGATGATCAGAGAGTCAACCAAAAAAACAAGCATAAAAAATTAGCTAATTAATTCAATACTTTTTCCTAATAAGAAAATAAACAATTTATACCCAAGATTCTAATTTGATTGCTTCCAGTCAATTAAGGTATAGTATTCAATAAAATTACACTATTTCAGCGCCCGAATAATAGCAGCGAACTCTTTTGCAATGAGGGATGCCCCTCCTACCAGTCCGCCATCAACATCGGGTTGTTGGAATATTTCAACAGCATTGGAAGCTTTCACACTTCCACCATATAAAATAGAAACGCCATCGGCCAGTGCTTGTCCATATTGCGTTGCCAATTGTGAACGTATGTAGGCATGCATCTCTTGTGCTTGTTCACTGGTAGCCGTTTTCCCGGTTCCGATCGCCCAGATGGGTTCATAAGCGATCACCACTTTACTCATTTGCTCAGCAGTGAGCTGATACAATGAAGCTTTCAGTTGCTCAGCAACAAAATCATTTTGCGTTCCGGCTTCGCGCACAGGCAAAGGCTCTCCGCAACAAAAAATGGGTGTCATTCCAAACTCCAGCGCCAAGTCCACTTTTTTTGCCAACAAAGCATTGTCTTCACCAAAGATCTCACGGCGCTCTGAGTGTCCGATGATAACATGGTGTACCCCTATAGATGTCAGCATCTCGACAGATATCTCCCCGGTGAATGCCCCACTTTTTTGTGCATAGCAATTCTGTGCGGCTATGCTGAATCCTGCTACTTCTTTAAATGCTTCTGTAGTAAACTGCAAATAAGGGGCCGGTACTGCTAATACAACAGAGCGGTGATCAGTTATGTCGAATTGCTCAGATTTCAGTTCTGTAATGAATGCTTGTGCCTGTGAAAAATTAAGGTTCATTTTCCAGTTGGCAGCAGCTATTTGTTTTCGCATGGGTGAAGATATTCTTGTGAAGAGATTTTATAGATGCGCAAATATATATTCCAGAATGGATATTTCCTCTGCGGTGAAACTCCTGTCTTTCATTTGTTTCCAATTACCAATCGAAGCAATTGCTTTTGGCAATTCGTATCGTGTACCGGCAACTCCCCAACTGCAAGGTTCTATGATTGTCGGGAGTAGCCCACTTCCAAATACATTACAACATGTTCCATAGATGCTTCCGGTGTTCATAGCCGCCTGAATAGATACAGTGCAATAGTCTCCCATGATGACTCCACATTTTTGTCCCACAGGAACCAATTGCTTTGTATAAAAATCCCATACACTGACAATACCGGCAGTATTTTTCACATTGCTGTTGGTAGCACCCGCTCCCAGATTGCACCACTCTCCTATTACAGCATCACCGAGATAACCGTGGTGTGCTTTGTTGGAATAGCCCATCATCAAAGTATTCTTGATTTCACCACCGCCTACACAGTATGGACCTAGGGTGGTAGCTCCATAAATACTGCTTTGCATTTTTACCACGGCACCTTCACACATAGCGAAAGGTCCGCGAATGGCTGCGCCTTCTAAAATGGTAGCATTGCTACCAATGTAGATAGGTCCTTCTGTCGCGTTCAGATAACAGGGTGCGACATCAGCTCCCGGTTCAATAAAAATATTTTCCGGATGGGTACACTGAACATGAGCAGGAATGGGTTCGGATAATCTGCCAGCAGTGATCAATTCTACATCCTCCAATAACTGTTGCCTGTTTTTACTGATCAAATCCCAGGGATGCATCAATTTGTTGACTGTCTGTTCTGTTACATGAAGTTTCTCCGGATTTTGCAGTAAGTTGTGAATAGAATCCTGGTGGGCAGTAAATCTGCAGGCCCAGATACTTCCATCCGAACGCAGGGCGGAACCTGAAGTCAATCTATAAATGGCATCAATAGCAGCCTT
Organism: Chitinophagaceae bacterium; assembly: GCA_020403455.1. Classification (GTDB taxonomy): domain Bacteria; phylum Bacteroidota; class Bacteroidia; order Chitinophagales; family Chitinophagaceae; genus Sediminibacterium. The sequence goes on from JADBXP010000021.1 coordinate 58,197, forward strand.
GTCGGGATAAACGCTGGCATCTATCCATGTATGTTCCCCCTCCGGTAATGGCTCGTACAAGCACCGCAAATACTCTGCAGTGGCCACCCCTACTTTTTCTTGGGTGCGCAGTTCCCATCTTTCTTTTTGCGTGAGAATGCCGAGCCGTAGATCTGCTATAGCACGCGTGGCAGCCAGTGGTAACAGCCTGTCCCTGTCCTGCGGATCAAAGAGGATAATCGCCATGCGGGCAATTTAATTCATTCCTCTCAGATTCAAGTTCTTCCTGCAGATTATCCATCATGAAATAGCCCTAACTTTGCACACAAATCTAACATTATGAGCAGAGGAATATTTTCTTATCCGGCCCCGGCGAATGAACCTGTTAAATCTTATGCGCCCGGTTCTCCCGAAAGGGCTGCATTAAAAAAGGCACTGGCCGATCTGAAAAAGAAATCCCTGGACATTCCGATGTACATCGGCGGAAAAGCTGTTCGCACCGGGAATACCAGAACCATACATCCACCCCACGAATTGAGTCATACCCTCGGCCAGTTTCACATGGGCACTGCACAACATGCTCAGCAGGCCATTGATGCTGCTCTCAAGGCACGCAGCAGCTGGTCTGAAATGAGTTGGGAATCGAGAGCCCATATTTTTTTAAAGGCCGCCGACCTTCTTGCAGGCAAATACCGCTATCAAATGAATGCCGCAACGATGCTCGGGCAAAGTAAGAATGCTTATCAGGCAGAAATTGACAGCGCCTGTGAACTGATTGATTTCCTTCGATTCAATGTTTATTATCTCAACGAAATTTATAAGCAACAACCGGTATCCTCACCCGGTATCCATAACCGAACCGAATGGAGACCGCTGGAAGGATTTGTTTTAGCGATTACCCCATTTAATTTTACAGCCATCGGTGGTAACTTACCCACTTCTGCGGCACTTTGTGGCAACGTGGTAGTTTGGAAACCTGCCAATACACAAATTTTCTCAGCACAACTCTTTATGAAAATTTTGCAGGAAGCCGGACTTCCCGCAGGTGTAATTAACCTGGTATATGTGGATGGACCGACTATCGGACAAACCTGCTTTACACATCCAATGTTTGCGGGGGTTCATTTTACCGGCTCTACGGGTGTATTCAACCAGATGTGGAGGACCATGGCAGAAAACCTTCCCCGCTATCGGTCTTATCCACGCATTGTAGGAGAAACCGGGGGTAAAGATTTTGTGCTGGTACACGAAAGTGCTGATCCGGATGCAGTCGTAACTGCGCTGGCAAGAGGTGCATTTGAATTTCAGGGACAGAAATGTTCTGCTGCTTCACGGGCTTATATTCCCAGCAATCTCGCTGCAGAAGTAAAAAAGAAACTGGTAGCTGCCATTGAAACGATGAAAATGGGAACAGTGGAAGATTTCAGTCATTTCATCAATGCAGTGATAGATGAAAAAGCATTCGACAGCATTACATCTTACATCAAGCGTGCTGCCAAGAATAAAAAGAACACGATTCTGGCGGGAGGAACTTTCAGTAAAAGAAAGGGCTACTTCATTGCACCTACACTCATAGAGACAAAAGATCCGCGCTCACTCACCATGTGCGAAGAAATATTCGGTCCTGTACTTACCATCTATGTTTACCCTGCGGGGGATTTCGATCGCGCCCTTCAATTGGTAGATACCACTTCACCCTATGCACTCACAGGTTCAGTGATGGCGAGGGACCGAGCTGCAATTGAAAAGGCAACGCGAGTGCTGAGAGATAGTGCGGGTAATTTCTATATCAATGACAAGCCCACGGGTGCTGTGGTAGGGCAACAGCCTTTTGGAGGAGCCCGAGCCTCCGGTACCAATGACAAGGCGGGAAGTCAGCTCAATCTTTACCGCTGGTTGAGTGCCAGAACAATTAAAGAAACATTTGATCCTCCGACGGATTACAGGTATCCATTTATGCAAGAAGGATAAACCATTCTTTAGACAAAGTCTTTTTTCTCCGCAGGGTCGCCGCCTCCGGCGGAAGACCCTGCGTAGACGAAATCACACCCACACTTCACACCCACGCTGGCTTCCTCCTCCGCGCGTCTTCCGCCGTAGGCGGAGACTTCGCTGCTTATGCCAGGTTCAATTTTATCTTTGATTGGATATAGTAAGATAATTACACATTCCAGCCGCAAAGTCCACCTCCTGCGTCGGTGAGACTTTTCGGAGGAAAAAAGACCGTAAAAGTCTTTGGTTCCTATAGCTGCATCACTTCCGCCGGAGGAGGTGAGTCTTCCGATTAAACTTTTTTACAGAACGGTGGTTATATTTGTTAAGTGAAAAATTGAACCTGTATGGCCAAACCAACCCGTGAACTGGTAGATGCTTTGAGAGCTACGGCTCTTCGCTTACAAAACGGTGCTCATTATGCCTGGGGGCACCATGGAAGTTGCAACTGCGGACATCTTCTGCAGGTACTTACCCGACTGGATGAGAAGGAAATTCTCACTTACGCACATACGGCCCCGGGTGAATGGACAGAACTCGCAGCGGAATTCTGCGGCATCATCCAGGCCCCGGTTAGCCTGCTGGTGAAAAAACTAATGGAGGCAGGCCTCACCCCTACTGATATACACCACCTTGAATACCTCACCGACCGGACCATTCTGGAACGTTTACCGGGCGGTTTTCGCTGGCTACAAAGAAACCGGCGCGAGGATGTAATCGTCTATATGGAGACCTTTGCTAATTGGATAGAAGAACAAATGCCCCCCGATTCGGTGAACAGCTGGCTCCGGGAATTGACAGACGAAAACAATTTACCCCTCTCAGAAAACCGTGTTTTCACCGAACAGGTACTGCCTGTTTAACCGGATTTCCTCTGCGAATTACCCTGTGTATAACCCGTTCCACAACTCTTGCGATTTTAGGGTTTTAGCTGTATATTTGCCCCCTCAAAAAGAAGCCTGTGGCGACGAAATTTTCCCGTGAAACGTACCTCTACTGGTATGAAGTGATGCAACTCATCCGCCAGTTTGAACTGAAGGCAGAGGAGATGTATAAAATGGCCGGCAAAATCCGTGGTTTTTTCCATGCCTATGTTGGGCAGGAAGCCATCGCCGCCGGATGCATGACAGCTACCACCTCTGATGACCCATTTATTACCGCTTACCGTGACCATGGTTTGGGACTTGCCAAGGGGATGTCAGCCAACTCCTGTATGGCAGAACTATATGGCAAGGCAACCGGATGCAGTAAGGGTAAGGGAGGCAGTATGCACTTCTTCAGCAAAGAACACCGATTCTTTGGGGGACATGGAATCGTAGGTGCACAAATTGGTACCGGTGCAGGTCTTGCATTTGCTGAAAAATACCTGGGCACACAAAATGTAGTGCTTTGCTTTTTTGGTGACGGTGCTGCCCGCCAGGGAATGCTGCACGAGACTTTCAACCTGGCCATGCTCTGGAAGTTACCGGTGATTTTCATTTGTGAAAACAACCAGTATGCCATGGGCACCTCGATTGAAAGAACATCCAACGTAGTAGATATTTACAAACTCGCAGATGCTTACGATATGCCTGCTGATAAAGTAGATGGCATGACCCCCGAGAATGTACATGAACACGTGGCCAGAGCCGTAAAACGTGCAAGAGAAGGCGGCGGTCCTACCCTACTTGAATTGAAAACCTACCGCTACAAAGGACATTCCATCTCCGATCCACAAAAATACCGTACCAAAGAAGAAGTAGAAGAATACCGTGAACAAGACCCGCTGGTGAAGGTGCGTAACAAAATTCTGGACAGCAACTATGCCACTGCAGCCGATCTCGATCTGATCGATCAAAAAATAAACCTGATTGTAGAAGAAAGCGTTCGCTTCGCTGAGGAAAGTCCATGGCCGGATGATTCTGAACTGCTGAAAGATGTTTATGTAGATTCGAACTATCCCTTCATTGTAGATTAATATTGCTGCGACAACGCGAAATAGAAAACAAACCCAACATGAGTACTAAAGTTTTTCACGAAGAAGATGGCATTGAAAAAATGCTTCATTTTTTCAAAACACATCAAAATAAAATCCTGGCCGGTGTATCTACCGTTGTTCTATTGATCGTAGGCTGGTATGGCTACAATGAATACGTAAAAAAGCCCAACGAAGAAAAGGCAGCCGATGCCCTCTTCAAATCACAGGGTTATTTCACCCTAGATTCATCCCGTTTGGTATTGAATGGAGACGGACAAAGCAAAGGCGTATTGTATGTTATGCGTACTTTCAGCGGAACCAAGGCAGCTAACTTAGCAAAATTCTATGCCGGTGTTAGTTATTTGCACCTAGGTGAATTCGCTAATGCAGTTAAATACCTGGAAGATTTTTCCACTGATGCCCCTCAGATACAGCTATTGGCTTATGGCAATCTGGCCGATGCCTACGCAGAGCTGAACAAGAAAGACCAGGCAGTGAATTATTACCTGAAAGCAGCCCATCATTTTGAAAAAGATGAAACCAACTCATCCGAATACCTGTTCCGCGCAGCCCTCTTGCAGGAAACCCTGGGCAAGAATTCAGAGGCACTTGAACTGTACAAAGAGTTGAAAGAAAAATATCCCAAAACTGAAAAAGGTTACCAGGCAGACAAATACATTAATCGACTGAGCATTCAAAAAGACTAGCAGCTACTTATGGCCAGTTCCGGAAACAACTTAGTCAACAAAGGCATCCCTTCAGCGAAGGATGCCTTTGTTATTTTGGTAAAAACCGAATGGAATGCCCCGATTGTCAACTTGCTGGAAAAGGGTGCAAAAAAGATACTAAAAGCTGCAGGTGCACAGGTGCAAACATTGACTGTTCCCGGAGCAGTTGAAATCCCCTTCGCCATAAAAAATCATTATGCCTACAGTGCCCAATTGCCAGATGCATACATTGCAATCGGAACAGTACTACAAGGCGATACCCCACATTTTACCTATGTGTGTCAATCGGTGACCGATGGCATTACCCAACTGAATTTATCACTCGATGTACCTGTAATTTTTGGCGTACTCACTTTGTTGAATGAAGAACAGGCAAGAGAGAGAACAGGTGGCAAGCATGGAAACAAGGGAGAGGAAGCGGCGATTACAGCCTTAAAAATGATCGCGCTCAACCAGCGTCTTAAAAAACCAAAGTCACGTCGATGAAAGTACATGTGTTCATACCTTGCTTCATTGACCAATTGTACCCCGGAGTTGGCATCAACATGGTGAAAGTATTGCGGAAGGCAGGCTGTGAAGTCATTTACAATCCCGCCCAAACCTGCTGCGGCCAACCAGCCTTCAATGCGGGCTTCTGGGGTGAAGCAAAAGAGGTATGTACAAAATTCATTGCAGACTTCGAAGGGGCTGAATACATAGTTACTCCAAGTGCCAGCTGTACCGGCTTTGTGAAAAATTACTTCAAGTCATTGTTCGAAAATTCTGCCTATCAGCAACCTGCCAAAAAAACTTCCGAAAAGATTCATGAGTTTTCTTCCTTTCTGGTCAATGTGTTGGGAGTTGAGAACTTAGGAGCAAGTTTTTCAGCTAAAGCTACCTATCATGATAGTTGCGCTGCGCTGCGCGAATGTAATATCAAGGATGAGCCCCGAAAATTGTTGCAACAAGTGGAGGGACTAGAATTGGTAGAAATGAACGATACCGGTACCTGCTGTGGTTTTGGCGGAACATTTGCCGTTAAGTTTGAACCCATCAGCATTGCCATGGGGGAACAAAAATCTCGCAATGCCGCTGATACCGGTGCACAATACATCATCAGCACAGATATGAGTTGCCTGATGCACCTTGATGGATACATGCGCAATCAACAGATGAATTTACAAGTGTTGCACCTTGCAGATGTACTAGCATCGGGTTGGGAATAATTCCAGGATTGCTTTTCATTATCATAATTCAATAAGGGTATGAATTACTGGCTCATCAAATCCGAACCATTTAAATACAGTTGGGAACAGTTTGAAAAAGAAGGACAAACCTTTTGGGATGGGGTCAGAAACTATGGTGCCCGCAACAATCTGCGCTCGATGAAGATAGGTGACAGAGCTTTTTGGTACCACAGCAATGAGGGACTGGAAATTGTTGGCATTGCTGAAGTAATCAAGGAGGCCTACCAAGACCCTACTACCCCCGACCCCGCCTGGGTAGTGGTAGATTTTCGTCCCTATAAAAAACTCAAGCAGCCCGTATCACTTGCAGCCATTAAAAAAGAACCCCTGCTCGCCAACATGGATCTGATTCGTTTGGGCCGATTATCCGTACAAGCCGTTCGGCCGGAAGAATGGACACATATCTTGAAAATGGCGAAGACATCCCGCTAAATTTATAGAGATGAGCGAAAAAGTCTCCAAAAAGAAAATGGTAGTGCTAACTGGTGCCGGCATGAGTGCCGAAAGCGGTCTTCGTACTTTCCGTGATGGCGACGGTTTATGGGAAGAATACAATGTATATGAAGTAGCACACATCGATGCCTGGAAAAAGAATCCGGCACTGGTGCTGCGTTTTTACAATGAAAGAAGACAACAGGTGCTGAATGCGAAACCCAACAAGGCACATCGGCTGTTGGCAGCCATGGAAAGGGATTTCGATATCACCATCATCACACAAAACATAGACGACCTGCATGAACGTGCAGGCAGCAGCCAGGTTATCCACTTGCACGGGGAAATTTTGCGCATGCGCAGTGAAGAAAATCCTGAACTGAGCGCCTCAATTCGGGGAGACATTCTATTGGGTCAAGTCGCTCCTGATGGCGCACAACTCAGACCGGATATTGTATGGTTCGGGGAGGAAGTCCCCATGATGTTAACGGCAGCTCATATTACCGGCCTGGCCGATATTTTTGTTATCATAGGCACTTCATTGCAGGTATATCCGGCGGCAGGACTGGTGCAGCAAGTGCCAGCCGGAGTACCTATCTATGTCATTGATAAAAACATTCCCACCCTATCCGGGAACTCGCCCATCCACTCCATCGAACAACCTGCAACCGTTGGGGTGGAAATGCTCTGGCTGGCATTGGGAAATTCATAACATTTGATTCATTACTTTGCTTCCATGCAAAGAATTCCAATTTGGGCACAACCTACCCTGCTACTAACCTTCACTTTTTTTTCCCTTGTTGGTTACACACAGGAATCTCCCGCCTTCCAGTCCCTAAAAAAATATTACCATTCGCTTCCCTCCAGTGTGATGGATACCAACTGGCTGATGACCCCCATTGATACCGGTGGCATGAATTACCTGCTTCCGCTTCGGCAAGGTTTACAAAGAGAAAAAAATCGGACAATCTTCGATACGGCTGCCTATTATGACCTCCTATCGGATGCGCTTTGCCGACTCACCGATTATCAAACCAGTCAGTGGTATGAAAAAAAATTAACCGGCATCACTTCCCGCGAGGAACAAACAGTACTTCGCCAACAGGCACAACCCTTTATCAATGCAACAGGAACAGATGCAACCTCATATATCTTGCGACAAACTGCTTCTGGAAGAATCGCTCTATTCAATGCCTCCTATCTGAAACCATATACCTATGTGTGGATTGGTACGATGCTCGATTCACTGCGCAAACAAGGATATCGACATCTTGCGCTCGAGATACTCTCACCCACCAAAGAACCTATACAGGAAATATCGCTTTCTACTGGTTTATTCATTACAGAACCAGTCTTGGGAGAATTCATTCGTTTCGCAATAGCAGCAGGGTTTTCCGTTTTCTCTTGTCAACCGGATTACACCATTTCTAATTTGCATGAACGGAAAAAAGAACAAGCCATGCGTTTGGGTAACTACTTTAAAAAAATACCGGGGGATGAAAAATTACTGGTCATCACACAACCCGAATCTACCTCCGGCAGTAATGGAAACCAGTTGCAACCTTTTTCACTTTACCTCTCCTCCTGGGTCGGTGAGTCTTGTTTGAGCATTGACCAATGTACCCTTAGTTCAGGCAGCATCAATGCTGCAGGTGCCTTCCTGTATGAATTGATCTCCTATCAAAAGCCGGTGAACCGACCCACTGTTCCGCTGCAAAACGGACAGCCGCTGCTCTGGAATGATCCTTATTATTCCGCCCTGGTATTGCATCCCACACCTTCCTACAACAACCAGCGTCCGGTGTGGATGGGATTTTATGGCAAGAAAAAAACAATTGCCTTGCCGGCAGCCCACCCTAAGTCCTGGCTGCTGCAAGCATTTTATCTGGAAGAAATACAAAAGAGAAGACCTGGCAATTGTATTCCAGCCGATCAGACGTATCAGTTGTCAGCAGATGGCAACTATTATCTTTTCTTACAACCCGGAAAATACCGCATCATTTATCGGGACAAAGACAATGCCCTCTTGACTTTTCGTGATATTGAAGTGAATCGATGATTACTTGAAAAAGAGATAGGCAATAAAGATGGCTGAAATTACACCTATCAGGTCGGCGAGCATACCTGCCCAGATGGCATATCTTACTTTCTTGATTCCTACGCTGCCAAAATACAAGGCAATGATGTAAAAAGTGCTGTCCGCACTACCCTGGAAAATAGAAGCCAGGTTCCCAAGGAAACTATCTACACCGTAGTTCTTAAAAACATCCAACATCAGTCCGCGACCTCCGCCCCCACTGAAAGGACGCATGATAGCAACCGGCAATGATGGAACAAATTCATTGTTGATGCCCAGATTCATGAAGACCCAGGAAATACCCTGTATGATTGCATCGAGACCGCCCGATTCTCTGAATACCCTGATTCCCACAATGATTCCTACCAGATAAGGAATGATCTTGATGATGACCTGCCATCCCTGCTGGGCTCCTTCGATGAAGGCATCAAACACATGTACTTTTTTGAGGAGTCCGCCAATGATGAAGGCACAGATTACCAAAAAAAGTATGAGGTTTCCCAATACATTGCTGAATGTCTCTTTGGTAAACAATCCTGCATTGGGTGCATCTTTTACTGAAGGAAGCTGATAAATAAATGCAGCGAACAACAATACCCCACTGATCAATGCAGTGAGCCAGGCAATCATTACCCAATCGAAACGCAGTCGCTGATAAATAGCGGTAACGATGATACTGGCAATGGTAGCAGTTACTGTTGCAATCATCAATGGAACAAAAACCCCTGTTGGATTGGTACTGCCTGCGCCTGCACGATAAGCGATAATTGAAAGTGGAATGAGCGTTAATCCACTGGTATGCAAAACCAGGAACATGATCTGTGCATTGGAAGCAGTTTCCTTGTTCGGGTTGAGTGTTTGTAAACTCTCCATTGCTTTGAGGCCAAACGGTGTGGCTGCATTATCCAGGCCCAACATGTTGGCACTGAAATTCATGACCATCTGTCCCATGGCAGGATGGCGGTCCGGTACTTCCGGAAAAAGTCGTTTCATGAAAGGATTGAGCCATCTGGCCAACAAGTTGATGGCACCTGCTTTTTCCCCGATGTTCATCAAGCCCATAAAAAATACCATCACACCGGTCAGTGGCAGGGCTATATCCATCACGGATGACTTGGAAGCATCGAAAATACCCTCCACAATTTTTCGAAATATATCATAATCCTGAAAAACAATGAGCTTTACCAGTGCGATTACGAGTCCTATGAGAAAAAAGAATATCCATACATAATTCAGTGCCATACGTCAAATTGTGGTTTGAAAATAGTGAATTCCGCTGATAGAAACCGATGCCGTTGTGAATTCGATTCACCCTAGGAATAAACCAACTATATTTGCACCTTGAAAATGGGACGTTTGTCCCGCAAAGCAAGCAACATGGCATTACAGGCAGGAATAGTAGGATTACCAAATGTGGGGAAATCAACCCTTTTTAATGCGGTCAGTAATAGTGCAAAAGCACAGGCAAGCAATTACCGTTTTTGTACCATTGAACCAAATGTCGGTCTTGTAGATGTCCCCGATGAGCGATTGCAGCAATTGGCTAAACTGGTGAATCCCCAGCGCATCGTACCCACCCAACTTGAGATTGTGGACATTGCCGGTCTGGTGAAAGGTGCCAGCAAGGGGGAAGGATTGGGAAATAAGTTTTTAGGAAATATCCGCGAGGTAGATGCCATCATTCATGTGATTCGCTGTTTTGAAGATGAGAATGTGCTCAGAGAAGAGGGCAAGATCAATCCTGTAGGAGATAAAGAAATCATTGAAACTGAATTACAGCTCAAAGACCTGGAGAGTGTTGAGAAGAAATGGCAACGGGTGGAAAAGATGGCCCGTGTAGGAACAGATACCAAGGCAAAAGCAGAGTTTGATATTTTAGGAAGATGTAAAACCCATCTTGAACAGGGTAAGAACATTTATACATTGGGACTCACCAAAGAAGAAAAGCCTGCTGTTGCTGATTTGTTTCTACTGACGGATAAGCCTGTTTTGTATGTAGCCAATGTAGATGAGGCAAGCATGCATACGGGAAATGAATATTCAAAAGCTTTGGCAGCCGCTGCAGCGGCGGAAGGTGCTGAAATGATTGTGATGTGTAACAACATTGAAGCACAGATTGCAGAGATGGAACAGGAGGATGACAGAAAAATGTTCATGGAAGAATATGGCATGAAGGAGCCGGCACTGCACCGACTGATCCAATCGGCTTATCAATTGCTGAACCTCGAAACATATTTTACTGCAGGTGAACAGGAAGTGCGCGCATGGACCATTAAGAAGGGATGGAAAGCACCTCAAGCTGCCAGTGTAATTCATACAGATTTCGAAAAAGGATTTATCAAAGCTGAAGTAATTGCCTACGAAGATTACATCAAGTTTGGCAGTGAAGCTGCTTGCCGTGAAAATGGCAAACTACGCATTGAGGGTAAAGAGTATATTGTGAAGGATGGAGACGTGATGCATTTCAGGTTCAACGTCTAAACCTAGTACAATGAAAAAAACCGGCATTTATTTTTTACTCCTCCTGCTGGCTGCCTGTGAAGGAAACACATCATCAACCCCTTCCGATCCAATCGTACCGCCACCCGCACAGGTACAGAATATGTCTTATACAGTACTCAATGTTTTCCCGCACGATACCACATCGTACACGCAGGGACTTCTTTTTCATAAGAATGAGTTGTATGAAGGCACGGGCATGTACAAAGAGAGCAAGCTGAAAAAAGTGGATGTCAAAACAGGTAAGGCCCTTCAACAGATTGCTATGGCTCCGGAATATTTCGGGGAAGGAATTACCATCCTGAATAATAAGATTTATCAATTGACCTGGCAGGAACACAAAGTGTTTGTATATGACCTGCAATTCAAACGGCTACCGGAAGTGTATGATTGGCCTTACGAGGGCTGGGGCATTACCACAGATGGTACGAACTTAATTATCAGCACAGGAGGTAGCAATCTCTATTTTGTCAATCCCAGCAATTTTTCAATTGTTAGAACATTGGGAGTTTCCGACAACAATGGATATGTTGAAAACCTCAATGAACTGGAATGGGTGGATGGTTTCATCTACGCCAATAAATACCTGACCGATCAAATACTTAAAATAGATCCTGCTAAAGGATTGGTCGTTGCCCGTGCAGATTTATCGGGTATCATGGGGAAGAACAACGTAGTACCTGCCGGCAAGTCGGAGGTATTAAATGGTATAGCCTATCACCCTGATAAAAAAACTTTTTTTGTTACAGGAAAATATTGGCCGGCACTTTTTGAAGTCCGGTTTCAGTGATCTAAGCAATTGGGCGGGCGATATAAATCAGTGAACTGGTATTCTTTCCTTTCATCAGTGCCCTAACATTAGACAGTGCACCCTGAAGAAATCCCGAGAAGATGTTGCTACCGCCTTTGGCATATTTCTCACTCAAGAGGGAAACATAAAAGGCGTCCAGCCACATGGGCCGAACAGCAATTACTTGCAATTGGTGAGCAGCTAAAAGTTTCCGCATAGCGACAGGAGAAAAATGATACAGATGGCGGGGCACATCGTATGCTGCCCAATGTGGACCATAGTGTTGGGCATCGGGGGAAGTATAATTAGGTACAGCTATGATGAGAAATCCATCTCTGCGGAGTATCCGATGGAAATTGTGCAGGTAGGAAGATAGTTCGTGTACATGTTCCAGCACATGCCACAAAGTAATTACATCAAAATGGTTAGAAGGCAACTCGAATAAATGATCAGAGGGAAGTAGATGCAAGCCTGCTCTTTGACGAGCTATTTCCCTGGCACCGGCATCCGGTTCAAGAGCCGTTACTTGCCAGCCTCCTTTTTGCATGGTCTCTGCGAAATAACCTGTGCCTGCGCCCACTTCCAACAGATCACCGGTTGATTTACGGGTGATTCTTGTAATCAGATTTTTTTTCTGCCGCAAGGTGAAAACCCGCGCCCACTGGTAAAGTTGATTGATCAGGCCACGACTTGTATTGGTGTGGGAGATATAATCCTCGGAGATATAATAGGGTCCAATGTGTGCTGCATCCGGAGCATTGCCGGTTATACGAAAACCACAATCACTGCATTCCAATATAGGGAACTGTTCACCCGAAACAGAATGATCGGTGACGGTAAGTACTGGTAAAACAGTCGCATGACCGCAACAAAGGCAAGGTGATGATGTACCGGTAATTGGCATACAGCCGCAAAAGTACGAAAGGAAAGTGGGTTAGAACAGACGGAAAATAAGTGCAAGGGTGGCAACTGACCCAAGGAATATGCTGTAAATCCACCAATAGTCTTTCTTTTCTTCAGCAGAGGCATCCAATTCATTGCTCTTGATCTCTTCAAACTTGGCACTTGCTTTAGAAAAAATACCGCCAATACCGCCTGCGGTTTCTTCTTCTGGTATTTGTTCTTCTACTGTGGTCACTTCTTCTTCCACCCTATTGCGCCGGAAGATACCGCTGATACTTGCTTTCATGCGGGCGAAGAATCCGGGTCTTGGCTCTTCCTCTTCCTCCACTTCTTCTTGTTGTGCGAAGCGATTGGGCAATGTGAATGCCTGGCGAGCAACTGCATCATTTTCCTTTGGTGCCCATCTGCTGGTTTTTGATTCAGGAACCGATGTTGGAATCGGTGTAGGAATAGGCTGACCACGCAGAGGTGACCGCTTCATATCTCTAACGGCACCACCATCGGCTGCGGGCGGAACCGATCTGGAGAAAGGTACTGCCCCAGGTGTTTCCTCATTCGGTACATTCCAGGATCTGTTTGCCGGAGGCATGGATGGTCTGGGTGTGGGTGACCAAGCAGGTGCAGGGTTATTGTTTTCAGGGAAAACAGGTGGCTCAGTATTTCTCCTACTCGTGATTGGGGGAATGGGTGGAGGATTGCTCGGTCTTGGTGTTCGGGAAGGAACATCTATGGGCAATCCGGAAAGAGCATCACTGTCTTTTTTAAAGGCAGCTGATTCATCGGGTTTACCAAATGGTGAACGGGCAGGAAACTCGTTCGGCATTCCGGTAAAGGTATTGCTATCATTATTGCGTGAAGAAGTATCACCGGGCTGCCACTGCGGTTGACGTGCAGGCAATGGGTCGGGACTCAACAACGGATTCGGCCTTCTTCCTGTTCCTGTTGTGCTGCGCGGCATTCTGGGAGCTGTGGGTTGCGGCAGGGTTGTATTGGGTCTGGGAGTATTGGTTGTAATTGAAGACGGAGTCTGTGTCGACGGTGGAAGTGATTCTCCTTCCTTGCCCGGAAGCGGAACCCTGTTCATTCGCTCGCGCGCCTCGCGCAAATCACCGAATACTGAATTAACCTGTTCCCGCCTTTGAGCCAATTGTTGGCGCACTTGAGACAACTCAGGGGACTCCTGGTAGCTTTTGATGCTGGCATAATCGAGGGAAGGATCTAATTGTCCGGGAGGGAGTTTACTGTTCTCTGCATTGGTCGAGGAAGGTGCCGCGGCACGCAGAGGAGTTTCAACGCGAGAAGGAACAGAAGGTATGGGTGCTGCTGCTACAGGCTGAGGTGCAACCGGTGTTACCGGGGATGGATTGGGTTGTGTTACTGCAACAGTTACCGGAGTGGATGCTGGTTCGCGGGCAACTACGGAGGACTGAACAGCTACCGGACTGTTCTCTTGTTCGAAATGAATCAATCCCCCGGAATCTTTGGTCAATGTACCCAATCCCTTTAATCTGGCTCGTTGATGTTCCACCAATTCGGACATTACCTGCAGGGAGAAATTCAATAACTCATTGGCGGCAGAAGCCGGACTGATCTTCATTTCTGATGCTAAAAAGGGGATGAGTCCGGTATCGGGCGTTGAAGGCGGACCGTCTTTAAAATGAAGTATAGGTTGTTTAGGATCGAGTGCGCCGGTGCTGCTGTTGAGCCGCGCAGGCTGGTAACTGACTGAAAAACTCCCCAAAGAGGGAATATTCAGGCGGTTATTCAAAATCAGATATTTGTAAAGCAGCTGCTGCATCCTGCTGAAAGATAATGGATTTCCAACAACGAATATACAAAACGATTGGCAAATGGATGTTAAAACCATATCCACCCTGATACAAATAACTGAGAGATAATGGTTTTTATGGCAGGACCACCTATCTCCAAAAATCCGATTTTGCCGGAGCAACTTCTATTTTTTATTCAGGACTTATCAGACCAAAAGCAGGTTTATTGTACTTTTAGGGCCATCGACCATCTATGTACGAACACATCACAACCCTTAGGGTCAGGTATGCGGAAACCGATCAAATGAATATTGTCTACTATGGTAACTATGCACAGTATTTTGAAGTGGGTCGTGCAGAGTGCATCCGTGATCTTGGGTTCTCTTACAAGAAAATGGAAGAGCTCGGCGTACACATGCCGGTGGTTGAACTTAAAGTAAAATTTCTACGTCCCGCCAGATATGATGATTTGATTACCATCAAAACGATGCTGCATGAACTACCGGAGAAATATGAGATTACTTTTCACCATGAAGTGTACAATGAGAGAAAGAAAATACTCACTACCGGGCAGGTAACACTCATGTTCATTGATGCGGCTGCGAATAAGAGAATGAGGATGCCTGATTTCCTTCGGGAAAAGTTGGCCCCCTTTTTCCTCCATTAAACCCTGTGGTAATCTCCCCGCCAGTTTTGAATGGCTTGTTTGATGTCTTTTGCAGATAATTTTTCCCGGAGGGCCCTTTCGATCAGAGAGAGAAACTCTTCATCGGATGCAAAACGCAGTGCCAGGATCTGAGACATGCGCAAATCGGAGGGTAAAGCTTTTCCGGTCATGATGTAGTGACGCATGTTTTCTTCTGCACGAATCACCCGATTCTGAGCGATCAATGCAAATGAACGAGCGTAAAAGGTAATGAATACCAGCACCACAGACATAAAACAGATTAGTGAGGCAGAATAAAAATTACTGCAATCTGATTTTACCAGGTTCACGATGGAGCCAATGAGGAGAGCAAGTAAAGCCGGCAACAGAACATAGTGATATCCGGCTACATACCTCTTGTGGTTGGAAAAGTTTTGTGACATATAAATATTGATTGATTAAAATATTACTTTTTTAATTCGTTGAGCAGGGTGAACATTTTATTGACAATGCTTCCCGACGAACCATCAAAATTATTGATGATAATTGCTAAAATTACATTTTTTCCATCAGGTGTGGTGTGATAGCCCGCAAAAGATTTTACGCCCCCGATGGTACCGCTTTTCAATGACATATCGTTGTACCGAGGAAAAGATTGTAAAAAATTATTGAACCACCACTGACGACTGGCGTAATGCAGTACCCGAACCAACGTAGCGGGGGTTACTCTATTTTGAGGTGATAAGCCGCTCCCATCAATCATCCTCAATGCCGCGGGATCAACACCGCGGGCTTTCCAAAATTTTCTCACCCGACTGATGCCTTCCTCCAATGAGCCATCTCCTCCATCTTGATGGGCAATCGCCCGAACAAAAGCCTCACCGTAAAGGTTCACACTCTTTTTTAGGAACCAATAATTCAAGCTGTCGAATGATGGTGAGTAATGATAGAAGATGGGTCGAAGCACAGAACCGAGAGTATTGGGAATCGAAGCTTCCTCAACCCGTATACCGGATTGACGAAAAATATTGGTTAATTCACTGACAAGTTGTGCAGGAGGATCGGGGATGGAACCTGCAATGACAAACTTTTGTTCACCTCGTGGAATGGTTCCCTCCACTATCGCTTCCTTTGAAAGGGGAGCCAGATAGATATTGGTTTGATCGCCGGTTCCCTTTTCTGCTGCTTTTGCTGTAACCTGGAATTTCACGTTGATGGGTTCCGGCTGGGCGGCAACAATTTCCACTTTATCTCCTATTGTTTGCCCTGAACGAAGCAAGAGGTCATATTGATTTTCGCGCCAATTCAGGTAATCACTTCCTGCACCATAATAATTGCCGATATCATTCCAGGTATATCCACCGGGGGTAGGAATACCCGACCATCCAATGTTGAGGGGTAAAAGTTTACCCCTTATGCGGGAAATACCTGCTTTCCTTAAAACAGTAATCCATTCCGGAATTTGTTGAAGGGGGCGGGTATTGACAAAACGATGACTACCCAAAGCGGGGTCACCATTACCCTCAATAAAGACATTACCTGCCAAAACACTATCCTTCCAATTTCCATCGGTCAAAAATCCGGTAGCAAATCGAAAGGAAGGACCCAGTAATTCATAGGCAGTAGTACTGGTAATGACTTTCAGGCAACTCGCAGGAGGTAATCCGGTATTGGCATTCCAGCTAACCAGGGTATCACCACTATCAGCATCTATGACCAGCCAACCCAGTATACCATAGCGCATTTGGGGGTCGTCTAGTAATTGGCTCGTGGCTTTTTTCAATCGGTCTGATAAATTTTGCGCAGGTGCCGCAACTGAAAAACACAAAACCAGTAATAACAAAACACATTTTTTCATAAATGAAGTTACCTTGCACTAAATTAAGCACTTCAGCATGCCCGAAAAAGTTTTTGCTTCGATCATTACCATTGGTGATGAGCTGTTGATTGGTCAGGTGATTGATACCAACAGTGCCTGGATCGCCACGGAATTGAACAAAATAGGTATTTTACTAAGACACAGAATTTCAGTAGGGGATCGGGCAGACGACATTCGTGCAGCACTTGCTACTGAAGGCAAAAGGGCATCTATAGTCATTATAACGGGCGGATTGGGGCCTACGGCTGATGATATTACCAAGCCGGTACTCTGCGATTATTTCGGGGGCAAAATGGTGATGCACGAACCCACTCTCCGACACATTGAATATATTTTTGAGAAAGTGCTGAAACGACCGATGATAGAGAGAAACATCAAACAGGCGGAGGTGCCCGATATTTGTGAGGTGCTGCTCAATGAAAGAGGTACTGCTCCAGGCATGTTGTTCCAACAGGAAGGTGTATGGTATTTTTCACTACCGGGAGTACCAAATGAAATGAAATGGTTGATGACTGAAAAAGTATTGCCCAAATTACAAGAACAGTTTTCATCCGGTGTGGTGGCGCACCGGACCATGTTGACAGCAGGTGTGGGAGAATCTTTCCTGGCGGAGATGATTACAGACATTGAAAACAATTTGCCGCCACACATCAAGCTGGCTTATCTACCCAATTATGGAATGGTGCGTTTGCGCCTGAGTGGTTGGGGAACAGACAGAACAACCCTTGAACAAGAAATTCTGCACCATTTCGAATTACTGAAAGAGCGTGTAGCGAAGCATTTAATTATTGATGAAGATATTCCGCTCGAAAAGGCGGTCGGACAACTCCTCCTACAGAAAAATGCCACCGTTACCACGGCGGAAAGTTGCACCGGAGGATACATTGCGCACCTACTCACTTCCCATGCAGGTTCCTCTGCCTATTATAAAGGATCTATTATCTGTTATGACAACCAAATCAAAACCAAGTTACTCGGGGTGACAGAATCTAGCTTGCAGGAACATGGTGCTGTCAGCGCCTCTACTGTTGAGCAGATGGCATCGGCTGCTCGCCAATTGATGGAGGCAGATTATGCCATTGCAGTTAGTGGCATCATGGGACCGGGTGGAGCAACAGCCGAAAAACCCATCGGATTGGTATGGATTGCAGTTGCCACCCCCAAGGGAGTAACCAGCCAGGAAATGAGGTTCCGTTTTGACAGGAAGCGGAACATAGAATTGACGGCTGCACATACACTCCGGCTGCTCTATGCGGCAATTGTGGACAACAAGTGAATATCCTTCATCAAATTCGGATTACTTTTGAAGATGAATCAGGGAAATTTGTAACTATAAGTTATTGATTTTTATTGATTCCTGAGATGGTCAATGTAGCTGAAGCAGAACAATAGATAATACGCGACCTTGAACATCTGGAACACTTTAACCACCGCTTGTAATTAACCTATGGCGCTTGTTGATTTAATCATGCCTAAGCTGGGCGAGAGCATCATGGAAGCCACCATCCTGAAATGGCACAAACAGGTGGGCGATCAGGTGTCAATGGATGAGACTGTATTGGATATTGCTACCGATAAAGTTGATAGTGAAGTCCCTTCTACTGCAGCCGGAACACTAGCGGAAATTCTTTTTTCAGTTAATGATGTTGTGCCGATCGGGGTTGTTATTGCCCGCATAGAAACCGGGGTGCCAGCAACCAACCAACAGCCGGCAAAAATCGTATCCATCGAGCATGTGCCTATTGAGGAAGCAAAGGAAGAACCGGCACCACCTCCCCCACCCTCTGTTCCGGAACCAGTTGTTACTACCACAGTGCAAGAAACAACAGTTCAACAACCGGTGGTAGCTGCTGCTGAAATACCCTATGTGCCTTCACAGGTAGTTATGGAGGAGAGGCCGGCCGGAAAAATCGGTGCCAATCGTTTTTATTCCCCTTTGGTACTGAATATTGCTCAGCGTGAGGGCATATCCATGAGCGAGTTGGAACAGATTCCCGGAACCGGACATGAGTACCGGGTAACCAAAAAAGATATTCTCCAATATGTAGCTGATAAAAAAGCCGGAAAAACACCTATTGTAGCACCCGTTATTTCACCGGTTGTTGCTACCGTGGAATCACCGGTAACTAGTGTAGCCATCAATACAGAAATTACAGAGGAGGTTACTCCGACCAATATTGAACCGGAAGCAACAATTGCAGAGGAGCCTTCGATTGCTTCCACAGCCGACTTGATTGCGGTACAATTGCCACCGACTGCCACAAGGGTTCCTGAGGAAGTGGTAGCACCACCCATTGTACAAGCAGCCCCAATTGTACAGGCAGCTCCCATTGAAAAGTCTATGAAGACTGCGGAACAAGCACCGGCATTTAATTCCCCTTCCACCAATGGCAAGTTATCTGATCCCGCTAAAGTGATTGTTTCCGGGGCGACGGAGATCATGGAAATGGATCGCATGCGGAAGCTCATTGCCAAGCACATGGTGAATAGTGTGCAGACAAGTCCGCATGTTACCAGTTTCACTGAAGCGGATGTAACGAACATGGTATTTTGGCGGCAGCAGGTAAAGAATGAATTTGAAAAAAGAGAAGGTACAAGGCTCACATTCACTCCTATGTTCATCGAATGTATTGTGAATGTGATGAAAAGATTTCCGCTCATCAACAGTTCGGTGAATGGAGAACAAATCATTCTCAGGAAAGACATCAATATTGGTATGGCAACGGCTTTACCTACCGGTAATCTGATTGTACCTGTCATTAAGGGTGCTGATCAGTTGAACATTGTCGGTTTGAGTCGCATGGTAAATCATTTATCCGATGCTGCCCGCAGCAATCAACTAAAACCTGATGATACCGCAGGAGGTACATTTACGTTCACCAATGTAGGTACATTTGGAAGTCTGATGGGTACACCCATCATCAATCAACCACAGGTTGCAATATTAGCAGTAGGCGCCATTAAAAAGCGGGCTGCTGTAATGGAAACTGCCGAAGGCGATGTAATTGCTGTGCGACATATGATGTATTTATCCCTCAGCTATGACCATCGCATCATTGATGGCAGTATGGGTGCATCTTTCCTTTCAGAGGTAGCCCGTGAAATGGAAAACTGGGATGTGAACAAGCGTTGGTTCCAATACCTTTAATTTATCCGGGAATTTTTTTTCCGTTTTTTTCTTTGCATTAATCTTTACTGATTGTAATTATTTGAACTAATCTTTGGGTATTGTCTTTGGTCTTTGGCTATTAGTCTTTGGTTTGATTAACTACGACGATAAGAGCATTTCTTCTCCGCGGGGTCTTCCGCCGAAGGAGGAGACCCTGCGGCTTGAAAGGGGTTCTTCTTCTCCGCGGGGTCTTCTGCCGAAGGAGGAGACCCTGCGGCTTGAAAGGGGTTCTTCTTCTCCGCGGGGTCTTCTGCCGAAGGAGGAGACCCTGCGGCTTGAAAGGGGTTCTTCTTCTCCGCGGGGTCTTCCGCCGAAGGAGGAGACCCTGCGGCTTGAAAGGGGTTCTTCTTCTCCGCGGGGTCTTCCGCCGAAGGAGGAGACCCTGCGGAGCACTATCTTGTTATTCATTCTCACCGCATTGCAGTTAAATCAATATCCTGCAATTCCATATAAGTAATAACAGGATATACTCCTTGTATTCCAGTATAATAATATCTAGCAGAACTATGTTCATAATCCTCGGGTAAAATTATCAGGCCTGCCTTGCGGGGGTTTTGATGTATATAATCTGCTTTCTGCTTTAAAAACTTTAAACTGAAGCATTCTTTTCTGTCAAATGATGGTTCGAATACTTCATGTTTTTGCTTTTTCAACTGGTCGGTTTTATTTACCCAACCCCGCATTTGCTCCAGTATATCTCCTCTGTTCTGGTCTTTCAATCTTTTGACCAGTTCATATGCAATAAATCTTTTACCATTCGCTATTATCGTATTGATCGGTGTCGGTGTCTCACAGAAAGCAATCAAAGCATGAAGATGATTTGGCATGATAACATAGCCAGCAATATGGTGCCCTTGTTGTTTAAGGTAGTCGAACCATTTATACACTGCATCATAACCGTTAACCATTTCGAATAGAGGCAGCCATCTCACACAGGTAAAGGTTATGAAGTATACCCCATTGGTTTCTTGTATCTGTTGCCTAACGCTCATTTGTTTCATGAAGTTAGAAACTACAACTGTGCTAAAAATTGCGGTTTATACCTGGTTATTTCAACATTGAAAATCTCAGTGCGTGAACCGCAGGGTCTTCTTACGCGCAAGCCGTAAGAAAGACCCTGCAGAGACATTGCCGTTTTAAATATATTAATGTAAACGCCACGGAGACGAAAATTCTCCGTGTGTGAACCGCAGGGTCTCCGCCTTCGGCGGAAGACCCTGCAGAGACATTTCTGTTTTAAATAGATTAATGTAAACGCCGCGGAGACGAAAATTCTCCGTGTGTGAACCGCAGGGTCTCCGCCTTCGGCGGAAGACCC
>JADBXP010000022.1 GCA_020403455.1 Chitinophagaceae bacterium
GGCCCACCCCTTGCTTTTTCGCCATAAAAAGTAAGGGGGTGCTACCCCCGATTTTGAAACAACTGATTTTTGGCTTGTAATCCTTTGCTGCAAGAGGTTATAGGCTATTTAACCCCGACTTTAGTCGGACAACAATGATTTAGTATCAAGTGCTTTCAGTTTATCTTTAAAGTAAGGAGAGCTAGGATAATATTTCAACGCCATATTTAATACTTTTCTTGCTTTTATCGGATCAGGGTACCTGTCAGGCGAAGTAAGATAATGAACAAGAATTTCAAAGATATCATATGGCGGATTCATTTTTAAACCAATTTCCGACTCAATCTCTTTAAAATGCGACTCAATTAAGTCGGGGTCTTTCATGTAATCAAAATGACTTTTATGGTAGCCATTAAAAATAAACAGCAGTCCATTGTACCAACTCAACATGGGTATAGAAGAATGGTCTGTGTTGGGTATATAATCTACTTTGTATTGAAGGTTTTTTGAATGGATTCCACTCATAGCTTTGCCGATATTAAAAATGGCATTTGAATGAAATTGGAGTCGGCCTCCATAACTAATAGAATCAATCACACTTACATAGTACTTGCGCATCTTATCTGCAGGTAAGTTTTTTAGTAATGTTGGTGCTTCATTGACATACTTTGCGCTATCCCACCATAAGCTGGGGTCAATTGATATCGTCGCATTAAATAATTCAGGATGGTTTAAAAATGTATAAGTAGTAGTTAAACCTCCGAGAGAATGTCCAATGTAAATTCTAAATGGATTTGTTCTATAATGTTGTTCGATATAAGTAAATACATCTTCCTTTAAAAATTGTAAGAATTTTTCACCACCTCCACTGCCTTGCATCATAAGTTTTTGTTCCGGTGTTTTTGCTTTCTCTCCATCCGGTTGTCTTGTTGATGCGATAGGTGTCAGGTCGCGAAATCTTTTTTCCGTATCTACTCCTACAATAATCATTTCTGGAATTTGATAGTTCACATGGTCTTTCTCACTCATAAAACTTACAACGCCAGTGACTGGAAAAAAAGCTGACTTGCCATCCAGTACATATACTACAGGATAGGTTTGAGTTGATCCTGCTGCTTCATTATAGGAGGCTGGAACCCTTATCCAGATTGTTCTTTCCTCCCCCATGATGCGGGAATTAAATTTTATTTGAACCCCATTTTCTACTGGTTCAGATTTAAATTGCTGCGCTATGGATAGTATTGGCAGTAGAATTAAAAATATAATCGCTTTTTTCATACAAGTATATGTTTATAAAATGGCTCTTAAATTATTGTTTCAAATTGCTAATTGCTTTTTCAAATTGATCAAGTAATTTATATGTAGCTATTCCAGCTGTACCATTACTCAGTGATATCAGTGTGTATCCATTTTGTAAATCACGCACTATATTATTTTTAAATCCGTTCCAACTTCCCGAATGTGAAACTTTCTTTCCCGGTTCATTTATAATCCATCCAAGACCATAAACCATTTTGGGCTTTTCTAAAACAACTGTAGGCGTATAGGCCTCTAGTAAAATTGCTGGTTCAAGTACTTTGCCATCCCTCAATGCTTGATCCCATTTTTGTAAATCATGCACGGTAGAATAAATATTTCCATCTCCCACAATTTCGTCTAGTGTAGTAAGATCATTTGCATTCCAACGACCATCTTTATATTTCATACCATATACCCTATTTTTTGGCGATTTAGGCATTTTTACTGTTTGAACATAAGTGTTTTTAAGTTTCAAAGGCTTGGTGATCTTATACTTTAATAATTCAGGATAGCTCATACCACTGATTGTTTCAAGTACTTCCGACAGCACAGCATAACCCGTGTTGCAGTAGTTGAATTTTTCACCTGGTACTGAAGTTAAAGCAGGTTTATACTTTGATAAAAGGGCTAATAATTGATCATTCCCAATAGTATCTTTTATTTTAAGCGTATCATAAATCCAATCAAAATATTCAATCATTCCATGTGTATGATTGAGCAAGTGCCTAATAGTGATGTCTTTATATGGAAATATAGAAATATACTTACTTACTTGATCATCGATATTCAGCTTTCGCTCTTGTACATACATCAATATCAATGAAGATGTGAATGTTTTTGAAATGGATGCAAGATTGAAAGCAGACGATAAATTAAGTTGATGTTTTTTACTGCTATCTGTATAACCAATACTTTTTTCATATAGTGTTATCCCGTCTTTTGCAAGAAGAATATTGCCATTGAACTCATGAAGTTGATGAAGGCTATCAATTGATTTATCAAATCTTTTAATAAGATGATCTATTGATTGCGCTTGCAAAATAGTAAAACAACTCAATGAGATAAAAACACTCAAAAATGGTTTAATCACAGTGTACTATTTTTATAAATGTTTCCAATTTATACGAGACTTAAACCTAAGAAAAAACATAGAAAACACCTAACAGAATTCGCTGTTATTTGAAAACCCCCCTCTTATATGATTGAAACCGGTTGACTTCGCTTGTCAAAAAAGTTGTGTTATGAACTTTACCGTTTATGTATTCTACTCTGACCAGCAAAGAAGCACTACACCGGTTTTACAGGAAATTTTATAAAGCGGCTGAAAAGTCATATTGAATAAGGGGCCAAGTATTCAGCCTATTGACCTCCATGGGGCTCATTACCTAGAAAGACTTTGAAATGAGCTTAGCAGCTTTGCAATTCGAGAAATGGCTCAAGAGTGCTTAGGGTTCGGTATTTATTACAACTTCACCACACTAGGTATATGCGATATATGCGGCGGTGATATAGTAGGACATATCTTGCCTGATAAGTCAGGGACTTCCTCAAAATCGTGGATTCTTGCTTGTATCTGACTGAACTCTACAAGGGTTCAATTCTTCCCAAAGACCTCGATGCTTAGCCAGGTTTTAATCCCGGCTTTTTTTATCGAATGTAAATGAAGGACTATTTTTTATATTTGATAAAAGTATTTTGTATGAAGAGAGTTTGTGTTATTGGTGCAGGCCCCTCCGGTATAACGGCCCTGAAAAATTTGATAGATCAAGGTTTGGATGCAGTTTGTTATGAAGTAAATACGCAAGTAGGAGGAAACTGGGTCTATAGTGAGCATATCGGGCACTCGAGCGTGTTTGAAACCACGCACATTATAAGTTCCAAAACCCTTTCGCAGTATGAAGATTTTACCTTCGATGATTTCGAAAAAGGGATGCCTGATTATCCTTCCCATGATCAATTAAGACGCTATTTTCAGGGATATGCTGCTCACTTTAAACTTTACCCTTACATTCAATTCCAAACTTTGGTGAAATCTTGCGAATTAGACGAAACTAAAACCTGGGTTGTAAAAACAGAGAAGAACGGTATTGAAACAACAGAATGTTTTACACATTTAGTTGTTTGTAATGGTCACCACTGGCTGCCAAGAATGCCGCAATATCCAGGTGAGTTCACAGGTAAATTGATGCATTCACATGAATTCAAGAAGGCAGAACCGTTCAGAGATCAACGAATACTTGTAATTGGTGGTGGAAATTCTGCATGTGATGTTGCGGTAGAAACAAGTCGTGTGAGCAAGAAGACAAGTTTAAGCTGGAGAAGAGGTTACAGAATTGTACCCAAATTTTTGTTTGGCAAACCGAGCGACATAGTGGCATCGAGGTTAGCGTTTTTACCCACTAAGCTGAAGTTTTTCTTATCCGAATTATCTGTCAAAATTTTCTCTGGATCAAATAAAAATTACGGACTTCAGGAACCACAACATGCAATCACGGGAACGCACCCCACCGTAAATGAGGAACTTTTATACAAAATTAGGCATGGCAAAATATTTCCAAAAGTAGACATTGATCACTTTGAAGGGAAGCATGTACATTTCAAGGATGGCACTGTGGAGGAATTTGATACGATCATCGCATGCACTGGTTATATTTTAGCACATCCTTTTTTCCGGAATGATTTCTTGAATTATAGCGAAGGAGATGTACCTCTATATTTAAAAATGTTGCATGAAAAATATGAAAATCTTTTTTTCGTGGGGATGTTCCAGCCGCTGGGTTGCATTTGGCCGGGAGCTGAATTGCAAAGTAAGATAGCGGCGAGGGCAATTAAGGGACTTTGGCAAAGACCCCAAAACATCGCAGAATTATGTCAAAGTG
The DNA here is from genome assembly GCA_020403455.1 of Chitinophagaceae bacterium. Lineage (GTDB taxonomy): Bacteria > Bacteroidota > Bacteroidia > Chitinophagales > Chitinophagaceae > Sediminibacterium. The sequence goes on from JADBXP010000022.1 coordinate 4,158, forward strand.
AGGTAACACATCCTCATTTCAAACAAATAAAAACACCCCGGCATACGATTACGGTGGACTTCCATTTATTTGTAAAGCAATTGAAAAAACACCTTCCGGTTAACTATGTCAGTAAAATGCCCGTTTCATGAGAGAAACGATTGTTTTTGTTCATGGTATGTGTCACGGCTCTTGGTGCTGGGAGGAGCAATTTATACCTTATTTCGAGCAGCAGGGGTATAATTGTATTAAGTTCAATCTTCCCGGGCATGAAACAGAAGGGAGTGTAAAGCGTATTTCATTTTCGCTCGGCGATTATGTCCAGGCCCTTCACAACGAGATAGAAAAATTAGATGAACCGCCCATAATTATTGGACACTCCATGGGTGGAATGATTTTACAACATTTTTTAAAGACTGGATGCTGTAAAAAGGCTGTTTTAATGTCCTCGGTACCACCCTCCGGTGCCTTATTAGCTAGCTTTCGCGTGATATTTCGATATCCGGGTGTGATTCCATATTTACTTCTTGGAAATCTGCTAGGGGCCTTTACAAGATATCCTCATTTGATGTTCAATAAGCCCTTCCTTACAGCGCTATATTCGCATCGAATGTGTGCTGAATCATTTAGGGCATATGTAGGTTTGTTTGTCCCTATATCACACACCTCGACTATACCCATATTAGTATTAGGTGGTTCAAAAGATAAACTTATCACTATTCGTGAACTTGAAAGTACAGCTAATCACTACAACGCGAAACTTACAATAATAGATGGCGGATCGCATGACCTAATGCTAGACGAAGATTATGAAAAATCAGCACATGCAATTGAAAACTGGATTTAATCATTATTCATTATACAATTGCCTGTTTATTTATCAGCATTGTATATTGGTATGCTTATCTATAGTTCAACAAAATCATTAACCTTGCCAGGTAGAGAAGGATGATTTTTGGCATCAGAGTAGTTCGTATATTGAATGCTATATACACGTGAATCATGGAGATACAAAATAGTACAATTGAAGATCTAGATTTTATTCTTGAACTATATAAGTCCGCTACAACTTATCAAAAAGAAAGATATAGTAGTCATTGGCCGATTTTTGATCGAGAGATGGTGATGAATGAAATCAAAGAAAACAGACAATGGAAAATGATAGTTGATGGGTCTGTTGTTTGTATTTGGGCTACTACTTTTTCTGATCCTTTGATTTGGGAAGAGAGGAACGTAGACCCTTCAGTATATATTCATAGAATAACCACTCATCCCAATTTCAGAGGTAGGGGATTTGTTCATCAAATCGCAGCGTGGTCTAAAATGTATGCGATTGAAAATGGCAAGAAGTTTATCCGCATGGATACGGTAGGAGAGAACCATCAACTTATCCAACATTACACCGGCTGTGGATTTGACTTTTTGGGTTTATTTCAATTGACCAACACAGTCGGACTTCCAGCACATTATCATCATGCAGTGGTGAGTTTATTTGAGTTGAAGGTGTAGTTCTATTTTTTTACAACCATTTTGTTATAGATCAGAACAGACCTATGCGTATAAAAGTGAATTAGACTTTAAAGTGGCTGTTAGATAATTGTAACGACAAATCCACCCAGCCTGTTATCAAAATGACGGGACTTTACCATAGATACTAGCAAGAGGGGACGCTTATTTTCCTTCAATAGTTGCCTTACTTACAAAGTATTTATTGTTCATAATTCATCTGAAATTAAACTGATCATACGGAATGCAGTTTTCTATTTTCTTTTTTATCCAAAAAGCATACGATTATGTGATTTACAGTTGATATGTTGTATTCCATACCAGACAAAACACATTATATTGGTTTTGTCGGTAACCTCATAGAAGCATATTGAATGACGAAATGAATGGACTGCCACATTTCGGATATGGCGGATTTATCTACAGAATGATTGAAAAAATAGGATCTTATATACTACGTGTAATGGTTGAAAAGGGTTCAAGTGACTGCATTGATAAAAATATTGGCACACCTGCCTACGTCTGAATAACCCCAACATTGTAACGTTCAGTAATAGGAGCATGATTGGCAGCTTCTATACCCATACTCACTATTTTTCGTGTTTCGGCAGGGTCAATTACACCATCTACCCAGAGCCTGGCAGCTGCATAGTAAGGACTTAGTTGTTCATTGTATTGTTTCAAAATTTTATCCAATAATTCTTTTTTTTCTTCAGTGCCAATGGCTACGCCCTTTCCTTTTAACGCAGCTTCTTGTATTTGTAGCAAAGTATTACCTGCTGCAGCACCACTCATCACCGCTATTTGAGCAGTTGGCCATGCATAGATAAGACGGGGGTCATATGCTTTTCCACACATAGCGTAATTGCCGGCTCCATAACTATTGCCAATTATAAAAGTAAATTTTGGCACCACTGAATTCGCCATAGCATTGACCATTTTGGCCCCGTCTTTAATTATTCCGCCTTGTTCAGATCTGCTACCAACCATAAATCCAGATACATCTTGAAAAAATACCAAAGGAATTTTTTGTTGGTTACAATTCATAATAAATCTAGCTGCTTTATCGGCAGCATCACTATAAATAACACCACCCATTTGTAGCTCAGGCTTGCCACCTGGCTTTTTTGCTTTTACTATCTCTCTTTGATTGGCAATAATTCCTACAGACCAGCCGTCAATTCGAGCTAGTGCACAGATTATGCTTTTTCCATAGTCTTTTTTATATTCTTCCAAGCTGCCCTCATCAACAATAGTCTCCAATACCACGAGCATGTTGTATGGCTTGGTTCTGTCTATCGGCACTATTTTATATACTTCCTCCGGTTTTATTTTAGGTGAAATTGCTTGTTTCCTGTCAAAACCAGCCTTTGTATTGTGTCCAATTTTATCTATAACATTTTTTATTGCATCTAAGCATGCTTCGTCATTGGGATATTTGTTATCTGTGACTCCTGATATTTCAGAATGGGTAGAGGCTCCTCCTAAAGTTTCAGCATCAACTTCTTCGCCTATGGATGATTTCACCAAATACGGACCAGCTAAAAATACTGAACCTGTTCCTTCCACAATAAACGCATAGTCAGACATAATAGGCAAATAAGCACCCCCTGCAACACAACTTCCCATTATTGCGGCCAGCTGAGGAATTCCCATAGAAGACATGCGGGCATTGTTTCTAAATATTCTTCCAAAATGCTCCTTGTCGGGGAAAATCTCATCTTGCATGGGTAAATAGACACCAGCAGAATCAACCAAATAAATGATTGGAATTCTATTGTCCATTGCAATTTCCTGGGCCCGTAAATTTTTCTTTCCGGAAATAGGGAACCATGCTCCGGCCTTTACAGTTGCATCATTCGATACGATCACACAAAGTCTTCCTTTCACATAACCCAAAACACAAACTGCTCCCCCATTAACACAGCCACCCTCAGCTTGATAGAGTCCATCACCTGCAAATTTGCCTATTTCCACGTATTCTGTATTTGTATCCAATAGATACAATATGCGTTCCCAAGCAGTTAACTTCCCTCTTTCTTTATGTTTTTTTATTTTTTCAACGCCTCCACCCAACTTCAGCGTTTCAGTTTTGTTGTGTAAGTGTTCTAGAAGCTCAATCATTTTGTTTGTATTTGATTGGTGAATCAACTATTAAGTTAGTTCTTTTTTGAAAGCCGAATGCTATAGAACATTCTCTTTTATCATTATTTTAAAAATAAAATTGTTAAATGTAATTGATTAAATAAATTTTGATCAATAATGAGTAAATTGTAAATGTAGAAAACAAAAAGTGAACTTAATTTTAATAATTCCAACAACAACAAATAAAATTAGCAGCAATGGACACGGACATGAGTTTAATTAGACAAAGTGCAAAAGATTTTGCTGAAACGTATATAAGACCCATGGTAATGGTTTGGGATGAAAGTCAAACGTTCCCGGTTGAGTTGTTTAAAAAATTGGGGGAGCACGGATTCATGGGAATTTTGGTGCCTGAGCAATACCAGGGATCTGGATTGGGTTACCAGGAATACATAACCATATTAGATGAGATATCTAAGGTTTGTGGTTCTATTGGTTTATCTGTGGCAGCACACAATTCCCTTTGTACCAATCATATTTTAAGTTTTGCAAACGAAACACAAAAGCAACAATATCTTCCTAAATTGGCTACGGGTGAATGGGTAGGTGCTTGGGGACTTACCGAAACAGGCTCGGGCTCTGATGCAGGGGGACTTGCAACGGTGGCTCACAAAGAAGGTGATTATTATATTTTAAACGGTTCAAAAAATTTCATAACACATGCCATAAGTGCGCAGGTAGCCGTAGTAATCGCAAGAACCGGAGAAAAAGGCGACAGTCATGGTATGACTACTTTTATTATTGAAAAAGGCACTCCGGGGTTTTCTTCAGGCAAAAAAGAAAATAAATTGGGGATGCGTGCATCTGAAACAGCCTGTTTATTTTTTGATAATTGCAGAGTACACAAGGATCAGGTTATAGGTGAAGAAGGAGATGGATTTATTCAAGCTTTAAAATTATTGGATGGCGGAAGGATCTCAATTGCTGCTTTGTCATTGGGAATTGCAAAGGGAGCCTACGAATGTGCGTTGAAATATGCCAACGAAAGAGAACAATTTAATCAGAAAATATTCGATTTTCAGTCCGTTGGATTTAAGCTTGCCGAAATGGCCACGAATATTGAAGCAGCTGAGCTTTTAACAAGAAAAGCAGGAATGATGAAGGACAATGGAGAAAAAGTGACTAAGATCAGTTCTATGGCTAAACTTTTTGCTTCTGAAACCGCCGTAGAAGTATCTAATGAAAGCGTTCAGATTTTTGGAGGGTATGGCTTTACAAAAGATTTCCCTGCAGAAAAATATTTCAGAGATGCTAAGTTATGTACTATTGGTGAGGGTACGTCTAGCATACAAAAAATGGTTATTTCCAGAGAAATTAGGAAAGATGTTAAATAGCAATCAAGTAGTTATAGTGGACTGTCCGAGGGATGCTATACAAGGCATGAAAAAACTGATTTCTGCGGAAAAGAAAGCAATTCATATTAATAATCTTTTGAAAAGTAATCTTTTTGATTGGATAGATTTTGGAAGTTTTGTCTCCCCGCAAGCAGTTCCTCAGATGGCTGATACAAAAGAAGTATTGGATAAAGTCGAACCTGGTAGCACAAAGCTTTTAGCAATAGTTGTTAATGAAAGGGGAGCTATGGACGCTTCCACTTTCGATAAAATTACTTATTTGGGTTATCCTTTTTCTATATCAGAAATATTTCAAAAACGAAACACACAGTCAACCATCGAAGAATCTTTCGAGAAACTGAAAAAAATTGTTGCAATTTCTGTAATGCATAATAAGACACCGGTAGTATATATTTCGATGGCTTTTGGAAATCCCTATGGGGAATTGTGGAACAAGGAACTGGTATTTAAGTGGATCAGCAAAATAGCTGAATTGGGTGTGTATGAATTTTCTTTAGCAGATACCACAGGGGAAGCCAATCAAATTCAAATTGAAGAATTGTTCACGAGTTGTATACACCAATTTCCCGGCATTCGAATTGGTGCCCATTTTCATTCAGAAAAAATCAATTGTTTAGATAAAATTAGAACTGCATTTGACGCAGGCTGTAGAAAATTTGACGGTGCAATTTTAGGATTTGGCGGTTGTCCTTTCGCGAACAATGATATGGTAGGAAATATTCCAACGGAAGACTTGTTGCGTTTTTTTAAGAGAGGAACTAATCAGCAAATTGTAGAATTACAAACCAGCTTTCAAAATATGATAGCATGAAATACAATTTTATCAATACTTGTATTGAGGAGCATATATTCAAGTTGACTTTATCAAGGCCTGAGAAGAGGAATGCATTTACTCCAACGATGGTGAATGAGATTAATTATGCCATTGCTGAGGCTAACCACAATAAAGATGTGCGTTTGGTTCTGATCAATGCTGAGGGGCCGGTTTTTTGTGCAGGAATGGATATGAAAACTTTTGAAAACCCTGCACTCGACACAATCAATCCTGAAATTCAGAACCAAAATATATCTCTGGCTTCAGCAATTGGACAATTGAATAAGCCTAGTATTGCAATTGTCGAAGGTGATGTGATTGCCGGTGGATTCTTAATTGCTTTAGAGTGCACTTATATTTTTGCAGCTAAAGAAGCAAAATTTTCTTTACCGGAAGTGAAAAGAGGTATTTTTCCATTTCAGGTAATGGCTTCTTTGATAAAATACATACCTCAGAATAAGGTTCTAGATATGTGTATAACCGCAAGAGAAATCACGGCCAGTGAGGCAAAAGATCTTGGAATAGTTTATGATTTTTTAGAGGAAGATAAACTTACACACTTAATAAGTACCATCGTTGCAAATGCACCTAAAGCAATTAGTTCAGGTTATGAGGCTTTTAAAAAGATGGGAAGCTTATCAGATAAAGAGAGAATAACTTATTTACTTCAATCATTGGAAGACTTAAAGCAAACAAAAGACGCTAAAGAAGGTATGGCAGCATTTTTTGAAAAGCGGTCACCTAAATGGTTAAATGAGTAGCTGATCAAAGACAAATCATGATTCTTTGGCAAGTTTTTTTCATTCACTTTCCAGCTAATGCTCACTTCAGCAGTTGTGCGTAAAAAAAGCGGGAATCCCCAAGCGTTCAGATTACCACCAGCGAATTCGATTATAATTATTGGTAGTAATCGATTTTGGTAAATTTCTCGCTACTTCTATTGCTATCTGTTTGAAATTTTCAGCACGTATTTTTGAGAGTTCATATTCTCTGCCGGCATCTTCCCTAGCATATTGAATAAGCTGATTTTCGCGGGCCACCTGATCCTGGTATTGTTTTACTTTTAGATCCCAGGCTGCTCTTTCATCGGCCGCGATTTTGCTGGTCATGTTTTGTAGCAGTTCATTTACCTGAGGAATACATTTAGCAGCGGGGTGCACGCTCAGCAATATTTTGCTGGCAGAACTGGCACCGGCATATGATTGGTTTGAAGACCATTCGCCCTTTGCCCGAAGTAATTTTTGGTCACATTCTGCATCAATTTTTTGTTGGAAGTAGACTGCAAGCTTTTTTTGACTTCTGCTATAACAATCTTTACAAACATCGGGTATTGCAGATAATTCAAAAATGGCTTCATCAAATTTACCTTGTGCAGCCAAGGAGGATGCTTTTTCCTCTATAATGACGCATTTCGATGAGTAATAGTCAATGATTTTTTTCTTGCCCTCTTGCATAAAACTTTCTATCTGTGCATTTTTTGTGGGAATATTTTTAAAGCCATCGATGTATGCTTTGTTTTCATTGGTGCCTACACCCTTCACAGTAAAATTCAGCGATGTAAATGAAAGGTTCTCTATTCCGTCACCAATATAAAGTGTGATATGCATGGTTTGTGCAATCATAGCCGGAGGTCCGGCAATGATGTCTTTTGTGAACAATCCAACATGGGCAGTAATGACGAAGCGAGGATTGTAAGCATTGCTCCCCATTGCATACTGAGTGGCAATGGTGTTCAATTTATTTTCCAGTATCGTTTTCGCTTCAGCAGGAATCTTCAACTCATCTGAAACAAAAGTATTGAGTGAAATTCTACCGAAGTCATTTGTTTGTGCGGTTCCCCACTGTCCGATTAAAATTAGCAGTGCAATAAGAGTGAATTTCATACAATTATTTTTTCTTTTTAATTTTTCCCAATTCGCGTAAGTAAATAAATACTTTATAATTTGTATCTATTTCATCAGAAAAGGTAGATACATGTTCAATGTTATCTACATATCCAATAGAAGATTCCTTTATAATTTCAGTTAGCTCACTCATATTGGTACTATTATTTTTGGAAACAGTTGAAGTAGTCGTGACAATCGATTCTAATATGATGTATGAACCATTCATGAATTGATTGACTTGGGCTTTCGCTTTTACTTCAGCTACACGGTTGAGTGTATTTTCATTGTTATAGGAGGAACTATTCAATTTTACTATTGATACGAGGTATTTGTTTTCGTAATCGAGAAATATTTTAACACCGGTGAAGGGTTCACTTTTATACATTCGAATAATAAAATTGGTAAGTGCTGTTTTTTCCTGATTGAAGGACTGACTTTTGGCTGCACCAAAAAGTAGGCAGCTCAATATAACCAACAATACTTTTCGCATGATTTAGAGTGATTTCAGGTGATAAACGGGAGTAGATACCATTCAACGCTATTTTTCCCCCAAGACGAGGATAGCTTCACCTAAACCTCTGGTCATTAGTTTAGATGTAATATTGAAGGGTGCCGCTTTTAAATACTTTTGTAAGCCCCTGGTAAAATCACGGGCATCCATTGCTTCACCGGATTCATTGACAAGTGGAATACGTGTTTGCTCAAAAAGAATATAGGTTTCTGAATTATCGGTAGTATTAAAGTTCCCTTGTAATGTATTTTTTTTCATCCAGGCGGTGATATATTCATTCAGCTCTTTGCCATCATATTCCTCTTCGAGATTTTTGTCCCAGTTTTTCCATGTTTTTATTTTCACAATTACTTCTCGACCATTTTTCTTCATGTCATTGAAATAGGTATCAATCTGGGAATTGAATAGTGAAAAGTTTTCTTTTACTGCTTTCAATAGTAAATCAGGAATGAATTTATCGGAAGCTTTGCTGTTTCCAGTGGATGATGCAATTCTTTTACCGGTATATGCATCAAATGCATCAAGTGTATATCGAATCACATTACCACCTGTAGCGGTGTTGACCTCCCACCACAATTGGATGATGATGTCTGATTTAGCTCTTTTTTTCAATTTATCAAGTGGTGACTCACTCAAATCTGATCCTGAATTACTGCTGGCTGTTACATTGTCTTCTGCAGAAACCTGTTCCAACTTTTTTATTTCTTGTTCTGCATCTTTCAGCGTGTACCCCTCATTTAACATGAAGGCACCTAATTTAGCAATGACCTGCCCCAATTCCGTATCCTCCTGGAATGCCTGTTTATAGTTAGGAATTTTTTTCATCGTACCCTGATCATTGAATGAGCTCATGAAATATCGCTGGTTGCACCAATTGTCGCTTGGAAGTATCATCAGGGTTGGCTTCTTCTGTTGTGCTTGTGATGTGAATACCCAACCTGCAAGGAACATCACCAGTGATAGTATTGATTTACTTGGAAACATACTTGACTATTTGTGAAAAGTGAAATAAAGAGTATTTGAAAAATGACATAATTATAATTAATTAGAGATCTTTTATACGACTCGACTTGATTTGAGATTGGATGAATGAAGGGTATGATACTGCCTTCATCGTGTCATTAACCGGCAATGGTAAAAGACGGAAAATTTTGGTACCACCCATACTAAACAGATTACATAGTAAAGGGAACGATGGTAGAGTAATGACTATAGTAAAGGATGTACGGACCGTTGGTGAAATCGGTTGCATAGGGTCTAGGATATTGGATGATTGAGATGCTTCAACAGCATTCAATTGCAGAATAAAAGTATCTTTTTTTTCTAAACACTGTGTCTTTTTAACATTTCCTATAGGGACGAAAGGTGAAATTATCTGCTTCTGATGTCATTTATCAGTTATTTTTACCTATTATAAATAATTTCCTACTGTACTGCAATATTAATCTATACTTTACACTCTATAAATTGATCTCTTATCTATTGATAAAAAATAACAGAGGCCGATGCATATATACAGACATCGTATAGGTTTATCAGGGAATATCCTGATGAAATACAGGTACAATCATTAATTGTCGAAATAGTCCCATAAATATTTTTACATCAAATTATCCAATTGAACAGATTTACACTTCGTACAGGCATTATTCTACTTTTTGTTATTGTACATTTTTCTGCCCGGTCACAAGAGCTTGTAATTAAAGGTGCAGTGATCGACACCATTAATCAAGTAGCACTCCACAAAGCTGTAGTTTCATTGCTTCGCTCCAAAGATTCTGTTTTGGTGCAGTATGTAAGGACCAATGAAAAAGGAGAATTTATCCTACAAGGAATTCGACCGTCTACATATTTATTATTGATTAGTTATCCAAATTATGCAGATTATCTTGACCGGGTTGATGTTGAACCCGGAAAAGTGAATGAGCTTGGAAAAATTCCTCTTATTACAAAAGCCCAATTACTGGAAGAAGTGATTGTTAGGCAAAAAATATCTGCTATCAGGATGCGAGGAGATACAACGGAATATCGGGCTGATAGTTTCAGGGTCAATGCTAATGCCAATGTTCAAGACCTGCTTAGAAAGATGCCCGGAATTACTGTTAATGGAAAGGGTGAAATAACAGCCCAGGGGCAGAAAGTTGAAAAAGTATTGGTAGACGGAGAAGAATTTTTCAGTGATGACCCGGCTGTGGTTACTCAAAATTTAAGAGCAGATGCTATCGATAAAGTGCAGGCTTTTGATAAAAAAAGTGACCAGGCAGTATTTACGGGTATCGATGATGGCCAAACGACAAAGACCATTAACCTCGTTTTGAAAGAAGATAAGAAGAATGGATATTTTGGAAAAGTAGAGGCGGGCTCTGATGCAGACAAGTATCGATATGGTAAAGGGATGGTCAATTCATTTAAAGGTAAAAAGAAAGCGGCTGCCTATATCACTACCGATAATACACAATTTGAATCATTGAATTGGGACGAGAGAAGAAATTATGGGGAAGATTTAAATACGCGGACGGAATTTTCAGATGACGGGGGTATGATGATTTGGTCAGGTGGAGATGATTTTAGCAGTGGTCAAGGGTTTCCTAATTCTGTAACTGGGGGACTTCATTTTAGCAATAAATGGAATAAGGATAAGCATAATTCCATCAATACTTATCAATTCAATGATGTCAGGGTAACCGGTAATAATACTAGTACAATTCAAACTTTGCTACCGGATGGAAGTTTTCTAGTCAATAACAGTGATGATTCTTTCGATAGTAGAAAACGAAGAAATAGACTGAGGAGTACGTATGAATGGAATATAGATTCTACCAGTTCATTGAAGGTCATAGCTACAGGTTCCGTTATTAATTCTAATACCAACAACATATCTAATGGTTCTTCTTTTGATAATCTAGGCAATCAGATTAATCAAACATTTAGACAAACCATCTTTAATGCTCAGGAACAAAATTTACTCACTACCCTTTTTTGGAGAAAGCGATTCAAGAAAGCCGGAAGAACCATTTCATTGTCGTCAGATATCAATGGCACGAGAAGAAGTGGTGACGGCTTTTTATTTGCAGAAAACACTTTTTTCACCACTGGCACAGTGCAGGAGATCGATCAGAAAAAAACAAATGAGGAATCTATTTTTGGGATAAGCACTAAGTTGTCTTATACGGAACCACTTTCCAAAAAAACAACGCTAGAGTTTAATTATCAGTTTGGAAACAACCGAAACAATGCAGAGAGAAATACGTTGACAGGTGGTTCCGGAGGCACGGGTGACTATAACCAGCTTGTCAATCAGCTCAGCAATCATTTTGTTTATAATAACTTATTGCATACTGGCGGACTCAATTTTCGTTACAATCATAAAAAAGTGACTATTTCCGGTGGTACTGCTATTGGAAGTGCCGATTTTACTTTGAAAGATCTACGTACTCAGGATAATAGGGCTGTTAATTTTACTAATTTCTTGCCGTCATTTAATTTCAATTATCAGATTAAAAAGCAGACCAGATTGAGTTTTAGGTACAATGGATCTACACAAAATCCAACTTTACAGCAAATCAATCCGATCGTAGATAACACCGACCCGCTGAACATTACCATTGGTAACCTATTATTGAAGCAGGAGTTTAACAATAGATTCTCTTTAAGTTTTTCCGATTATAAGGTGTTAAAAAGTAGGAGTATATACATTAGCGCCAATTATAGTTTTGTCAATAATGCCATTACCAATTTTAATACTATAGACAAGGCTACCGGGATGCGTGTTAATCAGGCGGTGAATGTGCAAGGAAATTATGTTTTTAATATCTGGTCATCTTATTCATTTGAACTTTTTCCTTCGTTTAATTTGAATCTTAATTTCCGGCCAACGGTAACCAGATTCGTGAATTTCATTGATGGAAAAGAAAATATCAATGACAGTAGAAATATAAATTTTGGTGTGGGATCTGGTTATTGGGGTGAAAAGTGGATTAATTATTGGTTTGATTTGAGTGCAACCAATAATTATTCAACATCTTCCATCAATCCAAATAATGCCACCAGATTTTGGAGTTATAATCTGTCACTAAATGTAGATCTCAAATTACCTAAAAAATGGTACATCAGTTTTGATGGTAATTCGGAAATATATCAGCGAACACCCATATTTGCTAACCGGCGCAACATTATAATTCTCAATGGGTCTCTTAAAAAATCGATAGATAAAAAGGAAAACTGGCAGATAAAGTTCAGGTTGAACGATATGTTCAATCAGAATCTTGGTATCAATAGAAATATTACGAGCAATTTTATCTCTGAGACCACCCAGCAAACAATCCGCCGATACGGCATGCTATCTCTTACTTATAATTTCAACAAGAATGGTAAAGAGACAAGAGGATTTTAAGTACTATTTTATGAAGTATATTGTTTTTATTTTACTGTTGGTTTCCGGAACGGGGGCATCCGCACAATCAACTTTTATTTACTCAGGTCGTATTGAATATGAACGAAAAGTGAATCAACATCTCAATTTGGATGATGATAGTGAATGGATGCTTGAGATAAAAAAACAATACCCCAAGTTTGTAACAGATGTATATGAGTTGGTTTTCTCCCCTGATGTTTCAGTTTATAAATTGGCTCGCGAGAAACAGGATAATAAATACACATGGGGTGGGAAGCCGAGTTCGTCGGATCTCGTTGTTCAAAATTATGGGAAACGTCAACTCATCTTACAGCGGGATATTTTTGAGCAAACCTATCTTTTACAAGATAGTTTGCGCAACTTTGAGTGGCGTATAACTGATGAAAAAAGGGAGATCGCAGGCTTTGATTGCAGAAAAGCAGTAACGCGCATCTGTGATTCTGTATATGTTGTGGCTTTTTATTCGGATCAGATTCCGGTTAGCAGTGGTCCTGAGAGTTTTGGTAATCTTCCCGGTATGATACTTGGATTAGCGGTTCCCCGTTTATCAATTACTTGGTTTGCAACGCGAGTTGAGCTGACTGCTCCAACAGCCCAACTTTTACAACCATCACTCAAGGGTAAAAAAACCAATTGGGTAAAGTACAATGCCGATTTGCAAAAAGCCATGAAGGGTTGGGGAAAAGAGGGAACATCCAATATGTGGAAGTTTTCTTTGTAAAGGAATTTATTTATATAACGATTTTATTATTTTATAATATAAAAGTCATAAAGCTATTAATGTGATATGCAATATCATCATGTAGACAATTGATGAGTTGAAAATGTATAAAATATATTATTGGTCACATTAAGTTAACTAATATTTCTCAATTTGGATACATATCCGTAAGGTTCTGTTCATTCGCTCGATTCACCTTCGTGTAAGTAAAATAAAACTTATGAGAAGAATTTCGAGAATTTTATTCCTAGTGTTCACCATTTTGAGCATTACCATTTCAACAGTTGTTGTTGGACAGACATTAGTAAAGGGAAAAGTTGTTTCTGGGGAAGGGAACTTGCCACTTTCAGGTGCTATAATCACCGTAAAAAATTCTAAAAAGTCTGTTACGTCAGATGCAAAAGGCGAATTTTCAATCCAAGCCAATAATGGCGATGTATTAGAGGTTCGTAGTCTTGGTTACAATACAGCTGAGCAAAAATTTAGTGGTGGTTCTATATCATTTACATTAACTGCTCTAAGCAATGAACTTAATGAGGTTGTCGTTACGGCGTTGGGAATTAAAAAAGAGAAAAAGAAACTCGGTTATGCCATTCAGGAGGTTAAGGGGGAGGATTTAACTGTTGCAAGAGAAACAAATGTTGTTAATCAATTATCTGGCAAGGTAGCCGGTGTTACTGTAATTGCAAGTCCTTCAGGTGTTGGGGGATCTTCGAGGGTTACCATACGTGGTGAGCGTTCTCTGGATTTAAATAAAAATCAACCTCTTTTTGTTGTTGATGGTGTGCCTATTAGTAATTCTGTTAGTGGGGCCTCAGGGCGTGGTAATCTTGAGATAGATTTTGGAAATGGTGCTGGTTTCATTAATCCGGATGATATTGAATCAATGAGTGTTCTCAAGGGGCCGGCTGCTTCTGCATTGTACGGTTCACGAGCTGCTAACGGAGTAATTCTAATTAAAACTAAGGCGGGGAAAAAACAAAAAGGACTGGGTATAGAGTTTAGTACAAATACTACATTTGAAACTCCTCTGAAGTTACCTAAATACCAAACTGTTTACGGACAGGGGAACGGTAATGGTGGTCCTTTTGCTTTTGGGAATGGAGCAGGTGGGGGTTTGACTGATGGAACAGACGAGGGCTGGGGTCCTGCATTCAACGGGCAGTCATACGCTCAATATAATTCACCACGAACTTTGAACGGACAGGTAATACCTTTTTTGGGTGGGGATTTGAATGCTCCTGCAGGAAGCGTAATTACCCCAACTCTGTGGGAAGCTGAAAAAGACAATCTCAAGAATTTTTTACAAACGGGAAAAACAATTACAAATAATGTTGCATTTGTTGGTGGAAATAGCGATGGTGATTTTCGATTAAGTTACACAGGCATCAATCAGATAGGGATGATTCCCAATACTGATTTAAAAAGAAATACATTTTCTTTATCAGGGGGTTATAAATTGAGTTCTAAACTGACCGTACGAGCATTCGTTTCTTATATTGTTGGAGAAAGTGATAATCGTCCTTCGATAAGTTATGGAACTGAAAGCATCATGTATTTATTTAATTGTTGGTTACCGGCCTCAGTTAGGTTGAGAGATATGAAACGTTTATGGCAGCCTGGTCTGGAAAACGTTCGTCAATTTGGATGGAATTATAATTATCATGATAACCCATATCTTACTCTCTATAAGAATACGAATGGACAACTATATAATCGGATTTTAGGTAATGTAAGTTTGAAGTACGATTTTACAGATTGGTTGAGTTTGCAGCTAAGAACTGCAACGGATTGGAGTAATGAGCGTCGTGAGTATCGTCGTGCTTTTAGTACGCAGCGATTTCCATTTGGCCAATATAGAGAAACAAATATTGTTAACGAAGAAAGGAACTCGGATTTCCTCTTAACAGCTTCAAAAGAAATAAGCAGTGATTTTGCCTTTTCAGCAACATTTGGTGGTAATGCTATGCAACAAACCTCTCGCTTTAACGAGGCTGTTGCAGGTCAATTGAATGTTCCTGAGATTTATAGTCTCAACAACTCACGTATTGCCTTGGTAAATGAGCAAAGTAAAGTTGGAAAGCGTATTAACAGTTTATATGGATCTGCTGGTGTATCCTATAAAAATAAAATATTTATTGATTTTACAGGAAGAAATGATTGGAGTTCGGCATTAACCCTACCAGAAGATCTCAGATCTTTTGGAATTGAGGACAATTCCTATTTCTATTCTTCTGTTGCAGTAAGTGCTATTATTAGTGAAATGGTTAATCTTCCCAAATACTTTAGCTATCTTAAGGTTCGTGGAAGTTTTGCTCAGGTAGGTAATGATACCGATCCCTTTGCCTATACTCAAACATTCAATCGCAGTGAGCCATTTGGTTCATCTCAGATCTATGGAGAAACAAGTAGTCTAGCAAATTTAAATTTAAAGCCGGAAATAAGTAATTCATATGAATTTGGCACAGAGGCTAAGTTCTTTGGTAATAGATTTGGAATTGATTTCACTTACTACAATAGTAGAACAAGAAATCAAATTCTCGCCATACCCCTTTCCAATACGAGCGGATATACTTCACGTCGAATCAATGCCGGTTTAATTACCAATTATGGTGTGGAAATGATGCTTACTGGAACTCCAATAAAGAAGAAAGATTTTGTTTGGGATGCATTTCTAAATTTTTCCGCCAATAGAAGTAAGGTACTTGAACTTTCTGATGGTCTCACCAATTATGTTATGGCAAGTCGTCGGGTTACAGTGGAGGCTCGAGTAGGTGAGAGAATGGGTAGCATGTTTGGAATTGGATTTGCACGTGTGCAAAGCACAGATAGAAACGCCCCTTACTATGATGCCTCAGGTCAATATTCAGGGCAAATGGTTTTTGGAACGAATGGTCGTCCAATTCGTACTACCAATAGAATATATTTAGGAAATTATAATCCTGATTGGCTTTTGGGTATAGGTAATAGCTTCACTTTCAAAGGAATTAAATTGAGTGTGCTTTTTGATACTCGTCAGGGAGGAAAGCTTTATTCTGAAACACAAACGGTAGGAAGAGAAGGGGGAATAATAATGGAGACACTCGAAGGTCGAGCCAATGGTTATGACCTCTCATTACCTGGAAATGGGGTTATTGGTCAAGGTGTAGTTCTGAATTCAAATGGAACATTTAGTCCCAATACCACAAAAGTTACTGCAAGAGAATGGCACACGGCGTGGACCGCAGGACGTAATATTGCGGAAGGGGTGATGTTCGATGCTTCATTTGTAAAGTTGAGAGAAGTTCAAATTGGGTATTCTTTTCCAGATAAATGGTTCAAGAAGACACCATTTAGAGCAGTCAATTTAAGCTTTGTAGGTAGAAATTTAATGGTCTGGGACAATGTTCCTCATGTTGATCCGGAGAACATGTCTTATAGTGGAGGAACAGCTCTTCCGGGGATTGAAAATATGAGCATGCCAACCACTCGTAGCTACGGCCTAAATCTTAGTTTCAAATTTTAATTCTTTAAATATATTTCAAATGAGACAATTAGTAAAATTGGTATTAGGTACTCTGATTTTAGTTTTTTCAGGTTGTACTAAAGATTTCCGAGAAATAAATACCAATAGAAACAATCCTACTTCTGTTACACCTGATTTATTGTTAAGCGGAGTAATAAGAAGTACTATGAACCAGCAAGTAAGTGAGGCTTGGTCAATAGGGAATTTGGTTGCCCAGTACAATGCAAAAATCCAATTTGTAAATGAGGATCGTTATTTGTGGGGTGAAAGGAATGGCATATGGAATAATGTGTATGGTAATTATCGTGATTTACAGAATATTCTCACACAAGTGGGGTCAAATACTTCAAGTCCCTATTTTGGTGTATGTCTAGTTTTGAAATCGTGGATGTTTGCACAATTAACCGAAGCCTATGGTGATGTACCATATAGCCAGGCAGGTAAAGGTAAAACAGATGGATTGTTTCAGCCTGCTTATGATAAGCAAGAGGATATTTACAATGGGATATTGGCAGATTTGAAGAGGGCTAATGAACTTCTTGCAACAGCTAGTGGCCCATTTTCCGGGGATCTGATTTATGGGGGTGGGGCAGCTTCCATCATCAAATGGCGTCGACTAGCCAATTCTTTACGCCTTCGGTATCTGCTTAGATTATCAAAGCAGAAAAGCGTTAATGTTGAAATGCAAGCCATAATAAATGACCCTACCAATAATCCGATTTTCACTGCTAATTCCGATAATGCAGAATTGAGATATCTTTCCGCAGCACCTAATCAGTGGCCTTTGTATGATTCAAGGGTAGGATCATTTGATGAAATAAGACTTAGTAAGACCTTAAGTGATAGATTAACTCTTATGAATGATCCACGGATTCGTGTTTTTGGTCGGCCTACACAATCTTCAGTGAGTGCGGGATCCCCGGTAATTCTTGGTATACCGAACGGATTGAGTGATGTAGGTGCACTTGCATATAATGGTGGACCACAGAATGTATCTAGAGTTGGCTATACTTTTGCTTGCCTTGTATGTAATGATCCCGGACAACCTGCACCATTACCAGATGCTCCACGTGCATTGTTGATGACTTATGCTGAACTACAATTTATTTTAGCTGAGGCGCGTCAACGTAATTTTATTTCAGCAGGAAATGCAGCAACCTATTATAATCAGGGCATTACAGCCAATTTTGCCTATTGGCAATCTGTAGTTCCAGCTGCATATAATTTACAAATATCAATGCCTGCTGGATTTATAAGTCAACCTTCTATTGAGTATACAGGAAGCGAAAATGAGTTGTTAGCGAAGATAGCCTTACAAAAATGGATTTCTCTCTATTTTAATGGATTGGAGTCATGGCATGAATGGAAACGAACTGGGTTACCTACCATTGTTCCTGGTCCAGCTAATCTCAACAACAATCTTGTACCAGTAAGATATATATACCCCTTGAGTGAGCAAGCACTTAACTCTGCTAATCGCACAGCTGCAATTCAACGTCAGGGTGTGGATGAAATTAATACTAGAACATGGCTATTTAAATAGAGTTTTATATGCTCCGATTTGTATCTTTTTTCGCACTATTGGCTATTCCTTTTCTTGCTTTTTCTCAACAGGCAAAAATGATGCAAGTTCCCGGACGCAATAGTTATACATCTATTAACAAAAATGGGATATCAGTTCTGCCAAGTGGTCGATTTGTAAAGCCTGTTGGTGAAGTCTTTAGCATTACAAACGACCCCTTTGGGCTGGCGGTTTCACCTACTGGTCGCTTGGTAGTTGCTATTCATAATGGGGTTATAACTATATTGGATAATTCGAAGAATACGATAACAAGGATACCCGATTACGAAAAAAAAATTCCCTCGCCATTTTTAAATGGTTCTTTAGTAGGAGTCGCATTCGGTAAATCAGATTCTACATTATACTTAAGTGGTGGCGATTGCGGAAGTGTAGTATCGTATAATCCCGTTCTTCTTCAATTTGTCGATTCTATCTCATTGAATCAACCGGTTGGTGATGATAGATTCAATGATAGTTTTACTTCTGATTTGGTCTATGTAAAAGCGACAGACGAGTTATTAGTGCTAGATATAGCTAACTATCGTGTTGTAAGAGTGAATTGTAAAAGCAGAAGTATTACAGCTTCTATTAATACAGGTCGCCTGCCTTTTGGACTTGCCGTTTCACCGGATGGAAGATACACATTGGTCGCAAATGTTGGAATGTATTCATATCCTTTGATTGAAGGAATGAACTCAAAAAATTATGATTCATTGATGATTTCTAGTCATCCCTATGGACATAATACACCTGAATCTAAAACAGGAACAATTATTAACGGACGGACTATACCGGGTGTTGGTGATCCAAGATCTGAAGAAGCAATGAGTGTCTATATTATAGATCTTCAGACCAATCAGGTTGTTCACCGTATACCCACTGGGCATCGCGTTGGAGATTGGATCGATGGTAAAGAAGTTATTGGTGGTTCTAGTCCCAATAGCATTGTGATTGGGGAGCAAATGGCCTATATAACCAACGCAACAAATGATAATATTTCTGTTTTGGATTACCGAAATGGTCAAATTAAAAGGGATATTCAGATTAAAATTGACACTAATTTAGATAAGTTGCGTGGGTATTTGCCTTTTGGCATAGAGATTTCACCAGATGAGGCGCACCTTTATGTTGCTCTTCTTGGCTTTAATTCTGTTGCTGCAATCGATACAAAAAATGGGAATGTTTTGGGTCTAATTCCAGCAGGGTGGGGGCCAACGAGAGTGCGATTATCGAGGGATGCAAAAAATCTATTTATCACTAGTTGTAGAGGTTTCGGTGCAGGTCCTAACGGTGGTCGTGAATTCGTACCACCAATACAAGGCACCTATATAGGAGATATACAATTGGCAACTTTACAACGTGTGCCAATTCCCGATTCATCATCGCTTCGTAAAATGCACAATGACGTAATATCTTATACATATCGTGAGGAAAACCAAAAACCTGCCTTTTTGCCTGCTTTTCCTGGGGAGAAAAATACACCCATTAAACATATTGTTTTTATTACAAAGGAGAACAGAACATACGATGAAATGTTTGGACAACTAGGGGGTGGTAATGGAGATTCAAGTTTAGCTCGTTTTGGTAACAAAGTGAATCTAATAACACTTAGTGATACAATAAAAGGAGTCAATATATCCCCTAACCATACAAAAATTGCTCAGTATTTCAGCTACAGTGATAACTTTTATTGCGACAGTGACGCCTCTATACATGGACATCATTGGATGATGGGTGTAATTCCAAATGAGTGGGTTGAGGCAAATTCCAATACTTCAAAGACAGCTCTTTTATTTTCATCAGCTCCAGGACGCCGGTATCCTGGATCAACCGGAAGTATGGATCCTGAAGATTTTTCAGAAATTGGAGGTTTATGGGAAGCATTAGAAAGAAGTAATGTTTCATTTTACAATTTTGGTGAAGCCAATGAAACTGCCCATGTTAGAGAAGAGTGGTTTGATACTGCCACCGGTGCGGCACATGGAGTCATGGTGCCAATGCAAAAGGCTTTATTTAGAAATACCAGTAAAAATTATGCAGGATATAATACCAATATCCCTGATCAGTTTCGAGTAGAACAGTTTCAGGATGAATTCAATAAGCTTTGGGGGCCTAACAAGGGAAAACTTCCTTCGTTGATTACTATCCAACTTCCGAATGATCATACTGCCAATCCGCGTCCCGATGATGGTTATCCATATCGGCATAGTTTTGTTGCCGATAATGATCTGGCTCTTGGTAGAATCTTGCAATTTTTATCGCAAACCTCCTATTGGAAAGAGATGTTAGTAATTATAACAGAAGACGATCCTCAAGGTGGCGTTGACCACATAGATGCTCATAGGAGTATTTTAATGATGGCAGGACCTTACGTAAAGAAAGGTCATGTATCTCATACACATGCCAATTTTGGATCAATTCTTAAAACAATTTATTTGCTCCTTGGTGTACCTTTTGTCAACCATTATGATATGACCGCCTCAGTTTTAGATGACTATTTTACACACACACCCGATTTTTCAAAATACACATTCATCGTTCCAGATCTTCGTGTATTTGATCCTGTCAAGTCTATGAAGAAGTATAAGCGTAATATAGATTGGCGCACAATATTACCAGGAACTCCAATGGATGAAGTAGGAGAAATAAAATTAAACCACTATAAAAATTAAAAAAAATATATTCAGGAAGTCAGTCATACAGATTTTCATAATACGAGTAATCCTATACCTACATTGATATCAACAATCTGTAGTATAATTCAAATAGTAAAAAATGAAATTTAGCATAATCATTTCAATTTTATTTTCTATTACAACTGTTAACTCAGTTGCTCAATCACAAAAGGTAATTATAGTAACCTTAGATGGTATGCGTTGGCAGGAGATTTTCAAAGGAATAGACACCGCATTGCTCAAAGAAAAAAAGTATGTTACAGATAGTAGTTCGCTAAGCAGACAATTTTGGAGTGTTAATTTAGAGCAAAGGAGAAAAAAATTATTTCCATTTTTATGGACTACAATTGCCATGGAGGGACAACTTTTGGGTAACAGGACGTATGGAAATTTAGTTAATTGTTCTAACCCTTATCAATTCTCATATCCTGGCTATAACGAAATATTTACCGGATATCCGGATACCTTGGTCAATTCAAATGATAAAATTTGGAATTCTAATGTGAATGTATTGGAATTTTTAAATCAACAGAAAAGGCATAAAGGAAGGGTAGCAGCTTTTACAACATGGGATGTTTTCCCCTTTATATTGAATAAAAATCGAAGTGCAATCTATGTTAATTCTGATTTAGATTCAATTAAATTTCCCACTACTGAACTACGTCTTATTAACGAAATGCAATTTCTATCAACAAGGCCAATTGGAGTTAGACCAGATGTGTTAACTTATTTTGCTGCTCGAGAGTATTTGAAAAAGTATAAGCCGGATATTCTATACATAGCTTTTGATGAGACTGATGATTTTGCGCATGGTGGAAGGTATGATCAATATATTATGTCAGCTCACGCTGAGGATAGGATGATTGAGGATTTATGGCATACCATTCAAGAAATGCCCGAATACCGGAATAATACCTCACTTATTATCACTACTGACCACGGAAGAGGGGATCATGACAAACAAAATTGGCAACATCATGGTGAACGAATAAGAGAATCGGGCGAAATATGGATAGCCGCCATTGGCCCATCAATCGTTGCAAAAGGAGAAGTAAAAACAAAAAACCAAGTTTTTCAAAAACAATTGGCAACTACTATTGCAGGATTAATGGGATATATATTTATTACTAGCCACCCCGTCGCATCACCCATCATATTCTAATAAAATCAATATATTATATGGATAAAGCCACAATAATTGCCTCAGAAATTATCCAACTTTTTCAACAGTTTGGAAATAGTGACTATATCGGCGAGAAAGTTTCTCAGGTACAACACATGACCCAATGTGCTATTCTTGCTGAGTCAGAAGGTTATGATGAAGAAACAATTTTGGCTGCCTTCCTTCATGATATCGGTCATTTATTAGAGTACAAATTGCCTGTCAGTCGGATGAACCAATTTGGGGTTGTTGATCACGAAGCAATTGGAAGTCGATATTTAGCGTCCCAGGGTTTTTCTAATCGCATTTATTCATCAGTTGATGCTCATGTTCGTGCAAAAAGATATTTAACACATAAGTTTCCAAATTATTATAACGGGTTATCTGAAGCAAGTAAAGCCACATTGATGTATCAGGGTGGTAGTATGAATGAAAATGAGGCAAGGGATTTTGAACAGGAAGAGAATTTTGAACTCTATGTTTTAATTCGGCAATGGGATGATAAAGCAAAAAATCCAGAGATTTCAGTACCTGATTTAAGTAAATATGAAACCATGATTAAAAGGCATTTAAATAGTCAAATTATATGAAAGTTAAAGCTGTAGTTTTCGATATTGCTGGAACCACTGTTTCTGATGAGGGATTTGTGAAAGATGCCTTTATAAGAACATTTCATAAAAATGGTTTGACCATTTCAGACGAAGAAGCAGATTCAGTAATGGGATATAAGAAATTGCAAGCAATTCAAATGCTTGTCTCACAAAATCATTTAGATTGGGACTCAAACAAAATAATACAAGTACACGATGATTTTGTAAGTGAGATGAAAAATATTTATTCCGAAGTTTCAATATACCCATTACCCGGTGTACTAGAAACATTTGAATGGCTGGTTAGAAATAATATCCCTTTTGGTTTGAATACAGGGTTCACCAGAGAAATAACCAATGTCGTCTTGAATAAGGTAGGGTGGAATGCATTGAGATTCGCAAGTGCTGTTGTGTGCAGTGATGAGGTGGCAGAGGGGCGTCCTTCACCATTCATGATTCAAAAGTTGCTTACACAGTTTGGAATTACAGATCCAAAGGAGTGTTTAAAGGTGGGTGATACAGAAGTAGATATTTTAGAGGGAAGAAATGCAGGTTGTGGATGCGTTGTAGCTGTTACAACAGGTAGTTATCCTCGATCTCTACTTCAAAACTATGAGCCTGACTTTATCATTGATCAAATGGACGAATTAATTCCTATAATCTGTTCATATACCTCAAATAATGTCTAGCATTTCAGTTAAGAAAAATGTTAGAGAAATAGCGATTATTTGGTTAATGGCATTTTCTGCCTTCATGGTCTACACATCCATGTACGGTATCCGAAAACCTTATACGGCTGCATCTTTTTCAGCATTCACCCAGTTTGGGATTTCTTATAAAGTAGTACTCGTAACAGCTCAGGTAGTTGGATACATGGTGAGTAAGTTTATTGGTATTCAATTCATCGCTGAGCTGGATAGAACAAAGAGAAAAAAATACATACTAGTACTAATTGGAATTGGCTGGCTAAGTTTACTTTTATTCGCATTGGTTCCTTTTGAATTTAAGTTTATTTTTATGTTTATCAATGGATTGCCATTAGGTATGATATGGGGAATTGTTTTTAGCTACCTAGAGGGCAGACGATTAACTGATTTTTTGGCAGCTTTTCTATCTGTAACATTTATCTTTTCCTCCGGATTGGCCAAAACGATTGGTGGAATTTTACTTTCCTTCTCCTTTATCAGTGAATTCTGGATGCCATTTTATGCAGGAGCTATCTTTATTATTCCATTGCTATTTTTTTCACAGATTTTAAATCGGTCTCCGAATCCTTCAGAAGAAGACAAAGAGCATAGAACAGAGCGAAAACCTATGAATAAACAAGAACGCTCAATATTTCTTAAAGAATTCGGCAAGTTGATATTCCCAGCTGTTATTACGTATGCTTTACTTACTATAATAAGAGATTTTAGTGAAGATTTTGCAGCTGATTTGTGGAAAGAGGCAGGCTATGTTGGGGATTCTTATATTTTCACAAAGATGAGCTCAATTACCTCCATTATTGTTATAGCTGGCTTGGCTTTGTTTTACAGAATCAAAAAAAATATAACTGCTTTTATAGGCATTCATATTTTTGTTTTCTTAGGTCTATGTGTTTGTTTGTTGAGCACATCTTTATATCACTCGGGCTATATAAGTTTATTTTCATGGATGCTGGCAGCAACGACTGGATTATATATGGGATACGTGGCAAAAAATTGCTTGTACTATGAGAGAATGTTGGCTACCTATAAAATAAGGGGAAACGTTGGTTTTGTGATGTATATAGCAGATGCATTTGGTTATCTTGGAACAGTAGTCGTTTTGTTTGTAAAAGAATATGCTACCCTTACAATTAAGTGGATAGATTTTTTTGAATTGGTTTTTTATATCGCATCGATTGTTGGAATAATACTTTTGATTATCACTATGATTGGATTTTATAAAAAATATAATTCCTTAATATATGAGTAATAGTGCTATTGTTATAGGTTCAGGTATTGTTGGATTGGCTACTTCGAGAGCTCTTGCGGCTAAAGGCTGGAAAGTAAAGGTTTTTGAAAAGACCTCCAGACCTTTGGGTGCGTCTATAAGAAATTTTGGAATGATTTGGCCAGTTGGACAGCCCGACGGAGTATTATATGACCGAGCCATTAGAACGCGGGAAGTTTGGAAGCAAATTTGTCATGAAACCAATAACTGGTATAATCAATCTGGAAGTTTACACATTGCACAGTGTGGCGAGGAAATGGATGTTATAGAGGAAGTGGCAGCTACATATGCAGATACACGTCCTATCGAGTTTCTCTCAAAAAAAGAACTAGTAGAAAAATTCCCTTCAGTTAATCCGACTACATGCATTGGAGGTCTATGGAGTAACGATGAAATGATTATTGAATCCAGAGTGATTATGAATGAACTATCCTCTTTTTTTACCTTTAAATACGCTATAGAATTTTATTATAATCATTTTGTTTCTGAAGTCAAACCAGGATATATTAAAGTTGAAAGTAAAAAGATAGAAGCAGATTTAATAGTAATCTGTAGCGGTTCTGATTTTGATTCACTTTATCCAGATGTTTTCAGTCAATATTTTACAAAATGTAAGCTCCAAATGATGCGGATAATATCTCAGCCAGATGATTATAATATAGGACCGTCCATCTGTGGCGGCTTGTCCTTGATACATTATAAAAGTTTTACTGTGGCAGCATCTCTCGAAAGGCTACGTGATTATTATCAAAAAACACATAATGAATATTTGAAGTACGGGATACATGTTATGGTTTCACAAAATCAGTTTGGCGAGTTGACTATTGGGGATAGTCATGAATATGGGAATGATTTCACTCCATTCGATTCATCACATATCAATATTTTAATTTTAAAGTATCTTCAACAAATACTAGTCGCTAAAGATTGGTCTATTATTCAATCATGGAACGGCATCTATTCAAAATTACTAGAACCTAAAAGTGAATTCATTTTAGAAGTTGATCCGGGAGTTTGGATCGTAAATGGGGTGGGTGGAGCAGGTATGACCCTCTCATTTGCTTTTGCAGAGGATTTTGTTGCTCAACTTTGATAGTTAGTATCTTCATCCCCATCTCCCACCCAGATTGCGGAAAAGCTTTACTTGGGTAACTCTACTGCGTTGGTAAATTCTAATTAATTCTAAATTGGCTTGCAAGGCATTTTGTTGGCTGATCAATACATCCAGGTAAGATACACGTGCAGCTTTATAAAGATCAAATGAGCTTTCAACTGCCTTTTGGTACTCATTCAATTTGCTTTCAGACAATTGTTTGATGTTTTCGAGGTGTCTTAATTCGCTGATATCACCTGAAACTTCCATGAATGCAGTCAGAAGAGATTGGCGGTACTGTAAAATAGCATCGGCATGCGCTGCTTTCGTATAGCCATACTGTGCCCGAAGACTACTTTTATTGATTAAGGGACTCAAGAGGTTACCTGCCAGCTGGTACATGATAGATTCAGGTGCAACGAAAAAATAATTGAAACCGAATGATTGTAAGCCGGCATTCAAGTTGATGTTGAACGATGGATAGAAGGAGGCTCTGGCTGCCATCACATCAAGACGTGCAGCAGCAACATTTTTTTCAGCTGCACGAATATCGGGGCGATTCAGTAATACTCCGGAATTGACTTTTCCTTTCCAGATATTATCCTGATAATAGAGTGTTTCGCTGTTTCTTTTGACTTGTTGCGGATAGCGTCCGAGTAAAAGATTGAATCTATTCTCTTCCTTAACAATTTCCTGCATAACTTCTCTTTCCAGTACTTTTAAATTATAATATTGAGCAGTAAATTGTTGAACGACTAGTTCATTGGTTTTACCGGCATCTTTTTGAGCCCTGATAAAATCCAGCGCTTCTTTTTCCTTTTCCGCACTTTCCCTGATTACGCGTAATTCATTGTCCTTAGTTATCAATTGATAATAAGAAACAATCACATCTGAAATGATCCCGCTTACTACGAATTGAATACCATCTGTTCCGGCAAGAAAGCGGGTCAATGCTGCCCGGTCCAGATTTTTCAACTTTCCTCTGATGTCTGCCTCCCAGGAGGCCTGTATGCCGGTGTATATATCCGGTAAGTCAATTGGTACCAATTTACCCGGTATTATCTCCGTAACAATATTACCGGCACCATCCATGGTATAAAGGCCAAATTTTCTTAAGGAACCAGCAGCACCCAGATTTACCTGTGGTAACAGAGCCCCTTTGGTTTGAACCCTTACTTGTCGGAGCTGTTCAAGTTTTTGATAGGCCATTTTAATGTTGAAATTGTTCTGGATGGCACTGTCAATGTATGCATTCAGTATTGCATCATTGGCAATTTCAGACCAGAGCAACGTATCAGTTTTGTTTGGATCGAAGTCAGTTTTTCCGATAGCGGGAAGATCTGCCGGGCGTACTGATTGATTGGAAAGGGGGGCAGGAACTCCACATCCGAGCAAGAGGAGCAACAATCCGCCGATAATTAAATGAAATATTTTCATTACGAAGCTGTTACAGTTTGAGTTGATTTTTTGAATCTACCCGCATGGAGTCGGGAAAAGATGATATATAGACCGGGAATAATTATTGAGCCAAACAGGGTTCCGAAAAGCATACCACCGGTTGCTGTGGCTCCGATGGTTTTGTTTCCAATTGCACCGGCCCCGGTAGTAAACAATAGGGGAAGTAAGCCTGCAATAAAGGCAAAGGATGTCATGATGATTGGTCTCAATCTGACACGGGCAGCTTCGATGGCTGCTTGAACGACAGTCATTCCTTCACTTTCTTTCAAGTTGGCAAATTCAACGATCAAAATGGCATTCTTCCCTAATAAGCCGATGAGCATAACGATAGAAATCTGCGCATAGATGTTGTTTTCTAATCCCATGAAGTAAAGAAATCCCATAGCACCGGCTGCTCCGGTAGGCAGAAAAAGTAGTACCGGCAGTGGCAGCCAAAAACTCTCGTACTGTGCAGAAAGGAGCAGATAAATGAAAAGTAAACTAATGGCAAAGATGATGATTGACTCATTGCCCTGATTGGCCTGGTCTTTTGACGCACCGGCCCAGTCGATATCATACCCACGAGGTAGTTTTTCGGCTGCAGTCTTTTTAATGATATCAAGGGCCTGGCCACTGCTAAATCCGGGGGCTGCTTCGCCATTGATAATGGCCGAGGGATACATGTTATAACGTGTGATTTGCTCCGGACCGTATACTTTTTGGATGCTCACCAAGCTACCCATTGAAACCAATTCACCCTGTTTATTTTTAACCGTTAGTTTGAGTAGATCTTCCGGATGTGCGCGGAATTCTGGTGCGGCCTGCACCATTACTCTATAAAGTTGACCGAATTTGATGAAATTGGTACTATAGTTACTTCCCAGATATGTTTGCAAGCTGCCCAGGATATCTTGTACTATTACATTCTTTTGCGCTGCTTTTAAATAGTCGATATTGACCATGTATTGAGGATAGGATGCATCAAATGAAGTAAAAGTGTTTGCAATTCCAGTTTGCTGATTCAGATCAACGACCAGTTGATTGGTAACTCTTTCCAGCGCTTTGATGTCTCCTGATCCGGTTTTGTCAAGCAATCTCAATTCAAAGCCACTCGCATTTCCATAGCCCGGGATGGGGGGGGGAGTAAAAAAATCGATTTTTGCATCGCGGATATAGTTGGTTTTTTCGCGGAGATAATTGATTACATCCAAGTCAGATTTAATTCGTTCATCCCATTTTTTTAGGCTGATAAGGTTCATGCCAAAGTTGGCGCCGGTACCATCGGTCAAAACATTAAATCCTGCCAGACTGGAGACTGATTCCACCTCATCCATGCTACTGGCTACTTTTTGAACTTCTTCAACAACTCTTTCTGTTCTTTCCAGGGTTGCTCCTGAAGGAGTGGTGATGTTTACGTACACTGTTCCCTGGTCTTCATTTGGAATAAAGCCGGTAGGTGTTATTTTTCCAATAATACCCGTTGCAACGCAGAAAATAAGTAAAATAAAGAACAATAATCCTTTGCGTGGTGAGATCAGTTCAATGGTGCGCACCAGTTTGGATTCCGATTGATTGTATCTGTAATTGAATGCCGCCAGGAACTTTTGAATAGGGCCTTTTGGGGTGTGACCAGTTTGGTGTGGACGAAGTAGCATAGCACACAGGGCGGGTGTTAAAGTAAGTGCGACTATTCCGGAGAGAATGATGGAAACCGCCATGGTCAAAGAGAATTCTTTGAAGAAGATACCAGATGGACCCGGGACAAAAGATACGGGGATGAAAACTGCTGACATTACCAATGTAATTCCGACAATAGCACCTGAAATTTCCTTCATGGCCCTGAGTGTTGCTTCCTTTGGACTAAGGTGATACTGCTGCATGTTATAGTGAACAGCTTCTACTACGACAATTGCATTGTCAACTACAATTCCTATGGCCAATACCAGGGAAAACAATGTGATGAGGTTGATCGAGAACCCCAGCAATTGCATGAACAAAAAGGTTCCTATGATTGATACAGGTACTGTCAAAGCAGGAATGAGGGTTGATCGTAGATCTCCTAAGAAAAGAAAAACGACTAGGGAAACCAATAAGAATGCTTCCAACAATGTTTTCAGTACTACCTGAATGGAGGCATCAAGAAAACGGGAAATATCATAGCTTACGGTATAATCTATATCAGCGGCAAACCCTTTCTTGAGTTGCTCCATCCTTGTTTTTATGTTACTAATTACTTCTCGGGCATTGCTTCCAGGACGCTGTTTGAGTAGTATGGCTGCTGAAGGTTTTCCATTCTCCTTTGATACTACATCATAAACTTGAGACCCCATTTCAATTTCTGCAATGTCTTTTAGTTTTAAAACTTCACCAGTCTCGGGGCTTTTAATGATGATGTTCCTGTATTGTTCTTCATTGTTGAATTTACCTATGTATTTCAGTACATATTGCAGAGACTGGGCTTCTTTTCCGGAGCTTTCACCAATTTTTCCCGGAGCAGCCTCAATATTTTGTTGTTGAAGGGCAGTAACAACATCCTGACTTGATACCTGGTACGCATTCATTTTTAATGGATTCAGCCAAATGCGCATCGAGTATTCCTTCATTCCCATGATATCTGCGAATCCAACGCCTTCAATTCTTTTTAGTTCCGGCAAAATATTGATATCAGCAAAATTGTAAAGAAACTTGTCATCTAAAGTAGTGTCATTGCTAATTAGATTGATGTAAAGAAGCATGCTGTTTTGAACTTTCTCAACGATTACACCGGATCTAATTACCTCCTGCGGCAACTCGTCTATGGTCGCTGAAACCCTATTCTGCACATTTACTGCGGCAATGTCGGGGTCAGTTCCGGACTTGAAAACTATGGAAATAACGCTTGTGCCATCATTGCCGGATACTGAAGACATATAAGACATCCCCGGTACGCCATTGATGGCTCTTTCTAATGTGGTTACTACTGCTTTCACACAGGTTTCTGCATTGGCACCCGTATACTTGGTAGTAACTGTTACCTCAGGAGGTGCAATGTTGGGAAATTGGGTGGTGGGTAACCCTAACAATGCAATCATACCGAGCAGAACAATAAAGACCGATATTACAATTGAGAGTACGGGTCTTTCTGTAAAATTTAATTTCATGTGTCTAAATTGTTCAATTAAGAAAAGTCCGGAATAGAAATAAGCTCAGTTTGAATTTTTTCTCCCTCTTTCAAACTTTGTATCCCCTCAAGGATGATGAGATCATTTTTTGTAATACCATCTGTTACAACGAAAAAGTTAGACAATCGATAAAGCGGGGAAATCTTTTTTACAGATACCTTATTTTCTTTTCCTACCACATATAGGAAAATCTTTCCTTGTATTTCAAAGGTCGATTTTTGTGGTATGAGGATTGCATTTTTAACGTGTGCGGGTAAAAGAATTTTTCCACTGGATCCCTGTTTCAGTAGATTTTTATAGTTATGGAATTTTGCTCTGAATGCCAGATTTCCGGTTGATGCATCAATTTCTGATTCTGTAGTTTCGATGATGCCGGATTCCTGGTATAGGCTATTGTTCGCCAATATCAGTTGAACACGATCGGCTTTTTGTCTGTTTTGGAGATAATCGAGGTACTCACTTTCAGAAACATTAAAGTAAGCATAAACAAATTCATTGTTTGAGATTGAGGTTAGTAAAGAACCTTCATCTACAAGACTCCCCTTTTTAAAAGGTATACGATTGATTACACCACTGAATGGTGCACGAATCTCTGTAAAAGTCAGATGTAATTGTGCCTGTTCTTTTTCCACTCTTGCCAGACGTAATTTTGCTTTGTTGAGTTGCACTTTTGTTGCTGAAAGGTCTAATTCAGATTTAGACACGATATTCTTGTCGAATAATTTCTTAGTGTTTTCATATTCGATTTCTATTCCTCTCAACTCAGCCTCGGCAGTTTGTATCATTACATCTGCTTTTCTTACCAATTGTTCTATTTCGGCACTGTTCAATCTGAAAAGCAATTGGCCTTTTACAACTTTTCGCCCCTCATCAACATAGATTTCTTCAATGAACCCTTTGATTCGATTGCGGATATCAACATTCTGGATTGAATTAATGGTTGCGGCATACTCCCTTTCGTAAGAAGTATCCTTTATAAGCGGATGAATAACCTGGTACTTTTTGTTTTCCTTCGATGTTGGTTTTTCACTGCAGGCGGTCATAAAAATGATCGACAAGCAGACATAGATCAATGTCTTCATTAGTTTTGATTAAGTATTGAGAAAATTCGGGCAGTTGCCCACGGAATCAGATGAGCCGGGGAGGAGGTGTAAATGCGTCCGGTTGAAATAGCGACGCGCTAATCGGCTTTAATACCTGGTATATAATAATTACGGGTAAATTATTTTCTGAGGGATAAAAATCTGCAGGAATTCCATCCTCATCAGAACTATCTTCTTCGAGTTCACCCTGTGTTCCTATGGGCATTTTTTTTACGGGAACCGAATTGCTTTCATCAGATACTTGAATGGAGGCAGAAACAGCTTCAATGGAACGCATGTTCTCAGGAAAATCAACTTGAGCAATACCTATAAAAAGCAAGCAGAATATGAGCAATCCTTTATGCATTATATAAATGAAATTTTATTGAATGTTTCTGCAAGCCATTATAACATATTTTGTGCCAGAAAGTTCATTTTCAATTATTGTATGACAACTTTTTTCCCTCATTGTTTTGAATAAAAAAACCCGGCACTTTGTCCGGGTCTTTTTATCTGTGAAAATGCTAATGTGTCTGAATTTCTTGTTATTGAATTTTGGTATTGAATTCAACTTCAAGGTCAGTAGATGATTTGTTGCTGTTCACCGGGTCATTGGCTGCCTTTGAAGGTGGATTCCCACCGTAGTGTCGGAGGGTGATTTTAATTTTCCCTGTTGCAGCAGCTCCGCTCACCCAATTGCTAGTCAGTCCAAGTGCCACACCATTGGCATCATTGTCTAGTCCGGATACAGTTATGTTGCTTCCTGCGGCAGGTTCATAATAGAAACGATGTGATGTGCCCTCTTGTCTTATTTCATCAGTTTTGTCTTCTGCCGGATTTACTGTTTTATTCAGTAATTGCAGCGTAACATTGTAAGATTTGTTAGGCTGCAATACAATTTCTTCCTTTGTTGGTTGGTTGCCCCCTGGTCCATCAGCGTCATCGTATTGATAAACCAGATTGTTACCACCCCCTACAGGTGCGAATGTCACTCTGAGAGTTGTTATCACTTCTTCATCGTTGTGTTCATGGGCATCCTTCTTGCAGGAAACCAATACTGTTGTCAGCAGGAGGAACATTGCGAAAATTTTTTTGATTTGCATGGTCATTTTGTTTTTGATTTAATATAAAGGGTTATAATTCTATTTTTAATCGGATGCTGGCATTGATGCCCTGTTCATCGGTGAAATAGCGCATACTATTCAGGTAGTCACGATAAACAGTATTCAGCAGGTTTCTGATGCCAATTCCTATGGTTACCGGTTTTTTGAACAGTTGAATGGTTGTTCCGGCATTGAAATGAAGCAAGTGATATGCAGCAGGCGGTTCTTTGTAGTCCTGCTTGGTGACGGAGTTATCCGGAACCCTGTTTTGTTGCATTACATGCAGCCATTCCAGTGATACATATTTGTTGGTGAGGCTTCCATTGCCCGGAATTTGCCAGGTCCACTCATTGCTGAGGCGATTGGCGGGCATCCAGATCAACCAGTCATTGGTTGTTCTGTTTCTGGCTGCTAGAAAGGAATAACGGGTCACCCATTCAATATTGTTCACAGGTTTGATCCATGCAGATGCGTCGAAACCTCTCAGGGTGGCATCTGTCTGGCGGTAGGTGATAAGTGGGAAAGCTCCGCTGATTGTGAGCACCGGTGTTGCTGGTTGTGGTTGTTGGTAGATGAAATGATTGATGCGGTTGATATAGCCCAGCAGATCCCATCCAAACTTTCCTTCCGGATGGTTGAAACGAATACCCACGGTAGTATGCAGTGACTCCTCCGGGCGCAAACCTATGTCACCTTTTTCATAAGTTGCGGTTCCATGGTGTATGCCATCGCTGAGTAATTCATTTACATGTGGTGCACGACTGGAAAAGGCAAGTGAGGCATACAACTGCCAGCTGTTATCGGGAGAATAGCCCGCAAACAGGGAGGCAGCATAAGTTGTGAAGTGAAACTTATAGCTGATGGTATCACTGTTGAACTTCAGGCGTGTTGTGTTGATTCTTTTATCATCAAACCTTACCCCGGCTTGCAGATCCCAGGCATGTTTTTTCCATTTTTCAATGTAGTAGGCTCCCGTGGAGAAGGCAGTATAGCTGGGGATGAAGTAACGCCCGGAATAATTATTTACTTGTTGAGATAAAGAGATCCCACCCATTCCGCTGAAGTTGTTCTTTTTGGGATGTTCCCAAATGATCTCTTCCGAAAAGGTAAAAATCTGAAGGTCCATTTGCGGACGAGTGACAGAAGGATTGCGGACGATGTCAAACTCTTTTCTGTGATTCAATTGTCCTGCCAGCTGGAGCGTAAACCGGTGTTCCTTTTTTTGGAGAATTGATTTTGACTTGATCAGGTGGTGGGCTACTTCCTGGGAAGGACGACGGATCTGATATGTTTTTTCTCCCAGGAAAATATCTGCCGGCCGATCGGAGCCAATGGCATTGATCAGATCTGTGAGATTGCCAATGTGTGCACCAGTGAAAATCCCTATTCGGGTTGAGAAATGACTATAGAATAGTTCAGTAGAAAAATTATTTTTTTTCCAGCCTGCCGTTAGCGAAAGATTTTTTTCCTCGCTCCCTGTGTTGTTCAACCGATAATAAGGAGTAGCTGCATTGCCCCCTTTTTTGAAAGTACCCTGTATCCGGTAGCGGAAATTGGGATTTTTCCTGAGCGATTGTTCATGAACTGCTGAGAGAACATATTGCAGGTTGTTGCTGAAAAAAGCAGCGTTGACCTCTGTTCTTTTAGTTGTGTTGGTTCCCAGTGCTTTGGGTTCCACCAATACCACCCCGCCGATTGCATCCGATCCATAGCGGAGCTCGTCCACTCCTTTGATCACCACAAGTTTGTCAGCTATGAAGGGATCTATCTCCGGTGCGTGTTCATTTCCCCATTGTTGTCCTTCCTGTCTTACGCCATTGTTGATGGTGAGGATGCGGTTGCTGTGTAACCCATGTATGACAGGTTTTGAAATGGTCGAACCTGTCTGCAACAGTGTGACACCATTGATTTTACTCAAGGCATCTCCCAGGGTACCTCCCCGGCTTTGCTCCAGCTGCCTCTCGGATAACTCCTTTTTAAAGCCGGAGTTCCTGGTGCCGCGACGGGCATCTACCGTAACCTCTTTCAGGTCGGAATGGATGCCGATTAAAAACAAATCTAGATGCAGATCCTTGTCGAGTAGTATTTTTCTTTCAATGGACTCACATCCAATGTGGCTAATGACCAGCGTATATTTTCCCGGGCAAAGACCGTCGAAAACAAAGTCACCCTTTTTATCTGTTACTACCTGACTCCCGGTTTCTTTTATTCGTATAGTGGCTGCTATCAATTTTTCTCCCGTGGCCGACTCTTCTACGTGACCTGCCAACCGGATGCTACATTCCTGACCCATGACCGGGGAGGAAGGCACAAAAAAAACAGATATGTAAAGTATAACGCGTAGCATGGGAGTGAATGGAAAAGGGAAATACAGTTGCCTGCAACTGTGGTCGAGTGTCTGTCGGATTAACCGAAAACTGCCGGGTTGGTGCCGGACTTACCCAATGGAGGGTGGACCTCTTTCGGCAGGATTACCCAAGAAAGGCAGCGAAATGAGGTAGGTTGGATTACAGGAAGTAATTGTAAACTCTTCTTTCACTGCCGGAAGTATGTCCGGTACATCATTGTTGTGACAACTATAATGGTGTGAACAGATCTTACAATTGGTGCCCCTTTCAGTTTCCAATGATGCGTTGGATTGCTCTTTAGAATCGGTAGCAGAGAAAGACGTAAGTGAAGTATCATGGTGATGCCACCACTGGGTGGGGGTAATTATAAAGCCGTACAACAATATCAAACATGTTGTAAGCCATTGTCTGTATGTTCCTAATGTTACCACTAAATGCAATGATGTTGCAAAATTACAGCTTTTTTACATTCTGCTACAAAAAAGCCGGGGGAGCACTACAATTTCATTTTTTTCCCAGGCGCAGTGAGATGTAAAAGTTTCTTCCTGCAGCAGCGATACCGGAACTATAGGGTCTATAACTCTGATCTGTAATATTTTCCACCCCTGCCCCGATTCTTGCCCATTCTCTGCATTGCCAGTTCATCGAAAGAGAAAGTGTATACCATCCCGGTGAATAAGGGTTTCCAGCCGCATCCTTTGCATAAATAGCTGTTTTGACACGTTCTTCGGCATTGAGTTGTTCAAAGCTTACTTCTCTACAATACATTGCAGCAGCCTGGAAAGTTATGTTCTTTTTTCTGTAGGTAAATCTGCTCATGCCGAAACCGGGCGCAGCATGTCTGGCCTGACTGATTTCTCCGTTGGGCATTTCCTCCTGACCTGATTGGAAATTATATCGGGTAAGCAAACTAATCTTCGGTGAAAAAATCAATTCCACTCCAGCTTGTATGCCGGCAATTCGGCTGTAGGAAGCATTTTGTATGGCATAAACCCTGCTCATGGTTCCATTGAACAAAATACTATCACTGCCATTAAAAGTAAATGGTCTTCTGACCAAAGCATTTTGGAGTCTGGTATAGAATAGGTTCATGTCCAGTTTGGCAAAGTTTCCGAAGATTTTTATGATTCCAAGTTCTGCATTATTGGCTATTTCTGCGCTTAGGGAGGGATTAGGAACCACTACTTCTCCGCTGACAAAATCAAAGAGTTTTCCCATATCATCTACATTAGGGGCTCGAAATCCCTTGCTCCAATTGAATTTTACAGTTAAGTCTTTTGTAGGTTTATAAACGCCACCTAAACTATAGGTTATTGCCCGGTTGTTTAGTTGTGCATTGGTAAAGGGGAAGGGGTAGAAAAGCAATAATTTAGAAAAGTTTGCATCGAGCTGATATGAATTAAGCCTCAATCCGCCTTGCATCAGGAATTGATCATTGATAATGTACTGGTAATTGGCAAATGCAGCATAGCTCTTCCAGTAAGATGCGGGGTACCTGTCAGGTACCGGAATAGGGTTTCCGTTTCTGATATCTGAACCACTTCCGTTAGAACTTACTTTGTTTTGCACAAACTCAATCCCATAAAATAATTCGTGGCGGTTGAGTTTCTTCTCAAAGTCGGCATTGAAAGAGTAGGCATTTACCTTTTCGAGATTGGTCCTTAGTCGAAAGGCATTGAGTCCCCTGTCAATTCTACTTTCTTCAAAAAATTGAAAAGCACTGCGAATGATCATTTGATCGTACCACCGGGTGCGTTTTTTGTGTTGTATTGATAACAGATTCATCATCCATATTTGTGGACCATAGTCCCAAACTGCAAATCTGGGCAATCCATTGTTTTGTCTTTCAATGAGCCGATCATATCTACTATAGTTACCGGTTGCTGAATAGTGAAATCCATAATTCAATTCCCAGTCCTGATGCGGTTTAAAACGAAGCTTTTGTGTTAGGTTGATTTGATCGTACCCGGATGGTTGCTGAATCAAGGGGTCAGGATTGGACAAGACACTATCTTTTCCATTAATACGGGCAACAAAAAAATTTCTTCTGTATTGGTCATTACCCCGTGAGCCCATTCTCAGATTGCCGAAGGAGGAATGTGTTATGCCGGTATAGCTCGCCCATTTTTTTTTGCCATATGAAAATGAGGCATTGGCAGTTCTTTCACCATTGGCAGAAGAAAAGCGAAGCGTTCCATTGGCTGCTCTAAGTGAAGATGAGTCGTTGGAGAATTGAGGAGTAACTGTTTGAAAACTCATCACTCCCCCGATTGCATCGCTTCCATAAACAATCGATCCCGGACCAAAGAAAACTTCGGTTTTTTCTGTCGCAAAAGCATCCAGTGAGATTACATTTTGAATATTACCTGCTCTAAAAATGGCGGTATTCATTCTTACCCCATCTACTGCGTACAATAAGCGATTGGTTGAAAATCCCCTGATCATCGGACTTCCCCCGGCTTGCTGACTTTTCTGTATAAAAATTTCACCAGACAGGCCCAAGAGATCCGCTGCTGTCTGGGTGTTGGCCAGTTCCCTGTCTCTTTTACGGATCGAGATGACTCTACCAGGTACGTTTCTCGATATTTGACTCCATTTATTGGCTGCTACTACAACTTCGTTTAATTCAAAAGGTTCCGGAGATAACTCAACTTTGAACTGTTTTTTTTCAAGTTGTTCTATGCTGATATTTAGCGATAGATAGCCCACTCTCTCAAGAAGTAGCTTACTGCCTTTGGGAAATGCAGATATTTTAGCCATTCCTTTATCATCTGTGACTACCTGAATTTTGAGTGAGGTATCTCGAATACTAACTGATTCGAGTTTCTCACTGGAAATTTTGTCTATTACGGTGATTACTTGGGCTGATGCAAGCTGACATAGCACAAGTAAAAACCAGGACACGCCCAGTTTTTTCATGCTGTAAAAAATAAAATAGTTCGAAAATGTCAATCGTTTTTAAATCCGATTGTCATTGGGTGGTGGCGTGGGCACCTCTGTTGATGATTCGCTACAAAAGCCAGGTTGAGATGGTGTTTTGCTGATGAGCGTAGAACTTATAAAAAGGGTTTCTTCCCCCCGGGTAGAGCAATATAGTTTTTTAAATACCTTTTCAAGCAGATGTCGGGTTTCCGGCCGGGTTGAGTGTCCGCCGGACAGGTAGCTGAATAATTCACCTAACTGTTCATTTATCAAAGACTCTTCTACATCCTGATAACACCAATAAATCAAATGATTTCCTGATTGCTCTCTTTTTACAACATCATACATATTTTGATTGTATTCAAACTCATGGTCATTTTCCCATTCAATAAGATGATGAGCTTCTTCCTCTGTTAGTTCAATTTTTATCCAGTTATTGAAATTGTTTTCAGAAAATAATTTTTCACGATTTATTTTTTTGATGTTTTCTTTTTCTGCCAATAGAAAAGTGTAAACCGATATGGCTGGAATTATGAAGCAGAGTAGGGTGATTATCGATAGTGATTTTCTCATCTTAAACCAGATACGGTCAAATGTAGCCAAAAAATCAATCTTTTCTCGAATCAAAGAATGATGATCAGGAAACCGAATAAGTCCATTCAACACCTCTTTTTTTTAGGTAAGAGATGATGAAGTTAAAAATATATTCTTCCTTCCCGGGTATTTCCGGGGGAAAGACCCCCTTTTTTGAAAATCTATTATCAAGCATACACTCAGCCATTGCACAGCAGGTAAAGCCTGTAGTTCTTGCCATAGAGCTGATGGATTCATTCTTATCGAAGAAGTCGAGGAGTGAATAGGTAATTAAAGTTTCTTTTTGGTTGATTGTTCCTCGGAGTAGCACCTTCATAACCGTCAGGTCATGGTCATCTTCAGTTTGTTTCCAACACTCTATCAAAACCTTTGCAGTAGCTTCGATGTGTTCTTTTTTAAAAAATCCAATCAATCGGAGTGTTTCGATTAGCTCGGTATGGCCGGGGTAGCGCAGTGTTTTTTCTGTCATTTCAGGTATGTCGGGAAAGGAGTCCAATAAACTTCTCAAGCCATCTGTATAAAATCCTTCCAGTTGGCCAATACCATCAAAATGAATGTTCTCCAAGCCGCTCATGGCTGGAACCACTTGATTGCTCCCATTTTTTCTGATTCTTGCAGGACGGGTATATTCTTCTATAACATCAATGGGAGAGAAAGGTGCTTTGTATTCAAATGGCTTTTCCCTTTTGATTGGAAGTCCGCCCACATAAAAAACAAATTCTTCAATTTTCATCTTTGGTTCGTAGTGTCCGAGTATGAGATTACTCATACCTGGCGCTACACCACAATCCATCACAACACTTACGCCGTTCTCTATTGCCAATTCGTTGAGTTCGGTTATTGATTCAGGAAAAAATGATATGTCTACGCAATTTTTGCCGGCACAAATAATTTTCCTCAAAATTTCATACCCCATAAAGCCCGGAACAGCGGATATTACTAGACTTGCGGGTAAGAGCAAGTCCTTAAAGCTGCTGCTGTTGTCCAATAGATTTTTCTGTAAACATTGTATTGCCGGGTTGTTTTTTTTGAGCTGATTCAGCCTTTCTTCCGACTGGTCGATGGCAATCACATTATGTGTTTTTGCCATTTCTCTGGCTATAGCACTTCCAACCATGCCCGCTCCAAGAACAACAATACATGTAGATTTTTCAGTAGTCATACTTTTTTTTTGACTGAACTTCGAAGATAAAGCATTTATAATCAGTCGTATAATTATGACTTCCATCACCTGTCAGGAGATGCTCATTTTACTCAATTGAGGTGGAGGAATAAAAGTTCATCGGATTAAAGAAACAGATCCTTTGATTACCTCTAAGCCTAATCCGGGTTGTATGATGTAGTAGTATGTTCCAATGGGGAGTGGCTGTCCTTTCCAGGTTCCATCCCATGGAGTGCCATATCCAACAGACTGGAAAACCAATTGTCCAGACCTTGCGAACACCTGGATACGGCAATTGGGGTAGTCTATTAAATATTTGATTTGCCAGGTATCGTAGATGCCATCGCCATTAGGAGAAAAAACATTCGGAACTTTGGGTAAAAAAAGTACTTTGATATTGATGCTGTCTGTTGCAACACAGCCCTCTGCATTGGTTACTTCCAGACGATATGAAATGTCTTGTAGGGGAGTGCAAAGTGGTTGAAGTATTATTGGGTCATTTAAATAGATTCGTGGCTGCCAACTGAATTGCAAGTCAGCGCCTCCGGTGGCAGTTGCGGCCAAGAGTATTGTTTTTGCTTCCGGAACCAGTTGGTCAAAGCCGGCATTGATGTCAGGTGATACATTGACTTGAACTGTTTGAGATGCAGAATCGCGGCAGCCAGCTGCATTGGTAAATAAGTATTGTATGGGAAAACTTCCCGCAACTTGTGGAGTAAAAAGACCGACAGCAGAAACATGGTTGCCAGAGAAGCTGCCAATGCCATTTGCTCCGGTCGTTTCAGCGGCTTCAGTGAGTAAAAACGCAGGCTGATTATCACACCGGGGGGTTACTGAATTGAATAACACCAACGGGCTGGAGATGAGGGTGAAAGTTTGGGTAATGCTGCTTTTGCAAGTGATACCCGAATAAACATCGTATTTCAGTGTGATGCTTTTTTCAGATGGTTGGGAGAAACTGGAATACTGGTAGTTGTATGTTTTTCCAATGAATGGGAATTCATCGATGGTTTTTACCAAAGGATTGTTTTGTGCGTCCCAAAAAATATCAATCTTGGTAAGACTTCCAAAATTTACAGTAGATCGATCCAATAAAACAAATTTCTCGTTGCTGCAAAAATTGCGATCACTTGTTAAGATCATATCAGCGGTTGGTATACTCCCGTTTACCGTAAATGGCAGCGTCAAACTATCTACACAACCAGCAGCGGTCGTCACTTTGCTTTTTACCTGATACACTGCTGCTGCACTATATGTATGAGATGGATTTTTCAATGTTGAAAAATTCGGATTAGCTGCTGTTGCTGAGGGGTCGTCAAAAAACCATTGGTAGCTAAAGGGTAGTGAGGCAGGGTCTTTGGTAGATGAGCTATCGATGAAAGTTGCAACAGCATCATTGAGGCAGATGCCCGGTCTGCTAAAATTAATTGTCGGTTTGGGCCTGACAATAACTCGGATGCTGTCTATTGAAAAACAACCGGGATTGTTGGTAAAAGAAGTTTGTACCTTATATACAATACTTTGAACCGTATCTGTAATATTTTCCGCAGTAAAAATCGGGCTGGCAATGGTGGGGCTGTTAAGTCCGGTGGCCGGTAGCCAATTATAAGTATATCCTGAAGTTGCTGATGTACCAATGGGTATGGTTTCACCCGGGCAAGTAATCAGTTCACCATTGATGCCACCTGCCTCAGAGGGAGGCATATCGGTATAAATGATTACATTCCTGATGGAGTGATTGTCATTTAAGCCGCCGGTACTGGCAGTGAATCCGAGGTAGCCTGTGAAGTTAAAAGTTTGAAATCCCGTTAATAACAAATTTCCATTGACGGAAACACGGATATTACCATTGTCATATTCTATCAGTGCCCGGTTATAACTGTTTGAACGGATAAATGAAAGAGAGCCATTTGTATTTTCAAGTGTTGGTTGTGACCAACATTCATTGTACCCAACACCCCATCTAATTTGTATTTTGGGAACACGGCTATTGGTTGGGGTGGTACAATTATTATAGGTATCAAAACAAACCTTTAGTCCGTTGGCAGAACTTGGAATTCCCATTCCACCACCTGAAACAAATCCGGATGGGGGGGATTCCAGAAAGCAAAATGCAATTCCGTCAGCTGCAGTTCCATCAAACATTCTAAAATCAAATTCAGCCTTCCACTTATTGCAGATTGTTAAGTTAATAGGTTGGTTGAAAAAAACAGCGCCACTGGTCGAAGGTCGGGCAGGGCACAATATAACTTCACTGTCGTTGTTATCAATAAGATTGCCGACAGCCGAACTGCCTTGAAAATTCCATCCTGCAGTATTTACTGGAATGCCATCCAGACGGGCAAAGACGTAACTCTGGGCATCAACATTCGTATTAAGTAAAAGGGCTATCAAGCAACAGTAATAACCCAACCACCTTTTACGCATAAGTTGAACATTTCAAGTTGGTAAAGATATTCCTTATTTCAGATTATTCCGGTTACTTCTAAACCTTTTCAACCCGTTACATCCCCTCCATTCCATCTTATTTTTGTAAATTGTTCAATCAAATTTCCACCTCATGCGCTTCTTCCTACCGTTGATACTTCTGGCAGTTGATTTTATTTTTTTGATTCCGAACTCCTCCGCACAAAGCCGGAAAGATGCCATGAAAAGTAACATAGCAAAGCCTATCGATGAAATACTTCAATCTTATGATAGCATAGGTTCGCCCGGTGCTTCTGTCCTGGTATATGAAAAAGGAAAAGTAATTTATGCACAAGGATATGGCCTGAAAAATACAACAACAGGTGAGAAAGTATCTACTTCCACCTGTTATCGGCTTGCTTCACTTACCAAGCAATTTACTGCAATGTCTATTTTACAGTTGTGTCAGAAAGGCAAATTGTCACTTGACTCACCTGCCCATAACTACCTTGATAATATGCCGGCATATACGAAGGCAATTACAATACGGAACCTACTTACGCATACTTCGGGGCTGGTTGATTATGAAGATTTGATTCCCGCCGCTCAAACCCGACAGCTATCTGATAAGGATTGTCTCAGATTAATGCATTCCACCCGTGAATTGTATTTTACACCCGGTTCTGCTTATCGCTACAGCAATACGGGATATGCTTTGTTGGCGCTTATTGTTCAAAAGGTGAGCGGGGAAGATTTTGCCGGTTATTTGCGCAGGCATATTTTTCAGCCACTCGGGATGTATGCAACAATTGCGTTCGAGGAAGGTAAGAGTCGTGTCAAGAACAGGGCATTGGGTCATTCCCGAACAGGGAATGGTTGGAAGGTCACAGATCAAAGTCTTACCAGTGCTGTATTGGGTGATGGTGGTATTTATACCAATGTATTGGATTATAGTCGATGGATCACTGCACTTTTGGAATACAGGCTTATTCCGGATACCGTACAGCAAGTTGCATGGCAAAGAGCAAGATTAGACAATGGATCACCGGTCAATTATGGATTTGGCTGGCACGTTGATGAAATTCGTGGCAAGTTTCTCCCACATCATTCCGGCAGTAGCATAGGTTTCAGGAATCATATTTTACTTTTCCCGGAAGAGCAAAGGGCAATTGTTCTTTTAACCAATCGCGATGAGGGCAATCCATTTTTAT
The DNA here is from genome assembly GCA_020403455.1 of Chitinophagaceae bacterium. Taxonomy (GTDB): domain Bacteria; phylum Bacteroidota; class Bacteroidia; order Chitinophagales; family Chitinophagaceae; genus Sediminibacterium. Next base: position 47,475 of record JADBXP010000022.1, read on the forward strand.
TGGCACAACGAATTGCAGATAAAGTTTGGCCGGTTAGATATTGACAAACCCAAATCAAGCTACCGATTATCTGTGCAGGAAAATCTACAGCAATTAAATACGTTTGTGTCCTTGGCTAAATGGAGCAAGAGGAATTTACATTTTCTTAATCCTTATATTTTTAAACCGAACTACATCACCATGTCCTAGAAATCCGATGTGCCCTTCTTTTCTAAGCAAGCCGGGATGTTCTTTGTGATCCATTGTACCATTTTTGCCGGCCGCAGAGAGATTTCCTTCGGTAATAACTGTACCGTTAAGTGTTACTTTTATTTCATCACCGCGGATACTGATTTCTTCCGTATTCCATTGACCTGCAGGCAATAAAAATCCTCTCTTGGCAGGAATAACACCATAAACAGATCCATGGTATTGATATGGTTGCAGCTGAGCGTATTTTGGATGTTCATTGTCCAGCACCTGTATTTCCATTCCGAGATATGCGGCATCTCCGCTCAGCGGTGCACGGATGCCGATGCCATTATTGGCACCGGGTGTTAGTTGAAAATCGAATCGTAATACAAAGTCAGCATAGGTATTTTCTGTATAAAGATTTCCGCTGCTTTTTTCAGGATGAACTACTATCATTCCATCTTCCGCCTGATAGCCATTGAGATTACCTGTCCAACCGGTCAGGTCTTTGCCATTGAAGAGGGGATAAAATCCCTCTGCCTTTTCTCTCGAATCCAGGAGATCTTCCTCATCAGGAAGTTCTTTTAAAAATATGTTCCTGTAGGCCACATAAGTGCCATGTGCCTGTAGTTCAATTTGTTCTTCAGGAAAAATTGCTTGTTGACGATTCCAGTAGTTTTCGAGGGTTACTTCATCGGTGACTTTTTTTCCATTTAGAAAAACAGTTACTTTTTCACCCCGCATGATGATGCGAAAAGTATTCCAGCTTCCAATCGGGTTATCTGCCACTTGGGTAGGTTTAGATGGATGTATGGTGTTGTTATAAAGTCCACCGGAACCGACCTGCGCACCTACTTCCCTTCTGCTGGTATCCCAAATTTGAACCTGGGGACTACCCCTCAGATATATACCGGCATCCCCTTTTTCTGTTATTTTCCAGTCTACCCACATTTCAAAATTGCGGTATTTTTTTACGGTGGCAAGGTTGTCACCATGGCCGGTGAAAATCAGGAGTCCGTCTTTTACTACCCAATCCTGGCGGGCAGATTCATTGGCTTTGGCTTGTGCAGTAGCGAGTTGCTCGGGTGTCATTTTGGAACGACTGATGGGGTTTCCAACAAGTCCCTGCCAACCTGATAAATCTTTTCCATTGAAGAGGGAGATAAACCCCGGTTCCTGATTAATTCTGTTTGCCTGTGCCTGTGATAATTTCATCAATTCGGAACTGTCTTCTCCCTTTAATGCCTGTTGTGCTTCCTGCATCCATTGCGTTACCAGTGGCCCATTTAAAGTAGGATCATTCAATACTTGCCGGATTACGACCGGTGCAACAAAAGATTGCAGTTGTGGATCTTTTAGAAAAGACCTCGTAAAGGCCAATGCACGGATACCCTTGATTTTTCCTGCTGCTATCAGGATTTGTTTTTTTTGAAAAAGGAGGTTGGCCTTTTCCATGTGATCCTGCAGCTGTAAAAGTTGTTGCACTTCATTGTCAGGTGTTATGCTTGTTTTTGCAGGAGTTTCAGGCAGAGAGGTGTTAACGGCAGATAAATATTGCAGTGCTGATTGAGCTGATGTTTTTTCAATCAGATTGGAAGAGCCGGAAGCTTTTTTCAATACCTTATCTGCCATCCGACCTCCAATAGTTGCTATGGTTCGCGCAGCATCACTTGACAATGCTGCATCTTTGAGTAAGGGTCGAATGGATACAATAGATTTTTCATTACCGAGAAGAGAAAGTTGTTGCAACAGGAATTTTTTTCCGGAATTCGTTGTAATGTTTTTTAATCCGGTACTAAGGTGAGATGTGATTGTTGCATTCAAATCCGATTTTTGAGTGGCATGGTTGACATAGGCATTGATGGCATATTCAGTAGCTACAGATTTTTTTACCTGATCTAAATTGCTAATTAGCTGTATCCATTGTTGCTTGTCCCATTGATCCATCAATGACAATACTGATGAAATATCTTTTGTCTGCAGATAGGGAAATGACTTTAGAACTGTGCCAACAGCATCTTCCTGAGATTCGCTAATCAGATAGGAGGATAACAGTAGAGTGAGTAGTATAATTTTTTTCATCTTCTCAATGGTATTATAAATGCCAAGGACCCCGCATTGGCGGATTAATCATTCGGTTAGCTGCATCATCTTGTATGAATTGCATTTTTTGGGGATCAAATTCAAGGTTTCTACCTAATTGCAAGGCAATTTTTCCCATGTTAATCAGGGTGCAGGATCGGAACCCGTTGACTTCATTCAATGCAAAGGGTATTCTGGTTTTTACACTTTCAACAAAGTCAGTCATTTGAGGTTCAGGGTCAGGCATGGCAGCAATCTTTTCCATCAGGTTGGGTATGGTTGATTGAAAGCCGGCAAAGAGTTTACCTTTTGGTCCTTCAATGTAAGGTGTGCTGGCATCTTTGCTTTCTCCATCTAAAATTATTTTACAACCGTCTGCATAGGTATAAGTGATCTTTCTAAAAGTACCACAGGCATCAAAGTGTTGTTGTTCCGCATCAACTTCAACTTTGACCGGACTGGTATCATCTTTGCCTAAAAAATATTGAATGGGGTCCATATAATGTTGCCCCATGTCGCCCAGACCACCGCCATCGTAATCCCAGTAGCCGCGGAAGGTTCCATGAACACGGTGAGGGTGGTAGGGTTTATAGGGTGCAGGGCCCAGCCATCTGTCGTAATCTAATTCAGGAGGTATGGGCTGTTCAGAGAGGTCTGTTTTCCCGATCCAATAGAATTTCCAGTCAAAGCCGGTGGCCTTGCTAACCGTTACCGTAAGTGGCCAGCCTAATAATCCGGACTCTACCAGTTTTTTGATAGGCTTCACCGTTGTATTCATGCCATAAAAGGTATCTCTGAACCGAAACCAGGTATTCAGACGAAACATGCGTTTGTTTTGTTGCATTGCCTCTTTTACCCGCAGGCCCTCGCCTATTGTTCTGGTCATGGGTTTTTCGCACCAGATGTCTTTTCCGGCTTTTGCTGCTGCAATGCTCATGAGCGCATGCCAGTGAGGGGGAGTAGCAATATGTACAATGTCAACCTCAGGAAGTGCAATGAGTTCATGAAAATCATGAAAGGTTTTAATTTTTTGTCCCGCAGCTTTTTCAGCTGCTGCTACATGGGTTTTGTCTACATCACACACTGCCACCAAACGGGTATCCGGATATCCAATATGAACTCTTCCCATTCCCCCTACACCAATAATGCCTTTGGTAAGTTGATCACTGGGTGCAATAAACCCCCTTCCAAGAACATGTCTTGGAATAATAGATATTCCGGCAGCAAGTGTTGCTGATTGACGTATGAAATTTCGCCGGCCAATAAAGCCCTTTTTATTCATGCTAGAAAAAATTAGTAATTATATTGGTTTATGATTTTATCAGAATTTCGGAGAACTAAATAGCACCGGATTTATTTCCGTATTTATGATTTCATCAATTTTTGCTCCGGGGCACCAGGTATCCCAGTCTGCCTGTTGGTTGCTGTTGGAAGGTGCCTTCAATTTCATTTCACTATCCATATAAATAATGGTCATTACTTTTCTCATTTTTCCGCTAAGGTTAGGACCGGCTCTGTGAAATACCCAGCCTGAATGGAAACTGATTTCGCCGAGATCAAAGGGTTCGGAAATATGTGGACAGTCAGTAATTTTTAATCTTTCTGCAATTTTTTGCTCACTTTCATCTGAAATGCCCAATTCTCTGCCCTCAATAATTCGATGGCTTCCGGCACTAAATTCCAATGGCCCCATTTCACGCGGAACTGCTTGCAGAGGTATCCAGGCGGTAATTGTTTTATCACTGCTCAGTGGCCAGTAAAACTGATCGGCATGCCAGGGGGTAAAACCACCACCCGGTTCTTTGAACAATGCCTGGTCGTGGTAAAGTCTTACTCCTTGTGTACCCATTAATTGGGTTGCAAGAGATGCCAATCGTTTGCTAAAAATAAGGGCAGCAATTTGTTCATCCTCCCGCCACAGATTCATGACTTGTAAGAATGCCTTACCATAGGTGTCGCGTTTTTCAAGTGGATCAACTTTTTCTTCGCGAAATTTTTCAAGGCGATTTGATATTACCTGGTTGAAAAATTCCAGCGATGTCTGGTTCAGTACATTCCGAATCTTGATGAAGCGATTGATCTGATAGAATTCAATCTGTTCAGGTGAAAGAGTTATTTCTTCCTGTAAATGATGTTGAATAGAAGTAGGAATCATATATATGATAGCGATGTTCCATTAAATATACTGATAAGAGAGTTGATATTGTTTCTGGAGAGGTTATTTTTTCCTTTCAATGACTTCAATATATACCTGGTTGGGGGCGAGAAGGATCATGCTTTTATATGACCCTTTAAGTGGTTCCCGGCACAGTCGGGGAGGAGAGACAATGCTGATGCCCGCTTGAATGGAGCGTGTGAGTACTTCTTCCAACTGATCCGTTGTTACGGTATACATGCCAATTCCCCGATTAGGTAAGTGGGGTGGATGGGTAGAATAAATGGGTTCTTTTTTTTGGAAATCCATGAGCAGGAAGTGACCACTTGTAGCCCCTTTTGCATAGGCAATAACAAAACGAAAAGGCATTCCAGCGGGAAGTCCCAAAGCAGATCCATTGCCTGTAGTCCACACCTGATCTCTTCTCAATTCATAGCCCAGAATCTGGGTGAGAAAAGCAATCATGGTATCACTCATACCCGTTACATTCATGGCACTATAGCCCGGTCCACCCATTCCGGTCACAGAATCAATATTGCTCAATTGAGGCATGCCATTTCCTCTTTCTATACCAACTGCATGAATCCAATCAGGCCCCTTGTAGATTGTTTCCAAGTATTTGTATTTGGAACCATCCGGCTTGCTCAGAAGAGCAGCTTGCATTGGAGCCAGGGTATTGTAACCCAGTGAAAGCATTTTGTCGTGAACTTTCTCCTGCCTGGCATTGGGGAATCCAATGGTAAAGGGTCCATTCTCTTCGGGTCCGTAAGCACTTCTTATCAATGGAAATTTCTCTTCGAAGATGATTACCCGTAGAAGTATTGTTCCAGGTGCTGCAGGTCTGTCAAAATACATCAGCCGAAAGTTTGTGTTGGCAGGGAGTTGCCATTGCTTTGACAAACTCTTTTTTTCCCTGTTGCTGGGAGCAAAGGGTCCAAGCTTTCTCAAGCCCCAGCCGCCCTCAAAAAAATTGACCAAACTATCCGGATCGTTGCTGCAAAGGGTTATGATTTCTATTGGTCCACATAGGGCTTCCGCTGCAGTACTACCCGGTTCAGTAAGATCACGTTGTGCAGTCAAATTTTGAGCTGAAAGCTTTCCAACAGAAAGTAAAACATTGAGTAAAATAGCCAAATAATAAAAACGCTTAAAATAAGCTGGCGGTTGTTGAAAAATAGTTAACTTCATTAACTAAATATATGAATTCCGATTCAATCATCATAGAAGAGCAGGGGTTGCGAGATGGACTCCAAAATTTACCTCGCATTTTGCCATTGGACATGAAACTGGATTTCATTCGTAGGCTGGTGAATGCAGGTGTGCGCAGGATTCAGGTAACGAGCTTTGTTCACCCTAAATGGGTGCCTGCTATGGCGGATGCGGAAGAATTGTGTTCGGCGCTCTCACCTCAGACAGGTGTTGAATTCAGCGCACTGGTATTGAACAACAAAGGAGTAGAAAGGGCAGTAAGCGCAGGAATACAATATGTGGCAGCATCCATTTCTGCCAGTGATGCCCATAGTAGGAAAAATGCCAATAAATCTCTGGAGGATGCCAAAAAAGAATTCAGGGAAATGACAGCCCTTGCCAGACAACATCATTTGGTTGTTAGGGGAGGATTGCAATGTGTTTTTGGTTGTCGCTATGAAGGTGCAATTGCCGAAGATTTAATTTATGACATGACCAAACACCACCTGGACTGTGGTGTGCAGGAAATGGCTTTTGCTGATTCAACCGGTATGGGTAATCCACTTCAGATGAAGAGAATGCTTCCCCGTCTTCTGGAATTATGTGGTAATATACCCATCACATTGCATCTGCACAACACTGAAAACAAAGGTTATGCGAATGTTGTGGCGGCTCTTGAATCGGGTATCAAGCAATTTGATACTGCTTATGGTGGCTTGGGGGGTTGTCCCTTTATTCAGGGAGCTACCGGTAATATTGCCACAGAAGATACCGTTCACATGCTTCATCAGATGGGGTACACGACCGGTATTGATCTTCAACAAGTGGCAGCCATCAGCCGTGATATGCAAGATTGGCTGGGATCACCTCTTCCGGGATTGATGTATTCTCTGTTATTGCAAAATAATTTCCGACTGAACTAATCCATCATGCTACCTCAGACGATTGCAGAAAAAATATTGTCAAAGCATACGGGTAAGCCGGTGTATGCAGGTGAATTGTGTGTGGTTCCGGTAGATGGTGCTATGGCAACAGACACCACCGCACCATTGGCTATTCAGGCTTTCAGGGAAATGGGCGGAGAACGACTTGCTAATCCGGATCGCTTTCATTTGATCATTGATCATGCCGCTCCTGCTCCGAATGAGCGCGTTGCGAATCTTCACCGCATGATGAGAAATTTTGCGGAGGAAACCGGTTGCCATTTTTATGATATTGGAAGTGGGATTTGTCATCAGGTGATGGTAGATCATCACAGGGTTAAGCCGGGAGAAATTTTCATGGGTGCGGACAGTCATACACCCACTTATGGTGCATTGAATGCTTTGGCCTGTGGGGTGGGAAGTACAGATTTAGCCGCTGTTATGTTGACCGGAAAAATATGGTTGAAAGTTCCCTCCAGTATTCGTGTCAACTTACATGGACACCGGCTCAGAGCAGGCGTAACTGCCAAAGATGTCGTGCTGGAGGTAGTGAAGCAGCTTACCATCAGTGGGGCTACTTATCAGTCTGTTGAATACCACGGGGAACTCTTGCACCACCTGAGTTTATCTGATCGGATGGTACTCTGTAATATGGTAGCGGAAATGGGAGCAAAGACGGGAATTGTTTCTCCTGAAGGCCTTCAGCTTCCTTATAATTTTGAGCCTGTTTTTGCAGATAAGGAAGCAGTATATACACGCGTGCTTGATATAGATGCTGCCTCTCTTCATCCACGCCTGGCCATCCCACATTCTCCCGATGATGTACACGATGTTGCTGCTTATGCCGGCACTGCTGTCACGTATGGTTTCATCGGAACCTGCACCAACGGCAGGTTGAATGATCTGCAATCCGCCGCTGCTATTCTGAAAAACAAAAAAATTCCTCCGGGAGTAAGACTTGTTATTGCACCTGCCAGTCGACAGGTACTTTTAGATGCGATCCAGGATGGCACTTTACAAATTTTAATTGAAGCCGGTGCTTCCATCATCAATAGTGGTTGTGGTCCGTGCGTGGGAACACACGATGGAGTGCCCGGTGACGGGGAAGTTGTGATTAGTGCTGCTAACAGGAACTTTCGTGGACGTATGGGTAATCCCCGCAGTGAAATTTATCTGGCGAGTCCGGCTACAGTTGCAGCCAGTGTTTTGCATGGAAAAATTACTTTACCTACTCAACCTGAATGAAATGGCAAAGGCACATGTGTATGGTGACAATATCGATACTGACCGGATCATCCCGGGAAAATATACCAAGACACTGGATTTATCCACGCTGGCAGCTCATGTGATGGAAGACCTGGATCCGGCATTTGTTTCTCGTTTTCAATCAGGGGATCTAATTGCTGCGGGTGACAATTTCGGGTGTGGCTCATCGCGAGAACAGGCACCGCTTGCATTGAAAACTGCAGGAGTATCGTTGGTCATTGCTCGGTTTTTTGCCCGCATATTTTTTCGCAACGCCATTAATATAGGTCTTCCGGTTTTGGAAGTTCCGAATCATACGATACAAATGGGTGATGAGATTTCATTTGATCTTGCTGAAGGCCAGGTAGTGAACCATACCCGACAGGAAGTATATCAGGCAACACCTTTACCTCCTGTAATGTTGAACATCATGCAGGAAGGAGGATTGGTGCCTTATCTAAAAAAACACAAAGACTTTATTCTCTGATGAATTTACCACTTCAAGATATACGTGTATTGGAATTTACACATGCCGTGATGGGCCCCTCAGCCGGATTGATATTGGCTGACATGGGTGCAGAAGTGATACACATCGAACCAGTGGAAGGCGATAGCACCCGATTGCTGAAGGGATTTGGACAAGGATTCTTTTCTTGCTATAACCGAAATAAGAAAAGTCTCGCCATCGACATCAAATCTCCCGAGGGCAAAGAAATCATCTACCAATTAGTTGAAAAAGCCGATGTGCTCATTGAAAATTTTGGTCCGGGTACCATGGATCGTTTATCGTTTGGATATGACCATTTGAGGAAAATTAACTCCCGCCTCATCTATTGCTCACTCAAAGGATTCATGCCCGGCCCTTATGAAAAAAGGCATGCCATGGATGAAGTGGTGCAAATGATGGGTGGATTGGCTTATATGACCGGCAGGCCGGGTGACCCACTGCGGGCAGGAACCTCCATAGTCGATATTACCGGCGGCATGTTTGGCTGTATGGGAGTTTTACTGGCTCTTTATGAACGCGAAAAAACAGGGAAAGGAAAAATAGTGCAGGCAGGACTCTTTGAAACAACTGCCTTTGTAATGGGTCAACACATGGCACTAAGTGCGCTGACACAGCAGCCTGTACCTCCCATGCCGGCCCGATTGAGTCCCTGGAGTATCTACCGCATCTTTACAACAGCTGATCAACAACAGGTTTTTATAGGAATCATCAGTGAAAAACACTGGAAAAGATTTTGTGATGTTTTTCAGCGACAGGATTGGTTAAACGATGTAAGACTACAGACCAATAACCAAAGAGTGGAAGCAAAAGAATGGTTTCAGCCCGAGGTAGAGAAAATGATAGCTGCATATTCTCTGCAGGAAGTACTGCACAAATGCGATGAGGCAGAAATTACCTATGCGCCAATCGCAAAGACTGAAGATTTATTTACAGATGAACACCTGAACAAAAGTGGTGCCCTGTTAGATGTTCAACTGACCAATGGATTACATGCACGGTTACCCAAGACCCCAATTGGATATGAAGACACCAATATTACCCTCCGTCTTCAGCCACCTCGTGTAGGTGAGCATACCGAGGAAGTATTGACTGATTTGGGATTTACTTTAACGGAAATCAATCAATTAAAGACAAATAATATCATCGCAACATAAATTACAAACCATGTATGATCTCGTTATAAAAAATGTTCGGGTGGTACAGCCCGATAATGAAGGCACATTTCATGCTGACATAGCAATCAGCAATGGGAAAATTCAACAGATAGCTTCTTCCATTCCTGCGGATCAGGCGCTACAGTCCTATGATGGAAACGGTCAACTGGCATTTCCGGGACTAGTAGATGCGCACATGCACACAGGTATATACAACCCCCTTGCAGAAGATGCTTTAACAGAAAGTCGGGCGGCTGCATCGGGTGGGGTAACCAGTTCACTTAATTATATGCGAACCGGGAAGTACTACCTCAACAAAACTGGCCCCTATGCTACTTTTTATCCCGAGGTACTCGATATATCCCGCGATCATTACTATGTGGACTATGCCTATCACATTGCACCTATCCAAAATAGCCACATCGATGAGATAGAACTGCTGCTGGATAAGTGGGGTGTCACTAGCTTTAAAATTTTTATGTTCTATGGAAATTATGGACTCCATGGTAACAATGCTGCACAAAAAGATTTTTTGATGACTCCCGAAGGGGAATTCTATGATTACGCTCATTTTGAATTCATCATGCGCGGCGTTACCAAAATAATGGAAAAATACCCCGAGAAGGCAGATGGTATAAGTCTGGGTTTACATTGTGAAACTGCTGAGATTATGCGCGCTTATACCCGTATAGTGCAGGAGGAAGGAAAGTTGACCGGACTGAGGGCTTATTCAGCTGCAAGACCTCCGCACAGTGAAGGCCTGGCAATATTTATTGCTTCCTACCTTGCCCATGAAACGGCATGCAAAAATATCAATCTCTTGCACTTGACTTCTGCCAAAGCTGTTGATGCAGCCATGATGATGCAACAAGTATTTCCACACATTAATTTCAAGCGGGAAGTGACGCTGGCACATTTGATGCTGGATTATGATTGTGAGTGTGGCGTCCACGCAAAAGTTAATCCGCCCATACGAAGCAGAGAGGATGTAGAATATCTGTGGGAACATCTCCTGGCAGGTAACATTGATTGGGTTTGCAGTGACCACGCTTGCTGTAAGGCTGAAATGAAAACCGATCTGGCTGACAAGCAAAATGTATGGTTAGCGAAAAGTGGTTTTGGAGGAACAGAATTATTATTGAGTGGTTTGTATACGGAAGGTATGCGCAGAGGGTTATCTGTGAATCGGATGGCTGAATTGTTATCGACAAATCCCGCTCGACGTTTCGGATTGCGTTCTAAAGGACAATTATCAGCAGGATATGATGGTGATGTGGTATTATTCGATCCTTCAGAATCCTTTACTGTTGATTCAAGTGATTCTGAAAGTACCCAAGGCTATTCTGTTTTTGAAGGACATAAATTCCAGGGAAAGGTTACTGCTACTTTTTTAAGAGGACAACTCATTTTTGAAAAGGGGAAGGTACTCGGTGAGCCGAAAGGAATTTACTTACACAGACCCTATTAATTGAAAAAAAATCATTGTTGTCCGACTAAAGTCGGGGTTAAATAGCCTATAACCTCTTGCAGCAAAGGATTACAAGCCAAAAATCAGTTGTTTCAAAATCGGGGGTAGCACCCCCTTACTTTTTATGGCGAAAAAGCAAGGGGTGGGCC
>JADBXP010000023.1:0-30000 GCA_020403455.1 Chitinophagaceae bacterium
AAAAAACTGAAAAAAATATAACTTTTTAGCTAGCGAAGTGGAGTGGAGTGGAGTGGAGTGGAGTGGAGTGGAGTGGAGTTCATAAAAAAGTATTTATATATTAAATATACTCCATTTAAACCATTTATCCAAAATTAATTTTCTCCCTCGCATATTCTTCTTTCGCCCTAGCGGTAATAAAGTCTATATGGAAAAGTGAAAAATTAGATGTTTATTTGACGAGTTCAAAAAACTCTGCGCACCTGTTATCCGGACAATAATTAACGATGATAGGAAAAGCATCAAAATGTTCTCGCCTAACGAGATATATCTTTTTTACATTGAAAAGCGATGACCGGACAATGAATATTCCATTTGACATTTCTTCAAACGTAACATAATGACGCAAACCGTCTTTTCCATGCAAATAGATTAGGTTGCTATTACTTGTAGGTGACTTTTCAATCTCAAAATTCACAAATCCATCATTGAAATCGCTGATGATAAGTCTGTCCTCAGTAATCTGAAGGAATGCATTGAAAAATGGCTCTGAAGGATAATACGCATAGTACTTCCCTTTATAATCAAATATAGATATCCATTGCCCCTCTAAAGAATTTTTCTTTGGCCCTTTTCTGCCCATAGATTTCTTTCTCAAGAGATTGGCATCCAGACCCTGTAGCAAATATTTGAATACGCGTTGATGAACCGCAGATTGAGGTTTTTCAATGAGAATGAGTTGTTTAGGGTTTTGATTAAAATAAAGGGTATCACCAATTTTTTGTGCAGCCAAATCATTGCCTACAAGTATGACTAACAAGAGCAGAAGACACTTCATTTTCCGAAATTGATTACTTAGCATTTTCTTTCATTTTCTCCCTCGTATAATCTCCCGCCAATGCTAGAGTCTATGCGATGCAGCACCAGATGCATAATTCAAATTTATACCCTTATTCTTTTTAAAAAAAACGCTACTCTGAGCCGTGAAGTCTCAGCACGCGCAAGCGGTAAGGAAGACAATGTGGAAAAGTGAAATTTATCCCCTTTTTATTTTAAAAAATTACTACTCCGAGCCGCAAAGTCTCCGCCAACGGCGGAAGACTATGCGGAAGAAATGGGCAGGGGTATATACATCTAAATTCAAGTAATAGTGGAATTTTTTTAACCCCTATGTTTTACTACATCTGTTCTATTGGTTGAAATTCTATCCCTGTACAACCTGCTGATTCAATCTCCTCTTTTAATTTTTCTGAAATAAAGTAATCACCACTGTGTACTCTTTCGAGGGTACAAATACTTTCATCTACTGATTTCTTAAAGACCACTCTTTCAATCAAGAGATTATTTGGCCATTTTAATTTAAGTAAAATACTTTTATATTGAGCATAACTGTCAATACTAATTATTGCATTTTGGCCTAAAACTACAGAGTCGCCAACTGATATTATTGATTGAATAAAATTAATAGCTTTTTCATTGTCAAAAGATAAAATATTAGTCAGCCAATAACCACTGAGATACTTTTTCTTGTAATAAATTGTCAATGGAATAAATTGAATATTTCCATGACTATTTTTTTTCAAAATTTCTTTTAGCCGATTACTTATCGTTAGTCGCCCCCCACTTCCCGTAAAAAATACTGTCAAAAGATCCGTCAAATTTGCTTTGGTTTTTATTTTTGGAATAGGCAAAACTACATAGTCAGGTATTAAAGTATGCCCCCATTGATTTATATATATAGGATCCCAAATATTAACAGGATATATGGCAGAACCAGATTGCACATCATCTATTCCAGTAACTTTTTCATCCCAACTAGCTTCAATTCGATAAAACATACGCTAAAATATTAAATCATCAACATGAACTCCCGGTTGTGCATCTAAAGCTTTTTTAATGTCACTAATTATATCCTCCAATTCTTTCTTTGCAGATTTGGGATTCCAACCACCTGGAGGAGGTATGGCATCATTAAATTTTTTCCTCCCTCGCATAGTCTTCCTTACCGCTTGCACGTAAGGAAGACTATGCGCTTTGAAGTGCAAATCAACTTCATGCAAAATAAATCCATCCCTCACAAAGCCCTATTGGAAGAACAAGCAAAAAAGAAATATTTTGTGTCAACATTCTCTGGTCTCAAATTGGGAGAGTGTTGTTACCTATAAGCCTTTAGCAGGGTACTATTAAAGCATCAATATCCAGAAAGAGTCTTCATCTCATTATTACTACTTTCTATGATAGACCCCGCTTAATGAATCCAAACCCTTACTCATACGATGATGTATAACTTGATTCATTATTATGGGCCCGTCTTCAGGATTACCCCATCGCTTTTCAAATAATGAGTCACTTATCGCTTTTATTGCAACAATAACACTTGAATCATTTTGTATACTTTTCAAATAGCTTCTTTCTGAAATATCACTGTAGTTGCAAACACTTCCATTCATAAAATTAAGTTTTTTAAGAAGATTTATACTCACTAACCCCTTGAAAGCTTGATCCCATTCAGTCTCATTATATAATACTATACTATCTTCTACATTTTCTATGTTTTCCCAAAAATCAGTATCAATATTTTTAGACTTACAATAATTATAATAAATCTCAGCCAATTCATCTAACCTTTTATTTAGTCTAAGTTCAATAGCCAATTTGAAAATCTCACCACTTCGAAATTTATTTTTATCATAATCACGTACGATACTATCGCTTATATTTTTAATAATTGAATAAACAATTGTATCTCTTATTATACTCCAATAGAGGACAGATTTTGAAGCATCGTTATTGATACAAATATTATTGTCGAACTTGTTCAAGCAGTCAATAACATTGAAAACAACTAATCCCTTAAAGCATTGATGCCATTCCTTTTCATGATATAGAATAAGAGCAGGGTCTGATTTAAGATCTTGCTTAATAGAAATAAAAAGCAACCCAGTAAAAAAAAGAATAACTCGCATAATCATTAATTTAAATTACATACGTCACAATATGAAATAAAGTCTTACAGATCATTAAAATGGCAATTTCCTAAACAAGTGGCATTATTCCTTAATAAATCACAATGTCCACTTCCTCCCTCGCATAGTCTTCCTTACCGCTTGCGCGTAAGGAGACTATGCGCTTCGAAGTACAAATCAACTTCAGCACCTATCCCATTAAGAACTATTGGAAGAATAACCAAAAAGAGAAATTTATTCTATCTATAAATAAGATTCTAATCGAGATTATTTCCCTCATACAAAGGCTTATAGTATTCATTCCTATATCTTGGGAATTAGCTACCACCGCTTCGTATAGCCTTGAGTTTTCAGGAGGCGAGACTATCTTTGAAAAAAGCAACTAAAAACAGTCCAAATAGACTAACCCATATCGAATTTTTGTCTAGTTTTCAAGGTGTGAAAACAGCAGTTACAATTCAGTCAATAAAAAAGACATCCATTTGTCAATTTCAATGTCTAACTCCGATAAGGTTTCATAATTTTTTTTCTCTGCCGGGGGTGTATTTCGCCATGCGTAACTTAAATTAGTTTCGATATCAATGAGTCTACAAAAAAAACTGCGATACTCGTGAGCATATACAAGCTCTAACTTGAAATTTTTTTTAATGTAGACAATAACTAAACCCTCACGATTGCAAACTATGTCCCTAAACTGAAAATTAAACTCTGAAATAATAAACCCGGATCTTGGAATTAAAGTATCGATCACGGAAATCCAAATTTTATATATCGGGGTATCTAAATAGTAGTTTTCCATACGATTTTATTTATAGAAACATTCATTTAATTCCATTTAATAAAATATGCATTCGTCCTTCGCTTAGTATTCCGCCAACTAATGATAAAACATCTTTTGATTCCATATTTAAATAAAACCAAATTGATATAGTATGTGTTGTACTATTGAACCTAGTAATACTAAAGTTAAAAGCAAAACACGTTTTTTACTTATGCGTGATTAGTTTGCAGAATCATTTTAATAATTTCAGCATTTGAAGCGAGTGCACTTAAATAGTCATCACCATTGGGTTTTAAGTCATTTTCGTTTACAATGTTATTTTTTCTATTAAACTCGATAGTTGTTTGAAAATCATTTCCCAACTTCAATGTCACAATCAGTTGTTGTTCAATAAATTCATGATAAATTCTAATAGAATGCAAATAACTATGTGAAATCGAAATAGTACAAGTATAAAATGAGCCATCTGTTCTCACTTCAATTGTTTTGGAATTATAATTTGATAAAAATCCAAATACCGATTCTAAATTTAAAGAGTAATTTTCATACCCCTTTCGATAATGATGCTCCATTTGTGATGATTTAATTTCCAAAAATTTCTTCATATTCCATGCCATAAAATAGACCTTTATCATCTCCATATCTTGGGTCCGTTCCAATATCATAGATTGTATACCCTTCACTCTTTAACTTTTGTATCCATTGCTTATTTTGTTCAACTGTAAGATTGGAATTCCATCCCGGCCATTCTTTAATTTGATGGACATGTATACCTAATTCATTGGATAGTTTATTAGCAAATGCTACTACTCGTTCTTCTTGACTTCTACCTATTACTGCAATTTTTTGTGGATCCCACCCTTTCATGACTTTATTAGCTGTTATTGTAATTACTTGACCATTGCCTAAAGTATGATTAAAAGATTTATTTATTTGTTGCAAACCTCCACCCAACCATCTGCAAATTGTTCCATAGGAAAATATTCCTTCAAATTTAGTAACAAGTTTTCTTCCTAAATTATTCAAAGTCCCAAACTTTGAAGCAACCAAATCACCTAAACTAGTTCCAATTAGGCTACCCATAAAGCCCTCTACAAATTTAACACCCAGATTATCCCAGCTTGTAAAGCCGTTAGTTTTAAGGTCTTGAAGAATGACTCCTCCACCTGCAATCGCTGCGACTACATATTTATTTGAGATTGGTAAAACCCCTGTAGCCATGGTGATTAAAACCTGACTCCAATCTACTTTCTCGAGGGCCTGACTCCATGTTTGAATATTATCATCAAGCATTCTTGCAAAAAACATTTGCACAATAATATCTGCCGCACCACAAGCACCCGCCTTTGCAAGCAATGTGACCGGATCAATGGTTAAAGCAATTTGTTTATCAGATTTTATTAATTCAATGAATTCTTCAGGGGTAAGTCTAGAATACTTATCATTATTTAAGGGATTAATAGCTTTCTCATAGTATAATTCTTCAATTGCAAAAAAGCTTAGCTTATATTGATTTAAAACATTTTTATCAATTATCTGACCGTTTAACTCAGAATACATTAAATCCAAATCTAATAATAAAGGTTTTTTTAAAAACCCACCAGAACCAAACTGACTAGCCTTCCACCCAGGTCTCAAGCCATCATCATTAGAAGGTGGTGCACCATCATTGCTTCCTCCCCCATCCTGGTTATTCCCAAAACCAGACCCGGGTGAAGGCAAAACACCACCACTCAGTGTTCCAGGTAAAAAAGAAGAAAAACATCTTTGAGAATACGTCGATATTACCTTTAGGTCCTGACAAACAGGACAACCTGTTAGACGATCACAGCTCTCTCCGAAGTAACCATTTTGAGGATTACAATTCCCCGGTTGCCAGCAAAAACTATAACCTAAAGAAACAATATCTACACATAAATCCTGAAATGACCAGAAATTGTCTCTCCTTACTGATGAACTATCAATATTTTTTAGCTGAACTATTTGTGTCTTGCTATTTCGAACTCTGAAAATTGTTGTATCAACTATTGTAAATTTATTATAACCATTTACTTGCCTGTCAAGGCACATAAAAAATACTGCCATATCTTCTGCCAGAGCTGTCGAAGTTAATGCTCTATACTTCGTATACTGCCAATCACATAAGTAATTGATAGAGGTATCTGCCTTATCTATTTTGATAAACATTGCAGCATTGACATAATTCTGTGTATCGCGTACAAAAGGAATGATGTAATTGGTTGCTGAATCCTGACCTCCGCTACTAATCGTAGAATTTGTAGCAACCCTACCACTACTATTACTCAAAAATGAATACTTGACTAATTTATCCCAACGCGGAAACCCAATTCGCTCAACGGTCTTATTAACAAAACCCTTCTTCGCATTTAATCTGTTGAGATAATCAATTAACTGTTTTTCTTCAGTAGAATTAGTCCTGTGCTCATTAAAAAAACGCTCAGCAACAATTTCCTGTGGAATACTTACGCCTGCATATTCCTTGCGGCATGAAAATAGAAATACAACAAAAAACAAAGTTAACCAGACATTATAACTGAAATGCCTTTTCAACATTCGAAAGTAGCCGGAATTGATGCGACTGAGTTGTGAGTAAAACATACGGTAGATTTAGTGTTAGAAAATAATGATGGCTAAGTGACTTTTTAATTTGAATTGAATCTGTTTTCCCAACATGCTTATTCTGGAAGTTTATCAACATTCCAAAGTAAAGAAGCATTTAAATACCAAATCATTACGGAAAACCGTAAAATGCTAGGCCGAAAAACCACTTAAAACATTGATTATCAATAAAGGGGTAGTCTATAAATTGACACCAAAGGCAATTAGGGGCTCAGATTCTACTTGCCATGAAAGATTAAGTAATAACATTCCCTCTATAAAACAGAAGTAATAAAGGATGCTTAATCTTGCTTATACACCTCAATATTTAAGGGCAATTATTCACCATTCTTCACTCCTCCCTCGCATAGTCTTCCTTTCCGCTTGCGCGTAAGGAGACTATGCGCTTCGAAGTACAAATCAACTTCATGCAAAAAAATGCATTCCTCGCATAGCCTCATTAGAAGAACAATCAAAAAAGAAAAATTTCTTCCCTCGCATAGTCTCCGCCAACGGCGGAAGACTATGCGGAAAAATCAACTTCTTTCTTTCACTTCCGTATTTTACTGAGTAGCAGTGAGTCAAGTCATAAAAAAAGAGCCGGCATCACTGGCTCTTTTATCAACTATTTCATTCAATTAATTCTTGGACTTCAAATTCGGATGCGGAGCCGGAACCGTATTGGGTCCCTCTTCCGTAGTACCCTGCAGGTCAACCATCGCAGCATCACCATCCTGTGCATATACAAACAACAACCTGCTTTCAGAAATACCTTGCTGCTCCACCAGGAATTTCACCACCGCATTTACCCGCTCCCAGCTAAGCTGCTGAGAAGACTTGCTCGCAGAACCATAACCAATCACCTTGATCTTACAAGCAGGATTGGCCTTTATGGTTACCGCTGCCTCTGCCAACAACTGCTGTGCTTCTTTGGTCAAACGGGCATTGCCACGGAAAGGCAATGACAACAAATTGCCAATCGTACACTCCGTAGATGCAACAGGCTCAGGTGCCTTATTCGTAATCAATGTTCTCAACTCCTTGCAACAAGCAGGTTCCGGACAACTTCCCACGCCATCTGCATTTACCGGGAAACATTGCTGTGGTGTCAGTAATTCTTTATCCTTATAGTCAGGTACACCATCACCATCTGTATCTTTTGATACACCATGGGTATCAACAGGTGCCCCCAACGGCGTATTGGGTTCCAAATCAAACTGATCAGTTACTCCATCCTTGTCAGCATCATTCAACACAGGCTTCGCCATCTTCATGTGACGCGGTTCATTCAACTCCCTGTACACATAATTGTTCGGATTCAACCAGTACAATGGCTGTACTTTCCTGGAACGATTGCCCAAACTAATGCGGAAATGCGCAGTGGCCACATTGAAATAATCATTGCGACCCGTATGCAAAGCATCCATATCTCCGTTCAAAGTATTGATGAAACGATTTTCAAAACCAACACTCATCTTCTCATTGAGCTTATAAGAAAAACCGGCTCCAAAAGAAAATGCATGCGTCATGATCATATCACCTGTTCCCAAATCACGGCGCCTGTTCCGAATCGGTGCCGTTGTAGCCACCGCATTGCCTGCATTCAGCGCCTCATTGATGGCAGACTGCACCTCGGCCTTTTTCCCATTGTAGTTCAAATTGGAAAAATTAAAAGGTATAGCTCCCGCTGCATCCGTTGAAATACGCGTGGTCACATCCGCTGCCACAAATGCATATCCGGCAAATAAATAAATGTCCCACTTAGGATTACCCCGATAATGACTTACAGTATTGGTTGAAACAATAACATCCAGTGTTCCTGTATAACTCTTATTGACATAATTCGCGGCAAAAGCACGCTGCGCACTGTTCAAATTCGCCGGATTATATGCCGCGTATCGATCATAACCTGTGATGGCACGATAGGGTGTGGTAGAAGTCAGAAAGCCATCCGTGGGAGCATTGGTGCTCAAAATAGGGTTCAACCCGGTCGTCTGAGAATAGATCAAACCACCCCGAACAGAAATGATATTAGACAATGCCTTGCGCGCATTCACTCCAACAGCATACCCAAATTTAAAATTGGTAACATCCCCAATGATGCGGGAATTACCCAAACTGATGCCAATTTCCCACATGCTTCTTGGCTTAGGAGGATAAGGATATTCATTGGCAAGAAACTCTGCCCGCTGTGGCATACGCTTATTGGCTACCACGGCTGAATCTGTCCAGCTCCAACCCCAATCAATCTGTGCTTGTGCGGTCAGCTGGGTCAGCACTGTCAGCAGGATAAGGGCAATTAATTTTTTGGCTATCATAAAAGGTATTTTTTAACTCGAGCAAAGAACTGTATAAGGATATGCAAAATTAAGCCTTTGTTGCCTCTAAGTTTTTATTTTGGCATTTTTTTCACAGGTAAAAACCGCTATAGAGTGATGTATTTACCGAATAACGAGGCTGCTCCCGCCGATATTGTTCCTAACCTGAGTATATTGCGCCATATTTGCCCGATGGAGCTGGCCCGTAAGGTTATATCAGATGAACTCGAATTGTTTGAAAAGCACTTCAGAGATGCCGTAAGAAGCAGGGTTTCACTGCTCGACAGAATCATGCGTTTTATTGTCAAAAGGAAGGGCAAACAACTGCGGCCTATGTTCGTACTTCTCTGCGCCCGACTCGGCGGACAAGTCAACGACAGTAGCTATCGTGCCGCTTCCCTCGTAGAATTATTACACACAGCTTCCCTCGTACACGATGATGTGATTGACGACTCGTTGGAAAGAAGAGGATTCTTTTCCCTCAATGCCCTATGGAAAAACAAAATTGCTGTACTGGTGGGTGACTACCTTTTGATGAAAGCCCTCTTACTGGCACTTAACAACAAAGAGTACGTAATACTCGAAACCCTGGCAGACGCCGTGAAAGTGATGAGTGAAGGAGAACTGCTGCAATTTGAAAAATCGAGGAAGCTGAATTTTAGTGAAGAAGTTTATTTTGAAATCATCCGGGGAAAAACAGCAGCCCTCCTCTCTTCCGCCTGCGCAGCCGGCGCTTCCAGCACCTTCGGCACTTCCCCTGAAGTTGAAAAGCTCAAAATATTTGGCGAAAAAGTGGGTATGGCCTTTCAAATCAAAGATGACCTATTTGATTACGGCAATGGTGGTATCGGAAAACCTACCGGCAACGACATCAAAGAAAAAAAATTAACACTACCCCTGATCTACACCCTGCAACATTGTTCACCGGAGATCAAAAAACAGATCATCTACATCGTTCACAACCAGAACGACAAAAAAGAAAAAGTGCGATGGGTGATCGATCGGGTAACAGAAACAGGTGGCATCGACTATGCCACACAAAAAATGATGGCCTACCGCGATGAGGCCTTACAAGTGCTGCATGAGTTTCCGGAATCGGACTGCAGGAATGCCCTCGATGAACTGGTGCGATATACCACAGACAGAACTTATTGATGATAAAAAGATGGAAAATAGCAACTGCTTCCGAACAGGAAGTTGCAGCCCTGCACAAGGAACTGCAGGTCCATCCTATGATCAGCCGTCTGCTGGTTCAACGTGGCATCAAAGACTTTGAAACGGCACGCCTCTTCTTCCGACCCGACCCATCGCACCTGCACGACCCTTTTCTAATGAAAGACATGGACAAAGCCGTACTGCGCATCTTACAGGCTTTTGAGCGGAAAGAAAAAATTCTCGTATACGGTGACTATGATGTAGATGGAACAACCGCCGTCGCATCCATGTTTCAATTCATCCGTCAATTACATCCCCAGGCTGAGTTCTACATCCCACACCGCTACCGGGAAGGATATGGCATCTCTCAGGCCGGCATCGACTATGCAGCCAACAATGCATTCAAATTGGTGATATCTCTAGACTGTGGTATTAAGTCCGTTGATCTCATCACCCAGGCAGCCGAAAAAGGCATTGACTTCATCGTCTGTGATCACCACCTGCCCGACGAACAACTTCCACCCGCATTTGCCATCCTCAATCCCAAACAAAAAGATTGCCCTTACCCATTCAAAGAATTGTGCGGCTGTGGCGTCGGCTTCAAATTGATGATGGCATTGGCAGGAAGACTCGGCCTTTCTTCAGAAAGTTACTGGCGATACATCGACCTTGTAGTTACCGCCATCGCTGCCGACATTGTTCCCGTATCAGGAGAAAACAGGGTACTCGCTTATTTCGGATTGAAAAAGATCAATGAGAATCCTTCCCCCGGCATTCAGGCACTGATGAACCTGGCAGCTGTTCAACAAAAAATCCATAGCCAAAACCTGGTATTTGTTATTGCCCCGCGAATCAACGCTGCCGGCAGAATGGATGATGCCCAAACTGCCGTACAATTATTCCTGCAGCCCGATGTGGAAACCGCCATGGAATTTGCCCGACAACTTCAAGTGAACAACGACGAAAGAAAAGAAGCAGATAGCCAGATCACAATCGAGGCACTCGAGCAACTCAAACAGGATCCTGATAACCACCTGAAAAAATCAACACTGGTTTACAAAGACACCTGGCACAAAGGTGTAGTGGGAATTGTTGCCAGCAGATTGATTGAGACTTATTATCGCCCCACCATCGTATTAACCAAGAGTGGAGATTATGTAGCAGGAAGCGCCCGCAGTGTTGCCGGGTTTAATTTGTACGAAGCCATTCATGCCTGCAGAGAATGGCTCTTGGGTTATGGCGGACATTTTGCTGCGGCTGGAATGACCTTGCTGCCTGAAAATATACCTGCTTTTGCCCAGGCTTTTGAAAACGCAGTAGCAGCAAGAATTCAACCGGAACAACTAACACCGGAGATTCAGATTGACGCAGAAATTAATTTCAGTGAGGTGAACACCTCTCTCTATCGCATCTTGCAACAAATGGAACCCTTTGGTCCGGAAAACATGCGACCTGTATTTGTCGCCAGAAAAGTAAAGAATACCGGGTACTCAAAGATGGTCAAAGAGCAGCACATTCGCTTCGCTCTTCGGCAAAACAACAACACCTTGAATGGTATCGGTTTCCACCTCAAACATCTTTTTCCAATGGTTGATAGCAATGACTGGCTGGATGTTGTTTTCACTCTAGACGAGAATGAATACAATGGACAAGTCAATCTGCAATTGAGGGTTCTCGATGTACAACCACATAGTGAATCATGATTCACCTGCCCATTGCTTAGTGAGTGATGTTATTAGCTCTGCATCATGCGCACACTTCGCTGGATAAATGCAGTCAGGTCATTCCCCTTCAACAATCCCTGCGACAACAATGCCAGATCTGCCAGATTTCGCACCCTGTCTTTCTTGAGGGACTCATCTGTTTCTTTTAACAAGGAACCAAAGATGGGATGGTTGCCATTGACGGTCAGTGTAACCTCATCGGGCATTTGCGCGTAGAAGGCAGTCATACCACCGCCCGCTGCCCCCATGTCTTTCATGCGTCGCATGAACTCGGGACGGGTAGCAATTACCGGATCACTGTCAACACTCAATCCCTTGACTTCCGTTGTCACATGCAACTCAGGTATATCTAACTTGAATAACTCTTTCAGTTGCTCTGTCTCTTCCTTGGTCAATACAGACTCTTCCTTCTCCTGCTTATCAATCAGGTTGTCTACTATGTCTGCATCCACCCGCACAAAGGAAACATTCTCCCATTTGCTTTCCATCGTATTGATGAAAGCAGCATCTACAATTGTTTCCATCTTCAACACTACATAGCCCTTGTTCTTGCAAGCACTGATGTAGGCATCCTGCTGAACGGGATTGGTAGTATAGAGAATCACCTGCTTGCCATCTTTATTCTTTTGTAAAGCCGATGTTGCATTGGTGTATTCTTCCAAAGTGTGGAACTTACCATCCGTATCCTCCATCACCAGGAATTTATTGGCCTTCTCCATGAACTTGTCATCGGTCATCATACCGTACTTCACAAAGAGACCCAGGCTTTCCCATTTTTCCTCGAGAGAACTGCGCTCATTGCGGAAGATCTCATCCAATTTATCAGCCACTTTTTTGGTGATGTGGGAATTGATCTTCTTCACATTCGGATCTCCCTGCAAATAGCTTCTGCTAACATTCAGGGGTATATCCGGACTATCAATTACACCCTGCAACAACATCAAAAACTCGGGAACGATGTTGGCAACCTCATCGGTTACAAACACCTGGTTGCAGTAAAGCTGAATTTTATCTTTTTGAATCTCGTAAGAGTGCTTGATCTTGGGGAAGTAGAGAATACCGGTCAGGTTAAATGGATAATCCACATTGAGGTGTATCCAGAAAAGCGGGGTCTCATTGAATGGATACAATTCCCGGTAAAACTTCTCGTAATCTTCTTTGGTGAGATCAGCAGGTTTCTGCACCCACAAAGGACGCGTGTTGTTGATGGATTTTTCTTCCTCCGGTTTCTCTTGTCCTGCCTCACTGAAATAAATAGACACAGGCAGAAACTTACAGAAGCGCTCAAGGATTCCCTTGATACGGCCGGCTTCTAAAAATTCTTTGCTCTCTTCATTGATGTGCAGAACAATTTTTGTTCCACGCTGATCATAATCTACTTCATACAATTCGAATTCCGGACTCCCATCGCAACTCCAGTAAACACCGGGGGCTCCGGTATGGCTCTTGGAAAATATTTCCACCTTATCACTTACCATGAAGGCACTATAGAAACCTAAACCAAAGTGGCCGATGATGTTGGCATCCTTGTATTTCTGCATGAACTCTTCAGCCCCACTAAAAGCCACCTGGTTAATGTATTTATCAACTTCTTCCGCAGACATCCCTACCCCGCGGTCGGTAATGGTCAAAGTTTTGGCGGCAGCATCCAGTTGCACATCAATGCGCAAGTCACCGGCTTCCCCCTTGGCCTCCCCCAGGGAGAGCAGGGTCGTAAGTTTCTGGGATGCGTCAACAGCGTTGCTCACCAGCTCGCGCAGGAAAATCTCATGCTCGCTATAAAGAAATTTTTTAATGATCGGGAAAATGTTCTCGGTCTGAACACGTATCTGTCCTTTTTGCATATTACCTGGTTTTCCCCCTCACAATCAAAAGCAGTACCAAGTGTTTTTTGTCTGACAGGATGTCAAAGACGGGATAGTTGATATGTCAAACTGAGGTCTGAACGGGTACACATGTACTAATTCGACAGCACCCGAATCTTATCCAGGTGGAAAGTGGTCGTGCGACGGTGGAGCCCTGTATCCGACCCGGTGTATCGAAAAGCCAGCCGGATATTTCCCTTAAAACCCGCTAAAGAAATACTGCCGGAGGGTGTCCAGGTTAGAGATTGCTGCAGGGCCGGACCGGTTGCTATGGTTGCAGTCAGGGGTGTCCACCTGAATCTGGAAGGCACATTACTGCCATCATAATTGGAAGAAGCCAGTACTTCGAGTTTGGCTCCATTATCAAAACCTGCCCGGGTTTCAAAACTCAACCTGGCACCTGATACACCATTCAAAGAAATGGTCGGACCGATCAGCCAACTGGTTATTTGAGGTTCACCGCTGGCAAATGCCTCAATGGAAGCATATCGCTCATTGCCCGTTGATCTGACATAAAACGAACGACCCCCTGTTTCCGCCAAGTTTTTCCAACCCTGCAGAGAAAGAACACTCCCGGGTCGCAATAAGTCGAAATCCTCCAACAGATGGGTAACCGCACCCGTTCCGGAACAACGCAGTCCGTATAAACTGACATCAGCTGTGTCACGAATCACCAGTTGCTTTTCCCACCCAAATACAGTATAAATACCTGTTACCGTTCCGCTTCCCCTCGGTGTTTTAACGGAGGCGAAACGGGAAAATCCACTGGTTCGCAGATACACAGAACCCCCAACGCAAGAAGTCAGCACATGATTGACGGATTGACGGTTCAACGCATCAGCAAAGGGCCGGGAAGTATCGGCAGCAATGAATTCTACCTCCTTCACCCGAACCAAACAATTTTGTAAACTATCAGATAACTGTGAGATCAGCACCTCTTTAGGCGCAGGGGATTGGCCACGTTCACCGGCAATAAGTATTTGCTGTATGAGTGGAACCGGAATTGAGATCAACCTTGGGTACAAACTATCTGTTTTATCACTGCCCGCACCCAATTGGAGCAACCCACCATAATCTCCCAGCCAACAACCTCTTAACCTGATAAAAAACTTTTGCCCAACAGGAAAAAGTAGGTAAAGCTGCGTTGCATCAATTTTGATTGAAATCCCGCCCGTGGCATCCTGAACAACGATGGTTTTGTAAAAGTTATCTAAACTGTCATTGGCAACCACCACTCCTTCGGCCACCAGGTCTTCTATAATTTTTTCTGTATTTCCCGGGAAATGCATCTGTCTCAATTCCCGCAGGGTAATGTTGGGAGTGAGTCGCTGGCGTGCCGGCTCAGGGGGTAGATCCCGGTGTTTCACACAACCTGCGCCAAGGGAAAATAAGCACAAAAGAACAAAATAATTTTTCATAGTACTAATTGCAGGGAAGCGGTCAGATACCGACCTGTTGTAAAAAAATATTTATTGGGAAAAAGATTTTGTCCTGCTGAACCATGGTTCATCCTTTGCTGTTCATATCCCCCGGTTAGCAGATTCCTGCCGGGAAAATTTCTAAGAGAAACAAAGCAGCGCAATTGAACAGGCCGATCCCTTGCTTTAGTCAATCGCCAGCTATAGCCCACCAGACCATGCACCAACCCAATTGCAGGCAGCTGCTCCTGTTCTACCCAGTGCTCCGAAGATGTACCAATGGGCAATTGCGCCATGGCTGAAGCTGTTCTTTTCAACGGCTGAATACTCACCCAGCGCTGATCGAGAAAGTTAATGCTGCAATTGATCATCCACCCTCCTGAAGAACGATATTGTATTCCCGCATGAAATGCCCGTTGCGGACCGGTACCTGCCCGGTAACCTCGAACATGCATCTCATCTGTTGACAAAAGATTTTCAGTGAGGTCATGATAGATCTTTCCCTGGGATCGCCGCAGATAGCTATTATGTGTCTCCACCACTGCCCAATCTAATTCCCAATCCGGATGTAGCTGCCAGCTTCCCGACCATTCCAACCCACGGTGTAGAAACGACAATCCGGTAACGACCAGATTAACAGGTGCATCGTGTTGATCACTATAAAAACTTTGTACTTCCGTATTGTCCATTAACCAAGTTGAATAGGCAGTTAACCGACTGCTCAATTTAGATGAACGATAGATCCATCCCCCTTCTCCATGCCAGGACAGAACGGCTGAAATCGGATCTACCAATCGATGGCTGTAACGTGGATGTAGAAAATGCTGTTCCGCCAAAGGCGCACTGGTTTGTACCAATGCATGACCATAAAAATAATGTCGTCCCTTCCACTTGCGCGTGATGCCGGCCTTGAGCATTCCTGTATTCCAAAGAATAGGCGAACCAGCACCACCCGAATGAAGGGGAAATAAACCATTAACAACATAACCTCTTCGCTGAAACCGCTCACGCCCCCATTTTCCCGTTAGGAACCAGTCCCACTTTTTTCCGGACTGCTGCAATTGCATCCAGAGTTGTCCCGAATGGGAGAGGAGGGCATAGTCATGTCCAAAAAAATCCCCTTCTTTCAAATGACGATCCGGATACAACAAATCATACTGGCCGGCAGTAGCATGGAGGGAGGAAGCAAATCCATTGATGTTGAGATAATACGCACCGCCCAGTAAATCGACAACTTGTCGCCGGTAACGTTGTGAACTTACTTGCTGGCTCCATCCCCACGAAAAATCAGTTTTACCTCGTAAAAATGTATGGTAAGTAAGATTGAATGCATACAGTTGCCATTGAGTAATTCTTTTTTCCAAGATATACCTTGCATGCCCGGAACCGGAAACACCGTTGCCTCCTCTGCTACCGGTATTCATTGCAACAAGCCTGCTCCAGTTGATTTGCAACAACCCGGGTTGCTGCTGGAAAGTTTGTATCCACTGCTTTCTTAGATCCGCATCGGCAACATAGGAAGGCAGGTATCTGTAATAATCCGGTCGGGGATCCGGAGCCTCCAACCAATCCAACCCCTCATCTCCCTGATACCCGGTGATGATGGCTGCTGAACTGCGCCAGCGGGTATATGGATTGGGGCGGTATTCGTGTGTGGCTATCATTAGAGGAAACCGATAACTCCTTTTTCCTGCGAAGCGCATTTGTTGATTGTCCCAACCCCAGTTGCTGTTGTACCGTTGATTTCCGTTGATAGATAAGAGTTCCTGTGTAATGGCAGGTTGTCTTGTAGATTCTTGTGGTGCATAACAGAGTAGCAACAAGGTGCGGTGCCTAGGCTTGTTTTTTTCTATGGTCAGCATACCTGAAAAACTACGCGAACTGCCGGGCAGGGTTAACCGGGGTTGAGCATGCGCATATTGAAAGAAAAATGCCATGGCTATTCCACCGCGTTTGGCTCCTGTTGCATGAAAAAAACTATATCTCATGGCGCCCCGACTACCCGAGTATCCCATGAGTGCAATGGACTGTTTCCGGTCGATGGATGCATTGCTTTCAAGATAAGTACTGCCCGCAAGACTTCCGGCAGCAAAATCAACAGGTTGCAACCCCATACCACTCTGAGTTATCCGAATGCGACTGCTCATACCGTTGATAAGATACCAGGGGATTCTCCCGGTAATGGAATGATTGAGTTGTGCCCCATTGATAAAATAATCCGGACTGATGCGTTGATAGCCCCTCCATTGGTACCGCGATATACCCCAATCAAAGGTAGCCGCTCTGATCAGCGGGTCTGTACCGGCTTGCAAAAGCGATGGCAGAAATTCTTCTTCCGACTTGGGCGAATCATTTGCATCATTCTCTGCGTTGTTCAGTGAAACGGCTTCCCATTCAGCAGGTACCTGTGAGGAATCCCTGTTATTGATTTTTTTCCGCAACGGCTTCTGCGCAAGGGTTCCATTCATGCACAGTAATAATAAAAGTGATATCCAAAGCTGTTGTAGCATGCAAGGCATTTGTTGGAACAAAATAAAAACAGCCATGGCTGGCAGGGTAGCGTATTTGTAACATCTGCGGCAAATACCTGAAGAGAATGAAAATTCATGCGCCAATTTTATTGCATGAAAAAATGTGTGGTAAGTCTGGTGGGTTTGCTTTGCAGCATGGCCAGTGGTTATGAGCCTTCTGTTACTTCCCGCCAGGCGGCGGAGGAAAAAGTCGTGGCATTTTACAACCTCGAAAATTGCTATGATACCCTCGATGACCCAATCACGGCAGATGAGGAATTCACCCCCGGGGGAGGCAAACGTTATACTGCTGAAATTCTTACCCACAAACTCAACAACCTCAGTCGGGTGATCAGTGAGTTAGGTCCGCCGGGCCGCCTGCGTCCGCCCGATTTGTTGGGAGTAGCCGAAGTGGAGAACAGAGCTGTACTAAACTTGTTGATACGCCAGCCCTTGTTGGCAGGTGCCCGTTACCGCATCGTACATTTTGATTCGCCCGATCCCAGGGGTATTGATGTAGCCTTGTTGTATCAACCCGGATCATTTAAGGTTATTGATAGCCAACCCATTTCGGTACCATTGCCCGGGGGCACCAAGGAAGTTCGCTTTACTAGAGATATACTGTACGTGAAGGGAGTCATGGAGGGCGATACTTTACATGTATTAGTGAATCACTGGCCGAGCAGGCGGGGCGGTGAAGTAAGAAGTGCACCCGCAAGAATGGCTGCAGCGCTCATTTGTCGGCGCATCATCGACTCGATTGTTAGAAAGCAGTCCAGGGCCGCGGTAGTGGTAATGGGTGATTTGAATGATGACCCCGACAGCCGCAGCATTGTTCATTGGCTGGGCGCTTCGGGTGAAAGAGTAAGGGCAGGTAGTCATGTACTATTTAACCCCTGGGTTGATTTTTATAAGCGTGGCATCGGAACACTGGCCAACAAAGACCGCTGGGGTCTTTTCGATCAGATAATTTTCTCCCGCAGTTTGCTGGTGCCCCAATCGGGTGTTTGGCAATGGGGATTGGCCGGCATTCACCGGAAGCCATATATGATGGAAAATCAGGGCAGGTTCAAAGGATACCCGATGCGCACCTGGGATGGGAACCGCTACAGGGGTGGTTTCAGTGACCATTTTCCTACTTATATAACACTGGAAAGGGGACCTGGATGAAAAATGATGCCGAAAATGACAAAAAGGGAGTGAAATCAACTGAATTCTTCCCTTGAAATAGCTACTGTTGGCGGGAAATCCCTACCTTTGCCCCCCCAAATCTGTTTTGGCAGATTCTCCTGTTCGCCGTCGGCGGACGGGTGTCCAGTGGGATAAACCAAATTGTACAACCAAAATCAAAAGGTAATGAACCATTACGAACTGATGGTGATCTTTACTCCGGTTCTTTCTGACGAAGACTACAAAGCTGCGCAGAAAAAATACGCCGACCTGGTAGCTGAGCTGGGCGGTGCAGCGGTGCACAGTCACCCCTGGGGTTTGAAATCACTTGCGTACCCTATTCAGAAAAAAACAACCGGTATTTACTGGGTGTTTGAATTCACGGCTCCATCTTCTGCCAATGAAAAATTGAAGATTCAATTGTTGCGTGACGAAAAAGTAATGCGCCACATGATCACCCGTCTCGATAAATACGCCGTCGAGTACAACCACGTGAAAAGAAATGGCGGATTTGCTATGCAGAACAAAGAAAAACAGGAGGCTTAATCATGGCAAAGAATGAAATCAAATACCTGACGGCCATCAAGCAGGAGAAGCCCAAAAAGAAATTTTGCCGCTTCAGAAAATATGGCATCAAATACGTAGACTACAAAGACATCGAGTTCCTGAAGAAGTTCATCAATGAGCAGGGTAAATTGTTGCCCCGTCGCCTTTCAGGTAATTCACTGAAGTACCAGCGTAAAGTACAGGAAGCCGTTAAGAAAGCCCGTCAAATGGCTTTGTTACCCTACGTAACTGACCTGTTGAAATAATTATTAGTTAACCATCCCTAACCCTGCTGTCAAAGGCAGGAGACAGTACTCCGGTACTGGGCTCTTGGGACTAAATCAGAAATATGCAAGTAATATTGATCCAGGATGTAGACAATCTCGGTGCACGTCACGAACTCGTTAACGTGAAAAACGGATATGCCCGTAACTACCTCATCCCACGCAAGCTGGCAGTTGAAGCCAATCCTTCCAATCTGAAGCAGCACGAAGAAAAACTCAAAGTGATTGCCAAGAAAGAAGCTGCCATGCTGGCTGAATTGAACAAGGTAATTGACATACTGAAATCTTCTCCTGTAAAAGTTACCGCCAAAACCGGTACAAGCGGAAAGATTTTCGGTAGCGTTACTTCTCTCCAGATTGCCCGCGCCATTCGTGACCAGAAAGGTTATGAAATCGACCGCAAGCGCATCACCATTTCAGAAGATGTGAAAGAACTGGGTACCCACAAAGTATCCATAGATTTCGGCAACAGCAATGTTGTTGAAATTGATTTTGAAGTGGTTGGAGAATAATTCCTACTGAACTTAACTAAGTCCGAATCCCCCCGGGTTCGGACTTTTTTTTGCCCCTACGGGGCGGAAGTAGGTAAAAAGGTGAAAAAAGGTTCAATTGGGATAAAAATGTATATCTTTGCAAGTCCAATGACAGTTTACCTTTTTCCGGGAGGTTTTCTACGTAAATGCTTCGGGGGTTCTGGGTTTCTTTTCATTGGGTTTTGATCACCAAATTTTTTTTTCAAATGAACATTTACGTTGGAAATCTGAACTGGAACATGTCCAGTGATGATCTGCGGAACCTTTTCTCTCCTTATGGAGAAGTGAGCAGTGCAAAAATTGTTACCGACAAATTCAACAACGATCGTAGCAAAGGCTTCGGTTTCGTTGAGATGGCGGATGATGATGCTGCAAAATCAGCTATTGCTGCTCTGCACGACACAGAAGTACTGGGTCGTAAAATTGTAGTTAACGAATCAACTCCTCGTCCGGAAGGCGAAAGAGGTGGCTACAAGAAGAAGTTCGGCGGTGGCGGTGGCGGAAATCGTGGCGGCTACGGTGGAAACCGTGGTGGCGGCGGTGGACGCGGCGGAGACGGCGGATACAATCGCTATTAATCACTCTGATTTCCTGAGAACATTTCAAAGCCTGACATTATTTTGTCAGGCTTTTTTTATTGTCAAATTTTATACGCAACAAAAAATGCATTAATTTGAAATATGAAGCCGATTCAAATTCCCGGACCCATTGCAGGATGTATGCGCTGGGGTTCCTGGGGCGCCAGATTTTCAAGATCCGAATACAAAAACATGATTGATGCCTGTCTGGATGCGGGCATTACCTCATTCGATCATGCCGATATTTATGGAGATTACACCACCGAAGAAGAGTTCGGGGAGGCAATTCGGTCAGCCCCCTTCGACCGTTCCAAGATGCAATTGATTTCCAAATGCGGCATACGAATGATTACGCCCAACCGACCGGAACACCAGATCAAGTCTTATGATACTTCCGCCCAGCACATTGTTGAGTCGGTAGAGCGATCATTGAAAAACCTGGCCACCGATTATCTTGATTTATTGCTGATTCATCGTCCCGATCCGCTTCTGCAACCTGATGAAGTTGCTGCCGCTGTGATCCGCCTACAGGACGCAGGAAAAATCCGTGCATTTGGCGTATCCAACTTTTTACCCCACCAAATGGAGATGCTTTCTCCCAATATCGCCATCTCTTTCAATCAGATTGAGTGCTCACTTTTTGCAAGATCGCCACTAACAGATGGTACGCTCCATTACTGTTTGCAGCACCACATTACCCCTATGGCCTGGGCGCCTTTGGGAGGTGGTATGCTCGATGAAGAAAGTCACCCCCATGCCCGAAGCATTTTGCAGTGCTGCCGACAACTGGCAGAAAAATATGAAACCGGCATCAATCAAATTCTCCTTGCCTGGTTGCTGCGCCACCCCTCGGGCATTGTTCCTGTTTTGGGAACTACCCGAATCGAACGATTGATACAGGCAAAAGAAGCAGAAAGTATTGTGCTAGAACGGGAGGACTGGTTCCGGCTACTGCAGGCAGCCGAAGGGGAAGAGGTGGCGTAAATGCCCAAAAAAATTCTTTTCTACCTCGGACTTCGCATAAGTTTCTTGTTGAGTATTTAAACACTTATGGGCGCATTAACCTCTACATGCTACTTTGAAACAAGAGGATTTTCTTCCAATTGTAAGTTCCTGTTCATAACTGAGTGTGATAATTTCTAAAAAAAACTTATTTTCACTCTGTGAGAAAACTCATATCCCTATTGCTGATACTGGTACTGGCCATCAACTGGCTGGGTTTTGATCTCGTGGTCACCATCATGAACCACACGATCACTGCTTCCACACAGCGCCACATCAATGAGGGAAAGTATGATCGCAATAATCTCATCGAAATCAAAGTGGCTGTCGACCTTCCTTACACCACCGATTGGTCAGAATTCCAGCAAGCCAATGGAAGCTTTGTTCTCAACGGCATTGCTTACAACTTCGTTGAACAAAAATTTGAGAAGGGATTCATGATTTATCACTGCCTTCCCAACGAAAAAGGAACAGCGCTCACTCAGGCAGAAAAGCAATTTTTTGCCGATGCACATGACATAGAAAAACCAGATGGACAACAAAAGCAGAACAACAAAAAATCCTCTGCTAAAAAATGGACCCTCGAAACCGGCGTATCTACTGTTCAAGATGAAAAAGATGCAATAGCCTTTGCCGCTTCTCTTCCCCATCTACAATTGACCATCGCTGCTAAAGACGGCTTTGGCTTTCTTCCCGCACAACCTCCGGAAACAAGAATGAATAGTTAGTTTCTCTTAGCCGTTGCCTGCAACGGTATTATTCATTCATTGATTTCACAACATGACAACACATCGATTGATCGTCCGTATTGGGGCGATTCTGCTGGGAGCAATACCCGGCCAACTAAAAGCTCAAACAGATGCCGACGGCATCATGATGGGAAAAAATCTTTTTTGTGGCGGTATCATGACTGCCACCAGCTCCTGGAACCAATACTGGGAAGGCACCCTACTAAGATCCAATGCCAACCTGGGTTCTGTCAAAACCACGATGATCGGACCCATGGGCAGCTGGGGCGTAACCAAACAACTCAACCTCATCTTCAGTTTGCCCTATGTGCAAACAAGAGCAACTGCCGGTACCCTCACCGGTCTCAATGGATTTCAGGATTTTAGCCTGACTGCCAAGTACCGCCTCTATCGCCTGAAGAAAAACATCTCCACCTTTTCCGTTTTTGGCATCGCTGGCATTTCAACACCCGTGCAGGATTACGTGAAAGATTTACTGCCGGTATCAATCGGGTTAGGTTCGCGCAACCTAACCATGCGGGCCATGCTTGATTATCAGTACATTAATTTCTTTGTGACCGCAAGCGGAAGTTACATCGCCAGGAGCAATATCTTCATCGACCGCACAGCGTATTATACTACGCGTATGATCTACAGCAATGAAGTAGCCATGCCGGACGCTACCTACAGTAACTTCAGAATGGGGTTCCGCAACAAAGAAATCGTGGCCGAAGCTGTAGCTGATGTATGGACAACCCTCGGTGGTTTCGATATAACGAAAAACAACATGCCCTTCCCTTCCAACCAGATGAACCAAACCCGCATCGGAATTAATGGCAAATACGAACCCACGCGATGGAAAGGTATTTCATTGACTGCTGCCTTCTACCAAACCATCAATGGAAGAAATATGGGCAGGGCCAGCTTCGCTCAAGCCGGATTTTTCTACATTTTTAATTTCTCCAAAAAACAGGGCAAGACAATATCATTGTCACCCCGATGATTCAAATTGCTGAATTTAAATGAAGAAGATTTTCACTGACATTCAGTGAACCAAAACTTAACCAATGAAAAAATATATATTCATCTCTCTCATTTTATTGACTGCCTGTAATAAAGATATTGTTGAGGTCAATCAAACATTTCCCATGTTATCGGCTACCTACAGCGATTCTGCAGCAGGCAAATGGAAAACCATTCTAGGCTTCCAGCCCGACACATACCCAACCAATGCTCCTCTGCCTTCCAATGATGCAGGATTTCTTCAGCAACTCAATGATATTGCTGCCTTGCAAAAGAATGCTACGCCGGAAGACATGGCCAATCTTCGTTACTGGGGAACAGGCGGGGTGTTGCGCTGGAATGAGATTCTGCGGGAGCTGGTGGCAAAATACAACCTTCCACCTGTTGAAAATGCAGATGGAACTTATCCTATCCCCAGTGCGAATAACCCACTGGCATATCCTTTCTTCCCATTCGCCAATCCCCCTTATGCTGCAAGGGCCTATGCCTATGTAAGTGCTGCACAATACGATGCACTCGTTACAGCTTATTTCTGGAAGAGTCGGTGGAAAAGACTTCCTGCCTATCAGTTAGATAACCGGATACAACCGATGCTGACCGATAATGGTGGAAATTGTTACCCTTCAGCAGATGCCGTCATTTATGGTGTGACTGGAACCATGTTGCGCTTGTTGTTTCCGGGTGAGGTTACCTACATCAACCAACAATTGGCAAAACACCGCAAAGCGAGGTTATTGGCAGGGATGGAGACTGCTAGTGATCTAGATGCCGGAGAAGCACTGGGCAATACCATTGCACAATTGTACATTCAACGG
This sequence comes from Chitinophagaceae bacterium, assembly GCA_020403455.1. GTDB lineage: Bacteria > Bacteroidota > Bacteroidia > Chitinophagales > Chitinophagaceae > Sediminibacterium. Next base: position 24,015 of record JADBXP010000023.1, read on the forward strand.
GCAAGAACCGATGGTGCAGGGGCAGCGGTTGCTATTGTGAATGGTGTGAACCTGTGGAAAGTTTTTGAAGACGATTGCATAGCCCGCAATGAAATTCCCTGGATGAGCATGGAATCTCCGAAGAGACCTCCCATGTTACCCTTCTTCGGCAAGGTGAAACCCTTCCTTTTTGATTCAGCCACCATGGTCACAACCCTACGACCCCTGCCTCCCCCTTCCACCCGCTCTATTGCCTTTCAAAAGGAATTAGAAGAAGTTCGTTATTATAGCCAAAACCAGACCAGGGAGAGATTGCGCATTGTTCACTTTTGGGCTGATGGTGTGGGAACATATACTCCACCAGGGCATTGGAATGCCATCGCTGCTGAAGAATTTGTGAAGTTGAAGTGGAGCGAGGTTCGTTGGGCTCGCGCCTTTGCCTTACTCAATATGTCGCTGATGGATGCAGCCATTGTTTGCTGGGATGCGAAATATACTTATTACAATCCGCGCCCCTCACAGGTTGATAACTCAATTAAAACACTGACCGGCTTACCCAATTTTCCTGCCTATACATCCGGACATAGCACGTTCAGTGGTGCCGCAGCAGAAATTCTTGGATACCTGGTTCCTTCCCGCAAACAAGCATTCAGTGAAATGGCAGCAGAAGCATCAATGTCCAGACTCTACGGAGCCATTCACTACCGAAGTGATTGTACTGCCGGACTTGCATCCGGAAAGAAAGTGGGTGAATTTGCTGTGAAACGTGCCATGGCAGATGGTGCCGGCAATTAACCCCTTGTAAGATTTTTTGACAACCTGCAGTTTCCCGCTGCAGGTTTTTTTTTGCAGGAAAGCGCATCAATGATCTCTCATGAATACTGCCCCTTTGATCAACCAGGAAATACCGAAGGCAGTGAGTGCAACCGTTTCTCCTGCCAATACCAAGTGGTGCCAGTTGTTCATCCAATGCCAGGAGGGAAACCATCGGAATTCAGCTGTCGCCAAGACGAGCAAACTAACAAGAATGAGTACACCACAACAGCGATAAATGTAATTGCGCCTGATTTTTTGAGGAGTGGGTATTTGATCGGGATGGGTTCTGGTGAAGAGAAAGAGACAAAAAAAAGCAAGGATAAGAAAAAGAAGCAGAGCCGCAGTATAATGCAGAAACGTTACAGGAGGATACGGCTGAAGCAGTATAAAATTACAGGAGGGACAATGAGAACAGTAGCTGCTGGTCGGACAAAATGCAACGATGCAGGAACAGATAGCGGCTGAGCTTGCAGCCATACGGTCAGCCCATGCGGGACCGGAATAGAAAAAAAGAAAAAGGGCAATAGCAATTAGAGTACCAGTGAAATAGGTGCTCATTGTGGTGTAATAAAAATGGCTGATACTAGGAGGAACAGGACAATCGGGCGAAAGAAAAAGGAATCCCAGGAGCAATACCGGGGCGAGAGAAATACCTAACCACCCTATGGCACGTCTTAGCTGCAGATAAGAAAGCAGAAGGGAATGATAGGGATGTGGTGATGGAGTGGACAAGCGGAAAAGAAAAAAATGGGGTTTAAAAAATTGCATTTAATAAGGAGCGGGTCAGCACCCTAAAAGCTGCCTTGGTAGCACGACGAATGGCAGCCAGCGAACTAATGGAAAGAGCATTTAACTCGGAACGGTACAGAAGTTCCTCTTCCCAAAGGCGCTTTTGAAAAAATTGTTCATCAATAGAACCGGAGCGTTTCAATTCATGAAGTTTTGCCAGTCTCTCAATGCGTTGTTGTAAAAAAATTCTGGCTGCTTCCTTCATTTTAGGCCAGTCCTTACCTACTTGTTCCTGCATAGCAGACAGCATATCGGTGGTGATGGATTCCCAATTCATGGCGAGGTTGATTTGGATTTATCTTTTAAGAGATTGTTCTGCGATGAGCAAGGGTTTCCAGGCATCGCGGAGATAGGTTTGGTAAATAAGTAATTCTGCATCGGTCGGCAATTTATTGCGTGAGCGGTGTTCATCTCGGTAGCGCTCAAAGAGCAGGGTAATGTTATTGATGATGGGGAGGAACCGGGTGTTGAAAGGTCGAGATTCATATTGAAGCGCTATGATGCGAATTGATTTTTCAACGTTGGCGTATTTCTTGCTGTGTAGGGAGAATTTTCTTTGGGAGGAATCCGCCAGACGCATGTTGATATAGAGTTGATCTGTTTTTGCTATGGTTGATACCAATTGACGATATAGATCCGCATCGAAATCGGGCAGCCGGGTGACGCGACAATGTAACGAGGAGATCAGGATGCAGAGTAAGAGAAGGTAACGAAGAAATTGTTGCATGATGTATTGCTTATGCTTCTAAGGTACTGATGGGTTAAAGGAAGGGTAACGGGTGAAAACACTGAATTCAGGAAAATAGGTTGAAATAACGGGTAGGTAATTCCGTGAAAAAACGGGACGTGAAAACAGTCAACAAAGAAGGAAGCCAGTGTCTGTAAAGTATTTGCCAGAGCGTCTGGGATGTAGCTTGAGATTAGTTAGTTGTAGGCGGGCAGTAACAGTAGGGTGAGTGTGGTGCTGTTTGTTTTCACACTCAATCTCACACCCACACTGGCTAATTAGGGTGAGTTTGAGAGTGAGTGTGGGGATGAAGTTTTTTCACACTCAATCTCACACCCACACTGGCTAATTAGGGTGAGTTTGGGAGTGAGTGTGGGGATGAAGTTTTTTCACACTCAATCTCACACTCACACTGGCCCCATTGGTGGGAAGAGAGAAACTTTATGGGGAAATAAAAAAAAAGCCTCACTGAAATCAATCAATGAGGCTCTCAATAAATATGGCAGCTACCTACTCTCCCGGCGTAATGCAAGTACCATCGGCCATGGGGGACTTAACTTCTCTGTTCGGAATGGGAAGAGGTGAACACCCCCGGCAAAACCACCATAAGCTGTTGCGGTTGTTAACAACCAATAATGTACATATTGGGAAGCTGATCAAAGAACAAGAAAAAAAATAAAGCTTACGGGCAATTAGTACTACTCGGCTTTACTGTTACCAGTTTTACACCTGTAGCCTATCAACGTCATAGTCTTTGACGACCCTTAAAAGTAAACTCATCTTGTGGAAGGTTTCACGCTTAGATGCTTTCAGCGTTTATCCTTGCCGTGCATAGCTACTCTGCATTACACCTGGCGGCATAACAGATACACCAGCGGCACGTACGACCCGGTCCTCTCGTACTAAGGTCATGTCCACTCAATTTACTAGCGCCCACCACAGATAGGGACCGAACTGTCTTGCGACGTTCTGAACCCAGTTCACGTGCCACTTTAATCGGCGAACAGCCGAACCCTTGGGACCTTCTCCAGCCCCAGGATGTGACGAACCGACATCGAGGTGCCAAACCTTACCGTCGATATGAGCTCTTGGGTAAGATCAGCCTGTTATCCCCGGAGTACCTTTTATCCTTTGAGCGATGGCCCTTCCATGCAGAACCACCGGATCACTTTAGCCAGCTTTCGCTCCTGCTCGACGTGTTTGTCTCACAGTCAAGCACCCTTTTACTAATGCGCTCTGCGTACGATTACCAACCGTACTGAGGGTACCTTTGCGAGCCTCCGTTACTTTTTAGGAGGCGACCACCCCAGTCAAACTACCCACCATGCAATGTCCCCGCTTTTGGCGGGTTAGGTTCTAAGCAACAAAAGGTTGGTATTTCAACGATGACTCCACAACACCTGGCGATGCTGCTTCATAGTCTCCCAACTATCCTACACATTTGTTGCTCAAAATCAATGCAAAGTTGTAGTGAAGGTTCACGGGGTCTTTCCGTCCCGTGGCGGGTAACCGGCATCTTCACCGATACTACAATTTCACCGGGCTCGTGGAGGAGACAGTGTTCAACTCATTAGACCATTCGTGCAGGTCGGAACTTACCCGACAAGGAATTTCGCTACCTTAGGACCGTTATAGTTACGGCCGCCGTTTACTGGGGCTTCAGTCAGGAGCTTTGGCTTGCGCCGAACACCCTTCCTTAACCTTCCAGCACCGGGCAGGTTTCAGGCTCTATACGTCAACTTACGTTTTTGCAGGGCCCTGTGTTTTTGTTAAACAGTTGGTTGAACCAATTTACTGAGACCGTCAGAGACGGTACGCTTTATCCCGAAGTTACAGCGTCAATTTGCCTAGTTCCTTCTCCACGGCTCACCCGAGCGCGTTAGAATACTCATCCCGTCTACCTGTGTCGGATTCCGGTACTGGCTGCTATACTCGCTTTTCTTGGCAGGGATTTTATGATTTCGCTTTGTCCGAAGACTCCACTCAGGCGCACATCCGTCTGTACGCAACCACCACGTCCCTGCGTCACTTTTAATGTATAGCAGGTGAAGGAATATTAACCTTCTTTCCATCAGATACCCCTTTCGGGTTTTCCTAAGGACCAGACTAACCCTGATCCGATTAACGTTGATCAGGAAACCTTAGACTTTTCGCGTTAAAGTTTTTCACTTTAATTATCGTTACTTATGCCTACATTTTCTTTTCAAATCGCTCCAGCATGGCTCGCGCCACACCTTCGATGCAGATTTGAATGCTCCCCTACCACACTCTGCCAAAGGCAGAGGTTTAGAACTTCGGTTCATAGTTTGATGCCCGATTATTTTCCGTGCAGGATCTCTCGACCAGTGAGCTGTTACGCACTCTTTAAATGAATGGCTGCTTCCAAGCCAACATCCTGGCTGTTATAGAAATCCCACCTCGTTTGATCAACTTAACTATGTATTAGGGACCTTAGTTGCTAATCTGGGTTATTTCCCTCTCGGCCACGGACCTTAGCGCCCGCAGCCTCACTCCCGGAGATATATGATAGCATTCGGAGTTTGTCAGGGTTTGGTAGGCGGTGAAGCCCCCTAGCCCAATCAGTAGCTCTACCTCTATCATACTTCTATATCCGAGGCTGTTCCTAAAAACATTTCGGGGAGAACGAGCTATCTCTCAGTTTGATTGGCCTTTCACCCCTATCCACAGGTCATCCCAAGACTTTTCAACGTCAACGGGTTCGGTCCTCCATTCTGTGTTACCAGAACTTCAACCTGCCCATGGATAGATCACAAAGTTTCGCGTCTACCCCGACTGACTAATCGCCCTATTTGGACTCGCTTTCGCTTCGGCTCCGTTAAATAAGAACTTAACCTCGCCAGTCAGGAGTAACTCGTAGGCTCATTATGCAAAAGGCACGCCGTCATCCGCCAAAGGCGGACTCCGACCGCTTGTAGGCGTACGGTTTCAGGTACTATTTCACTCCCCTGTTCGGGGTGCTTTTCACCTTTCCCTTACGGTACTGGTTCACTATCGGTGTCTGAGGAGTATTTAGCCTTACCAGATGGTGCTGGCAACTTCACGCAAGATTCCTCCGGTCCCGCGCTACTCAGGATACTGCTCGTCCTTGTTAATTTGTATCTACAGGGCTATCACCTGCTATGGCTCAACTTTCCAGAAGATTCGATTTGATAACAATTTCTAAATGCAGTCCTATAACCCCGGATCGGCACGCCGACCCGGTTTGGGCTGTTCCCTTTTCGCTCGCCACTACTTAGGGAATCACTGTTGTTTTCTTTTCCACCCGGTACTTAGATGTTTCAGTTCTCGGGGTTGGCTCTCCAACTTACGCCGGAGTAACACACCTTCAGTGTGCTGGGTTGTCCCATTCGGAGATCTACGGATATAACGATCGTGTGCATCTTCCCGTAGCTTTTCGCAGCTTACCACGTCCTTCTTCGCCTCTCAGACCCAAGGCATCCACCATACGCCCTTGTTTGCTTTAAAGAATTTATCGGTAATGGCTTTGCATAAGAACCATTACCATTCTTGTTTTTTGATTTCGCTTTCCCAATATGTCAAAGAACTATAACCATCCATTGAATTGCTTCAACTCAGGTCGTTGCAGATGTTCAGGTAATGAACCTGATGGCCCGAAGCCAACATCTAAATAAAGAACTGTATCCGACTACTCTT
>JADBXP010000023.1:32500-47984 GCA_020403455.1 Chitinophagaceae bacterium
CCCTTACCATCCCCCCTACCAATGACCTTACCATCCCCCTTAAAAATCGATTCGCCCGCACCCTGTAAACCCACTGCTCCCCTACTTGCTCCCATACCGACTCTTCTACCCTGCAAACAAAATTCTTCACCTGTACCCCTCGCTTACAAAAAGCACTGAAATCATGCTCTCCCTTCACCAACTTCGCTGCCTGCTGCAACAAACCACCTTCCAATGGATACGGATACCTCCATCCCCAACCCTCCATAAATGGATCTTTCCTTCTATAAATAGTATATACATACTCCCGACTCACAGCATCAAACCTGCAATGCGCCTCCTCAGGTACCCTGTAAATTCCTCTTACTGCCAGATCCTCCGGCAACATGGCATTCAAATGATATACCCAGTCACCCTTGATCTCTTCCTTCGTGTCAAAATGAAAAAAATTCTGCCGGGCATGCACGCCCCCATCCGTTCTAGATGAACCGGTTAACCCTATTGATTCACGTACATATATCGCCATCACCCGCTCTAATTCCCCCTGTACAGTTCGCACAACTTCCTGCACCTGAAATCCACTATAGGTGGTGCCTTTATAACTTACCTCGATGAAATACCTGGGCATGCGCAACAATTTGTAGAAAACAAAAGTACAATAATCCACTACTAACCGCCTGTAACTTACTAATACCCTGCATACACTCTTACCCCCACCTCACCCGCTTTTCACCCCATCGTTGGGAAGTTATGTATCTTTAAACCACATTATTCAAAACATCAAACACATGAAGCACCTTCTCTTTCTCTCACTGCTGATCATGCAGTTAAGTGCCATCGCTCAAATGCCGACGGACAAAAATGACTGGAAAAAAATCTATCGCTCCTTCCCGGAAAAAATCAACAACCTGGTGCACACCCGCCTGGAAGCTACCCTGGTTTTTGAACGCTCCGAATTGGAAGGGAAAGCTACCCTTACCTTACAACCCCACTTCTACCCCACCGATTCAGTCATTCTGGATGCCAAGGGTATGTCCATTCAAACCGTTGCACTTATTTCGGGCAACACCAGCACACCCCTTCAGTTCAAGAACGATGGTCTCTTTCTGCGCATCAAATTGAACCGTACCTATCTGCGGAATCAAACCTACTCTGTGGCGATTAAATACATCGCTAAACCCAATGAATTCAAGGCAAACGGCAGCCAGGCCATCACAGACGCCAAAGGCCTCTATTTCATCAATCCGCTGGGTAAAGAAACCAACAAACCTACACAGGTTTGGACCCAGGGAGAAACTGAAGGAACTTCTGTATGGGTTCCTACCATCGACCGCCCGAACCAAAAATCTACCCAGGAATTTTTTCTAACCGTGCCCGATAAAATGGTAAGTCTTTCCAACGGTATCCTCGTGAGCCAAAAGAAAAACACCAACGGTACGCGCACTGACTACTGGAAAATGGACATGCCACATGCCCCCTACCTGTTCTTCATCGGTGCAGGTGATTTTGCTGTAATCAAAGACAGCTATAAGGGAAAGGAAGTTTCTTACTATGTCGATAAGGAATACGCACCAGTTGCCAGAAAAATATTTGGATTAACTCCTGAAATGATGAAATTCTTCAGCACCCGTGTTACCGGTATCGAATACCCTTGGTCCAAATACAGCCAAATGGTGGCACATGATTACGTAAGCGGTGCCATGGAAAACACAACAGCTACCCTGCATGGCGATATGGCGCAACAAGACGCTCGTGAACTCACAGAAGATAATATATGGGAAACTACTGTCGCCCATGAACTTTTTCACCATTGGTTTGGGGACTATGTAACCGCGGAAAGCTGGAGCAACCTTACTGTCAACGAAAGCTTTGCTAATTATAGCCAGACACTCTGGAGAGAGCATAAATACGGCAAAGACGCAGGTGACCATGAGAATAAAAAAGACATGCAAACTTATCTAAGAAGCGGTGGTTCGAAAAAAGACCTTGTTCGCTTCTTCTACGCAGACAAAGAAGACATGTTCGACAATGTATCTTATGAAAAAGGTGGGCGCATCCTGCACATGCTGCGCAACTTTGTGGGCGATGATGCCTTCTTTGCCTCACTGAATCGTTACCTCTCCGACAACAAATTAGGTACCGGCAGTGCCCATCACCTGCGGCTCGCCTTTGAAAAAGTAACCGGTAAAGACCTTAACTGGTTTTTTAACCAATGGTTTTTCGGAAGTGGTCATCCCGCTCTGGATATCAACTACGGTTACAATGACTCCACGAAACTTGCTTACGTTTATATAAAGCAAACCCAGTCCGGTGATAAAATTTTCAAACTGCCTTTCTTCATTGATATTTATGAGGGCACTACCAAAAAAAGACAGCAGGTCTGGATGGAAAACAAAGTTGATACATTTTCCTTTGCCGTAAATAGTAAACCAACACTGATCAATGTAGATGGTGATAAGGTTTTGCTTTGCACCAAAAAAGACAACAAAACATTGGCGCAGTATTTACATCAATTCAAATATGCCGGAACCTATGTAGACCGCGATGAAGCACTTGCTGCTGCTCTGGGCAAAAGCATCGACACTTCAGCTCAAGCCATCCGACTACTCGCACTGAAAGATCCTTTTTATGTCATCCGACTGGAAGCATTAGAGCAATTCCAGACAGGTACCCCTAACCCGGAAGTATTTGCCTTGGCTAAAAAAATTGCCGAATCAGATCCCAACAAATCGGTTCGTGCAGCAGCCATTGATCTGTTGGCTAAATCTGAAGACTCCACGCTGCGCTCCATGTTGGTTCAATTAACAAACGATTCTTCCTATACTGTTGCCGGCGCAGCTCTGGAGGCATTGTCCGGCATTGATTCTGCCGCTGCGATCGCTATTGCCCGTCAACAGATGAACCTTACTACCAAGGGCAGACTTACCGCTGCTATCAGTGGGGTATTGACCAACTTTGGAGATCCTCTTGCCTTTGACTTTGTGGCTGGAAGATATGAGAAGTTGCCCCTGAGCCAGGAAAAGTTTACGTTGACAGCAACTTTGGCTGAAGTACTTGGAAAGGAAAATGATCCGGCAAAATTCAGAAAGGGCATTGACCTGATCATTGGTTTGCGCAACGCAATTCCCGGTGCTCAAAGAGCACAGACAGATCCATATATCAATAACTTTTTCCTGAAGAAAATAGCTGACAAAAAGAAAGCTGAGGGAAAAACAGAGTTAGCAGACTATGTTCAAAAGCAGATAGAAAAGAAATAGCGCAACGCCACTCAATAAAAAAAGCCGGAATATATCCGGCTTTTTTTATGTCTTGTCGTTAAGCGTTCATGCTCCATTACCATCCACCGCTGGCTCCTCCACCTCCGGAACTACCACCGCCAAAGCCACCAAAGCCGCCACCACCAAAACCACCGCCACCAAAGCCGCCGCCTCCCCATCCGCCTCCGCGCCCTCCACCATTGAGCAGAGAACCCAGAATTATTCCTTCAGCCAAACTGCCAAAATCACTGCGCCTTCTTCTTCCACCACCGAATCCACCACCACCGCCAATACCGCCTAAAATAATGAGTACAATAACCAGAATGACAATAAATATGATAATTGGACTACCCTTGCCATCAGAAGATCTATTTTTCTTGCGTGCAACTTTGTATTCTCCGACAGCAGCCTGTGCCAATGCATCCGTCGCTTCATCGATGCCTTTGTAATAATTACCGGCCTTGAAAGCAGGTGCTATTTTACTCCGTATGATGTCCCCGACAACGATATCGGGGATGGCCCCCTCTAATCCGTATCCTGTTTCTATTTTCACCTTCCGGTCATCCACTGCCACCAACAATAAGACCCCATTTTTGGTCTTCTTATTGCCTATTCCCCAGGTACGAAATAGATTAGTAGCATAATCTTCTATGGGACGGTCCTCAAGTGATTTAATCACCACAACTGCGATCTGGTTGGAAGTGCTGTCATCGAAAGCCACCAGTTTCTGCTCAAGGGCAGACTTTTCCGCTTCCGACAAAACTCCGGCAACATCTGTTACCAACCTTGGTGGATTGGGGGGTGGCAATACTTCCTGGCTGAATAACATCCAGGAGGTAAAAAGCGCCAATAATGTTAACCCAATCGATTTCATGATGTAGTCATTTCTGTCACCTTAGTCACCCAAAACAATATCATTGGGTAACTCATTGCGGTCTCCTTTTTCATCAAAGGGAAAATGTGTTCGAAGTGCGTCTCCAATATCGTGAATCATGTTGACCAATCCCGGCACGAACTGATGTTCCCTGAAACGGGCAATAGCAGAATTGACTTCCTGCTGCCACCAATCTTGTCCAACGCGGGAGTGAATTCCTTCATCCCCAAAAACAGCAATCCGGTGATCTGTCATGGCGAGATAAATCAATACTCCATTTCTGGCTTCGGTCTTCTGCATGTTCAGTTGTGCGAATACCTCCTGTGCCCGGTTGAGGGGATTGTCATGCGGACAACGCCCCTCAACGAACACACGAATTTCACCGCTGGTTTTTTTCTCAGCTTCGGTAATGGCTTGGCAAATTTCATCCCGCTCAGCGGGAGAAAAATAGTCAGCCGGCTTTTTCCTGAAAAGAGACCACATCGGACTTAATTAGAATTTTACTTCTGGTGCTTTTTCTGCTCCGGCTTCTGCTTTGAATCCTTCTTTGGGACGGAATCCAAACATACCGGCAAAAATATTCATCGGGAAACGACGCACTTTCACATTATAATCTTTCACTGCATCGTTGAAGTCATTGCGGGCAGTTTTGATCCTGTTCTCAGTACCTTCCAGTTGCGTTTGCAATCCTCTGAAAGCTTCATTGGCGCGCAGGTTTGGATAGTTCTCTGTAACTACCAGCAATCTGCCGAGAGCTTGAGACAACTGTCCCTGAGCAGCCTGGAATTGTTCCAGCTTTTCCGGTGTGAGGTCTTTTGGATCAATTTTCATTTGAGTGGCACTAGCGCGGGCTTCAATTACCTTAGTCAGTGTTTCCTGCTCAAAATTGGCTTCGCCCTTCACTGTATTTACCAGATTAGGAATCAGGTCGGCTCGGCGTTGATAATCGCTTTGTACCTTATTCCAGGCGTTGTTTACGTTTTCGTCTTGTACTACGAGACCGTTGTAACCATTACAACCGGTCCAACCCAGAATCAAAATCAGGGCGCCAATGACGATGAGGGTAATGTTTTTCGTACTCATGATGTGTGCAATTTTACTGTAATATACTTTTTTGTAGTATACAAGCAATCACCAATGCAAATAGAGTGCCACATTGACAATAAGTCAGGTTGACGTCTTTGTGGGCGCGGGAAAAGGGATGGACGGTCAGAAAGCAGGCAGGAATGGAGGCTTTATGAACGGATGGCAGCGATGCCGGGAAGAACCTTACCCTCAAAAAACTCGAGCAAGGCACCCCCACCGGTGGATACATAACTCACCTGATCAGCCAACTTAAACTGATTCACCGCTGCAACGCTGTCGCCACCTCCCACCAGCGAAAAAGCACCCTTCCGGGTAGCATCAGCGACGGCATGGGCAATTGTCAACGTTCCGTTGCGGAAGGGTTCCATCTCGAAAACACCCATGGGTCCATTCCACAAGAGTGTTTTGGATTGTGCGATGCATTCAGAGAAATCTTTCCTGGCTTCGGGTCCGATATCGAGTCCCATCCAACCATCAGGTATCTGGTTACTGGCGGCTATTTTTGTTGCAGCATTAGCAGCAAATGCATCAGCGATAACGGAGTCGGAAGGTAAATGAATGTTTACCCCCGCAGCTGCTGCTTTTTCCAACAGTTCGCGGGCTGTTTCCAGACGTTCCTCTTCACAAAGAGAATTGCCAATGTTGCCACCCTTCGCTTTCAGAAATGTATAAGCCATACCTCCGCCAATGATAATGTTATTGGCTCTTTCCAGGAGATTTTCAAGGATGAGAATTTTATCACTCACTTTTGCTCCACCAATGATGGCAGTGAAAGGTTTTTCACTTTGGTGCAATACTTTTTCAGCACTGGCAACTTCAGCTTCCATCAGAAGTCCGAACATTTTATTTTCTTTTGGAAAGAACTGCGCAATAATGGCGGTGGATGCATGTGCCCGGTGGGCAGTACCAAAGGCATCATTCACATAGCATTCTCCGAGTCGGCTGAGTTTTTCTGCAAATACTGCATCACCTTTCTCCTCCTCGGGGTAAAAACGAAGGTTCTCCAATAATAAGATTTGACCGGGCTGCAACTGTTTTGCCAACTCATATGCTTGCGTACCGATGCAATCGTCTGCAAACAATATTTTGACTTCCTGATTCATCTCCTGGCTGATCAGTTGAGTCAGGTGGGACTTTACATGCTGCAGAGAATATTTGTCTTCCGGTCCTCCTTTGGGTCTGCCGAGATGGCTCATTAAAATAGCAGATCCACCGCCGGCCAATATGGTGTGTATGGTGGGAAGTGTAGCCCTTATGCGGGTGTCGTCGGTGATCTGTAAAGTGGTCTTATCGAGTGGAACGTTAAAGTCAACACGAACAAGGACTCTCTTATCTTGAAAATTATACGATTGAAACTGACTCATGGGTTGTATCTATGAATAAAAAAGTCCCGCATCAACGGGACCTGAAAAAAGGTAAAAAGAATTATTGGCTGATCAATCCGGCGAAATAGTGAACGGTACGAACCAGCTGACTAACGTAGCTCATTTCATTGTCGTACCAGCTGACTGTTTTCACCAATTGGGTATCGCCGTTGCCGATTACTTTGGTTTGGGTCGCATCGAAGAGGGATCCGAAATGCGTACCAATGATATCCGTACTCACCAATTCATCTTCTGTATATCCGAAGCTTTCGTTGCTGGCGGCTTTCATGGCGGCATTTACTTCTTCTGCAGTAACTTTTTTACTGAGGATGGAAGTGAGTTCTGTCAATGAACCGGTGATAACGGGAACACGTTGGGCACTACCATCGAGTTTACCTTTCAACTCCGGAAGAACGAGTCCGATAGCTTTAGCAGCACCTGTGCTGTTGGGAACTATGTTGGAAGCGGCTGCTCTAGCCCGGCGCAGGTCCCCTTTCGGGTGGGGGGCATCGAGGGTATTCTGGTCGTTGGTATAAGCGTGTATGGTGGTCATGAAACCTGTTACGATACCGAACTGGTCGTTCAATACCTTGGCCATAGGTGCGAGGCAGTTGGTGGTGCAGGAAGCGCAGGAGATGATGGTCTCACTGCCATCTAGGATGGAGTGGTTAACATTGAAAACAACGGTCTTCAGGTCGCCTGTGGCGGGGGCTGAGATAACAACGCGCTTCGCTCCTGCGGTGAGGTGGGCTGCGGCTTTATCTTTATCGGTAAAGAATCCGGTAGATTCGATAACAACATCAACATTGTGGGCACCCCATGGAATTTGAGCTGGGTCTTTTTGTGCGTAGATGCGAACGGTTTCTCCGTTCACGATGATGGAATCTTCGGTAGAAGAAACGGTGGCATCGAAACGCCCCTGAGCGCTGTCATATTTCAGCAGATGTGCTAGGACCTTCGGACTAGTCAGGTCGTTGATAGCGACTACATCGATTCCTTTCATGTTATAAATCTGGCGAAATACGAGGCGGCCGATTCTTCCAAAGCCATTGATGGCAACTTTTACAGAGCTCATGTAATTGGTGGTTTTTAGATTTAAAACGGGGCGAAATTACGATTATTGACAGGAATAGGGGGTATAATTTTTGGTTAATTAGTTGTTGATGGGGGTGCAACGTCGGTAGGGAATAAAAAATGTTTTGGCTAATACGGCTGCTATGGCTATTTTTGCGGCCCGTATTTTAGTAATGCGGCCCGTTCGTCTATCGGCTAGGACATCTCCCTTTCACGGAGGAAAGAGGGGTTCGATTCCCCTACGGGCTACTAAGCCTTGCACCAATCATGCGAGGCTTTTTTTATTCTCATATCCCGGTGCCGTAGGCACGGCCCATTTCCCGGTGCCATGGGCACGACCAAAGTTTTTCAACAGCGGATTAAAATCCGCAGTCATGATATGTATCGAGGCTGCGCCTCTGCATGCCGTAAGCACGACCTATATCTTCAGAAAGAAGATTTACTGTATGAATCGCATGATCTTATTTCTAATAAGATAGATAAGCCGGCAGAGTGTAAAGGAACTTGGCCAATTCCTATAGATAAATCGGGTTAAATAGTAGAGTACAGATTCATTAATTGATTACTTCATATACCATAATCTCGGCTGCTTTATTTTTAAGGGCCTTGGAACCTAAAAAGGAGCAATTAAAAGACATCTTAACTTTTTCGTATGCAGATTCAGGTATCAAAATTTGCCCGTTACCGGCAATCGATTGTAATCGCTGCGCTGTGTTAACGATGTCCCCAATAACCGTATAATCCAATCGTTTCAAAGCTGCCGATCCGATGTTACCGGAGATCATTTCACCAGAATTGATACCTATGGAGACAGCAGGTTGAAAACTGAACTCGGGAGGAAGGGCGCTTATATCAGAACGAATTTTCAATGCTGCTTCGATAGCTCTGTCGAGGTGATAGGGGCCATTGAATACGGCCATAACACAATCACCGATGAATTTATCGATAGTACCATTCTGATCAATGATACCTTTCACCATCACATCGAAATATTTATTTAACAAGCCAACGACCGCATCCGGATTTTCTGTTTCACTGATGGAGGTAAATCCACAGATATCAATGAAAGCAACGGTTGCTTCAGTATTTTCATTGGCCGTCAATGCTTTTTCATACTCCCGGGTGCACATAAAGTTAAGTACACTGGAATCGACATACATTTTAAGAATATTGTTCTCTTTTAATGCTTGGAGACTGTTCTTCACCTGCGCAACATGTTGGATGGTTTTCTCTATCGTAAGTTCCAGGTCTTGAAAATTAACTGGTTTCGTAATGAAATCAAATGCCCCCTTATTCATTGCAACCCGAATATTTTCCATGTCGCCATAGGCAGATACCATAACGGTTTTTGTCAGTGGTGCAACTTCAGGTAATTCTGCTAAAAGTGATAGACCATCCATTTCAGGCATGTTGATATCACTCAGCAGGATATCGATATCACGGTGCTCATTTAATTTTTCGATTGCATCCCGGCCATTTACAGCAAATACGAAATCATATTGCTTATCACGAATTTTTTGTCGAAATTTTTGCCGAATCAGTAACTCCAAGTCGGCTTCATCATCAGCAACAAGTATTTTGGTCATTTTAGATTGATTTTAGCTTTTCTTTCAAAAGTGAGAAGTCCACCGGTTTGGTTAAAAAATCATCAGCTCCCAAACTTTTTGCTTGATTATAATTTTCAGCATCACCATAGGCAGTTATCATCATTACTAATGGTGGGGGTGTATATTCCTTCTCTTTGATACGTTTTAATAATTCTAACCCTGTCATCCCCGGCATATTGATATCTGATAATATTAATACAGCTTCATGATTCAGATCATTTAAATACTGCAATGCTTCTTCTCCTGAGAAGGCAAAAACAAAATTAAAAATACCCTCCCGTATTTCTCTTCGAAACCTTTGTTCAAACAAGACCTGAACATCTTTTTCATCATCTACTACCAGAATTTTCATGAGCAAAATTTATTTAAAACAAATTATGATTTTTTATAACAAATTCAGAAATCTTTTCAAAAAATTAGACCTGGAATGGAAGTTTCACTTGAAATCGTGTACCTAATCCCTCTGCTGACTCCACATCCATTGTTCCCCCATGCCCCTTGGTCACTATATCATAACTAAGACTCAATCCCAGTCCGGTACCCTCACCTGTTGGTTTGGTCGTAAAAAAGGGCTGGAAGATCTTCTCTTTTAACTGATCGGGCATACCCGTTCCATTATCTGCCACTTCAATAACTACCTGTTTGCCCTCTTGCCTGGTTGTTAAGGTTACCCGGGGCTTGTAGCCGCTATCCTTGTCCTTTTTCTGTCGTTCATTCACCGCATAAAAGGCATTGTTGATCAGGTTCAAAATCACCCTGCCGATATCCTGCGGCACCACATTTATGGGTTCTAGTCTATTATCAAATTGGGTGTCAAATTCAGCATTGAACGATTTGTCCTTCGCCCTCAGCCCATGATAAGACAAACGCAGGTACTCATCGCACAAGGCATTGATATCGGTTAACTCTTTTTGTCCCGATGATTTGCGGGAGTGCTGTAGCATGCTCTTTACAATCGCATCGGCTCGTTTGCCATGGAAAGTAATTTTCGCAGAATTGGCTTTGATGTCTTCAATTAATTCATTGGCACTTGATATCCCAGAGGGTTCTATTTCTTTTTTAAGCTCATCTATCAATTCAGTGTTCACTTCAGCGAAATTATTGACGAAGTTCAGTGGGTTTTGTATCTCATGGGCTATGCCGGCAGTCAACTCACCCAAGGATGCCATCTTTTCGGATTGAACTAATTGGGATTGAGTAGATTTTAGTTTTTCTAAGGAACCCCTTAATTCTGCCGTTTGTCTAGCTACCTCTTGTTGTAAGATCTGATTTTTTTTCTGCGTCTCCTTCAGTCGCCATTGAAAAACCGAATAAATACCTGAAATAAAGAGCAATAAAAGTAATATTTTAAACCACACTGTTTGGTAAAAATAGGCACCAACTTCTAAATCGAATGTAGCTGGCTGAATGACCCATACTCCGTCGTTATTAGAAGCGATAACTTCAAATCGATACTTTCCTGGAGGAAGATTGGTATAATAGGCCTTTGTATCACCACTACTTCTTATCCAGCCGGTATCATACCCCGATAATCTAAATTTTATCTGATTTTTTTCAGGTGCCATAAAGCTTAACACACTATAGCTAAAGATATATCTATGATTTCCGGGTGGGATAGCTGCAATTCCTTCTTTATAAAAAGGCTTATCATCAACTTGAAGTCCATTCACTGTCACCAGAGGAGGAATTGAATTGGAAGTAATTTTAGCAGGATTCACTTCTACCAAACCGCCGATGCTCAGTATCATCAGACGACCATCCTTTGCAACAATAGAATGACGGGCTCCTACACATTGTCTGTTATTCATTCCATCACCCTCATTTAAAACGCGCCATTGAATTTTGAAAGTTGAATCATTGAGATATTGATCAATCGCTTTTTTATCTGCATACATAATACCTCTGTTAGTGGGGAACCACCATTTCCCAAAATGATCAGGCATGATCTGAAAAAGGGATAGCTCCGGGATATCCGCATTTTTGCCTATATACCATTTTTTTTTGTTTTTGTACTTTACCAATCCTCTGGCAGTGGCAAACCAAAAAACTTCTTTGTCGGCACTATCTGTTATACACGAAAAAACCGGTATTCCTTTTACATTACCAAAAAGTCCGTCGTTTATTACACTACCATCTTTTGAAATAATATAAATCCCAGTTCGATAGGTACCTACTAGCCAGGTTTTACTGTTAATTTCTCTTATGAAAGAAATATACATCTGAGAAAAGTCAACGTTCGGAAATTTTACGTACTCAAATTTGCCTTTGTCATTTATAAAACCAATCCCTTTATACGAAACTCCAAAATATACTTTCCCATCACTTGCTTCGTAAGCATATCTTATCCCGCCTGTCTGTTCACCCAAAGCATATATCTTTTGCTTGTCTCCACTGATTTTTAAAATCAAATCAGAGCAACAAATCCATTGATTATTTTTGGAATCAGTAAAACAATGAAAACTAGTAGATCCAACTTTTACAAATTTTTCATTTTCTAAAATCTTAATCCGCTTGATTTCACCTTTTACCAATGAATAAACTTTGTTTTCTGGATTAACAATCATAAAAGAACTGTCGCCGGTTTGGGTTACAGCACTTACTCGATTATTTTCAATACCCTCTGTGGCAGCAAAGTTTTTTACCTTTGATTTATAAATTTTGAAAAGACCTCTATCGGATGCTATCCAAATTTGACCTTCCCGATCAACTGTTATATTAGAGATTGTCTGAATATTCAGATACCCGCGCGGAAATTCGAAAAATTGAGTGCTGCCATGTGGCAGGTAATTCAGTCTTCCACTTCCTGCTGCAACCCAGATACCTTTGTCATGATCCTCTGCAATCAATCCAAATGTGGGGTTATTAACAATGGATTTAGAATCTTCCATACCAGGAAAAACACACATAAATTCCCCATTCCAATAATACAATCCGTATTCCGAGGTCATCCACGTTTTTCCTTTGCTGTCGCGAAAAAATTGTATAAACGTCAAATCAATTGGTGACTTTCCTTTATAAGTTACAGGGATTAATTGACCTTGGTTATTCAATCTGTATAGGATATTATTGTTTGTAACCCATCTGCGAAGTGAAGTATCAGTACTATTAAACACATAATAGCGTTCTCGAATATACTGATCACGCTTAATGATTCGGTATTTTTTTGTTTGAATATTAAAAACCAGGTATTCACTAGTACCGGAACCCCCCAATGACAAAATCAATTCCTTTGATTTAGTCATCCCCCTATAAAATAGGTTGGGTTGATCTTGAATATGCTGAGTAAATTTACCTTTCCGATATTCAATTAATCCGTCGCTGTTGGTTGGAAACCACAGAGCACTATCATCAGTCTCAGCGAAAATTTCAATATTATCTGTTTGTAAAAAAGAGGTGGTTCTTGTATTAAAATTCACAAAATTTAATCCATCGAATCGTGAAATGCCACTGTACCCATTTAACCAAAGGAATCCCTCTTTAGATTGATATACATTCTTAACATAATCATTGGGAAGCCCTTTTCGACTATCATAATGCTCTACTTTGAAATCTTGAAATGGATTTTGCGCCTCACAAATAGTTGAAACCAATAAAATAAGGAGAAACAAAAGTTTTTGCATAACAGACAGTTTAGACACTGATATCATAAGGCATTAAATTAAAAAATGAACCAAAAAACTTAGAATGAGTCATTTAGATAAACCCATAGTAAAACAAGTACCCTCCCCCTCTTTCGTCACCACTTCCAATGTTCCCCCATGCCCCTTGGTCACTATATCATAACTCAGGCTTAAACCAAGACCAGTACCCTCCCCGGTCGGTTTAGTGGTAAAAAATGGCTGGAAGATCTTTTCTTTTACCTGATCGGGCATGCCCGTTCCGTTGTCCGCCACCTCAATAAATACCCGATTGTTCTCTTGCCTGGTTGTTAAGGTTACCCGGGGATTGGAGCCGCTATCCTTGTCCTTTTTCTGTCGTTCATTCACCGCATAAAAAGCATTGTTGATCAGGTTTAAAATCACCCGGCCGATATCCTGCGGCACCACATTTATGGGTGCCAGTGTAGTATCATATTGGGTGTCAAATTCAGCATTGAACGATTTGTCCTTCGCCCTCAGTCCATGATACGATAAACGCAGGTACTCATCGCACAAGGCATTGATATCGGTTAACTCTTTTTGTCCAGATGATTTGCGGGAGTGCTGTAGCATGCTCTTCACAATCGCATCGGCACGTTTGCCGTGGAAAGTAATTTTCTCAGAATTGGCTTTGATGTCTTCGATTAATTCATTGGCACTTGATATCCCAGAGGGTTCTATTTCTTTTTTAAGCTCATCTATCAATTCAGTATTCAACTCAGCGAAATTATTGACGAAGTTCAGTGGGTTTTGTATCTCATGGGCTATGCCGGCAGTCAACTCACCCATGGATGCCATCTTCTCTGCCTGTACCAGTTGAGATTGAGTTGAAGTAAGCTTTTCAAGCGTTATCTCGATTTCTTGTTTCTGCTTCTGCAATTGTAGATTCACTTTTTGTTTTTGTTTGTTGCTTCGAAACATTAGAAATCCAAATAGACTTACCAACAAAATTACCGCGACCAAGAAATATATTTTTATGCGGGCCTGTGCTTCTTTTCTTGTCTGCTCCAATTCCAACTTTCGCTGCTCTTCTTCGAATGCCATCATCTGTAATTGCTGGGTTACACGGGTACTATTGATGACTTCGTTGCTTTTGTGGTAAATCTTTAGATATTTAACGGTACTATCGGAATTTGTACCCTCATATATTTCACTCAACGTTTTTGCAGGTTTTGCCATCAGGTAGCTAAACAGCGTATTGTTAACTGCAGCTATTGATAACTTGGCATAAAAGAGGCATGAATCGATTTGAAGATTCCTGCGAAAATGATCTGAGATGTTAAAATAGAGACCCAGTTTTGTACGAGGGCTTGTAAAATTTGAGTTTGTAACAATGGACAAAGCATTCTGAAAATACTTCTCAGCTTCCTTTTTTTTATTCATTCTACTGTACGCAGCACCCAAATTGCCTAATATAACAGGAATGAAAATGCTTTGATTTTCATTCCTGTTTTGAAGTTTATCTAGCGCCACATTAGAGTAATAAATGGAAGAATCCAGCATACCTTTATTAAGGAAAATACTTCCCAAATTCATCGGAGGTCCATATTCTGAAATTTTGCCAACTCCTTCTTCAGAAAATTGATTAGCGATGCGATAAATTTCTATTGCCTTATCATTCTCCTCCCTGTCTTTATAAATATGTCCCAATTGATTGTAGCTATAAGCGATTTGCGACTTTGTAGCATATTTTGTAGCAATTTCAATCGCCTTATAATGACATTCCAACGCCTTTGTATAATTACCCATGAGCCTATACCCCTGACCATAATAGCTCCATGCAGCCGCCTCTGCGGTACGGTCATTATTTTTTTGGCTTATCTTATAAACTTTGCTGCCGAATTCAATGAAATTAAGTGGATCTGCATCAAGACGAGAAAAAGTATTGAAACTAAGTAGCATATCGTTTCTTGCATCCAAGTCCCTCTCAAATTCATATTTTTTTAAAATTGAGTCCCCCCATTTCTTAATTAAACTATTTGCATCGTCTTGTCCGAATCCAGAGGATGAAGCAATCGTTAAAACAAAAAGTAGAATGAAATATCGCATATCGATTAATATATAATGGTAATTTTATTTTTTTTCTACACTTTTATATCTGAATTTCTTTCCGCAGCTATTTGAATATCTACATATCTATGATGGCAATTGAATTGTAATCACTGTGCCGTGATTGGCCTTAGTACTTACATTTATTCCACCCCCATGCCCCTTGGTCACAATATCATAACTTAAACTCAATCCAAGTCCGGTACCCTCACCGGTAGGTTTGGTCGTAAAAAAGGGCTGGAAGATCTTTTCTTTTACCTGATCGGGCATACCCGTTCCATTATCTGCCACTTCAATAACTACCTGATTGCCCTCTTGCCTGGTTGTCAAGGTTACCCGGGGCTTGTAGCCGCTATCCTTGTCCTTTTTCTGTCGTTCATTCACCGCATAAAAGGCATTGTTGATCAGGTTCAAAATCACCCGGCCGATATCCTGCGGCACCACATTTATGGGTGCCAGTGTAGTATCAAATTGAGTGTCAAATTCAGCATTGAATGATTTGTCCTTCGCCCTGAGTCCATGATAAGACAAACGCAGGTACTCATCGCACAAGGCA
>JADBXP010000024.1 GCA_020403455.1 Chitinophagaceae bacterium
CTCTAAAGCTACTTTAGCCTTGAAGGCAGCAGTGAATTTGCGACGGGTTTGTTTTTTCATAATTGAGGTTTAAATTAATTAAAAAAATTAACTTACCCTCTGGTCTGAAATTTGGGGAGTATTATAGAGTATTCTATGAAGCCATTTAAGGAAGAAATCTAATTAATGCAAAGAGGACATCGTACGAACAAACTTAATGGCTTGAAAAGCAGCTAACATCTTTCATGTACTTCTCAATAAAGTATTAAAATGTATTCAAATATATTAATCCTACTTATTGAGGGAAAAGTAATTATAAAAGACGCATCTTTTTCAAGGCTTCTATCTTATTCTGCACATGCAGTTTCTGATATATGTTTTTCAAATGTTTTTTAACTGTCTCGTGTGAAACACCCATTTTATCAGCAATCTCTTTATAGATTAAGCCCTTTGCCAGTAATTCTAATACTTCTTTCTCTCGAATGCTAAGCATAGAATTTTCACTACTTTCAGCTGGCTTTTGAAAGCTACTAATTACTTTTCTTGCAATAAATGGACTCATAGGCGAACCGCCATTATATAAATCATAGATTGCTCTAATGATATCATCACCAGTAACGGGATTTTTTAGAATATATCCTGAGGCGCCATATTTCATAGCTTCAAATACGGTATCATCATCATCATGAATACTGCAAACCATAAATTGTGTTTGCGGCATTTTGATTTTTAATTGCAGAATCAAATTGGTCCCCCTCATTCCAGGAAGATTGATATCTGAAATAACAATATCTGTTGGGTTATCAGGCAAAGCCAGCAATGCTTTTTCGGCACTTTCATAAGAGCCGGCAAGCACCATTTCGTTTTGACTTTGAATAATGGCTTCTAATCCATTGCGGAACTGATCATTATCTTCTACGATAGCTATTGTAATCATATATTTTATTAAATAGGAATTTCTAAAGTCAATAAAGTTCCATTTCTATTATTTATATAAAAATTACCCTTCACTTGCTCCATTCGTCTTCGCATATTCCTTAATCCGTTTCCAGAAATATTTTTATTACCCAACTCAATGCCTTTACCATTGTCCGCTATTGTAATTAGCATACTGCTATTCAAGCTTATGGTGAACTCAACATAATCAGCGCCTGAATGTTTGATGATGTTATGTAACGCCTCTTTCACAGCCAGATATATATGTCTTCTTGCCTCACCGCTAATTTTAATATAGGGTATTTCCTCTGGCACTTTTATATCAAATGTGCATGGATAGTGTTCCATAACCAGACGTGATTGTTTCCGTAAAAAATCAATCAGATTGTCAAGATGATCATACTCGGTATTCAAGCTCCAAATCACTTCCCGCATTCGCTCAGCAACATCCCCCACGGAATTATATATTTTTTCTAACTCTGATAGGCTTTGTGCGTCGTTTGCTTGTCGTTTAGCCACTTCGGTCAACAATCTAATGCCTGAGAGACCTGCCCCTATATCATCATGCATTTCAGAGGAAATTCGCTGTCGCTCTAATTGTACCGCCAATTCCTTTTCAATCTTTATTCTTTGCTTTCGCAATCGGGCTTTTATAATTAGCTGAGAAATAAAAAACACCAGTAAAGCACCAAATACTATCAGGCTTATCCTGAACCATATTGTTTGCCACCATGCCGGCTGTATGGTGAATTGATAAGTAAATGGCTTTGTCCATACTTGTGATTCACCAATGGCTTTTACTTGGAATGAATAGTTCCCATAACTAAGGTTTCGGTAATCGGCTGTATTCTCCTCATCAGGATTGCTCCATTTATCATCTAAACCAATTAATCGGTAACTGTATTTAATTTTTGCTGGTGCCGACCATTCAATTGCTGAAAAGTGAAAAGTGAAATGATTCATATCAAACGAAACCTTCAACCCAACCGGTTGATTAGTAAAAGCACCAATATGGCTATATGAAATATTTTTACGCATGCTTTCTGGAAGATTCCGGAAATCATAATGCTGCTGATTAATTTCTAAGAAGGTCAATCCTAATGATTGTGGTGTATTAAATACTAATTTGGTATTTAAATCAAGGGATGTAACTCCCTTACCTGTGCCCCACCAAATTCTATTATTATGATCAATACAAGCACTGTGCAAATTAAAGTCGAGTGCTCTTAAACCATCCTCTAATCCAAAATGATGAATAGTAAATTTAGTGGGTAAGCTTTGGGATTTGGCAGAATCCGGTACAAACAGCGTAAGCCCCTTATCTGTCCCAAACCAGAAATTACCGAGTGAATCTTTCTGCATTGACCAAATATTATTTGCGAGCTGTCCTTCCGGTTGTATATAGTAAGAGAACGTAGAGCCATCAAACTTACATATCCCTGTACCTAAAGTACCCAACCAGATATTCCCGTCCCCATCTTCGTCAATAGAAGTTATATCCTTTGAAAATAGGCCTTCACGCTCAGTATAATGAAAGAGCTGTTTCCCGTCATATTTTGACAACCCGCCGCCCGAAGTCCCAAACCAAAGGTTCCCTTTTTTATCCTGAAATATTGAATAAACAGTATTTGCAGATAACCCATTTTCTTCAGTATATTTTGTAAATATTCTTCCATCGAATTTGATGATACCATCTCTTTTCCCAAACCAAATATTTCCACTTTTATCTTCGAAAATAGAAAACACTTTACTAGTCGGAATCCTGTCTGCAATAAAGTAATTAACAAAATGCTTCCCATCAAACTTTATAATATCACCATTTTCGGATCCGATCCAAATATTACCTTTCTTGTCGCACAACAAAGCTCGTTGACTTATGCTGCTCAAGCCATCATTTTTTGTAAAATATTCAAAATACTTTCCGTCATATTTACCAATTCCTCCACTTTCAGAGCCCATCCAAAGGTTGCCATTCTTATCCTTCACAATCGGCCTAATCTTGCTGTTTTCAAACAATTCATTCGGGATTAAATGATTGAAATTTTTATTGCTGAGTTTATTTACTCCTCCTCCATGTGTAGCAAACCATATATTACCGATTTTATCTTCTATCATATTTCTTATTCCACTTTTCGTTAGACCATCTCTTTCGGTATAATGCGTAAATGTTTTTCCATCATATTTGATGGCACCACCCAAAATGGTACCAATCCAAATGTTTCCAATATGATCTTCTAAAATTGATGAAATTTGGAAATCAGAAAAGCCTTCCTTTTTAGAATAACGTGTAATTTTTTTACCATCATACTTACTCACGCCTCCATTGTTAGATGCAAACCACATATTACCCTTACTATCTTCCAAAATCAATTCAACATAGTCACTAGCCAACCCATCTTTTTGATTCAAGTAGGTAAAAGTATACCCATCAAATCTTACTGCTCCAAAATAAGTGCCAATCCAGATATTACCATTCCTGTCCTCGATAGAAGAAAATACTGCGCCTTTTGGTAACCCTTCTTTGTTCGTATAATGGGTAATTTGTTTTCCTGAAAGTTTACTGATACCTCCGGGTGAACAAAACCAAAAACTGCCTAGCCTGTCTTGATTTATATCCGAAATGCTATTATTTGACAAGCCCTCTTTTTCGGTATAGTGGGTAAACTCCTTACCATCAAACATAGTCACTCCACCTTCACTGCCGATCCATATATTTTCGTTTGTATCTTCAAAAAGACAATTGACATTGTTGTTGTTTAATCCTTCCTTAGTGGTGTAATTAGTGAAGTTTTTCCCATCATATTTGCATACGCCGGATTCGGCAATGCCAAACCAAAGATTTCCTCGCTTATCCTGCAAAATAGACGATATATAAGAAAAATTTAGACCCTGGCCTACGTCTAAATATTGAATGGTTGCAGTGGGGTCATCTTTACTTCGGAATGCCAACGCTTTTACCGGCATCGGTTCGATGCATTTTACTTTTCTACCTTTAATGGGAATTGGAACACCAGTTCTCTGTGTGCCCATAGAATTTTTCAGAACAAATGCTTGATCACCCTGTCCTAATTTAATTTTTTTAAATTTAACTGTATCTACCAGAAAGGTCGTAAGATTTTTAGGTATAGGATACACATTGGTTGGCACTTCGGTTTTAGTAGGGTTACCTGCAGTGACCATTCTTGGTTTAAAAGGAGCCAACGGCTTTCCAATTAATGAAATAGGAGTACCTGTTTTTACCGTATCACCCATGGTATTAATCAGGGGCTTTATAGAATCACCTGTTATTGTATTGACTAAATATCCAGATGAAGTATTTAATGAAACGATGATTGGCTTGGGATACAGATCCAAATTTTCTTCAACTGATTTTTCTGAAGTATTTTTACACCCATAAAAGAGAAGCAAAAAGTAAAAAAAGCCCCATTTGAAGAAGGTCGTCAAGACTATAGATTGTTAGTTAATTATAAAATTGGTAGTTGACTAAAGATACTTTTTTTTGTACTTTAAATTAGCTCGATTTTTAACGAACTCATATTATTCATGTCAATACAGCGATTCTTGTGCTCGATGCTTAAATTTCATCATGAGCAAACGGAATTGATTACCCCATCGTCTTGTTTTTCAAGAGATTATGATAAACATCCATTTTACTAACCTAGGCGAAACTTAAATTATTTAGAAGAGATCCTTACAATTTGCTCAAACCACCTTTGAAGTAAATAATAATATTTCCCGGTAAATACCCTGAGTTGCCCGGAAAGTGCAGATAATCCTGTTACGACTCCCATAGACTAATGATATTTGCATAATCAATGCTGACATACACAACCAGCGGATCATCAGCATCGGGACTAACAAAAACTTTGTGTTTACTTCCTAAGGAATTACTCCTTGCTGAATTCCACAGTACTTCCGCTTTCTGTTTGCTAGGATTTTTATTTGCACTTGTTATGGTGTGACGTGATCCTTGACATTGGAGGCATCCAAGTCTCTGAACTATCTTACACCCTCATCCAGCAATTGCCGCAAGAGCAATGCCGCCGCCGCATTAGCGAATAGAAATTTTTCTTCATCACTGCAGTCACCCAAAAAAAATGTCCCATTTCCAATCATAGAAACAGCTGCGAGTATCTTTCCCGCCGGATTCTTAAATTCAAACCCCACCGATCCACCGAAGGGAAGATTCACTGCTGCTCCCTCCCGGTTGCGTAGTTGATAAACTGGAACAACAGTATAATACTCATTTTTACTTCTAGCCAATAATCCGGTATAACTTTGCGCATAACGCATGGCGGCATACGTATCTATGAACATTTCCCAAGGTGCCTGCTGCTTATCAGTAAAAATCCTTACAGCGTAGGTCTCATTATCTTCATCACCTCTTAGCTGCATATTTGCCATAATGCTAACAAGGCTATTGGGATTACCCTGCAATACCAAGTCACGCCACTGCACTTTTGCCAATGCCGTAACTTCTGAGATGTGTCCTTTACCATCAGTAAGTGTGAATCGAACGGTTTGTTTGCGGCGAACCCATTCAATAGCCATGCGGTCGAGCCAATCGTTGGGGAAGGAAAAACCAGTTCTCATACTAGTTCCCGTGATCCAGGAACGTCTAACAGTTAAGGTGCGGTAATCACCGAAAGAAAGCTTCTGTCGGAGAAAGAATCCGTTCCTTCCTTTTACCGGCATTTCCGACAAAGGCTTCCAGCCATTATCACTCAGAGCAATCATGGGTACCGGGCTGCACCCACTTAAAATAAGAATGAATGAAATGATGAAAATTTTACGCATCAAGTGATCTTAAGGCACGCAAAGATGCAAAATTAGGTACCACAGAACAACTTCATAACAGCTGAAAATGTATTACCTTAATATAAGGAAAATTTATTAGCCCTCACCTTCCCTATCAATAAAAAAGCCTTGGACAAAAACCTAACTCGCCAAAGCATTACTTAAATACAATCAATTCAAGTTCATTTGCCCTTTTTAATGGCATAAGCAACATAGGCATCTCCTGACGCTGTACCCAACTTACCTCCACCGCAGGCAATAACAATAAATTGCTGTCCATCCACCTAGTATTTAGATGATTTGAAATAAACCACCATACTACGCTTATTGATAAGTGTACCCGAAGAAAGACCTGATGAGCCGATAATTAGCACTTGAAATTGTAAGATTAAACCAACACCATCGTTGATTCTTAACTATAACAAGACTTCTGATGCATCTATAACTTGAAAATGGAAACGGTGACTATTGCATGAAACAAAATACAATAGGATTAGCCTGCTCACTTATCTCCCTCATTGCGAGTACTTGCTAAAAATTATTGCTGTCCGAATACTTTTTTTAGAACATCACTTGTTCTTGCGAGAGGATTCTTCCGAATCTCTCTTTCCTCGGCTGCTACATAATGAAACAATCCCTGAAGAGCCCGATCAGTCACGTATGCTGTAAGATCGGTATTCACCTGATTGCGTGAAAACCGATTGGTGGCTGAAAAAAAATCTCGCCACAGTTTTGTGGTCCCGGTCTTTTCAAGTGCCTGCTCAATCACCGGTCTGAATTGATTGGTGAGTTGTGGACTGCAAGTCCGGCGCAAAAACTGGGTGGCAGAAGTATCTGTCCCTCGTACAATGCTCACCGCATCGGTCACATTCATTTGGCGAATGGCAGCTATAAAAATAGGTCCCGCATCTGTACAGGCAGATTCTGCTGCTCTGTTCAGGCTGGTAATAAGCTGATCTGCTTGTCTTCCTAAGCCAAACTGTCGCGCCGTTCTTTCTACTGCTTGTGCTTCAGGTGGCAGCAGAATTTTTACTGCGGCATCTTGTAAAAAACCGTTTTCTTTGGATAGCCTCCCTGATGCTGCCTGGGTACCCTTCTCTAATGCCTCCTTCAGACCGGTCACCATTTCACCCGAATTACTGCTACCCTTGCCCCTTAATAAATCAAGTGGATTTTGGGCAATTAGCCAACATGGAAAAAGAAATAATCCCAGAAAAAAAAATACTTTACGTAGCATATTAGTTAAATTTATATATCCGATAAAATTACGCATAACAATACCCAAATTTGATGCAAATTGTATGCCGCTATAGTAAACAAGAAATAAAATTTATACCATAACCCTCAGTTTTAAAAAAACATCGATTTGGATCAAATCAATCATTTCTTTTCTAGTTATGCCTTTAATAAAAAAGATTTTTGTTTTTTAGAGGAACTTATTTCGACCATCAACTTCTATTGGGTAAGCACATCATTCATAACTTATTGCTCTTTTAACACTTACTACAGCTCAACTGTAGCCACCAATCTGAATCCATGAAAAAAATCATCTTCCTTTTACTTGTAGCTTCGGGTGCTTCCGCACAATGCGATACCTCCCTGCGACCGGTTGTTTTTATCCACGGCTTCCTGGCCTCCGGAGATACTTGGTCCAATGCCTTTCATTTTTTCAGACAGGCAGGTTATTGTGATGACCGACTTTATGCATTTGACTGGAACAGTATTGCCGGTAGCGGAAAAAAAACTGAGCAACAACTTGCGCAATTCATCGACCGGGTCTTATCAACTACCGGCGCCCGACAGATCGATCTGGTTGGACATTCAGCAGGAGGTGGACTTGCCAGAAATTTCCTGAAAGACAGTCAACAGGCAACCAAAGTTGCACATTACGTGCACATCGGCAGCAGAAAATGGACAGGCAATTATGAATGGTTCCCCAACAACCGATGCCTAATTATTTTTTCCTCCGGAGACAAAGTGGCTGGCAGTTCAGCTGGTTCTACTGAAGGTGCGTCTAATCTGGCACTCACTGATGAAGACCACTATCAGGTGGCAACCGGTGAACCATCATTAAAAGCAATGCTACAATTTTTCAATCCTGATAAGAAAAACTTTATCAATACTACAGTTAAAAGGAATGTTTCAATTGCAGGGAAGGCAGTAATACTGGGCGATAATCAGCCAATGGCTGGTACACAAATTAATATCTATCCGCTGAAGAAAAGTAACGGTGTCAGAAAAGTGACAGGGGCAATCACAGGACTTAGTGTGGGGGATAGTGGTTCCTGGGGGCCGGTTTCAGTAAAGCCGGGCAACCCTTATGAGATTGAACTTATACCTGCAGACACCGGCAAAAGAAAGATCTCTTATTTCTTTCCTGCCTTTAAACATTCTGACCCTGTTGTATATCTCCGTGGCATACCGGAAGGCAATCGCATGATGGCGATGTTAGGCTCGCTGCCGGAAAAAGATGACCAATCCTTACTGGTGTTGTACTCTTCTACCGGTGCAATGATAGGTGGACGTGATTCTGTTACGATCAATGGAGGTCCGGTTTGTTCACCGACACTTACTCCTCCCGCCAAAACAGTAATCAGCAGTTTTGTTTTTGATGATGGTGACCGAAATAGTTCGGGTAAAGCACTTCGACAATTTAACTCCATCCCCTTCATAGGGGGAGTAGATTTACTGCTTCCCGCAGGAAAAGGAAAGACAATAGATATTTATTGGAATGGAAAGCAAATGAAGATACCCGCAAAATCATCGAAAGAAAGAATTATGTTGGTGGTGCTTCGACCCTGATCTTGCTGAGAGTTTATTCAAAACATTGGAACGACCTATGTACATGTATTGAGTAGGCACATCAATAAAGGATAGCTCCGTATATTTTACCGCAGAAAGAAAGTAGCTTTTTCTGTAGCAGCGGAACTTCCCCCTATAAAAAGATTGAACTTGCCGGACTCAGCTTTGAAACTGAGATCTTCCTGATAGAAGCTAAAATCATTGGCTGTCAAAATGAACTCAACTTCTTTGGTTTCACCGGGTGACAGTTTTATTTTGCGGAACGCTTTTAATTCTCTTACCGGACGAACCAATGATGCAGTAATATCTTGTAGATATAATTGAACTACTTCCTCACCTGAATAAGAGCCGGTATTGGTGACTGGAATTGTGACCCTCAGTTGCTGATCAGGGTTGATGCTATCAGCATTCAGGCGGATTTTTCCATAGGCAAATTGAGTAAAACTCAATCCATATCCAAATGGGTACTTCGGACTGTTGGGTAGGTCTTTGTATGCAGTAACGTAATTATTATCATTATCATTCTTGAATGGTCTTCCCGTGCTAAAATGATTATAATAAATGGGTATTTGCCCCTCTGTACGTGGAAAAGTCATGGGAAGCTTTCCGGATGGATTATATTTTCCGAATAACACATCACAAATGGCATGACCGGCTTCGGTACCCAGCCACCAAGTATAAACAATGGCAGGAACATTATCAGCAATCCAATTAAACACTAGGGGTCTGCCGGCACTAATTAAAACCACAACGGGCTTTCCTGTTGCGACCATCTCTTTTACCAGTTGCTCCTGCATTCCGGGCAGATGAATATTGCTTCTGCTCTTAGCTTCTCCCGACATTACTGCCGACTCGCCTATACTCAAAATAACAATATCAGATTGTGCTGCCATCTTCCTTGCATAAGCAAAGCCACTGGTATCGGTACCTGTTATCTCACAACCCTTTGCGTATCTCAGTTGATTTGCCGAACCCAAATATTCTACCATACCTCTCCATAGTGATACAACTCTTATAGAATCGTCCGGCCAACTATAACTCCAGAATCCATTGTTATCGCCGATAGCCTTTACCAATGGACCAATGAGCGCAATTTTTTTATTGGCATAATTGGAGAGCGGTAATAAAGGATTTTTCCCTTTTCCGGGAGCATCATTTTTGAGTAATACAATACTCTTTTTAGCTATATCACGTGCAGCCTCCAGATGTGATTGCTCATTCCATATTGATTTTTCTCTTGCCGCATTAGAGAAACGATAAGGGTCTTGAAAAAGACCTAATTCGAATTTCTTTTTTAGAATCCTTCTGACTGCATCATCCAGCATCTGCATACTAACTTCCCCTTTACCAGCAAGATCTTCCAGGTGAGCAGTGTACGCTCTACTTTCCATATCCATGTCGCATCCGGCTATCAGTGCTTTTTTGGCGGCATCCTTCAAATCAGCTGCATAACCGTGATTCACCATTTCGCCCACACTACCCCAATCACTTACAACAATACCAGGAAAGCCCCAGTCGCCTTTCAATAATTTTCTAAGCAAGTACGAATTACCAGTGGCGGGTATTCCATTGATGTCATTGAACGAATTCATGAATGAAGCTACTCCGGCTTCCATGGCGGCCTTGAATGGTGGCAGATACACTTCATACAATCTACGCCAACTCATATCCGTTGTGTTATAATCTCTTCCTCCTTCAGCAGCACCATAAGCTATAAAATGTTTGGCACAAGCCATAACGGCATCAGTGTCACCTATTGCCTTACCTTGAAATCCTTTTACGCGTGCCCGCGCTATCTGACTACCCAAATAAGTGTCTTCGCCGGCCCCCTCCATTACTCTTCCCCACCTGGGGTCGCGGGAGATATCAACCATGGGAGCGAATGTCCAGTGAATTCCTGCCGCAGCAGCTTCTTTGGCAGCTATGCGAGCAGAAAGCTCAATGGCACCAAGGTCCCAACTAGCCGCCTCTGCTAAAGGCAAAGGAAATATCGTTCGAAATCCGTGAATTACATCCTGCGCAAATAAAAGCGGGATCTTCAGGCGGGATTGCATAGCGATTTCCTGCAATGATCGTGTTCTGTCAGCTCCTGTTACATTTAAATAGGATCCTACTCTTCCTTGCCTGACTCTATCTTGTTTTTCACCATCTTTTGTAATGGGACCGGTAGCTGCGAAATCACTGGTGATCTGATGCAATTGACCCACCTTCTCTTCCAAGGTCATCAGCCGCATTAATGAATCGATGCTTTTGTCGATATCATTACCTTGTGCAAGTATATTCCCGGAGAAAACAATTATAGCGAGAAGAAACAAAAAAGAATGCCGCATAAAATTAATTATTGGTATATACGCACGTAATCAACTTTCATACGTACGGGGAAAATGGAATCATCGATTCCCTTCTTGCCCCCAAAGTTACCACCTATTGCCATATTTAAAATCAAATGGAAGGGTTGATCAAAAGGCCAGACAGAATAGGTGTTATTTTCTTTTTCAAAAACATAAGTTTTGACGCCGTCTAAATAATATTCAATTTTTGATGCCGACCATTCTATGGCAAAAACATGGTATTGCTCTCCATGATTCTTCAAAGGCATAACCTTTGTTCGCTGGGTTTGGTACATACCGTTGTACCTATCGGTGTGAATGGTTTGGTGCAGGGTGTCTTTCTGATAACCAACTGTTTCAGCAATATCTATTTCACCACTTTTCGGCCAATTGCCATAATGATTATTTGTTGGCAACATCCAAATGGCAGGCCAGGTTCCTAGTCCCTTTGGCAAGAGTGCACGCACCTCTATGCGACCATATTTCCAATCGCCCTTTGCTTTGGTAGTTAATCTCGCAGAAGTATACGGTGCTCCTTCAAATTGTTCTTTATGTGCCTCAATAATTAATTCTCCGTTGATGACTCTTGCGTTTTCTTTCCGCTCCCAGGTATAAAACTGGGGCTCATTGTTACCCCATCCACAAAGTTGAGGACATCCCCTTCCCCTATCGTAGTTCCATTTAGAAGTATCAGGCAAACCGGATTGGCTGAATTCATCGGCCCAAACCAATTGATTGTACTGATATTGCGCAAAAGAATTTTCAACTAGAAATACAAAAAACAATAGGGATACTGATCGGATAAAAATATTTTTTTGCAGCTGCATAAGGATTGATCTTCTTTATATAGGATATTACTGATATACCCTGACATAGTCTATTTCGAAGGTTGCAGCAGAAAAATTGGGATCAATATTTCCTCCAAAATTTCCACCCATGGCCTGGTTCAACAGAATGAAAAATGATTGATTGAATGGAAGGTTACTGGTATTGGCTACTGTATGATAGAGAGTACCATCAACATAAAATTTAATTGATTGTGGGGACCACTCACAAGCATACAGATGAAAAGTAGAACTGGCTTGTTGAATAACAGTAGAAGCAGTTACAGCATTGCCACCGGAAAAACCAGGGTAATGCAAGGAAGCATGAATCCTATTGGGGTCTGAACCCTTGTGTTCCATGATATCGATTTCACCACATGCAGGCCAACCAGCTGTTGGGAAATTATCACCCAACATCCAGATTGCCGGCCAGGTTCCTACACCGACCGGAAGTTTAGCTGACACCTCAATTTTTCCATATTTAAATGAGAATTTACTGCGCGACAACAGACGGGCGGATGTAAAACTACTACCGCTGAAACTCTCTCTTTTTGCTATGATTTTTAAAGTGCCATTGGAAACCACAGCATTATCCAGACGATTGGTATAATGTTGCGATTCGTTGTTCCCCCATCCGCCTGCTCCCACATCATACCCCCATTTAGCAGGATCCGGCGCGCCTGGAGAACTGAATTCGTCTGACCAGATCAATGACTGCACAACAGTAACTGTAACAGATAGTGATTTACTTACCTGTCCTGCATTGTTTTTTGCAATCACATTCACCTGATAGGTACCTGAAGACAAGTACTTATAAGTAATCTTCCCCGTTACTGAATTCTGAAAAATTCCATTGCCATAATCGAAGTCATAACTATCAGCATTATTTGCCGTGGCTGAAAACTGTACATTACCACTGTTATCAGTTGCAACTGTTGCTGTTACCACCAAGTTCGAAGGTATAACGGGAGTTGGGGTGGAATTTTTATCTCCACAACCCCATGTAATAATTCCCATTAAAAAAATAACGCGCCACATCAGGGTTTCTTTTTCAATTTTTGATACCAGGAATTTCCATCAATACCTATATTTCTCAAGTGGATGGTAGTAGGTGTTAATTCTAGAATTTCATACACTGTTCCACCCGTACCAAAATTAATAATTCCATTTCCCGGAACGGTAAATTGTATTCTTGTTGACTGTGCAGGTGTTGAACTAGAGGTGGCATTTTGAAAAATCAGCTGTTTGTTACCCCCTGGATTAATGGGAAAGCAATTGTCTCCACCACTGAAGCCATAAAATGCACTGGAAGCTCCGATAGAAAAAGATTCACCCTTATTGTTTACATTCATGAACACCTGATCATTGGCATTTTTAGAAAAAGTTATCTCATCATCATACGCGCAGGGCTCTCTGCTATCAGGTGTTGCTGAATACCAAATTGGCGCGAAGGCATCTACAGGTCCTACACCAAAATGGCCCGGAGCACTTTTATCGGTAACCCAAACTTTAGAGGCTCCATCTGTGAGGGCACTAAGAATCTCAGAAGGAATCTGAAATGCAACGAAAACCCTGATTTTCTTACTAATAGTAGAAATGCTTCCGCCTGTTCCGATGGCATTGACAGTTATCGTATAATCATTGGTGCCGGGATTAGCATACTTGTATGTAAGGCTGCCACCTGGAACAACCCTACTCATGCCATCTCCAAAATCTATATTATAAGTGAGCGCACCTTTGGAAGTAACACTAATATTCACATTGCCTGTTCCATTGCCATTTGGATTAGTTGCGTCAACGCCTGCTATGGTTGTAACAAGTACAAGATTGGTTGGGGCCGTTAGTTCTCCGAAAGAGTAAGAAGTTTTCTTACACGAACTGAGTGACAGAAGAACTGTTGCCAACATGAACGATAGAAAATTTATTTTTCGCATAACAAATGTTTAATTGTAATTATTGAAGTCGAATATCATCAACTAAGAATGTAAAATTGGATGAGCCATCACCCGGTGTGCCGAGATCAAATATTAATACAATTCGATCATAGGAATTAGCAGTACTGATGGCCGAATAATCAAACGTAATCTCGGTCCATGCATTGGCCGTACCTATGGTTACCTCTCGCTCAAAATTGATTCCCGGATTAGATGAATTTTCCACTTTCAGTAACACTTTTGCGCCGACACGCGGGGAGTAAACTTTCATTTTGAAAGTCTTGGATAAGGAAAACGGAATCGGTTCACTCAGGGTTAGGAAACTACCTCCCCAGGGCTGACCGGCATTCTTCACCATTTGCGCAACTTTTGCACTAGTATTGATACCGCCTGATTGTGGATTGTTGATTACAGACATACTTCCTCCGTCAAAATTGAACCAATCATAAGTGATAGGATGTTCAAAATTCAGAGGGATTGCGACAGGAAAAGAATTGGTGAGACGGAGATCATCAAAATAGAAAGTAAAATTGGAAGATCCGTCACCAGACGTACCTAAATCAAAGATCAAAACAATCCGATCATAAGAGTTGGCTGTGTTTATACCGGAAAAGTCAAATACCAAATCCTCCCAGTTATTTGCCATTGAAACAACAGTTTCTTTTTCAAAATTCAATGCGGGATTACCTGAATTTTCCACTTTCAATAATACTTTGGCACCGGCACGTGGTGAATACACTTTCATCCGGAACACCTTATTCGTCGAAAAATTAATTGGCCCCGAAAGAGTAAGAAAACTTCCTCCCCATGGTTGACCGGAATTTTTTACCATCTTAGCGACACGAGCGCTAGTATTGATGCCCGAGGAAACAGGATTGTTCTGGATGGTTACCTGACCACCATCAAAATTGAACCAATCAAAATTGGTGGTTGTTGACTCAAACGCTAGGGGAAGGCTTAATGGTGGTGCCGGCAAACTGTTAACCAATTCGAAATCGTCCATCAGAAAAGTAAAGTTAGCAGAACCGTCTCCCGGAGTGCCCAATTCCCAAATTACAACGATGCGATTGTAGGTCTGTGAAGTATTGATGGTACTATAATCAAAATAAAGGTATTCCCAAGCATTTGCTACTGTAGTAACTGCTTCCTTTTCGAAATTCATTCCCGGATTTGCAGCATTTTCAACTTTCAGTAACATTTTTGCACCAGCACGAGGAGAAAAAACCTTCACCCGGAATATTTTATTGGTACTAAAATCAATGTTACTACTCAACGTGATAAAACTACCACCCCATGGCTGTCCTGCCTCCTTAACCATCCTGGCGACCTTTGTGCTTGTATTGAGTCCGGAAGAATTGGGATTATTGATAACTGTTGTATTTCCTCCGTCAAAGTTGAACCAGCCATAATTAATGGTTGGGGACTGAAAAGTCAACGGAAGTAATATAGGATCGACGATTGTAACTGGAACTGTTTTTTCGATGGTTGCAGCACCCCCGCTTAATGCAACTACTTTTACATTGAAGGTGCCTGTTGCAGTATAGGTACGTGAAACGGTCTGCCCCTCTAAAAAGCTCACAGGAACTTCATTGGGCACATCGCCAAAAAACACTTTGAAATTAGTTTCATACTGAGCCGTAGCAGATACATTTACTTTATAATTGTTGGCGGGATCAATGGCAACATTTACCTGTAAGTTCTCAGGTGCCCTGAATGTTACTGTCAATTGCTGGTTCAGCTCTTTGGTTTTTCCATTGACGCCATACGCAACGAGTTTAACCGTATATACACCTTCCGGATAAACATGGGTTGTATTTTTTCCTGCAGCAACACTTACTGCATTTGCTGGTCCGTGACCGTAAAATACATCATAAGAGACAGCTCCTCTTCCATTGGGGGTGATCGTTACCAGACCTGAATTATCCTGGGTAATCTCAAAAAGCACTGACAGCGAGTCTGGGCCACTAGAAGAGGTAACAAAGGAAGTATCATCAAACACTTCTTTTTTACATCCTAAGAAAGATGCGACAAGAAGGCTGAATAGAATTATCTTTTTCATATAGCGCGAAGTATTAATTGTTAAATATTAATAGCCGTTGTTTTGGGAAAGACCGGATATGTCGATCTCGATTTGCGGTATAGGAAACACTTCATGTTTTCCTGTTACAAATCCTGTTATCCTTGCTGCAGCCTGACCGGTTCTCACCAAATCAAAAAAACGATCTCCTTCCATTGCGAATTCCAGGCGACGCTCATCCCAGATGGCTTGTCGAAGGGTTGCTCCAGATGCTGTGATATTGTGCAGATTATCATTAAATGCACGTGCACGAATTTGATTAAGGTATCCCTGTGCTTTGCTATCGTTGGGGGTTGTAGAACGATTGAAAGCCTCTGCAGCCATCAATAAAACATCCGCATATCTGATCACCCTGTGATTGTTTTGATAATTGAGTTCAATTTGACCGGATGACTGTCCTTTGCGCGGATGATATTTCTGGTTGTACATTCCGGTATTTTTAAAAGGTGCTACCTGATAGGTAATGCCAAAACCGGGATTGGCATTCTTATATGCCTCGATATCAAGAATAGCAACTGCTTTTCTACGATCACCTGTCTCAAATGCATTGGCGAGAGAAGCGGTAGGTAAATCAAAACTCCACCCCGGTGCATAGGGCATTGCTCCACCTCCACTCAGTGCACGAACCCCTACCATTTGTACAGCAAAATTTCCTTGCCCCCTGGTTGGTCCGGCCCAATTGTAATAAGGTGAATTATTGGAATACTGGATTTCAAAGACTGATTCAGGTCCATTTTCACCAGCTGTTAGAAATTGTGAACCATAATCAGCAACCAATGAAAAAGCGTTGGAAGTGATGACTGATTCGAGTACCTGAGCAGCATTGTCGAATTTATTTTGGTACAGATAAACTTTTCCTAAAAGAGCTTGTGCTGCGTATTTTGTAATGCGCCCTTTTTGTACCTGAACTGCGGGCAATACAGAGATGGCAGCTGTGAGATCACGTTCAATTTGTGCATAAACATCTGCTTTGGGCGAACGTTTCAGTGAGCGGGATTCAGTCAAACTGAGTCTCTTCTCAAAAAACAA
This sequence comes from Chitinophagaceae bacterium, assembly GCA_020403455.1. GTDB lineage: Bacteria > Bacteroidota > Bacteroidia > Chitinophagales > Chitinophagaceae > Sediminibacterium. The sequence continues at coordinate 16,709 of JADBXP010000024.1, forward strand.
CGGCACATCACCAAAAAAACGTACCAAGTGGAAATAGTAATAAGCCCGCAGAAAATATACCTCTCCATACAAAGCTTCTTTACCGGGAAAAGATATTGCCTGACCTGCGGGATTGGCAAGCTTGTACTGGTCCATGTAATTGGCCCTATTGATTCCCTCGTATGCAGATTGCCACAATTCAGTGAGAATATTATTTACAGATGTATGGGAGAAATCATCTATTTGCTGAAGTGCAAGAACATCAGATGCATTTTCGCCGCCACTTGCTGCGTCATTGCTGGCTATGTCTCCAATCAAAGGGGCCTGACTTAACCACTGCATGGGAGTATATACACTAACTGCCATGGTGCGATAATCAGCTTCAGAGCTCAGATAATTGGCTTCAGTAATTCTAAAATCTTCTTTAGGATCGTAATCAATCCATTTTGTACAGCCGCTTACCAATACAAGTAACATTCCGGCTGATAAAAGGTGTAAAATTGACTTTCTCATATTCAATGCTTGAGTGGTGTTTAAAGTTTAATATCCAGTCCAATGGAAATCGTACGGGCCTGGGGATATGCGCCTCTGTCAACGCCTGTATCCAGAATTCCACCTGCTATTTCGGGATCAAATCCACTGTAGTTGGTAAGGGTGAAAAGATTACGAGCCTGAACATAGGCACGCATACTGCTAAAGAGTCGTTTGCGATCTGCCGAAGGAAATGTATATCCTAACTGAAGATTCTTGAGTCGTATGAAAGATCCATCCTCTACATAACGACTAGAGACCCGTATGTTGCTATTTGCATCTGTGAAACTGTACCTTGGATTGCGTGGGTCGTTGGTACTGCCTTCACCTGTCCAGCGAGCTAAAACCCCGCGATATTTATTGGTGAAATTTCCATTGCGTTCCCAGGCACTGTAAACATCATTTCCGACAGATGCATAAGTAAATGCAGTCAGATCAATATTTCCATAAGTAATGTTCAGATTCCATCCGATTGTAAAATCAGGGAAGGGGTCACCGATTTTGGTTTTGTCATCAGCGTTAATGATGCGGTTGCCATCAATATCAGCAAAACGAATATCTCCCGGAACTGCACCGGCTTGAGCAGGTGCTGCGGCGATCTCAGCTGCGTTTTGAAATATTCCAATGGCTTGGTGCCCATAAAAATATCCGGGTGTTTGTCCTTTTTCAAAAACAGTTACACTTTGATTTTGTCCGTTGAAATAGAATCCCCCGAAAATTTTGGCAGTTCCATCACTGTTGGTAGCAGTTACCAGATTCCTGGCTGCAGTAAATGTTGCAGACGTATTGAACTGAAGCTTTTTTCCCAGTCGGTCATTGTATCCGAGTGTTATTTCATAACCGGTTGTTTTCGTCGATCCTATGTTAGCTGTAGGTATCGGAACTGTTCCCAGATAAAGTGAAGCAGAGGGAGTAAATAGTAAACCTTCCACTTCGCGGGAAAACCAGTCAAAAGAGATAGATAGTTTTTTCTTGAAGAAAAGACCATCAAAACCAATATTGGCCTGAATTTGTTTCTCCCAACGTAAAGCGTTGTTGGCAGCAGAGCCCACCGTTGAACCTGGATAAAATACATCACCAAAAGTATACCCATTGCTATTGGCAGTTGGGCCGTAACTGGGGCCACCTACAACGATACCTACATATTGCGGATTTACATTTTCATTACCTACAGTTCCATAACTCGCTCTTAATTTGAGCAGATCAATCCAATTTGATTGAAAAAACTTCTCTTTGCTGATAACCCAGCCGGCAGAACCGGATAGAAAATTGGCATTTTTGTTATCGGTACCGAATGCAAACGATCCATCCCGACGAAGGGTCAAAGAGGCGAGATATTTCTCCTGAAAATCGTAGTTGACTCTCAGGAACTTAGATAGATTCCTGCGGAAGTATTGATAATAATAACCAGCAAGCGCATTGGTATTGGTTGATGTATTAACACCGGTAGCGGCCGTAAAATCTGCAAATTCCCAGCTATTGAATGGAACGTCTTGCCTGGTTGCTCCGGCAGCATTACCTGACACCTTTGCCAGAGAGAAACCCAATACAGTTTCGAAATGATGATTCTCCTTCCAGTTGAAATCATAATTAGCAAAAGATTCCCAGGTGTAATTAAAGTTACTTGTTTTTTCATGTGCAACATTATTGAACCTTCCGGGTACCGTAGATCCATCAGCATTCATGGAGTTATCAACGTTGTTGAGTCCATAAAATACCAGTGGTGTGAAGTTTTTAGCGTTGCCATCATATTTGGTATAACCAAATCTGGAGGTAAGCAGTAACCCTTTTCTGAGTCTGTACTGAAGTTCTGCCTTACCGTAGAGCTTGGTTCCTTCATTTTTATTATAAGTATTCTCTAATTTGGTAAGGGGGTTGAATATTTCGGAAAAAATACGCGTACTGAATCCATATTGGCCGATGGTATTGGGAACATTATTGAATACAGGAACGGTAGGATCAAAGTTCAAGGCTGAACCCAAAACGGAATTAAAAGAATTTTCCTGAATTCCTCTTCCATTTAAAATAACTGCTGTTGTATTTAAAATAAGTCGAAGGCGATCACTCAGTGCAATATTTAAATTAGCAGTTAGGTTACCACGACTAAAGACCGACTTGTCATCCCCTCCAACAATTCCTCCTTGGCTCAGAAAGCCACCGGAAAGAAAATAAGTAACCTGGTCAGATCCACCGCGTGCGGAAATGTTGTGCGTTTGAAGTGTTGCTTGGCGAAAGACCTGATCTTGCCAATTGGTTCCTACTCCAATTCCACTTAAGTTGGTAAAAATTGGAGCGCCCCCGGCGACTGTACTTCCCTCATTAATCATAGCCGCATATTCAGTGGCATTTAATACCCCCACCATATTTGTAACATCCTGCATTCCATAATTGCTACTCACGGCAAATTCAGCCTTCCCTTTTTTTCCTGACCGGGTAGTTACCACTATCACACCATTTCCGCCTTTTACACCAAAAATGGCTGAGGCGGCGGCATCTTTAAGAACGTTGATTGACTCTATTTCTGAAGCATTGATGGCATTAAGATCTGTTAATGTCTGTGGAACTCCATCAATGATTACTACAGGATCAGTACCCGAATAAGATGGGATACCCCTGATCAATACTGTTGGTTTTGCACCCGGAGATCCGCTTTGAATTACATTAACACCAGCTGCACGTCCCTGAAGTGCTTCTTCCGTTCTAACAGGGCGTAACTTTTCAATATCAGCCCCTTTAACGGTAGATATGGCTCCAGAAACTTTTGTGACTTTCTGCGTGCCATAGCCCACGACTACGACATCGGAAAGGGTCGCAGAGCCGGAAGAAAGCTCAATGAGCATGTTGGTGCCTGTAGCCTTCACTTCCGCTGTTGACATTCCCACATAACTAATGACCAAAACTGAGCCCGAGGGGACATTGGTCAGCGAGAAACGACCGTTGGCATCGGTCAATGTTTTAGATGTTCCTCCTTTTACGGTAACAAGTGCCCCGACAAGGGACTCGGAACTGGAATTGTTCACTACCCTTCCAGTAACTGTGATCGTTTGGGCCGATATTCGACCGAAAAGAACCAGTAATAAAATTAGCAATAGATTCTTTCTTTTCATACGGCAGAAATTTTGCAATTAGGTTGGTTTAAACCTGTACAATGTTAGATTAGTCTATCTGCTGGATAAAAAAAAGCACTCCAACAATACTACATCATAAAATCTAATTAATTGATTATCAATGAATATATACTACGTCACTACTACATCAGAAATAAAAAATGAACACATCAAAAAAAATAATACCTTTTCTCAATGAAAAAAATCTACTGGTGCCTTTTTTGTAGCCTGATTCTTTTTCAATCCAATGGCCAGAATACCATAGGTTTACCCGACATTGTTAATCACCCCAAAAAATCTTACGGTGGTGGCTTGCAGAACTGGGATATAAGCCAAGATGAGGCAGGTAATATTTTTGTTGCCAACAACGAAGGATTACTTAGTTATGATGGGAGATTCTGGACGATTCACCCACTTCCCAATAGAACAATTGTAAGGGCTGTTTTGGTAGCCCGAAACGGACGGGTCTATGTAGGTGGCCAAGATGAATTGGGATTTTTTGAAGCCGACCAATGGGGTAAACTAGTGTACAAATCATTACTTCCGAAAATTCCCCCCGGAAACAGGAAATTCGGTGATGTTTGGGATATCGTACAAATCAATCAGGATATTTGGTTTAGATCCGCAAAATTCTTGTTTAAGTTCAGCGGAAATGGGATGGCTGTTTTTCCTGCCTCATCAGAATGGGGTTTTTTGGGTTCAGTAAATGAAAAAGTATATGCACAGGATTTTGAAAAGGGGCTTTTAATTTATGAAAATGGCGCCTGGCGCAGTTTATTCATCAATAACCCATCACCAGCTAATGATGCCATAACAGGATTACATTCAATGAATGGCAATCAACTCATGGTCATTCATCTCAAATCGGGGGTTTTCGTGACCGATGGTGCCGGTTTGAAGCCCATGAAACATCCCGACCTCTCCATTATACAGTCTTCACGCATTTACGCCACTGAAAAATTACCCGATGAAAGATTTGCATTGGCAACCAATACCAACGGAGTTTATATCATTGATAAAACAGGGAAAAGAGTTCAGCACTTCGGACTCAAAGAGGGATTACAGAATAACAATGTACTCAGTATTAAAGCTGATCGCAACAATAATCTTTGGCTAGGACTGGACAACGGAATTGACTACATCGCCTACAATAGTGCCATAAAAAAAATCGATCCTTCTGAAGGAAAAATGGCCGCTTATACTACCCTTATTCACAAAGGGATACTCTATGTGGGTACTTCCAATGGCACCTGGGGTGCAAGCTTGGATAACCTCGCAGATCTAAGCTTCAGCCAGCGCCCATTTATTCCAATCGATAACACCCGGGGACAAGCCTGGTCACTTTCTGAAATCAATAACCAGGTATTGATGGGCCACCACGAAGGATTATTTAGAATTCAGCAAAACAAAGCAATACCCATTGCCCTGGGAAAAGGGTACTGGAATTTAAAGGCCATGACGGCGACGTATCCTACTTCAACATTGCTGTCAGGAAATTATCAGGGACTTCAATTTTTCGACTTCACCAAGGATAGATTTAATCCCGGTAAATCGTTTCGTCCATTTGAGGAGTCATCGCGCTACCTGGTGATAGATGCCGAAAAAAATATCTGGGTATCGCATCCGTATCATGGAGTTTTTAGAATTCTAGATGAAAAAAATAACTCCCAGCCCCGCTGGAAAACATATGGAGTAAATGATGGGTTACCTTCTCAATTGAATAACCATGTGTTCAAAATTTTAGAGCAGCTGGTCGTCGGCACCGAAAAGGGCGTCTATCGCTACAACTCAACTACAGATCGGTTTGAGGCAGATACTACCTATTCCCATTGGCTGGGCGACCAGAGTATTCGATACTTACAAGAAGATATCAAAGGGAATATCTGGTTCATACACGAAAAATCTGTCGGCTGGATTGATCGCTCCAGCACAAAGGCATCTGTTACCTATCTTCCTGAACTAAAGAAAAAAATATTGAGTGGGTTCGAATTCATATACCCCTTCAATGATGAAAATATTTTTCTAGCCGGCGAATCCGGATTGTATCATGTGAATCTTTCGAAATACAGGAAACAAAGAGAAAAACTCGAAGTTGGAATCAGGGGAGTGCGCCTCGGACTTCAGGCGGACAGTTTACTTTATGGTGGATTTGGAAAAATAGAAGAAAATAGCCGGCTGAAGATTGGTCCGGAAGAAAGAAATATTCGGTTCGAGTACAGTGCAGCTCCAATTACCGACCCTGAATCACTTGAATACAGTTATCGACTCAACGGCTTTCAGAACAAATGGTCTGAATGGACGAAAAGAACGGAGAAAGAATTTACGAACCTTCCTGCAGGCAATTATCTATTTGAAGTAAAAGCAAGAAATAATTTTGGAAATGAATCTACCGCCGTCAGCTTTCCCTTTGTTCTAGCTTCACCCTGGTACCAGACAAAAGCGGCCTGGCTTTTTTATTTTCTTGTTATTGCCGGTATCCTCTTTTGGAGGTATCTATTTCTTCAAAATAAGTTCCGTCGACAACAGCAACAATTTGATGAGGAGCAGCGGAAATTGCAGTATATCCTTGAATTGGAAAAAAACAGAGCAGAAAACGAACTGATTTCTGTCAAAAGTCAAACCCTTGAAACCGAAATACAATTTAAAAATTCAGAACTGGCATCAGCAGCAATGCACCTCGTAAAGAAGGGTGAATTAATTTCTAAGTTAAAGTCGGATTTAAATCAATTGATTCGCCGGGTTGATGTGCCGACTGCACAGACAGAGGTAAAAAAAATGATCAAGCAACTGGAAGAGGATGACCAAATAGATCAGGAATGGGACCAGTTTGCAAAACATTTCGACAAGGTGCATAGTGATTTTGTTCTGCTATTAAAAGAGAAACATCCCGATATTAGTCCAAATGAGGTGAAATTGTGTTCTTTCCTGCGGATGAACCTGAGCTCGAAAGAAATTGCTCAATTATTGAATATAACAGTTCGCGGCGTTGAAATCAGCCGTTACCGCCTGCGCAAGAAACTAAATTTACAGGGTGGAGAAAATCTGTTTGATTACCTAATCCAACTTCAAAAAACTTGATGCTCACAAACATTCTCCATCAGTTGTTAAATACAGATACCCATGAATTCAAACCAATGAATTCAACAATAGATTTGTATGGAAATTTTTTTCGGCTCATCTTTAAAACATTGATCGATTTTTTACAGGGAATTTTGTCTGGCAAATGAAATGAAGAATACACTTCCTTATATTTTTCAGCAATTATTTGATAAAACATATTTGATGCGTTGCAGCATCATTGGATTATTGCAACTTTTCATAGTGTTTTCAGCATTGTCACAATCAATTGTTGACAGCATACCAAAAAAATGGTTGCTCACAGGTTATGTAGAAACCTACTTTGTTTCTTCCAAAAAAACAGAAGCAGGCGGCCCATTGGCAGCATTTCTCTACAACCACAACCGAAACCAACGCCTGAAAATCAACCAGGCTCTCCTGGGAGCAGATTACACCGGACAACAATTCCGCTTCCAACTGGCACTGCAAACAGGCACTTACGTGCAAGACAATTATTCCGATGAGCCGGCTGTCCTTAGACCCTTGCTTAAATGCTTCGCAGGTATTCCGCTTAACAAAACTAAAAGCAGCTGGCTAGACGCTGGTATATTTCCCTCCTACATCGGCTTCGAGAGCACTCAATCTTTCGACAACAAAACGCTTACCCGCTCTATTTTGGCAGAGAATTCACCTTATTACATGACCGGACTGCGGCTTAGTCACACTGCAGGAAAAAAATTATCAATGGCCTGGTACCTCCTTACCGGCTGGCAGCGAATCTCTCCCATAAAAGGAAACAGCCTCCCCTCCTTGGGTTGGCAATGGACCTACCGGGCATCCGATTTTTCTGCTGTCAACTGGAGCTTTTTCGCGGGGTCCGCTCAACCTGATATCGATCGCAAATGGAGATTCTTCAACAATTTTTATTGGCAATACGAAAGAAATAAATGGTTCCTGACTGCCGGACTTGACTTGGGTGCAGAGCAACAATTTAAAAGTTCAAGGGATTATTACTTTTGGTGGTCCCCCGTTATAATTGGTGGCTATCAATGGAATAGCCATTGGCGAACAGCCCTTAGAATTGAAAAATACAGTGACCCAAATGAAGTGATTGCTCGAGCAAGCAGTGGAATGCCTGTTGTTACCAGCGGGATCTCACTCAACGTAGATTACATGCCAATAAGTGAATTGCTTTGCAGAGCAGAATGGAAAAATTTACAAGGAAAACATCCTATCTTCCCAACCAGTAATTCCTCAATAAATCAAATAAATCCTATCACGGTAGCAGTAGCATGGAGATGGAACAAAAAACTCTAACCGATGGTGGAAATTATTGGCAAACGCTGTATCATCACTATAGTACCGTTAATACCTTATTCCTTGCCAACAGACAAGCTCCCCATATACCTGCCTTTTCTCCCAATTGCGATAATTTAAGTTGTGTGTCTGTATTCACCAGACTCAATGAATATTTGTTGATGGCACTGCGAGCAGGCAACCGCAGATAATCACCCGTTTCCGATAAGGTTCCACCCAAAATAATCAACTCCGGATTGAACACATTGATCAATGCTGCCAATCCTTTCCCTAATTTCTCGCCAATCTCAGCGAGCAACTCAATGCACAACATATCTTCAGAAAGGGCCGCCTGAATCAGATCAGTAAGGGTAACATCCTTTAATTGTTTCACTTTTTTTGTTACGGAAGAACTTGAGCCCTGCTCCAATCTTTCCTTGAACCTGCGAATCAGGGCAGTTCCGGATGCCTCAGTTTCTAAACAACCTTTCTTCCCGCAGTGACAGATTAGTTCATTGTCAAAGAAAGGAATATGCCCCAACTCTCCACTGAAGCCCGACTTCCCGTAATAAATTTTTCCATCAATCAACACCCCTAACCCAATACCATAATCCATGTTCACAAACAATACATTCTTCTCATTGGTTACTTCGCCACACATGAACTCCCCGTAAGCCATGGCCCTGGAGTCATTTTCCAAATACGTTTTAATTCCTGTCTTTCCCTCGATATAACTTGACAAAGGTTCTTCTTGAAAATGAAAAAAACTATAACTATAACCAATCGTATGGTTGATGCGCCCAGACAGATTAATCCCCATACTCAAAATCTTTTCCTTCTTTACAGGCGCCTCTTTGATGAAACCCTGAATCAAATTGATCAACTGCGACAATGAACCCGGTGTATTTTCCAATCGAAATGGAATGCGGTTTTTTTGAGTTACCAAGTGTTTCTTAAAATTCATCAGTCCGATATTCACATAGTACTTCTTGACATCTACCCCCAGAAAAAAACAAGCATCCGGCACCAATCCATACATACTTGCTTTTCTTCCCCCGGTTGAATCAATCTTTCCGTAATCACTGATCAGGTTCTCGTCCATCAATTCATTGACAAGACTGGTGGTTTTGGGTACACTGATGTTCAATTCCTTGCTTAACTCAGTGATTGAACTGCGATCGGCCTTATCTAAAAAATTGAAAATCAATTTTTTAAGGGTCTTATTCTTTAAAGCAACCCCCGAAGAATTTTCTTCCCTGAAAACCTGCGATAAAATTATCTGCTTCTTCATACCGGGTTGAAAATACGAATATTCATTGTTCTATCAACCCACTTGTTATGATTTTGTGGCTCCACGAGACAACTAAATAAAATATTTTATTAAGTTGGTTGTAATTTGTAAAATATTTAAGATATTGCCGAAGGATTTTCCAAATACCTACCATAACTGATTGCATGCAAACCAATGAACTGATTGCCGCCCCTGCCGCATCACTGAAATCATTTGCGGAAATATATAAGCAGGAATTAACAGGCAACATCCTTCCCTTCTGGCTCTCACATAGCAAAGACGAAAAAAACGGCGGCTTTTTTACCTGCCTCGACAGAACAGGAAATGTTTATGATACCGACAAATTCATGTGGCTGCAAGGCAGACAGGTTTGGTGCTTCAGCTATATGTACAAAAATGTAGCGCCGCACCAGGAATGGCTCGACATGGCACTCCACGGTGCCCGATTCATGCAAAAGCACGGCCGTGATGATAAGGGCAATTGGTATTTCTCTTTGACGGCGGAAGGGAAACCTCTGGTGCAACCCTACAATATATTTAGTGACTGTTTTGCAACCATGGCCTTCGCGGCACTGGATAAAGCTCAGCCCAATGACTTGTACAAAGACATCGCCCTATCTACTTTTGAAAATATTCTGCAGCGCAGAAATAATACCAAAGGCACCTATAACAAAGCCTTTCCCGGGACGCGGCCACTGAAAAACTTCAGTCTCCCCATGATACTCTGCAACCTTTCCCTTGAATTGGAGCACATCCTTGGCTCGGCCCGTGTTGACCAGTTTGTTCCGGAGATCATTCACGAAGTAATGGATGTATTCTACCAGCCCAAACTGGGTGTTGTATTGGAAAATGTGCAGCCGGATGGTAGTTTCTCAGACAGTTTTGAAGGCAGGGTATTGAACCCCGGCCATGCAATCGAAGCCATGTGGTTCATCATGGACCTCGGCAAAAGACGGAATGATCAATCCCTGATCAATAAGGCAGTTGATATCATGTTCGATACCCTTGAAATGGGTTGGGATAAAGAACATGGTGGCATTTTTTATTTCCTGGATGTGAAAGGTCATCCTGTTCAGCAATTGGAATGGGACCAAAAACTATGGTGGGTTCATGTAGAAGCACTGGTGGCATTGGCTAAAGCTTATGCATTTACCGGAGATAGCAGATGCATCCCTTGGTTCAAAAAATTACACCAATATACCTGGGATCATTTTAGAGACAATGAATATGGAGAATGGTTTGGCTACTTAAATCGGGAAGGAAAGGTATTAATTCCGCTCAAAGGTGGGAAATGGAAGGGTTGCTTTCATATCCCACGTGCACTGTACCAGGTGGCTACTACTCTTTCTTCTTTGGAAACAAAATAAAAGCCTTGAAGAAAAAACACATCTATATTACCACCCTGTTATCCCTTCTGCTGCAAACTGCACCGGCACAAGATACTTTGCACACTGAAATACTTGTATTGGGTGGTGGTACCGGTGGAACAGCCGCCGCAATCCAGGCTGCAAGAATGGGCAGAAAGGTAATACTGACGGAAGCTACCACCTGGTTGGGTGGGATGCTCACTGCGGCAGGAGTGAGTGCTGTAGATGGCAATCATAACTTACCTTCCGGTATCTGGTCGGAATTCAGAAATGCCTTGTATAAAAAATATGGTGGCGAAAAAAAAGTCTCCACCGGTTGGGTAAGCAATACATTGTTCGAGCCACACATTGGCGATAGCATTTTTAAATCCATGGCTCAACAATTGCCATCATTGTCTATTCTCTATCGTCATCAACCTACTGGCGCAATAATCAAAGGGCAACAAGTTCAAGGAGCCATAGTTCGTAACCTGAATAACAAACAAGTCACTTATATTTTTGCCCAACAAGTAATCGATGCCACTGAATTAGGGGATTTTCTTGCCATGTCTAAAGTACCTTACAACATAGGCATGGAAGCCAACAGCACCACAGGTGAAAACATACCCGTTCCTGCCACCAATGACATCATTCAAGATCTAACCTGGGTGGGTATTTTAAAAGATTATGGTGCAAAAGCAGACTGCACCATTACCCGCCCTGCGGGATATGATCCCACTGAATTCGATGGCAGCTCTACCAATTATTACAACGACAAAAGCCGGAAAGCGCCCAATGTAGATGCGAAGAAAATGCTGGACTATGGCAAACTTCCGAACAAGAAGTACATGCTCAACTGGCCCATTTTTGGAAATGATACCTACCTGAATATAATTGAGCTGTCAGAAGCAGAACGTGAAAAAGAGCTCGAAAAAGCCAGACAGACCACACTTCGCTTCATCTATTTTATTCAACATGAATTGGGATTCAAGCACCTGGGATTAACTGATGATGAATTTCCAAGTTCAGATCGGCTTGCTTTGATTCCTTATCACCGGGAAGGAAGAAGAATGCAGGGACTAGTACGTTTCAATGTTCGTCACATTGCTACTCCATATACCAATGGAGAACCTTTGTACCGAACTGGTATAGCTGTAGGAGATTATCCGGTTGATCACCACCACAAAAAAAATCCACTGGCGCCTCAACACCTCGAATTTTATCCTGTGCCTTCTTTCAATGTACCCTTGGGTGCCTTAATCCCCAAAAATACAAGTGGATTGATCGTGGCTGAAAAGGGAATCAGTGTCTCGAACCTCGCCAATGGAACAACCCGGTTGCAACCTTGTGTCTTGTTAACCGGCCAAGCAGCCGGCACTCTCGCTGCACTCAGTGTGGGCTTGAAAAAAAACAATGCAGCTGAAGTGCCTGTACGTTCAGTACAATCTGCTCTTCTGGCGAGCAAGGCATACATCATGCCGTACTATGATGTCAATATTAATTATTCTCTTTTTGAATCTATCCAACGCATTGGTGCCACCGGTATTCTACGTGGAACCGGCAAACCGAACGCATGGGCCAATCAAACCTGGTTCTATCCAGACTCATTGGTCAATAGTGATACTTTATTAATGGACATCCGCCCTTTCACGGGTAAAGAATCAATTACCATTCAGGAAAAATATCTTACAGTTACCAAGGCCATAGAATTGATCAGCGCTATTGCTGAAAAAAATGCTGTTATAGGAAAATGGAGCTGGAAAAAAACTGGTCAATTCAATAAGCAGATAGCTGCCGCCTGGAAAAAATGGGGCTTCGGCAACTTTTCGAACAATCAGTTCATCACACGGGGACAGTTTGCCAGACTACTGGATGCGACAGTAGACCCTTTCAATCTGCTGCCCGTTAATCATCAGGGACAATTTTCATTGCTATACTAAAACTAAAAATCAACCAACATGAAAAAGCTATCCTTCCTTCTTGGCATGTTGCTGTTACTGCTTCAGCAGGCAACGGCACAGCAAATCAGGGTGTCGGGTAGGGTTACCAGTGCCGGAACCGGTAATCCAGCTGAAGGCATTTCTGTTGTGGTAAAAGGCAAAAAAGCCGGTACCACTACAGGAGCCAACGGAGACTTCAACATCCTTGCCAACAAAAACGATGAACTGGTATTTTCCGGTATTGGCTTTACTTCCAAAGAAGTAAAAGTAACCGGCGACATGCTGGATATCTCACTGCAACCGACTTCCGGTGAACTGGGTGAAGTAGTGGTAGTAGGTTATGGCGCACAGAAAAAAGCAAGCCTGACCGGATCACTTGTAACACTGAATAATACTGCGTTAAACCGCAGACAGGTTTCCAGTACCAGCCAAACTTTGCAAGGTCTTGCTCCGGGGGTTACTGTTCAACAACAATCCGGTCGTCCTGGTGCTGATGGAGCGAGCATCGTAATACGCGGTCAGGGTTCTATTTCCGGTAGCAATGCCCCACTGATCATCGTGGATGGTCTCGCTGTAGGGTCACTCGATCTTATCGACCCGAACGCCATCGAGAGCATCACTTTATTGAAAGACGCTGCTTCTACCTCTATCTACGGTAACCGCGCCAGCAATGGTGTTGTTTTGGTTAAAACAAAAAGAGCCAGCGGTAACCAAACCAAAGTAAGCTACAACGGATTTGTTACAAAGCAGGAAGCTACTGCTATTCCTGAGCGCGTAAGTGCCATCGATCATATGGTACTCAGCAATGAAGCTGAAAGAAACAGAACCGGAAACCCTGCATCTTTTGTTTTCCCACAAGCTTTAATAGACAGGTACAGAACTACTCCTGCCAACAACCTCGATGTAATTGACACTGACTGGTTGAAAGAAGTATTGACCAATACCGGATTAATGCAAAACCACAACGTTCAATTAAATGCCGGTGGTGAGCGCATGAATTTATTCGGATCTTTTACTTACCTGTCTCAGCAAGGCTTGATTCCGAACAGTTCATTCAACAAATATGATCTTCGTCTGAACCCCGAATTCAAAGTAAGCAAAAAACTTACGTTAACAGGCGTGCTCGCTTATACCAACAGTATTACTACCAACCCATCAACCGGTTCGGCTGAATTCATCATCCGGCAGGCGATTGGTTTACCCGCCATCGGTGGTGGTAAATATGGTCCGGGGCAGTATGGTACAGCTGCGCAGGCCAACAACCGCAATCCGATTGCCATGGCTGAAGCCACCGGTAACTCTGTAGTGAACAATAATATTTTGCTTACCCGCTTTGGATTTAATTACCATCCAATTGCCGGATTAGAAATCGAGGGATATTGGGGACGTCAAACATCCAATCCCTATTCAAAAACATGGGTAACGGCTGCTAACATCTTCCAACCCAACCTGGCCACTTCTTCTTATTCTCTCATAGGTACCTGGCCCGGTACAACCAGCCTTTCTGAAGCGTGGACCAATAACGTGTATACTACTTATTTGGGACAAGCAACTTATACGAAAAGAGTGGGTGATCATACATTCAAAATTTTGGCAGGTGGTCAATCGGAGTTGTTCACCAATTATTTCTTTGGTGCTTCCCGTCAGGGATTCATCAACCCGAATCAGCCTTTCCTGAATTTGGGTGCGGGTATCCGTGACAACAATGCCGGTGCCTCTGAATTGGCCCTGGCAGGCTTCTTTGCCCGTTTCAATTATAGCTATAAAGAGAAATACTTCCTGGAATTGAATGGTCGCCGCGATGGCACATCACGCTTTTCCCAAGCCCTCGATAAACAGTGGGGTAACTTCGGCGCCATCTCCGCTGCCTGGGTCTTCTCGAAAGAGAAATTCATGGAAGCATTTGATAAAGACATCGTATTCGGTAAGTTACGTGCATCACTGGGTGCTAACGGTAACCAAAACATAGGCAACAATTATGCGTATGATGCTTTTTATGCGCAATCAGGTTACAGCAACCCCAACAACGGAACCAACGCTTATTTTGGCAACGTGACCAACCTCGGATTGGCCCTGTTGCAATTCGCCAACCCTCAATTGAGTTGGGAGACTTCCAAGCAATGGAACATTGGTCTTGACCTGACTCTTGCCAAGAACTTTACATTCACAGCAGATTACTATGTAAAAACACTGAAGAACATGTTGCTGCAGCGGACACTGCCCGCATCTGCCGGCGGTCTAACCAATCCTTTTGTGAATGCTGGTAATATGGAAAACAGAGGCTGGGAATTTTCAGTTAATTACAAAAACAGATTCGGAAAACTTGGTGTGGATGTGACAGGTATGATCTCTGATGTTAAAAATCAGGTGCTGAACCTAGTGGAGGGAACCCCCTTTATAGGTGATGGTATACGTACTGCACCCGGACAAGCCCTGGGTTCTTATTTTGGATATGTGACTGCAGGATACTTCGAAGACTCAACTGCTATCAAAGGAGCACCTGTTCAGTTTGGTATCCCCTGGAGCCCAAATCCGACCGTTGGACCAAAGCCAGGTGACGTTAGATATGAAGACCTGAATAAAGACGGGAGAGTTGACGCCAATGACAGAACTTTCATTGGTAATGCTTTCCCTCGCTATGAATACAGCATCAATGTAAACCTGAATTATGGCAATTGGGACCTGAATATTTTTGGTCAGGGTGTTGGTCAAAGAAACAACTTCCTGAGTGGAACAGGTGCTGTACCTTTCAACTCTGCAGACTTCGCAGCTTCCCTGCTGAATATTCACAAAGATTATTGGAGAACTGATAACCCCAATGCCCTCTTTCCAAGGCTTTTACCTTCCGGTTCCGGTGGCAACAACTACCTGCTGGCTACTCAGTGGATCAGAAGTGCAGCTTACTTCCGTATTAAAAATATCAACCTGGGATATACTCTTCCCCGTACCGTACTCAATAAGACGAAAATCAGCAGTCTTCGCATCTATTTCAGCTGCCAGAATTTGCTGACTTTATCTCGAGCATGGAAAGGATTTGATCCGGAGATCAATAGTGCCAACGCTGAATTTTATCCGCTTATGCGCACTTTCACAGGTGGAGTTAACGTAACCTTTTAATGAAACTGCAAAAACCAATCAAATGAAAAAGATATTATTACTACTGGTTCCCATTGCCGTTTTCGGGTTGAGTGCCTGCCAGAAATTTTTGGACAGAAAGCCACTGGATGCCTCTTCGGCAACAACCTTCCTTAGCAATCAGGCGGAAATGGAACAAGGTCTTACCGGTGTTTATGGAGCTTCCATGTGGGTAATTGCCAACAACATTCCCATGTTATTTGAAATAGAGTCTACTACAGACATGGCCATGAAAAGAGGAGGCAACGCTGCCGATCTGATTGCCATGGGTGATGGTGGTCCATTCCTTTTTAACAATGCGATCGTTAGTAGTGCCTGGAACCAGGCTTATCGACTGGTTCAACGTGCCAACCAACAAATCGCCGGCATGGAGAATGGAAAAGCCAATGTGCCTACTGCTACCTTCAATCGCATCAAAGCGGAAGCACTCGTTCTGAGAGCCTGGGCTTATCTGCACCTTGCAGGCTGGTTTGGCGATGTGCCTTTTTACACAGCTCCTCCTTCGGTTAATGAAGTACTTACAGCAAGACGCACTCCGGTAGCGACCATCGTGTCAGAATTAAGCAAAGACATGGATGAAGCTGCAGCAGCTTTTGATGCTGCCGGCATATCGCCTGTTCAAACGCTGGGTCGAGTAAACAAAGCAGTTGCCCTTGGAATTAAAGCAAAACTGGCATTATTGGTCAGAGATTACAGAACCGCTGCTGCCGCCTGTAAAACCATAATCGATGGCGGACAATATTCGCTCAACCCTAATTTTCCTAACCTGTTTTCTCTCGCCGGACAAAGCACAAATGCAGGAAGAGAAATACTGTTCATCCAAACTTATCCTACCGATGTGAATGAGCCTCAAAACTGGGGACCCATCCTGGGCGTACCTCGTCAGGTGACCAATTCACAGTCTAGCCACTTCCCTTCTCAGGCACTGGTAGATCAGTTTGAAGACAGAAGCGGTAACAGAATAGATGCTTCTACTACATACGATCCGGCTAATCCCCGCCTGAACAGAGACCGTAGATTGTTCTGGAGTATTTATCTGCCAGGTGATACAATGGTGCATTTTGCTTCTAGAACAACAGCTCTTCCCTATAACAACCTAAGGGAAAGAACCATCTTCAATATCCATTCCAATATCAGAAGAAAATTCAACTGGAATACCGGTGTGTACGATAATGTAACCGGTAACAACGACTGGATCGGTGCGCAAGCTGCCGGTATTCAATGGCAGGTAAGTGCAACCGGGAACATCGGTGGAGTTGGATATGTCTGGAACAAATACAATGACTCAACCCAGTACACATTCGAATCAAAAGTCGGCTTCATTCTCATGCGATATGCAGAAATCCTGTTAACGTATGCTGAAGCCAAGATTGAACTCAATGAAATTGATGGAACTGTTACAGGTGCTATTAATCAGGTACGCGCACGTGCCGGTCAACCTGCTACTGCGCTGACATCTCAATCTGATCTCAGAACCCTGGTTCGTCGTGAAAGAGCAGTTGAGTTTGCAGGTGAAGGACTCCGTCTTTTCGATCTGAGAAGATGGGATATATATGGTAAAGCCAACAGTCTACCAATTGTCGGCTTCTCATTAGATCCGGCTGTACCTGCTGCTCGTCCTGTTTTTGATGCAGACAATGTGCCCAACTATGCTTCCAGCATCAACCAGCGGATCAGATTCAGGAACCAAACCAGAGCCAATACAAATCCTAAGTATAAACTCTGGCCGATTCCACAACCAGAAATTGACAACAATCCGAACCTAACCCAAAATACCGGATGGTAATCGCTTCATAGTTGGTTGTTTATATACAGAAGGCACCCGAATGGGTGCCTTCTTCTTTTAGCGATACAACAGATTAGTTCAGAGTTCAGGTCATTCTTTCATCTATCATCATAAAATGAAGCAACAGACCGTCGCCTCTAGAGTATTATTTTTAGTATTACTTCAGCACATAAGTTAATTGACCGCCCTGTAACAATTGCTGATGCGTGACATGGGGTGTGGTTATTGGCCTTCCATTGAGCAATACCTGATCAACATAGGCATTCTTGTGTCTTCTCCCCCGGGCAGTAATCTTCAGTTGCTTGCCATTGGGCAATACAAGTATGGCCTCTTTCACCAGCGGAAATCCTATCACATATTCTCCGGAAGCGGGATTCATCGGATACATCCCAATAGAAGTCCATATATACCAGGCACTCATTTGTCCGCAATCATCGTTTCCGGTCAATCCATCCGGTCCATTTTTGTACATGCTGTCTGCTACAACTTTAATCCACTTAGCTGCTTTTTCTCGATGTCCCAGGGAACTGTACATATAAATGATATGATGACTGGGTTCATTGCCATGAGCATACTGCCCGATTAAGCCGGTCACATCCGCAGAAGTGTTTTCTCCATGTAATTCAGATGGCGCATTGAACAAGTCATCCAATTTCTTTACTAATTTTTCTTTTCCTCCCATCAATTCAGCAAATCCCTGTACATCATGGGGAACAAAAAAACTATGCTGCCAGGCAGTTCCTTCAATATACTGTCCATCAAAGCCATGCTCTGATAACAGTGGATCAAAATTGGGCAGGAATTCTCCCCGGCTATTTTTAGCACGCATAAACCCAGTAGCAGAATCGAACAACCGTTGATAACTTTTAGAGCGCCCCATGAACAGCGCATAATCATCCATTTTCCCCAACTTTTTCGCTACCTGAGCTATGCACCAATCATCAAAAGCATATTCGAGGGTAATGGTGACACTCCACCCATGTTTGTCTTGTGGCAAATAACCATATTTAAAATAATCCGGCGTTCCACGCTGTTGCTGGAAGGCACTCTTGCGCATAGCTGTATAAGCCTTTTCTACATCAAATCCTCCCAGATTTTTAAGAATAGCATCGGTTAAAACAGGAATTGCATGGTAACCAGTCATCGTGTTGGCCTCCCAGGTACTAATATCCCAAACCGGTAACAAGCCATTGTCTTCATAAAAACGAAGCATGCTGTTGATCATCTCCGGTAACCGCTCGGTCTGTGTAATAGTAAACAAAGGATGCAGAGCCCGGAACGTGTCCCAAAGGGAAAATATAGTGTACTTCGATTGTCCATTATCCATGGTTAGAACCCTGTTATCCTGATTTCTATAGGTCCCATCGGCATCAGAATAAAGGGATGGGGAAAGACAGGTACGATACAGTGCTGTATAAAAACGAGTTGCCAATGCCCTGTCACTTGTGTCAATTGTAATTCGTCTCAATTCTTTTTCCCAGGCAGATTCTGATTCCTGAAAAACCTGCTCAAAAGACTTGTTTTTGATTTCACTTAGTGCCGCCAGTGCTTTGTCCATACTGACACTGCTAAGTCCTGATCGAACCGAAACTGATTTTTCATTTCCTCCAATCTGAAGCAATAATTTCAATGCTTCTCCTTCCGCTTCTTTTCCGGTTTCTTTTGTAGCACCTATGAACCGACTGTAAACTATAGGTTGATTCAATCGTGCTGCAAAATAGACACGTTGATTTTTTGCCCACCCTGTAGAATAGCGGTAACCTGCTATAGTAGAGTCATCAATAACTTTTATGTAAGCTGCTGTGGTCTTGTCCCAGTTGATATGAAAACCAAGATCGATTCTCAGCCAACGATCCTGTTGTTTGAACTGATATCGATGAAAACCACAACGGGCAGACGCAGTCAATTCACAGTTGATTCCGTTATTCAGTTGAACCCGGTAATATCCGGGTGATGCTTTTTCATTGCGGTGTTGAAAGGCTTGTTTCATGAATCTTGCGCCGGCTCCACTCGTATCTGAAAGTGGAAGAAATGAAATATCACACCAATCGCCGATACCTGTTCCATTCAAATGGGTATGACTGAAACCTGCAATGCTGTCACTGCTGTAATGATATCCACTGCTCCAGTCCCACCCTTCTGTTCCATTATCCGGACTCAACTGAACCATTCCAAAAGGATAAGCAGCACCCGGATAGGTATGTCCGTGTCCACCGGTTCCTAAAAATGGATCAACGTATTGGGTGTAACGTTGTGAAAAAGCAGGCACTGCCCACAGGCCGTTTACCAGCAGGACAAGTAGTAACAATCTTATTGTCATAAATTATCGGATAAATGGATATTGTCCCTGAAACCAGGCAGCCCGATCCTTGATGCCTTCGTAGAAAAAGAAAGATTCCCCTTTGAAACCATTCAAACGGTTGCTTTGAATCATTGAGGT
The DNA here is from genome assembly GCA_020403455.1 of Chitinophagaceae bacterium. GTDB lineage: Bacteria > Bacteroidota > Bacteroidia > Chitinophagales > Chitinophagaceae > Sediminibacterium. Next base: position 36,617 of record JADBXP010000024.1, read on the forward strand.
CAGGAATCCATCGGTAGCAGTATAGGTACCTGAACGAAGCAATACGCCTGCATAGATGGGTACTGAAGGATTGCGGTGAAATGATTTTTGCTGTTGTAATACCCCGTTGTAAGCAGCAATGTCATATCGATAACATTGGGGTATCACCGCATCCACCCATCCACTATCTACCCAAGTAGGCCAATCCTGTAAATATTCTGTTTGACTCCAGGGATAGGGACTTGGAGACATAGAAAGCTGCATATTCGGCTTGATCGATTTTATTTCATTGCGCAGGCGTTTCAAAAATTCGTTGAGTTTTTTCACGCGCCAATTCACCCAATTGGGTTCAGCCGGATTATTGGGTGGTGATGCATTCCCTGTTTCTGTTCGGTACAATGCACTCGTAAAAGCATCATATCCTCCATTAGAAGGCATGGCAGGTAGCCTGTCATCTCCCTGTACTCCATCTACCTCGTATCTAGTAACTACTTCTTTGAACAAATCGATCATGAATTGCTGAACTTCAGGATGTATTCCATTCAACCAGTCGAAGCCATTTTTGATCAACAGATTTCCTGCCAAATCACGGCCCGCCCAATCCGGCTTGGCCGCAACAATCGGTCCGCCATTGGCTGAAAAAGAGGAAGCAAAACCATATTCAAACCAGGCATGCACCTTCATGCCTTGCAACTTGGCTTCATCGATGCATTCTTTCAAAGGGTCTCTGCCTGCATATCTCTCTAATTGAGCTCTGCCAATTAGGTTCTGCATTACTGTGCTGGGATAGATAGTTCTGGCATTGTTGTATACCACCACAAAAATGTGATTCATACCGGCTGCCTTGCAACTCGTCACCATGTTCTTGATATTCTCCCTGCTATCTAGGGCCGTACTGGCAGTCGTTGTTACCCAAACTCCACGCATGGCATTGGGATCCCAAACCGGACTAGGGGGAGGATTGGGGGTTGGTGGAGTAGGCGTCGGATTATTACCCCCTCCAGTATTACCCCCGGATTTAGTACAACCCATTGCTATTAAAACAGGTATTGCCGATAATAAAATCAGGCGGTGGTAAAATCGGGTAAATCCAAAAATTATTTGCATGAAAAAGGGGTAATAATAAGGTACTAAATTAAAAAAATTATAAATTCACCTATAGTTTTTAAAAAAATTTAATTAATAAATTTTTTGTCGCACCAATGAACCAAGCCCCCAACAAATCCCGGCACCCATTTTATTGGATTCCTACCACCTGGTTCGCTATGGGACTACCGAATTTAGTACTGGGTGGCACCATAGCTTCACTTTTGTACAAGAGTCTCGGATATTCTGATGCTCAAATTGCTTTTTGGACAGGCGTAATTGTACTTCCCTGGAGTTTCAAGCCTCTCTGGGGGCCTTTCATGGAGCTTTATAAAACAAAGAAGTTCTATATTCAGCTCTCGCAAATTGCCTGCGGATTATTATTTGCTCTATCTGTATTGACACTCTATTCCAATTCGTTTTTCCCTCTTTCCGTAACACTTTTCTTTTTAATTGCTTTTTTTGGTGCCACGCAGGATATGGCAGCAGATGGCATCTACCTGAGTGAACTATCGGCGAGCGATCAGGCAAAATATGTAGGCTGGCAGGGAACATTTTATAACGTTGCGAAAATTTTCTCCAACGGAGGCATGGTCTTCCTCGCAGGAAGCCTGATTCCAATCATTGGAAACCGTGATGCATGGGCCATGGTACTGGCAGTATATGCAGTAATTATGCTCCTCCTAGGTATATACAATCGACGCGTGCTTCCCGATTCCGGTACAGGAAGAAAAGTGGCGAATATTCATGAAGTATGGAAAACCCTCAAAGATGTTATCGTTAGTTTTTTTCGAAAAAAACACATTGGTGCCGGAATTCTTTTTATAGTTCTTTATCGATTCGCAGAAGGTCAAGGCATCAAGATCATGCCCCTGTTCTTAAAAGCAGACCGTGCAGCCGGGGGACTGGGGTTATCTGAAGCAACCGTAGGATTATTGACAGGTATCTATGGAACAGCAGCATTTGTTTTGGGTTCATTGGCAGCCGGTTATTTTGTTGCCAACAAGGGCTTGACCCGGGGCACCCTGCTTTTGCTCTGTGCGTTTTTTAATTTACCATTCGCTCCCTATTCCTATCTGGCAATTACACAATCGGAGTCTTTGTGGGTAATAGGAACAGCCATTTCAGTTGAACATTTCGGGTATGGCTTCGGCTTCATCGGCATTATCTTGTTCATCATGCAACAAATCGCCCCTGGCCCCTACCAAATGGCACACTATGCTTTCGGAAGTGCCATCACCTATTTTGGGTATACCCTAGCTTCAATGATCAGTGGAAGTATCAGTGATTATCTTGGTTACGCCAATTTCTTTCTTTGGGTGCTGGTATCGACACTGCCGGCGTTTTTAGTTAGCTGGCTGGTACCTTTGAAGCAAACAGCTGATGTCAATTCCCCCTAACTATTTTAATTTTAAAAAATGCTTATAACCGGTACTTTTATTGATGAAATCAGCCACGATATACCCCACCAGAACTGGGGTCCGGCAGAGTGGGAAAAAGATTTTCAACACATGAAAGCCATTGGCATAGACACTGTCATCATCATTCGCTGTGGTTATAGAAAATTTCTCACCTACCCTTCTGATTATCTGATCAATCAACATGGCTGCTACCGCCCCCCCATTGATTTGGTTGATTTGTATTTAACACTGGCTGAAAAATATGGCATAGCACTTTATTTTGGGTTATATGACAGCGGTGTTTACTGGGATACCGGAAATATGCAACATGAAGCTGACCTGAATCATTTTGTTATTGAAGAAGTCTGGAAAAAATATGGTCACCGTTCTGCCTTTAAGGGATGGTACCTTAGTACTGAAATCAGCAGAAAAACCAAAGGAGCTATAGAAGTATTCAGCTCAATGGGATCGGCCTGCAAAAACATCAGCAACGGACTTCCAGTATTTATATCTCCCTGGATCGATGGGAAAAAAGCAGTGATGGCTGCTTCGGGAAGCATCACCAAAGCAGATGCAGTTTCACTTCGGGAACATGAATCAGAATGGGATGAAATTTTTCATGGCATCCATCAATCGATTGATGCAGTTGCCTTCCAGGATGGTCATATCGAGTACCATGAGCTGGAAGATTTCTTTACTGTAAATAAGTTATTAGCCGACAAATACCAATTGCAATGTTGGACGAATGCTGAAAGTTTCGACAGGGACATGCCGATCAAATTTCTACCTATCAAATTTGAAAAACTCAGGCTAAAATTAGCGGCAGCAGCCAAAGCAGGTTATGACAAAGCCATCACATTTGAATTTTCGCATTTCATGAGCCCACAGTCCGCTTACATACAGGCACATCATCTCTACAACCGATACAAAGAGTACATCACCACATGGGAAAAATAATTCGATTCATTACAGCTTTTGTATTTCTCTGCCTACACAACAAAGGCGTTGGCCAGATAACTGCTATTAAAGGCACTTGGGTAACCAATGTTGCCAGTTCTGCACTCAGTTCACCACGCGCCATCAGTGAAACTGTTGATCACTGTAAAAGAAATGGATTAACAGATGTTTTTGTAGTAGTATGGAATAGAGGGGTTACAATGTATCCCAGTCAAGTAGTAAAAAAATACATTGGCATTGAGCAGGATACTGCTTACAAAGGATTTGACCCTCTGCGCTTGTTTATTGAAAACGGTCATAAAGCAGGGTTAAGAATCCATGCCTGGTTCGAATTTGGATTTTCTTACGCTTATCAGGATAGCTCACAGGCGCAATGGCTAAATAAATATCCAGCCTGGGCCGGCCGAGATAACCAAGGACGACTTCTCAAAAAGAATAACTTTTTCTGGTGGAACAGTCTGCATCCGGAGGTTCAACAATTCATGCAGGAACTGGTAATGGAAGTAGTGAAAAATTATGATGTAGATGGTATTCAGGGTGATGACAGACTACCTGCGATGCCGGCGGAAGGCGGATATGATGATTACACCCTTCGGCTTTACGCTGCAGAAAACAATGGGAAATCTCCACCTGCCAATCCTAAAGAACCTAACTGGCTTCAATGGAAAGCAGACCGATTGAGTGCTTTTGTAAAAGAATTATATAACTCGGTCAAATCAATCAAGCCAAATTGCCTGGTATCCTGGGCACCCAGCATTTATCCCTGGAGCAAGGAACAATATCTGCAGGACTGGCCCCGGTGGCTAAAAGATGGATATGCCGACTTAATCATTCCTCAGGTATATAGGTATAAATTGGATGCTTATGAGCAAACATTGAAAGCGATTGAATCACAAATACCTCGGGAAATGAAGTATAAAATCATTCCGGGAATACTTACCTCACTGGGAGATGGTTACAGAGCAACCGATTCAACCCTGAGAAGCATGATTGAATTGAATAGAAAATATGGCTATGCAGGTGAAGTCTTGTTTTACTATGAAACCATCCGGGAAAGCAAAGCACCTATTTTTCATCCATGAAAAAAATAATCATGAAGTCACTATTTTACTCAGCTGTAGTAATGCTCTCTTTAGCAGCCTGTACCAAAAGCACAGGTAGTTCCAATAACCAACCGGTCGTTCCTCCTGTTACTCCACCCGCTCCGGTTACCAGGTTAATCACTTTACCTGCTGGATGGAAATTTTCCAGCGTCATATCTGCTTCTTTTCCTTCAGGTATCGAATTGTATTTTTTTGATACCCTCTTCGAAGGCAAAAAGACAAAAGCATTTTGCCTGGCCTTCGATAGTAAAAAAACCAATATAGAATTTAAACCTGTGTTAAATGCTACCCCTAAGAGACCCAGTGATTTTTATAAAGATGAACCCGGAGTAGTATATGCCTGCCTCAATGGGGGCTTTTTTGGTGGCAACCAGTCCTTCAGCCTTGTACAATTCAATGGAACCGTTCTCTCTCCCAATATTAAAGTAGTAAGCCGTTCATTTAACGGAGTAAATACCTCCTATTATCCAACCCGCGCTGCCTTTGGCATCACCACTTCCGGTCAACCGGCAACAGCATGGATATATCATGTAGCGAACAACAGCGATATTTTCAGTTACCCCTCCCCGGCCCCTAATGCTGAAGGTACTGCACCGCTTCAGGAGCCAACTGCACAGTTTCCTGCCGGCGCTACTCGATGGCTCACAACTGCTGCCATCGGTGGTTCTCCGATGCTTGTAAAAAATGGGAGTAGACAAATAACTGATGTTGCGGAACTGATCAGTGTGAACAATACAGGTTCACGGCCACGAAGTGCCATAGGTCACAATAGCAATGGAATTGTACTCATGGTTGCAGTAGAAGGTGACAATCCATCTGCCGGCTATGCCGGCCTTTCGCTGCTTGAACTGTCGAATATGATGATCGCATTGAGTTGTACTGACGCTATGAATTTAGATGGCGGAGGATCTACCAGCATGATTGCGAGCAACCAATTACTGGTAAGACCAGGAGACAATGGAGTAGAGAGACCTGTGATCAGTGCGGTTCTGATCAAGCAAAAATAATCGATTTCCCAATTCACTTTTACTGATTGACAACCATCGGTTTGTCTCGTAAAAACAATCCTCCCTTCACCAGCCATGAAATACCAAATGCAGTCATGGCAAGTGTTTCCAACCAAAATACCAATTTGTATTTTTCCCAATCCGGATAAGTCCTGAGCAGTTGATTATAGATAGGAACCACAATGATCACCATCAGCATGATAGAGCCACAAACAATATAAACTTTATTCCTCTGCAGTTTTTCCGGTGTTGGCTCGCCTCTTCCCTTGGTAAACAATAACATAGAGATGAGTGATAACATGATAAAAAGCAAAGAAGACAAAAGGTTGTGGGTAAGGCTTCGATTTGTATCCCACGGTAGATGAATAATAGCACAACTTTGAACCAATGGCTCATTGGTAGGTATTAAGGCAGCACCCAGTGCAAGTAATCCGGAAATAGTGGTAAGCCATTCATCAAGCTGCTCACCGGGGTAGCCTTTATATGAAATAAGAAAAAGTGCCAGACAACACATAATTCCTACCATCAGATCACCGGTAACAGTAAAATAATAGTCGCTGATAGATTGTTGTATATAAGAACAATCTGCCAAAAAATAATTTCCCAATAGCATGGCGGGGGAAAGGGCAACGCTCATCCATCCTATCGATTTCCGCAGGGAGTTGAAAGAAATGAGTCGGGGATCTGTTTTTCCTGGTAGCATATTTTATTCCTCCAATCTGCGCCGGCGTAAAAAATGAGGACAGTTGGTGATTCAATCAATAACTTCTACAATTTAAGAATTTATACTTATCCAATAATTAATTAGTAAGCATTACTCTTACAATTAATCAAATTATCTATACCGAAAACCTTTGCCTGCTCTGGAATTAATTTATACCTTTAATTCCTTACCAGAAAACTTATGAAAGAAAATAGACGTTCCTTTTTACGCAAGAGTAGTTGGCTGGCCGGTGCACTCGGAATTGGTCCGGTTTTTACAAGCGCAGCTTCCCCATTGGAAGAAGATGAATTCAAGTTGCCCACTGCAATAGAGCAACTAAAGCCGGCCCTGGATGGAATCGTTCCTATTTCGGTGGAAGAAAGAAAACAACGCATAGCCAAAGCGCAGCAGTTAATGCAACAGCAGCAAATAGATGCCATATTCATGGAGGGTACAACTACCTGCAATTATTTTACCGGATTGCGTTGGGGCCAAAGCGAACGAACTTTCGGTTTAGTAATTCCTGCTAAAGGAAATATTGCCTATGTCTGTCCAAAATTTGAAGAAGACAGGGCACGTGAATTGATCAACCCGGTTTTTGGTGATGAAGTGCGCTGCTGGGAAGAACATGAAAGTCCGTATGCACTCATAGCAGGAATTGTGAAAGACAGAGGTGTAAAATTCCGCCGCATTGGTATGGAAGAAAGGGTGCGTTTCTTTATTGCAGATGGTGTTAAAAAACTGGGAGGTTCCTGGGAGATGGTAGATGCCACTCCGGTTACTGCCGGCTGCAGAATGTATAAATCAGCGGCAGAACTGGCACTCATGCAAAAAGCAAACGACGTAACAATTGAAGCCTACAAAGCAGCTTTTGCCACGATTCAACCCGGTATGACTCAATCTCAGTTAGGTAAAAACATTGCTGCGGCATTTGAAAAGCTAGGGTTCACCGGGGGTGCATCTGTTCAGGTTGGAAAATATTCCGCCATGCCACATGGCAGTATCAAACCCCAAAAAATCATGGAGGGTGATGTGGTTATGGTAGATGGAGGTACTTCCTGCCAGGGGTATGCTTCAGATATAACAAGAACAATCGTAGTAGGAAAACCCACCGACAAACAGATTGCTGTATGGAACCTGGAGAAAAAAGCACAGGATGCAGCATTTGCTGCTATTCGATTGGGCGCACCCTGCGAAGTGGTAGATGCTGCAGCACGGGCAGTGATCGAAAATGGAGGATATGAAAAAAATTATCGGCTGCCGGGATTACCCCACCGAACAGGTCACGGGATTGGTATGGAAGGACACGAGTGGACAAATTTTGTAAAGGGCAATAAAACGCCCATTGGAGTTGGCATGTGCTTCAGTGATGAGCCAACCATTTCAATACCCGGCGAATTCGGTATTCGACTGGAAGATTGTCTTTATATCACAGAAGCAGGCCCCCGTTTCTTCACTCCCCAAAGTATTTCCATCGAAGAACCATTTGGGTAAAAAAGAAATTGAAAAAACAGCAGGCAATTTAACCATTGCTGATAGATTCCTACAATGAGTGATTTCCCAACAATTGTTCCTGCATCGGTCATCGGCAAAAATGCCCCCGGTAACCAAATTCAAATAGGAATCATTGGCTGTGGCAGATATGCTATCTCACACGACATACCACTAACTGCTCTCTATCAAAATTCTCGCATCATTGCAGTTTGCGATGTAGATACTTTTCGCACTGCAGCTGCGATTCCAATCATTCAATCAAGTTATCGGCAGGCAGCTAATAGTCGAAATGAAAATATCTCAGATTGGTCAATCAAAGTATACGATAACTATCGGGAACTATTGCTGAACCCCGAGATCGATGCAGTTATCATCAGTTTACCTGACCACCAGCATGCAGTTGTTGCTGTTCACGCCGTGAGGGCGGGTAAACATGTTTATCTGCAAAAACCTGCAACACTAACCATTGAAGAAGGAAAGATTTTAAGAGAAGAAGTTCACCGAAGCGGGAAAGTTCTTCAGATAGGAAGTCAGCAGAGATCTCTCTTTCCCTGGCCGCAATTCAAAAGAGCTGCGGAACTGGTTCGCAATGGAAAAATCGGAGAACTCAAGGAAGTAAAAATTGGCTTCCCGGCAGATACAGGAGGAGGTCATTCATTAGCTTTACCAATACCGGCAGAATTGAATTATGATGCTTGGCTAGGCCCCACATCCTTCCTGGAATACATGGAAGATCGAGTCCATCCCAGATCCGGTCATCACAACGGAATCTATCATCGACCAGGTTGGCTTCGCTGCGAATCTTTTGCCACAGGTATGATCACCAACTGGGGTTCGCATCACATAGATATCGCCCATTGGGCAATGGACACAGAACAATCCGGACCCAAAGAAATTATTGGAAAAGCAAAATTTCCTCGGGAAGACGAAAATTATTCCGGACTATGGGATGTGCATGGGCATTTTGAAACGGAAGCGCTCTATGACAATGGCGTAAAAATGTACATTTCAAGTAAACTACCCCATGGAATTAAATTCGTGGGTTCGGAAGGTTGGATTTGGGTTACAAGAGGAAACTGCTTATGGAAAGACGGAATTCCCATCCCCGATGAACAAGGCATTATTGCGCTCAATGCCAGCAACCAGAAGATACTCCATCCAGAGATGAAAACCGGTAAAACTCTCCTCTATGAAAGTCAGGAACAACACCTGAATTGGTTGAACTGTATTTTCTCGGGAACAAACCCAGTCGCACCTATCGAAATTGGTCACCGCAGTAACAGCGCCTGCCTTCTGCATTGGATCGCCATGAAAGTAAACAGAAAAATCCACTGGGACCCAATCAAGGAGGAATTGAGCATCTATGATCCTGAGGCTACCGCACTGCTGAGTCGCACCAGAAGAAAAGAATATGATTTTTAATTAAATTGCTGGTGTAGAAGATTACTGATACCAATCTATGAGGACTGATATCAGTTAGAAATAGAGACCACAAGGAGACCAAGTTTCACAAAAATATACTGTATGAGATACTATTTTTTATGTTTGATTGCCCTATTCCCGATTGCTGTATTTGCCCAAAATCCATCCCTGGTATCGTCTATTGTACCGGGAACCTATACCCTCAATGATAAATCGGAAGTACAGGCAGCAAAGACAGGAGGCCCGTTTGGAAAACTGGTTGTATCAGAGCCGGTCAATAACAAATGTATTTTCCACCTACGTTACTCCACAGGTGCTCCGGCCAATAACCTTGGGCTTATCAAAGATTCTTTGACGGTATATGGAACGAAAACATTTTATAAAACAACTGAAGATCCAAGTTGCCGGGTGGTTTTTGAATTCAATGAAAAGGGTGTTACCATTTCCCAGGAATCTACTGCAGGTTCTTTCGCTTGCGGTTTTGGAAGAAATGTTCATGTAGATGGCGTCTATTCACGTATTAAGCCGACAACCTCAATTCTGCCAAGTATCAGAACCGGTAGCCGGGATATAGAAATTTTTTGGGCTGAATGGATGAGTTGGGACAAACCCGGTAAAGCAACAATAACAAATCTTGAAAACGGAAAATACTCTATCACAGGTAAACAAATCGGAAGAGATAAAAAAGGATATATGACTATTGATGGAACACTTAAGATGCTCTCTGCAACACAGATGGAATTTGAAGGTACCATCATCAGCCAGGAAGCAATCATCAATGAGGGAAAGGTTTGTAAGCGCGAGGGCAAAATAAAATTTACCAAAAGCAAACGTTTCAATAAATGGGTATCGAACCTACAAAAAAACTGGGGTGGTCAAAATGTTGACGAATACATAACCATCAGCTATTAAAAATTATGTTTATGCATGCTTCATTTTTGTCAGGTTTAGATGCTTTGCAAATTTCACTGACACTGTTCATTGTTATGTTGTTGGTCTATTTTATTGCTAAAATGATGGCAGGCCTGAGACCTTTTCAGTCTTATGTAGATGACACCATCAATCCAATTGAAGGATCTTTGCTAGGATTATTGGCTCTATTACTCGCATTTACATTTAGCATGTCAGCTTCCCGCTATGAAGCCAGAAGAAATGTTATGGTTACTGAAGCCAACGATATTGGAACCGTTATTCTTCGTTGTGATCTTTATCCAGATTCCACACGGAATAACCTTCGCATGTATTTGAAAGACTATGTTGAAGCACGAATCAATTATTTTCAGGCGGGAGAAAATGTCTCAAAAGAAAGTGCAGCATTGGCTTCAACCGAAACTATCGGTAAACTTATTTGGTCGGAAGTAGCCTTATCCTCTCGCCAAAAAGACAACCTGGTTGCTTCCAATCAGATGATACCAGCACTCAATGCAATGTTAGATATCGTTACCAACCGAAGTGCTGAAAAAAATGCAACAGTGCCGGACTCTATACTTTGGTTGCTTTTCATGCTCTGTATCATTTGCAGTTTTATTCTTGGATTTCAAAAGTCAACCACTAAAAATCCTTTCATCATCAGCATGGTATTCTCTTTGATGGTATGTGCCTGTATACATCTCATTATAGACCTCGATAGACCAAGAAAGGGATTTATCAATATGAAGGATACTCAACAATACATCATTGACCTAAGAAAAATGTTTTAATGCCTAAATCAGGCAACTCTCACTTTCGTTTGCAGGTCGATAGCTTATTGAAAAGGAAAAAAATTATCGATTGAGCAACCAACTCTTCAGGTGCGAATAAATCGGCTCCATATCAATAGAGATTGGCTTTTTTGAAAAGAGTTCTTTAGCGGCATCCGGGAGCAAAGGATCAAAACCCAATGTTTTTTTTATTACATCAGGAAATTTAACGGGGTGAGCCGTAGCCAGAAAAATCCCCTTTTGGCCAGCATGTGCCGATATATAATTCTCCAATGCCTGGAAAGCAACCGCACCATGTGGATCTAACAAATAACCATTCGTTTCATAAACACGCTGAATGCAAGCCGTAGTGGCTGCATCTGATATAGAATACCCGGTTATCATTTTCCTAACAGAAGAGGTGTCTTGATCGAATAATTCAAGAATACGAATGAAATTACTGGGATCACCAACATCCATGGCATTTGAAATGGTTGGCACCGATGTTCGGGATGCATACGTTTCTCCGTGCAGAAATCTGGCAACCGCATCATTGACATTACAGGCAGCAATAAAATGGGCGACCGGCAAACCGGATCGCCAGGCAATTAATCCGGCAGCAATATTTCCAAAATTACCGCTGGGTACAGCAACTACCGGCATATCGCATTCTTTATGCCATTGCTGTAACGCAAAAAAGTAATACAGCTGCTGTGGTAACCAGCGTGCTATGTTAATTGAATTAGCGGAAGTCAATTGGTAGTGCTGAATTAATTCAGTATCCATAAATGCTTCTTTTACCATCGACTGACAGTCATCAAAGCTGCCATTGATAGCCAGGGCTGTAATGTTCTTCCCACAGGTAGTCAATTGCAACTCCTGAACCGGACTTACCTTACCTTTTGGATATAAGATGATTACTTCAACTCCTTCGACATCCAAAAATCCATTAGCGACAGCTCCTCCTGTATCACCTGAGGTTGCGACCAAAACAGTTGTTTTTCCCTGATGATGCCGATAAAAATAACCCAGACATCTGCTCATAAATCTGGCTCCCACATCTTTGAATGCCCAGGTTGGTCCATGAAATAATTCCAGCGCACTTGTGGTTGAATTTACCTCAACAAGCGGAGTAGGAAAATCTATTGTGTCAAGGACTATCTCCCTCAAAACATTGTCAGGAATAGACGCACTAACATAAGGGTACATTACTTCAAAAGCCAACTCCTCTCTGGAAAGGGATAAAAGGTGATTGATTGCATGTGCAGAATAATGAGGAATAGATTCAGGAAAAAATAATCCCCGCAAGGGGGCCTGCCCCATCAAAGTTGCCTGCTCAAAACTGACGCTAAATGATGGATCCTGAATACTATAAAATTTCATCAATACCTCTTATGTTTGTTATTGCGCTTTTTATTTTATTGAATAGTTACCCTGATTCCTTTTGAACAAATTCGGGTAACATAGGTGTGGTGATCAAGTGACATCGCCGAATAAATTGCCTTCATTTCCTGTTCAACATGCAGTGCGGTCTGGTACTCACTGCTTAGCATAAAAATAGATGGCCCTGACCCGGAAATTCCTCCGCCCAATGCCCCCGCTTCTTTGCTCTTTTTCTTGACAGCATCAAACCCCGGTATTAAAATACTCCTGACCGGCTCAATTAATACATCTTCCAGTGAGCGTCCGATTAGTGCATGATCGCTCTTCATTAGTCCGGCAACAAGTCCGCCAATATTTCCCCACTGACGTATAGCATCCCTCAATTGAACGTTCTGCTTTAGAATACTTCTGGCATCAGAAGTTCTTACTTCTATCTGTGGGTGAACAATGGTAACAAACAAATCAGGGGATGGCAGGGAGATAATATCAAGGGGGAAAATAGACCTGATCAATGTTACACCACCATAAATACAAGGTGCAATGTTATCAGCATGTTTTACACCTGATGCAAGTTTTTCTCCATTCATTGCAAACCGCACCAGATCGTCATTTTGATAATTTCTTTGTAACAAGACATTGGCAGCAACGACGGCACCCGCTGCGCTGGCAGCACTGGAACCTACACCACTTCCGGGTTTAATCTGTTTGTGAATGCGAAGCTCTAAGCCAGTATTCTTCAAGTTCGCTTCTTCTAATAAAGAAAGTAGAGCGACACCGGCAACATTTTGAGATGGGTCGCAGGAAAGACCATAATTATCTTCATGAATGATGGTAAGACCCTTCTGATTTGTCTTGTTGAGTTGCATGGTATCGTATGGCTCTTCAACTGCAAATCCAAGTATATCAAATCCGCAGACCATATTAGCAACAGTCGCAGGTGTTCGTACCAAAACCGATTGAATGTCCCCACTTTGTTCGTTGGAAAGAGGTGAAAATATTTTGGTGTGACTGTTGATGAATAACATGGGATACTTTTAACGGGCTACCCTTATGATATCTGCAAAAACTCCTGATGCAGTTACATCAGCACCGGCACCAGCACCCTTAATCACCATTGGTAACTCAGGGTATCGTTCAGAATAAAACAAAATAAGATTGTCTTTGCCATACAAATGATAAAAATCAGAATCGGCTGCTATATGTTGCAGCCCAACAGATGCCTTACCTCCCTCGTAAGTAGCAACAAATTTCAGCTTACATGATTTAGCAGCAGCCTGATCGTATAAACTTTTAAAATGAGCTTCCTGTTTTTCCATTTCAGCATAAAAATCATCCACAGTTCCCTCAAAGCAGCTGGCGGGCAGAAATGGATGATTTTCAATATCAGTCATTTCTAGTGCCTGCCCGGATTCTCTGGCTAAAATCATAATTTTTCTCATCACATCTGTACCGCCCAAATCAAGTCGGGGATCGGGCTCAGTATATCCTTCTTTTTGTGCCTGTCGAACAACCTGAGCAAAGAGAATGCTTCCATCATAATTATTGAAAACAAAATTGAGCGTTCCCGACAAAACAGCCTGAATACTTCGAATAGAGTCTCCGCTGCGTAATAAATCATTGAGTGTTCCAATTACAGGCAGACCCGCACCTACGTTGGTTTCGAACAGAAACTGTGTATTATATTCTCTTGCCAACAATTTAAGATATCTGTAATGCTCATACGCTGAAGAACAGGCAATTTTATTACAAGCAACTACGGCAACGCTTTTTTCCAACAAAGCACCATAAACTCCGGCAACCACCTCATTGGCAGTCACATCTACAAAAACACTGTTGCGCAAGTTCGCCGATCGAATGGCAGCAACGAAATCGTGCACTGTACCAGTTGAAGCCGTGGCTAACTGTTCACGCCAGTTCATCAAATCAATGCCTTCTTCCTGAACCAGAATTTTTTTACTATTGGCAAGGCCGGTTACCCTGATCTGTAACCGCATGTGCTCTTGCAAATAATTAAACTGCTGTTGTAATTGACCTACCAGTTTGCTTCCTACATTTCCGGTTCCTGCAATAAACACATTCAACTGTTTATACGTTGTCTCAAAAAACTCCTCATGTAAAACATTGATGGCTTTTTTGATGTCTTTATCAGAAAGAACTGCTGATATGTTTTTCTCAGATGAACCTTGAGCTATGGCCCTGACATTAATTCCATTTCTACCCAATACACCAAACATTTTTCCACTTACCCCGGGGTGACTCTTCATTTGTTCCCCCACCAATGCCAGTATGGCCATGCCTGATTCAACCTGTAATGGGTCTACTCTGCCAGAATTGATTTCTGCATCAAATGATCGATCTACAACCTCCTTAGCCAGTTCTGTATCATTTTCATCAATAGCGACACATATGGAGTGTTCAGAAGAACTTTGTGTTATCAATATCACATTGATTCCCCTATCTGCCAGTACTTCAAATAATCGCTTGGAAAATCCGGGTATACCTATCATTCCACTCCCTTCCAAACTCAACAAAGCAATTTTATTGATACTGGTTATTCCCCGGATAAAACCATCAGACGCGGGTGCAGTTTTTTCAATTACAGTACCAAAATCTGTAGGAGCAAAGGTGTTCTTTAACCATACGGGAATGTTCTTTTTCATCACGGGTTGTATGGTTGGCGGATAAATGATTTTAGCCCCGAAGTGAGATAACTCCATTGCTTCCTGATAAGAAATACGGGGTATTGTCCTTGGATGCTGAACCAATCGAGGATCAGCTGTCATCATTCCACTAACATCTGTCCAAATCTCTACAATATTTGCATCGATTGCTGCAGCAAATATAGCTGCAGTATAATCAGAGCCTCCCCTACCTAAAGTAGTAGTATGCCCATATTCATCGGCAGCAATAAATCCTGGTGCAACATACAATGTACAAGGATGAGCAGCAACGAAGTTTCTGATGCGTTGATTGGTTATTTCAAATTGAACTGAAGCTTTACCAAAATGACTATCAGTTACAATTAATTCTCTGGAATCAATCCAACGCTGTTGTGTGTGAGTAGCTTCGATACTTGCTGACAATATAAGTGATGACAAAAGTTCACCAAAGCTGACTATTTTATCTTTTGTTCGGGGTGACAATTCTCCTAACAAAAAAACTCCCTCACAAATAGCCTCCAATTGGTTGAATTGCTGTTTTACCCTACTTAAAGTAGCGCTTTGTTGTTGGATTGGTAAAAGATGACGCACGGCATCTAAATGTCGCAATTCCATTTCTTGCAGAAGTTGGCGATAATTAATATCTCCCTCAGCTGCCAGTTCTCCGGTTTTTAATAACAAATCCGTTATACCCCCCATAGCAGAAACTACCATTATGGTTGTATCCTTTAGTAAGGCATCATTGACAATAGCAATTACCTTTTGCATGTTCCCGGCATTGGCTACTGAGCTTCCGCCGAATTTGATTACTTGCATTTTCTTTCTTTCATTTTTTTATCGACCGGAAGAAGAATACATCGATGTCGTCAGACAAGGAATCGCTTTACGCATTGCAGGGCATTGATTAAATCAGGTAACCAAACAAATTATCTTCCGGCTTTATTTCTGTATAATTAATTTTATATAGATCCAGGTGTTGAATCAGTCTGGCATAATCATTTTTTTCTTTCAACTCTATGCCAACCAGTGCCGGTCCGGTTTCCTTGTTGTGTTTTTGCATGTATTCAAATCTTGTGATATCATCATTTGGACCAAGTACATGACTGACAAATTCTTTGAGTGCTCCGGGGCGCTGAGCAAAGCGTACAAGAAAATAATGTTTTAGTCCCTCATACTGTAAAGAGCGTTCTTTTATCTCTTGCATTCGATCAATATCATTGTTACTGCCACTTACCACACATACCACTGTTTTTCCAACAATTTGATCAGCATAATTATCCAATGCTGCAATTGAGAGGGCGCCTGCTGGCTCTACTACAATCGCATCTTGGTTATACAATTGCAATATGGTACTGCAAATTTTACCTTCGGGTACAAGATGCATCTGATCTAAAGCATCCTTACAATATTGAAAAGTTACTTCACCTACTTTTTTAACAGCTGCGCCATCAACGAATCGATCAATGTTTTCTACAACTACCGGCCGGCCCGCTTTTATAGCTTCCAACATCGAAGGTGCACCAGCTGGTTCAACCCCAATAATTTTAGTTGCAGGTGAATACATCTTAAAGTAGGTGCCAACTCCGGCGCTGAGTCCACCTCCCCCAACAGGTAAAAAAAGATAATCAATATCAGATAAGTCATCAAGAATTTCCATTCCTACAGTTGCCTGACCTTCAATTATTTTTCGATCATCAAAAGCAGGAATAAAAACCATATTGTTTTGGGCAGTATATTGAAGTGCGGCATGAGCACAATCATCATATGTATCACCTACTAATATGACTTCTACCCAATCTTCCCCAAACATTCTTGTCTGATTCACTTTCTGGTTAGGAGTGATGATTGGCATGAAAATCACACCTTTTACCTGTAATTTTCTACAACTGTAGGCAAATCCTTGTGCATGATTGCCTGCACTCGCACAAACAACTCCTTTTGCAAGTTGTTCCGGTGTACATCTACTCATCATGTTGAAAGCACCCCGTAACTTATAGGATCGTACTAGCTGCAGGTCTTCCCGCTTCAGGTAAACCTGACAATGGTATTGTTGAGAAAGGGTGCGACTAAGTGTCAACGGTGTATGTTTCACTACTTTCCTTAACCGCTCCCTTGTACCGGCAAAGTCTAGTCCGCTATCTGTAATGGTTTCTTGCATTTGAAATATGGATCGGACTCAATCAGTTATTTTCGGGACGAAGACTTCTAACCGTCTTTCCTGCCTGCCACATTTCACTCTGGTTCAATTCCTTCAATTCTTCCTCCAGTTTTTCTCTGTAATCAGATTTGCTATTGCTCTCAATTGATTTAGCAGCTTCTCTTCCTGTAGCCACACTTTCATAGAGTTCATTGAACACCGGCAGTGTTGCATCGCGGAATTTTTTCCACCAGTCCAATGCACCACGCTGAGCTGTAGTAGAACAATTGGCATACATCCAGTCCATTCCATTTTCTGCAACGAGCGGCATTAGAGATTGCGTTAATTCTTCTACGGTCTCATTAAATGCTTCTGAAGGCGAATGACCTTTTGAACGCAATACCTGGTATTGTGCTGCAAAAATTCCTTGTATAGCACCCATCAAAGTACCACGTTCTCCTGTCAGATCGCTGTACACTTCTTTTTTGAAATCTGTTTCAAACAGGTAACCACTTCCGATGGCAATACCCAAAGCGATTACGCGATCAAAGGCTTTTCCGGTAGCGTCCTGAAATATGGCATAACTACTGTTGAGTCCTCTTCCCTGTAAAAACATCCGACGCAAAGAGGTTCCGGAACCCTTGGGAGCAACGAGGAACACATCTACATCTGCCGGTGGAATGATTCCCGTTTGGTCATTATAAGTTATGCCAAATCCATGTGAAAAATAGAGTGCCTTGCCGGGAGTCAGGTATTTCTTTACAGTGGGCCACATAGCAATTTGAGCAGCATCACTTAATAGATAACAGATGATCGTTCCACGCTGCAGAGCTTCTTCAATTTCAAACAGAGATTCACCAGGAACAAAACCATCGGCAACAGCTTTGTCCCAACTCTTTGAATTTTTTCGTTGACCAATAATTACATGTATGCCATTTTCTTTTTGATTCAGGGCTTGTCCGGGTCCCTGCACACCATAACCGATTACAGCCACTACTTCATTTTTCAATACTTCCTGTGCTTTTGACAGGGGAAATTCATCGCGGGTAACTACATTTTCTTCTACACCGCCAAAATTTAATTTTGCCATTGGGTTGTTTTTGATTGTATAATAAATTTTAAACTTTTTACATAGTGAAAATCTCTTTCTGTTGATTCAGGTACTCGTTTTCAACAAGTTCAGCTTTGGGTTCAGATTGTTCAAACTCTCGTAATTTTTCGTGAAACCCTTTGCTATCTTTTATGATGGCTACCCGAGCACTTCTTACAAACTCAATTAATCCGTAGGGAGCCAATACCTGCACCAACCGGTCAGTTTCCTCCCGATGTCCAACTGTTTCAAATACCACATAATCATTTCTGATTACAACAGCTCTGGCTCCATGCTCTCGCAATAAGCGTTCGACTTTTACTTTTTCAGCAATCTGTGCTGTGGGTACTTTATACAAAGCCAGTTCCTGCCAGATAATTTCTTCATTGCTATTATAATAGGCTTTCAACACTTCAACTTGCTTCTCAATTTGCCGGGCTAATTTTCTAACGACCTCTTCAGTCTCATCAATTACAATGGTAAAACGGTGAATTCCCTCAGCTTCAGAAGGGGATGTATTCATGCTTTCAACATTGATTTTTCTACGGGAGAAAATAGTAGCTATTCGAACCAAAAGTCCGATATGATTTTCTGTATAGACGGTTATGGTATATTCCTGTTTCATACTATTTTTTTAATGCTCCTGTTATTTAAGACGTATTTCACTAACACTGCAGCCCTGAGGAACCATAGGAAATACATTATTTTCTTTTCCAACCATTACCTCTAACAAATAAGAGCCATTGTGATCAATCATGGTTTGCAGAGCAGCATGTAAATCCTCGCGCTGACTGATACTGGCACCAGAAATGCCGTAGGCACTTGCCAATTTTACATAATCCGGACTAACAATATCGACGAATGAATAGCGTTTGTCATGAAACAGCTGTTGCCACTGTCTTACCATACCTAAGAACTGATTGTTTAAAATCAATATTTTGATATTGATTTCTGTTTGCATAATAGTTCCTAATTCCTGTAAGGTCATTTGAACACCACCATCACCTATAATGGCAATCACTGTTCTTTTGGGCGCACCGAACTTGGCTCCAATAGCAGCCGGTAATGAAAATCCCATAGTTCCCAGACCACCGGATGTAATATTGCTTTTCGATTGATTAAATCTGGCATACCGACATGTGACCATTTGGTGTTGCCCTACGTCCGTTACAATGATGGCATCTCCACCGGTTATCTCATTGAGGTGTCGAATCACTTCTCCCATGGTGAGAACCGGAGATTCAGGATGAAGTTCATTGAATGTGACTTCTTTGTTTTCTTCCGCATCATGTTCCTTAAAGCGTTGTAACCAATTGCTGTGTTCTTTTTTCTCCACCAACTGCGTAAGCAGAGGTAATGTCTCCTTGCAGTCTCCCCAGACACCAACGGTAGCTTTTACATTTTTATCGATTTCTGAAGGATCTATGTCCAGATGTATGATCTTGGCCTGCTTGGCATATTTATCAAGTCTTCCTGTAACCCGATCATCAAAGCGCATACCTACTGCAATGAGTACATCACACTCATTGGTAAGAACGTTTGGGCCATAATTACCATGCATTCCTAACATTCCAACATTGAGTGGATGATCTGTAGGAATGGCACTCAACCCCAATATGGTCCATGCAGCAGGTATTCCTGACTTTTCAATGAATTGAATGAATTCATTTTCAGCTTTTCCTAAAATAACGCCCTGACCAAATATCACAAATGGCTTTTGGGCAGCATTGATCAGCTGGGCAGCAGCGTCGATGTATTCTCTCCTGACGATTGGTTTAGGACGATAGCTTCTAACATGTTGACAAAGTTCATATCCTTTATAATCGAACAGTTGTAGTTGTGCATTTTTGGTGATATCAATCAAAACCGGTCCGGGCCTGCCACTGCTGGCTATATAAAAAGCTTTGGCAAGTACAGTTGGAATTTCTGTTGCATCCGTAACCTGGTAATTCCACTTTGTAATTGGGGAAGTAATATTGATCACATCTGTTTCCTGGAATGCGTCTGTTCCCAATAGATGGGCAAAAACTTGGCCGGTTATCGCCACAAGAGGTGTGCTGTCTATCATTGCATCTGCTAACCCGGTTACCAGGTTGGTTGCACCCGGACCACTCGTAGCAAAAACAACACCGGTTCTGCCTGAAGCTCTGGCATACCCTTGTGCGGCATGTATGCCTCCCTGTTCATGACGTACCAAAACATGTTTTAACCGATCGTGATAATCATATAAGGCGTCATAGATCGGCATGATGGCACCACCGGGATATCCAAAAATGGTATCAACTCCTTCTGCCACCAGCGCATCCAATACGGCTCTGGAACCGCTGATGGAGGTCGATTGTGTTGTATTGGAAGGAGCGGCAGGTGTTGCTTGAACTGAAGGCATAAAGAAGATTTAAATAAGTTTATATTTCGTCAGTAACACATCCCAGTGATGCATCTTTTACTTGGCGGGCATATTTGAACAACAGACCCTTATTCACTTTTAATGCCGGCTGTTGCCACGCACTCCTGCGAGCAGCCATTTCCTCCTCAGTTATGAATAACTGCATGGTCTTTGTCTTTACATTTACTTCGATGATATCATCATCTTTTACTAAAGCAATGTTACCGCCGTCAAAAGCTTCCGGCATAACATGTCCTATTACAAACCCATGCGTTCCGCCACTGAATCTACCATCAGTTATCAATGCCACCGATTTACCGAGACCTGCTCCAATGATAGCGGAAGTTGGCTTGAGCATTTCCGGCATTCCCGGCGCCCCTTTCGGTCCAACATATCTTATAACCACTACGTCACCTGGTCGTATTTTCCCTGAATTGATGCCCTCCACCAATTCAAATTCTCCATCAAAGACCCTTGCCGGACCCTTGAATAGTTCTCCTTCCTTACCACTAATTTTGGCTACACTACCACCCGGTGCCAGGTTACCATATAAAATTTGTAAATGACCGGTTGATTTGACCGGATGGGTAACTGGTCGAATGATATCCTGTGCCTGAAAATCGAGATCAACTGCTTGCTCTAAATTTTCGGCGATTGTTTTTCCTGTTACAGTGAGGCAATCGCCATGCAACATTCCCTGCTTAAGCAGATATTTCATAACAGCCGGTACCCCACCATATGGATGAAGATCCTGCATCAGGTATTTACCACTGGGTTTGAAATCAGCCAACACAGGCGTACGATCACTGATGCGCTGAAAATCATCTTGCGTTAATTCAACACCCACACTGCGCGCCATAGCAAGCAGATGCAATACTGCGTTCGTACTTCCGCCAAGTACCATCACTATCGTAACAGCATTTTCAAAGGATTTACGCGAAAGAATATCACTCGGCTTAATGTCTTTTTCCAGCAATATCCGGATGGCCTTACCTGCTTCAATACACTCTTGCTGCTTGGCATCACTGGTAGCAGGATTTGAAGAGGAATAGGGCAAACTCATTCCCAACGCCTCAATTGCCGAAGCCATTGTATTGGCTGTGTACATCCCGCCACACGCACCTGCACCAGGACAAGCATTTTGAATGATTCCTTTAAAATCCTCTTCTGATAACTTTCCTGCTATCTTTTCTCCCAATGCCTCAAAGGCAGATATAATATTTAGGTGCTGACCTTTGTAATGACCTGGAGCAATGGTACCCCCATACACCATAATGGAGGGTCTATTGAGCCGACCCATTGCAATCAAACAACCTGGCATATTTTTATCGCAACCCGGTACAGCAATTAATCCATCGTAGTAGTGAGCGCCACAGATTGTTTCAATTGAATCAGCGATAACGTCTCTACTAACCAGTGAATATCGCATACCATCGGTGCCATTGCTCATGCCATCACTAACTCCGATGGTATTGAAAATCAAACCTACCATCTCATTGTTCCAGACACTTTTCTTGATCTGTTGCGCTAGTTCATTCAAGTGCATATTACAAGTATTCCCATCATATCCCATGCTGGCAATTCCTACCTGAGCTTTATGCATATCGGCATCCGTAAGTCCGATGCCATACAGCATGGCTTGGGCGGCAGGCTGTGTCTCATCCTGCGTTAAAACTTTACTGTATTTATTCATTTCAGTTGACATAACTATTTTTCTATTAAAAGTTAAACCCAATGCAACTCGATCAAGCCGCAGGTTGTGTTACCAATTGTTTATATGCTTTTTGTATTTGATGACTTTTGCTGTTCTCCCAGATTAAGGAAAATCTACGATCATCAAGCGAGCCCAGTCCAATGACTTCAACGGCTGTTCCACAAAAGAAAGCGGCATCTGCATCGTACATTTCTTCTATGGTAAAATATTTTTCTTGAACCGGTATTGCAAGATTGGCAGCAAGTTCAAGTACCGTTGCTCTGGTTATTCCGGAAAGAATATGTCCAGCGGGTGGCGTGAAAAGACATCCATTTTTTTCAATGAATACATTGGCACCCGGGGCTTCAGCCACGCTCCCGTTCATGTCTAGTAAAAGTGCTTCATCGTACCCATTGGTGCGCGCTTCCTGACTGGCAACAATCGAATTCACATAATGACCGGCAGCCTTTGCATGGATATGAAATGCCCGAGGATTGGGCCGCTGAAAAGAAGAAGTTCGAACACGCAATAACTTTTCACCAAGAAAGGGGGCCATTTGCCATGCCTGTATGACCAAAAAGGATTGATCATTGGGAGCAAAACTCATATTGGCTGGAGCATATACAACGGGGCGTATGTAAGCATCACCCAACTGATTTCTAGTAAGTACCTCATATGTAATATCAATCAGCTCTTGCGTATCCCAATGATAAGGCATATTGATTGCCAAGGCTGATTGCCGAAGTCTGTCAAAATGTTCAACAGGCTTAAATATACGCGTGCTTCCGTTGGTTGTCTGATAAGACCGGATGCCTTCGAAAACAGAATAGCCATAATGCAGTGACTGACTATAAAAATCCATTTTTGCTTCGGCAGCCCGGATAAAATCACCATTCAGATAGATGATGGTTTGCTCGTTATAATAGTTATTCATTGTATTTGTTGTTATCCTTTTTTTATAAAAAAACCCCGCTTCTGAGAGGCGGGGTTGCTATTAAAATTATATAGTCAACAACTCAACCTCCCGGATATACCGGAATAATAATGGTAATCACTGTAATGACTACCACGATTCGGGAGAAGATGTGTTGAAGATTTTGCAACATGAAATTGGCTTTGATCTTCAAATATAATCTAATCCCGCAAAAAAAGAACTATTTACTTATGAGCTTCTGTGTTGAATACACTTTAGCCGGTTAAATAATGGTTGATTGATTCAATTGGTTGTGTCCTGTTTTTCCTTGCTGCTCAGCGTGACGGGTAATAAACCCGGCAATCAAATCACCGATAGCACTGGTAGAATAGTTATTCACCGGATCAATATCGAGTGTCACAAAACCACTTTTCAATGTCCAGTTCACGCCTTCCCGAACCTGATTGGCTTCATTGGCAAGACCGACATGATCTAACAACATTGCTGCAGAAAGGATAGAGCCTAGTGGGTTGGCTACATCTCTTCCTGCTGCCTGTGGATATGATCCATGAATCGGTTCAAATAAGGCAGTTAAATTCCCGACAGAGGCAGAAGGTAGTAATCCGAGTGAACCACTGAGTACACTGGCTTCATCACTCAATATATCACCAAACATGTTTTCAGTCAATATCACATCAAACTGGGAAGGATAAAGGATTATCTGCATGGCTGCATTATCGACAAACATATAATCAACTTTTACGTCAGGATAAATCGGTGACATATCCTGTACGACCTTTCGCCAAAGTCTCGAAGACTCTAATACGTTTGCCTTGTCTACCAAAGTCAATTTCTTCCTGCGTTGACGGGCATATTGAAAAGCCAGCTGGGCAACTCGCTCAATCTCAAATCGCTGGTAAGTACAAGTATCTGAAGCAGTATTGCCATCCTCGCTTTTCTCCTTTTTACCAAAGTAGATTCCACCCGTGAGTTCCCTGAAGATGATAAAGTCTACTCCACGAAGTTGTTTTTCCTTGAGTGGCGATAAATGGTGCAAACTATTATGTGTGGTTACCGGACGTATATTGGCAAACAACTGTAATTCTTTCCGCAACTGCAACAGACCTTGTTCAGGACGTACTTTGGCGGAAGGGTCATTGTCATATTTAGGATGCCCGATCGCACCAAAAAGTATAGCATCAGATTGTAAACAGCTATCAATTGTAGCCCGTGGAAGTGGTTCCCCTGTTTGATCGATGGCATCTGCTCCCATCAAACAGTAGTCGTAATGGAAGGTATGTCCGTAAACACCGGCAACTGCGTCTAGTACTTTAACTGACTGAGCGGTAACTTCCGGACCGATGCCATCCCCATTGATGACTGTAATCTTCTTTTCCATTGAATAGTTTTTCTGGTTTGAGTGAAGGATATAGATTGGTTAAATGCGACTTGCCTCAAATTGCTCTATGGCCGGACGAATACTAATGAGATAATCGATATCATCATATCCGTTCAGCAGGCATGTTTTTTTATACGGATTGATATCAAATATCTCTTGAGCACCCGTAGATACCTGTGTTATGGTTTGAGCAGCTACATCTATGTGCAATTGATCATCAGCATCAAGTGAAAAAATGCCGGCAAGAAATGCATCGCTTACTTTAACCGGCAATACTCCATTATTCAATGCATTGTTTTTAAAGATATCGGCAAAAAAACTAGACACAACAGCTTTGAAACCATAATCTTTGAGTGCCCAGGCAGCATGTTCTCTTGAAGAGCCACAACCAAAGTTCTTTCCGGCTACCAATATCTCACCGCCATGATGTTGTTGATTCAATATAAAACTTTGTATGGGTTGCTGCTCATCATTGTTCATGTAACGCCAATCCCGAAATAGATTTTTACCAAACCCATCCCTTGTGGTAGCTTTTAAAAATCTGGCAGGTATGATCTGATCGGTATCAATGTTCTCTACCGGCAATGGAACAAATCTGCTTCGTATTTCTTTTAAAGATTCCATACACTATGTTTCTCCTTTCTAATTTTAATGTAGTTAACTTAGCAGACTTCTCACATCTGTTACTTTTCCTGTCAATGCTGCTGCAGCAGCCGTAAGGGGACTAGCCAGCATGGTTCTGGCACCTGCACCCTGGCGACCTTCGAAATTTCTATTGCTGGTGCTAATGCAATATTCTCCCGCAGGAACCTTATCCTCATTCATACCTAAACAAGCACTACATCCTGCCTGTCTCAATTCAAAACCTGCATCTGAGAATATGATATCCAATCCTTCTTGTCTGGCTTGCCTGGCGACTTCCTGTGAACCGGGCACAATAAGCACCTGCACATCGGCATGCTTCTTCTTACCTTTAACCAGTGATGCTACCAAACGCAGATCTTCAATTCTTGAATTCGTACAACTGCCAATGAATACATGCTGAACGGGCATTCCTAACAAGGATTGACCGGCTTGCAGCCCCATATAAGTCAATGACTTCTTCAGGTTATTTTTTTCCGCTTCATTGGTAAGACTTTCCAGACTTGGTATGGACTGTGTAATCGACATACCCATTCCCGGATTGGTACCATAAGTAATCATGGGTTCTATATGTTCCGCCTGGATCTTCAATTCCAGATCAAATACAGCATCTTGGTCAGTATACAATTCTTTCCATTTACTTTGCTGTTGCTCCCAGGCATCACCGGCAGGGGCAAATGGCCTTCCTTTCACATATTGAAAAGTTGTAGCATCAGGGGCTATCAGTCCGCCGCGCGCACCCATTTCTATGCTCATATTACAAATGGTCATGCGCGCCTCCATAGAAAGATTGCGAATGGCTGAGCCGGCATATTCAACAAAATATCCGGTGGCTCCGCCAGCAGATATCTTTGCGATGATATATAAAATAATATCTTTTGCCACTACTCCGGGCATCAGCTCTCCTTCGATATTGATCCGCATCTGACGCGGCTTTGTTTGTAAAAGACATTGAGAAGCAAAAACCATTTCCACCTCACTAGTACCGATACCAAAAGCAATGGTACCAAATGCACCATGTGTAGAAGTGTGACTGTCTCCACATACTATGGTCATCCCTGGTTGGGTAACCCCCAATTCGGGACCAATTACATGAACAATACCCTGATTGGGATGACCTAAACCATATAATTCAATCCCATGATTTGCACAATTTTTTATCAACTCTTGTACCTGCATACGAGACAATTCATCGCGTATGGGTAAATGTTGATTCAATGTAGGCACATTGTGGTCTGCGGTTGCTACGATTTGTTGAGGACGAAAAATAGGCAACCCTCTTTTCTCCATTCCACGAAAGGCCTGCGGGCTTGTCACTTCATGTATCAAATGCCGGTCGATGTACAAAACAGAAGGTCCATCAGGAATTTCCTGAACAACATGCTCATTCCATATTTTATCAAACAAAGTCAATCCCATAAAAAGATCAAGTTTTTAACTTTTCAATCAATGTGCTGCAACTGTTGCTACTTTATGAGCTTTTGCCAACTCGTGCAGGTTTTCTTCTTCCACCTCTTTTTGCCTGTCCGCAACCGCCAAGAACTGTTCATATAATACATCTATATCATCTCTGGTAAAATCATATCCGAGCTTCTGAAAACGATAGGCAAGTGCACTTCTTCCACTGCGGGCTGTGAGTACAATTTTACTTCCCTCTGCACCAACTTCCTCTGGACTGATGATCTCATAAGTTTGAGCATCCTTCAAAAATCCATCCTGGTGAATCCCGGACGAATGAGAAAAAGCATTTGCCCCAACTATTGCTTTATTGGGCTGAACAGGTACCCGCATGGTTTCTGACACCAACCGACTCATTGGATTTAACATGGGTGTTTTAATGCGGGTGAATAGTCCAAGGTCTTTGTGTTGTTTTAAAACCATAACTACTTCTTCCAACGATGTATTTCCGGCACGTTCTCCAATACCATTGATGGTACATTCTATCTGACGGGCACCATTGATAACTCCTGAAATAGAGTTAGCGGTTGCCATTCCAAGGTCGTTGTGACAGTGGCAAGACAAAATAGCTTTATCTATATTGGGTACCTTATTCATTAAAAAGGCAATTTTGGCGCCATATTGCTCTGGCAAGCAATAACCTGTGGTATCAGGAATATTTACCACTGTTGCACCGGCAGCAATAACTGCCTCCACTACCTGAGCGAGATAATCGTTGTCTGTTCTACCCGCATCTTCAGCAAAGAACTCTACATCATCTGTGAATTGTCTGGCCCATTTCACTGCCTGAACAGAGCGACGCAATATTTCCTCACGCGAAGTATTGAATTTTGCTTTGATGTGAAAATCGGAAGTGCCAATGCCGGTGTGAATGCGCGGCCGACGAGCACCCTTGAGTGCTGCTCCGGCAACTTCAATATCTTTTTGTACTGCTCTGGTAAGACCACATACTGTTGCATCCTTAATGATTTTGGCAATTTCACTAACTGACTCGAAATCACCCGGACTAGAAATGGGGAAACCGGCTTCGATAACGTCCACCCCCAATAACTCCAGTTGGAGTGCTAATGCTACTTTTTCTTTGGTATTGAGTTTGCAACCGGGAACCTGCTCACCATCTCGGAGCGTGGTATCAAAGATGAATACTTGTTTTTCCATGGCACTTAAAATATGGTTGAAAAAGGGTTGATTTCTTACGACTATTTTCCCCTTCAAGTAGCCGGGGGGAGAAAATAAACGGGAAATAGCCGAATTTAGTCATGAAAAACTCAATTACCAGGTCAAAATAGGGTGTATTTTACACCCAACAACGAGGTTTGGATAGCCTGAAATAGCTGATTTTATTGAGTTTACGGATAAAAAAAATACGATGCCCAACCGGTCTGCAGATACCCTTTTTCAACTGATTCAGTCTCTCGAAAGGTCTGAAAAACGGAATTTTAAACTATACATAACCCGTAACACAGGAAGTAATGACCTTAAGATTGTACAATTATTTGATGCCCTTGAGGGGATGAAACAATATGACGAGGACTTATTACTCAAAAAGAATCCTACCCTTCAGAAGCAACAATTATCGAATCTGAAAGCACACTTATACCGTGAGATACTTGCCAGTTTACGCCTTTTGAAACAGGATGAAAATGTTGATTTACAAATTCATGAACAACTAGATTTTGCCCGTATCCTCTACAACAAGGGTTTGTACCTGCAAAGTTTAAAGTTACTGGAGAGGGTCAAAGAATTTTCAAAAGCCAATAACCAGGCCACCTATCTACAACAAATTCTTTTTCTTGAAAAGAAGATTGAAATGCTTCATATTACCCGCAGTCTCCAAAACCGGGCTGATGAATTAAGCGAAGAAGTGGAAGAAGTGAATCGAAGAGTGGAGCTGATTGGTGATTTATCTAATCTCTCTCTACAATTGTATAGTTGGTACATCAAAAATGGACATGCAAGAGATGATGAAGATAGGGCAATAATTGAAAAATTTCTCGAACATCCGGCAATCGGAGCGGCTCAGCATGAAAAGGGATTCTATGAACGGCTTTACTTGTATCAATGTTTTTGCTGGCAGGCATTTATAACTCAGCAATTCCTGAGTTATTATCGGTATAGCCAAAAATGGGTAGATCTTTTCCATGCAAATGAAAAGATGATTTCAATCGAAACAATATCCTACATAAAAGGGTTACACAATCTTCTCAGCGCCCATTTTGACCTTAGAAATTACCAAAAATTCAATGAGGTTATTCAATTATTGGAAGACTTCATAGAAACTCCGGAAGTGCAGCAAAACAAGAACAATCAACTTCAGACATTCATATATCTCTACACCTCCAGAATCAATTGTCACTTTATGATGGGAACCTTCTCGGAGGGATTATCATTGGTACCGGTCATAGAAGAGAAATTAAAAGAATACGAACCTTTTCTTGACAGACATAGGGTTCTGGTATTCTATTACAAATTTGCATCACTGTATTTTGGAAGTGGTTTATACGATGAAAGCATTGACTACCTTAATAAAATAATTCAATTAAAGGTTGATCTGAGAACTGATTTACAATGCTATGCCCGCCTGCTTCATCTGATTGCTCATTATGAGTTGGGCAACCACGATTTAATACAATATCTGCTAAAATCTGTCTATCGTTTCATGTATAAAATGAAGAACCTAAGTGTGGTTGAGGAGAAAATTTTTGGTTTTCTACGAAAAGCTATGCGGCTAAATGCCCAACAGATTAAACCCTTATTTGAACAACTATTATATGAATTAAAGCCATTGGAAAAAAGCAGCACCGCAAACAGGGCATTTATGTATCTCGACATCATTTCCTGGCTGGAAAGTAAATTATCGAATGTTCCCGTTCAAGAAATCATTCGCAAAAAATACCTGGAAGCGATTTCGTAAGCAAGACAATCAACTTACTCTTAAGCCATAACTGCCGGAGATGAGTTGAAAGGAAATTTTATATGAATTCTGCAGCCATTGCCGGGAGATGTATTAATTTCCAAGCTGCCATTATATACATCTGTCCTGCTGCTGA
This sequence comes from Chitinophagaceae bacterium, assembly GCA_020403455.1. Lineage (GTDB taxonomy): Bacteria > Bacteroidota > Bacteroidia > Chitinophagales > Chitinophagaceae > Sediminibacterium. The sequence continues at coordinate 66,258 of JADBXP010000024.1, forward strand.
TGTTGTGCATACCTACTCCCTTTCTCGGCATATTCAAATCAAATCCAACACCGTTATCAGCAATTGTAAGCAAAAGTTGTTCTTCTGTTCGAGCAAGTACGATTGAGACTTCGTCTGCCTTAGAATACTTGATAATATTATTCATTTGCTCCTGCACAATCCGAAATATATTCAATTTAAATTCATATGGAATATCTTTTTCGTAGAATGAATCACATCTGTAATCTACATCAAAGTCATTGACTGCATTAACATCATCTAACAATCCTTCAATGGCCTTGCTTAAACCAAAATGCTTAATGAGTGGAGTAACCAGTATCTGAGATAGTTTTCTAATTTCCTCAATAGCGTTCAAAATGAATTGTTGAGACTGCGTAAGCAACTCAGATTCCGTCCCTAATTGCTGCTGTGCAGAAGCAATGTACATCATAGCTACAGTCAGTTGCTGATTTACATTATCGTGTAATTCTGTACTGATCTCATTGCGTTCTTTCTCCTGAACTTTAATAATCGCCTCATTCAATTCCTTTTGTTTGAGCATTTTTTCTTCCTCGAGCTTTTCCTGCAACTGAATGGTCTCGGTAATATCATTATGAATTGCCAGAATTGCCAGATTGCCTTTGTATTCTATTTTGTGGGAAGAAATATCCATTATGATCAGATCCCCCGACTTATTCAGGTGTGTCCAAAGAGCTGTCTCCTTCATCAAATCAGTATCTCTGAATATGCGGGCAGTTTCAAGCAATCGGGTATATTCACTTTCATGACCTAATTCCAAAACTGTTTTGGATAGAAATTCATCCCGGTTGTAACCATACTGTGATTGTGCTGCCTCATTCACTTCTAATACCCGAAAACTTTGAATATCCCAGATGATTATAGGCAATGGGTTATTAAAAAATAAGTTGCGATAACTCTCACTACTTTCTCTTAAACTTTCTAAGATTCGGTTACGCTCAACGCTATACTGTATAGATTTTAATAGCAAGCGCTCGTCGTACTCACCTTTGATAAGATAATCTTGCGCACCATTGGCCATTGTTTCCAAAGCCATCTCCATATCTGCAAGTCCGGTTAAAACTATTATTGGAATCCCCGAAGCATATTCGCTGATATGAACAAAAGAGTCAAATCCGGTACTGTCTGGCAAAGAAAGGTCAAGCAAAATCATATTGATGTAATACTCACTCAGCAGTCTAATCGCTTCCTGAACACTACGTGCTTTGTATATTCTTGCAACCTGTAAGCCTGTTAATGCAAGACTTTCCTCCAGAAGATACAAGTCTCCAGGATTGTCTTCGACAATCATGATGGAAAGTGGTTGTTGATGAAGAGACATCTTTCTTGTTTTAGCTAAAATTAACCCGCAGCAATGTTCTCAGTAATAAAGCCCGGGGCATGTTGATCCAAGTGCTTGCTGATGGTGAAATAAAATGTACTGCCTTTATCCGGCTCGGAAGTTACCCATATTTTTCCGCCATGTTTCTCGACAATTTTTTTACAAACAGATAACCCAATACCAGTTCCACTGTATTGATGCTTATGATGTAAACGTTGAAAAAGCACAAAAATTTTATCAAAGAACATTGGCTTTATACCAATTCCATTGTCCTGTACTGAAAATAGAAAATGATTGTCCTCCTCCTGACCACTTACAATAACAATCGGTTTTTCTTTCCCAATGTATTTCAAGGCGTTACCTACCAGGTTCTGAAAAAGCTGAAATAATTGGGTTTTATTACCCATAATCACAGGCAAATCTTTACAAACAATGGTTGCCTCACATTCAGCGATGCGATTAACAAAAACTTCCTGTACCTCCTTCATCAATTGATTGATGTCAATAGACTCAGCAACTCCTTTATTTGATCCAATTCTTGAATATTCAAGTAGGTCGGTAATTAATCGCTTCATTCGATCTGCACCATCCATAACGAAGTGGAGATATTGTTCGGCAGTATCATCAATTTTTTCCTGGTATTTTTTTCTGAACAATTGCAGAAAGCTGGTTATCATCCTTAGTGGCTCTTGCATGTCATGGGATGCCACATAAGCGAATCTTTCGAGCTCAACGTTGGAAGCTGCTAATTCGTCAGCACGCTGCTTGAGTTGTTTGTTAAGTTCCAACAACAAAGCTTCGTCTTCCTTCCGACGTGTAATATTTTGTGTTGCTCCAAAAAGACGAATGGGTTGCCCGTCTGTATTTCTTACTATGAATGCCTTGTGATAAAAATAATTGTATTTTCCGGAATGACCCTGCATGCGAAACTCATCTTCCCAGTACTGATTGCTCTTATTGCGCAATGAATCATTTCGCTTTTTTATTACCCGATTATAGTCGTCAGGATGAAGTAATTGCTTCCAGGCATTGAAAAGAATTTGCTCCTTACCTATCTCTACACCAAAAAAATCTGATAGTCCGGTATTCGCTTTAACCAATAGACCTTTCTCAACATCCCATTCCCAAATAATATCATTGGTTGCTCGGGAAATCAGGTCATACCGTTGGTTACTCAACCAAATATTCTCCTGAGCCAACTTACTCTCTAATAAAATAGATAAAAAATTAGTCATCTGCAACGCGAGATCAGTCTGACCAATTTGTTCTTGTTGCCCCTCTTTATAAAATATTTCCAACACCCCCCAGGCATCTCCCGATGCCTGGGACACAGGATACGCTGTTGAAGCAATGAATCCATGTTTGGAAAGAATCTCATTGACTTCCGGACTTACTGACGCGGAAGCAGCGTTGCTTTTCGCATTATTTTCTTCCATTGCACTCCAGGCGGGCCAGATTGAGTTCTCAACTTTCAGCGAACCGATATCATTGATAAGCGAAGCAGGTATATTAATCGATGAACTGGTTTGAAAACTATTTCCCTGTGACTGCCAAAGTATCATCGGCAATTCATTATAAATCTGAGCTACTGAAGCAATATAAGTGTCGAGTACTTGATGCAAATCTTTAAAAGGATTGGCATTCATAGCAAGAACTTCTCTCTCCAATAGAAGCATTTTTTTTCTTTGAACTATCTCAGTAACATTTTTAAAATAAACGACAATGTTTTCATCTGAAGGATATACAGATAATTCAATCCAATTATTAAACGCCGGAAAGTATTCTTTGAAGATAAGTGAACGGTTTTCCTGCATAATCGATGGATAAGCAGGATATTGTTTTAATACATTGATCTCTGGAAATATAATCCATATGTTTTTCCCAATGAGGTCTTCAGCTCGTTCAAGCTTTACCAAGGTGGCGGCCGGCTGGTTACAAAACAAAATATCTCCATTCTTATTCATAACCAATAAGCCATCTGTGATACTTTGAAGCACTTTTTCCAGATACAATGAATTGATACCACCTTGTGAAGCAATAGGCGGCTGATTCAATTGAGGACTTACTTTATTATCCGGTAGGTTCATCGGGTCTCCATTTTCAAAAAAAACTGTTGATTGGAAGGCTGAAAAGTATTCTAAATTCGGCACATTTTACTAGACTTCCAATTTTATTCAATCGGTCGGGTACATTTAACATCTGAGGTATATAAAAAACAACCGCCCGACTGGTTATGGTCGGGCGGTTATAGAGTACGTGAAAATATCTACTACTCGGCGTAGATGCGCTCAATAGCATCTTTGTATTTTTCCATCACCACTTTTCGCTTCAAGCTTAATTTGGGTGTCATCTCTCCGGTATCTATGGTCCACTCTCTGGGGAGCAATTCAAACTTTTTAATTTGCTCGACATGGTTAAAATAAGTGTTGAAACTTTCAACCAGTTCCTTATATAACTCTAGTACCCGCGGATGATGAACTACATCTTCATTGGTCGTATAGGTAAGCCCTTTTTCCCTCATCCAGTCTTTTAATGTAGCAAATGATGGGACAATCAAAGCCCCCACAAACTTTTTATCGGCACCTACCACCATCATTTGTTCAATGAAAGGGCTTTCCTTGAATTTGTTTTCAATGGGTTGGGGAGCGACATATTTTCCACCACTTGTTTTGAACAGCTCTTTTTTCCGATCAGTAATCTTAAGATACTTCTTATCAACCCACACACCAATATCACCGGTATAAAGCCAACCGTCAATTATTACTTCTGCAGTGAGATCCGGGCGCAGGTAATATCCTTCCATAACGCTTGGGCCCTTCACACATATTTCTCCATCTTCTGCAATTTTTACTTCCTGACCATTTACAGGAGGACCTACCGTTCCAAAACGCATACCACCCGGTGACTGTCTATTAACAGTGATAACCGGACTATTCTCTGTTGGTCCATATCCTTCGTATACAGGAATTCCAGCAGCATTAAAAATACGGAGCAACTTGACCTGACATGCCGCACCGCCTGTTATGATAAATGATACCCTGCCACCCAATGCCTCTTTCCATTTGGAGAAGATCAGTTTTCTGGCAATGGCCAACTGGATATTATACCATGCACCACCGGATTTGTAGTTGTCATATTTTTCTGCCAAATCAACCGCCCAGAAAAACAATTTCCGTTTCGTACCTGTCAATTCATTTCCTTTGGCCATGATTTTTTCAAAAACCTTTTCCAGCAACCTTGGAACGGTAGTAAATCCATCAGGTTTTACTTCGCGAAGATTATCGCCAATGGTTTCCAAATTTTCTGCATAATATATACTGATACCACTGTATAAATATATATAGGTACAGGCTTTTTCAAAAATATGATTCAGGGGAAGAAAACTCAATATTTTGCTGCCCGGCGCATCTCTGAAAGGAAAACTTTCCTTTGACATCATTACATTGGAATAAATATTCTTATGGCTCAACATAACCCCCTTCGGTGTTCCCGTTGTACCGGAAGTATAGATGATGGTGGCGAGGTGGCTGGTAGGAATAGTTGCCTTAATTGTATTTACCTGTGTTTGGTAAGAACTTTCTGCCGGCTGCAATAATGTCTTCCAGTGAACTGTACCTGGTATTTCATCAAAAACAAATATCTCCTTCAATGAAGGAATTTTACTTCGCAATGCATTGATCTTATCATACATTTCCTGGTTACTTACGAATGCATATTTAACTGCTGCGTTATTGAAAATGAATTCGATTTCCAGGGGGTTGGTAGTAGGATAAAGTGGTACGAGAATGGCACCAATTTGTTGAACTGCTAAGTCAGTGAAAACCCACTCAGGTCTGTTGTTACTGATAATGGCAATCTTATCACTGCCTTCCGGGGTAAAATCATGACCACTAACTCCTAACTGTAAAAGTCCTGCAGAAAGTGAATTGACTGTTTGGGCTACTTCCTGGGTGCTGTGTTTAACCCAGGTTCCATTCACTTTTGAAACCAGCATTTCATCTGTAGGAAAATGTTGCAACTGGTGTTCAATACAATCAAATAGTCTTTTGTATTCCATATGGCGCATTTATTTTTACTATAAAAATATCTTATGCAAAATCGTTACTTGAATAAATCTTTTTAACAGTTCAAAGCACGTAATGTTGTCGCGTAGCCAACAAACAGACTTAATAAAAGTCATAACTGCTTTGAATTTGCTGTCACCGGCATGAATTCAATCGTTTAGTGAAGTTCCAAGTTAGTTTATTTTTTCAAAACCGGAACAAGGCTGTTCTAAGAAAAATACATCCCTGTTGAAAAGAGCAGTCCTCTTTCAACAAGCGCAATAAGAGAAGTGACTTCTAATTATTCACGGATCAGGTGGGTCAATAAACCATCCCTCAACTTTGGCTCAAACCAGGTGCTTTTCGGCGGCATTACTTGTCCGCTATCTGCAATTGCGAATAACTGTTCCGTTGTTACCGGAAACAAACTAAATGCAATTGCCATATCACCACTATTTACGCGTCTCTCCAATTCTGCGAGACCACGAATACCGCCTACAAAATCAATGCGTTTATCTGTGCGCTGATCGCCAATACCCAAAAGAGGATGTAAGAGATTTTCCTGTAATATGGTAACATCTAACTGCCCAATCGGATCTTGCCTGAAGGTTCCCGGCTTAGCTACCAGTTTATACCATTGCTTGTTAAGATACATTCCAAAAACATGCGGTGCACTAGGAAGTACCATTTCCAAGCCAACCGGTTCAACTTGAAAATTCGCTTTGATTCCTTCCAGAAGTTCTTCTTCAGTGTGCCCGTTCAAATCTGTGACCAACCGATTGTAATCGAGTATGCGCAGTTGATTGGATGGGAAAAGGGTAGTAAGAAAATAATTAGCGCCATCCGGAATGTCTCCTGCCAAATTCTGACGCACCTTAGCAGCAGATGCAGCACGGTGATGACCATCGGCTATATATGTACAAGGAATCTTTGTGGCAAATAATTCAGTGATGGTGGCAATAGTAGGATCATCATTGATAACCCAAATGGTATGTTGAATCTGATCGGGGGCTGTAAAATCATAAACCGGACTCTTCACTTTTGTCCAGTTGGCTATTAACTCATCAATATCGCTTTGAGCACGGTAGGCCAGGAAAACATTGCCGGTTTGAGCACCGGATACTGATATGTGACGGATACGATCGAGCTCCTTATCGGGTCTGGTGTACTCATGCTTTTTTATCAGGTCCCGCTCGTATTCATCGATGCTGCTAAGAGCTACTATACCGGTCTGACTTCTCCCTTGCATGGTGAGCTGATACAGGTAATAACATGGCTTACTTTCGAGAAAAAGAACTTCGCGACTTATGAAAGCAGATAAATTGGTACGAGCTGTTTCATAAACGGAATTATCGTACGGATTGGTCTCATCAGATAAATCAATTTCACTTTTAGTAATGTGTAAAAATGAATTGGGATTTCCATTTGCTGCCTGACGGGCTTCTTGTGTATTCAAAACGTCGTAGGGTAAACTGGCGACTTGGCCGGCCAGTTGCGGCTGAGGGCGAAGTGCCCTGAAAGGTAAAACTACTGCCATGGTGCAAATATCAGAAAAAGAAACTGAATGAATAAAATAGATTGAATAACAGAGACAGCATGCAGATGAGTATCAGGGCTTGAATCGTTCTATTACTTCTTTCCCGGATACCGGATCAAGGCCACGGAACTCAACATATACAATGTTGGGCACCCAGAAAGATCCGCCTGATACTTTGACAAAAATGCGCTGAAGGATCGCTTCCTTGTTGTTAATGCTTGCAAATACCTGATACTTTTTCAGTGGTGCGTACCACCTTAAATAAAACTTTCTCTTTTTATAAGAAACAAAATGTAATTCATAACTATCATTGCCCTCCGACTTGTAATCGATGCCGTAGGCAAAATTTCTTTGAATATAATTAAGCTCTTTTCGTGCCCCTCCTTGAGTGAAGAGAAGCCAATACACATTAATTGGTTTTTCAGGATTGGGTATCCCTCTGCTGTCTGAATTTAATTCACAAATAATCGTATTGGTATTGGCAGTTCTTTGCAAATAAAAAAGCTGTTTGGCATTACCGCTGGGAACGGGAAATGAATCTGTATCCAATCCGATAACATGGCTGCCAAATTTGGTTGAATAGCCGGTAGCCATAGTCATTCGAGGAAGCAGTAGCAAAAGACAACAAAATAGGAAGCAGGTAAAAATAACAGCCGATTGGAATCTTATCGTATTGCTAAAAAACTGTCGTAAAAATGCTTTTAATAACTGCAATGGAAATAAATAAGAGGTGAATTGTTTTGTTTGCTTGATATTCTTGATGTCAACAGATTGATGAAAAAATAGGTGCTGATGTTAGTACAGTAATGGTTATCCGTTCTTTTCGGCAAAATATTTCATCAGTTCACAAAATGCCTGCACACTTGACAAGGGCAATGCATTGTACATACTTACCCGAATTCCACCAATGGTTCTGTAACCTTTCACTCCAACCATACCCTCTTTGCGGCATAATTCCAAAAATGCAGGTTCCAATTGTGGATCTGCCAGAAAAAATACTGCATTCATCCGACTTCTGTCTTCTCTGGCAACTTTAGTGATGAACAATGGATTTTGATCTATGGATGAATACAACAAATCTGATTTCTCCCTGCTGCGGCGATCCATCTCATACAAACCACCCTGCTCTACAATCCAACGCATGGTGAGCATACTAACATACACCGCAAATACGGGTGGGGTATTCATCAAAGACCCGGCTGCAATGTGTTGACGGTAATCCATAATAGCAGGAATAGAGTCTTTCTTTCTTGCGAGTAATTCCTGATTGACCACCACCAAATTAACCCCCGCTGCTCCCATATTTTTTTGGGCCCCTGCATAAATCAAATCAAATTGACCAAAATTCATCGGGCGGGAAAAAATATCGCTGCTCATGTCAGCCACCAGCGGAACATTCGTTATTGGAAAATGTTCCCATTGTGTTCCTTCCACTGTATTGTTGCTGGTAAGATGCAGGTAGGCTGTTCCCGCAGGAATCTCACCCGGTTGCCGGATACAGGTATGCTGGCAATCTGTTGTATCAGTTACCGGTAAGACCTTCCCAAAAAAACCGGCTTCCCGCGCGGCTTTACTTCCCCAAATACCATTGATACAATAAGCTGCACTGTCTCCCTGATTAAGTAAATTCATTGGAACCTGCATGAACTGCGTGGTTGCACCACCGTGAAGAAACAACACTTCGTGTGTTGCAGGAAGATCCATCAGCTTTCTTACCGTATTCCTCGCTTCCTCCATTACCTCTACAAAGTGACTGGTTCGATGACCAATCTCAAGAATGGAGAGTCCGGTACCATTGAATGAATGAATCGCAGCTGCAGCTTGTTCGAGAACTGAGCCGGGTAAAATAGACGGTCCGGAATTAAAATTATTTATGGTCATGTTTATTAGAACTAAGTAGAGTTATTAGACAAAAATGCTGACATCTTTCGTACCAGCATTCTTTTCAGACTTCTGGACTTCCTTCTTTGGTTTCTACCTCGGTTACCCCACCTGAGATCGTATACTTCATGGCATCTGCAGCTGATATACCACTCAAAATTTTAACCTGGGTGGGGGGAACCAAATACGTAATCCCTGAAATGGCATATGAATGTGGTACGTAAACCGTAATATGCTCTGACATACCCATGGCCTCGGAACTTTGTTGGGTGATGAACCCAATTCTCCAAACACCGGGCGCATCAACATTCACCAAAACAGGTTTATCGAATTTTTTCTTGTTGCCCGCAAAAGCCTCCAGAAAATCTTTTACTGAAGAATAAATATATTTTATGCCCGGAGTCTTATCTAACAAGTTATCCAACATCGCCACAATACGACTAAAAAAAAGCATGGAAGAAACCCAACCGGTAGTTAATACCAAAATAACCACCACCAGAAATCCTGTACCCGGAATTTTTTTCACCTGACCATCTTCACCTAATTCCCAAAGATTGGGCGCCAATGCATGCATCACATTGGGCAATATTCCGTCTACAAAATTGAATAATCCAATTACCACCCACAAGGTGATACCGATTGGTGCAAGCACTACCAGCCCCTGCAGAAAATAAGTCAGCAAACGACGCAAAATCCGGCGAAAAGAAAAAGTTTCAGGTGTGGGCATGAACAGGTATCAATGGGAACACAAATTTACGAGCATTCGGGCATCCCTATCACAAGAAAAATAGACCATTGTACTTGAGTTGCTGAGGAGATAAATTAATAACGTTAATTCAAAACATAAAGGCACTAATCAAAGTAAAACTTGTTTAATAATTATTTATACATATTATTAATAATAATATTGCCATATTTTTACAATTTCTTCACAAAGAAACTTGCGTACCATTAAAAGTTTCCATAGTTTTGTTCCTCTAAAATCTCCTATGGAAAACACAGCCGAAAGAATTGTGGGCAAAGCATACGAACTGTTCATGCGCTATGGCATCCGGAGTGTCAGCATGGACGAGATTGCCAACCAACTCGGCATGAGCAAAAAAACCATCTACCAGTACTATGCTGATAAAGATGAGTTAGTAGAAGACGCCATCGAAATTGTTCTCAACATCAACAGAAGTGATTGTCAGCGGCAGCTTGCCGAAAGTGAAAATGCAGTCCATGAAGTATTTCTTAGCATGGATACTGTGATGCAAATTCTCAGTAAGATGAATCCGGCAGTTATTTTTGACCTGGAAAAATACCACACCGGTGCATTCAACAAATACAACGACCACAAGAACAGATTCCTGTTCAATGTAATTGTCGCCAACATCAATCGCGGCAAAGCGGAAGGTCTTTATCGCCAGGAAATCAATACCAACCTGATAGCGCGTTTTAGACTGGCATCTATGTTCCTGATCTTTAACCCGGAGATTTTCCCCGGAGAACAATTCAACCTGCCCCAACTTTTAGCTGAAACCACCGATAACTTTTTATATGGCATCGCCAACGAGCGTGGCCAAGAAATGATTGAGCATTACAAGCAACAAAGTAAAATCCCTATTACAGCATGATTCGTTTCCTCAAAATACCATTGATTGCTCTCAGTACACTATTTACTGTTCAACCTGCATTTGCACAAACCACACCGAAGTCGACTAGGTATGCTTTTTCAATTGAAGATGCTTTGACATTTGCCAAGAACAACAACATCCAGGTGAAAAATGCCTTGCTGGCCGTTCAAATGCAAAAAGAAACCAATCGGGAGATTACTTCTGGTGCTTTGCCTTCAGTTTCATTCAATGGAAACCTGATGGACTACCTCCAACTGCCGGTTTCATTGATTCCCGGTGAAATATTTGGAGGTACCCCCGGCACTTTTATTCCGGTTCAATTTGGTACCAAATACAACTCGACGCTCGGCTTTCAATTGCAACAAACCCTTTTCGACGGTCAAGTCTTCATTGGCTTGCAGGCAAGGAAAACTTCTGTAGATTTTCAATTGAAAAATTTAGAGGTTACAGAGGAACTTATCAAAGCCAATATCTACAAGGTCTATTATCAATTAGTAGCCAGCAGAACGCAGATCGCTATTCTGGATGCAAACATCGTTCGCCTACAGCAGTTGGAAAAAGATACGAAGACGTTGTATCAAAATGGATTTGCAGAAAAGTTAGATCAAGACAAGGTATCCATTCAACTGACCAATCTGCAAACTGAAAAATTAAAGGCACAAAATAGCATTGAAATCGGGTATCTGGGATTGAAAACATTAATTGGAATGCGTCCTCAGGATACCCTGGAATTAACTGACAAAATCACTGAATCTCAACTAGAAGGTGATATCTTATCGGATACTGCTTTCCGTTATGAAGACAGGAAAGATTTTCAGTACCTGGAACTAGCCAAAAAACTCAACGAATTCAACATTCGCAGGTATCAGTTGAGCTACCTGCCTACTCTTAACCTAACAGGCGGCTACAATAAAAATGCCCAAAGAAGAACTTTCGATTTTTTTGCCAAAGGGGGTGATTGGTTCACAACTTCTTTCCTGGGATTAAATCTTTCATTCCAGCTTTTCAATGGATTTGCCCGCGATGCCCGTCTCGCCAAATCAAGAATTGAGTTAAGGCAAACCAATTTTCAAATTGACAACCTGAAAAAGACCATTGACACAGAAATTGAACAAGCAAGACTCAACTTTATCACAGCACAGAGTACTCTAAAATTTCAAAAAAAGAACATGGAGCTGGCTGAAAAAGTTTACAGCCAGACGAGAAAAAAATATGAGGTGGGAACCGGCTCCAGTATCGAAATATCAGCTGCACAAACTGACCTGATCACTGCTCAAAATAATTACATGGCAGCTCTCTATGGAGCCATTGTCGCGAGAGTGGATTACCGCAAAGCCACCGGAAAACTTTAATCTTCAAGTGAAATAAAAATTGTATGAACAGAATTCTACTTATATCCTTGGTATCCTTCCTACTTATTGCCGCCTGCGGTAAAAAGAAATCGACTGATTCCGCAGAGTTGTTAAAAAAGAAAACCGAGTTGGCTGAATTGAAAAAACAACAGGAAAATCTTTCAACACAAATCGGTCAGTTGGAGAAAGAAATCATTCGCCTCGATCCTACTGCTGCCAAAGCTGAAAATGCCAAATTAGTTCGCGTCGACTCACCTATCCATTTGCAGGCTTTCAATCACTTCATTGAATTGCAGGGAAAAGTAGAATCTGAAAATATATCTTATGTTACCCCTCGTGGCCAACCCGGACAAGTAAAACAGATTTTTGTCAAAAAGGGAGACTATGTAAAAAAGGGACAACTCTTATTGAAACTTGATGATGCCATCGCCCGCCAAAGTCTGGTCGCAGCTGAGCGCGGACTGGAAACAATGCGCGTACAGCTTGATTTTGCACGAAATATTTATCAGAAACAAAAAAATCTCTGGGAGCAAAACATTGGTACGGAAGTTCAATTGATTACCGCAAAGAATAATGTTGAAACACTGGAATACCAGTTGAAATCGATGCAGGAGCAAATTAAAATCAACAAAGAACAATTACAAATGACCCAGGTGTTCAGCGATGTTGCAGGTGTTGCTGAAGAAGTAAACATTAGGGTTGGTGAAACTTTCATGGGTGGAATGCAAATCAAAATTGTGAACACCAGCCAATTAAAAGTGGTGACCGATGTTCCGGAAAACTATATTGACCGTGTGAGTACAGGTAAACCCGTGATCATTGCTGTACCTGACTTGAATAAATCAATCAATACCCAGGTAAGTCTCACCGGTAAAATCATTGATCCGAATAGCCGCAGTTTCTACATTGAAGCCCGGATACCTTCTGACAAAGATTTCTATCCCAATCAGATTGCCCAAATCAAAATCAAGGACTATACCAACCCAAAAGCCATTGTAGCCCCTCTGAATACTTTACAGAATGATGAGAAAGGTAAATACATCATGGTACTTTCCAACGAAAATGGTAAAAGTATTGCCCGCAAGAAGGAAGTTACTGTTGGCCAGATTTATGGTGATCAGGTGGAAATTAAGTCCGGATTGAATACGGGCGATCGAATCATCACTGAAGGATTTCAGGGATTGTATGATGGACAATTAATCACCTTAAAGTAATAATTAGCAGTCAACCTGTGCAAAAGCCGGATAAAACCGGAAGGGATACCTACGACGACTATATAAAAGCAGTTTATGAGCATTCAACAAATGACAAACAGGTTCAAAGAATTCATGCCCACTACCTGGAGTATTCGGAACAAAACTTCGATATATCTGCTCATGATTTTTGTGAGCTTGGGTGGCATCTATCAGTTTGTCACATTACCCAAAGAACAATATCCTGATATTGTCATCCCTACCATATTTGTTCAAACCGTCTATGTTGGTAATTCACCCAAAGACATTGAAAACCTGGTTACCCGACCGCTGGAAAAACAAATCAAAGGAATCACCGGTGCTAAAATCACGAAATTCACCAGTAATTCTCAACAAGACTTTTCTGCTATTCAAATTGAATTTGACACGGAAGTAAAAACAGATTTTGCACTGCAGAAAATAAAAGATGCCATTGACAAAGCCAAGCAGGATCTACCGAAAGACCTTACACAAGAACCTACGGCGCTGGAGATATCACTCAGCGAACAGCCCATTATGTATGTGAACCTCAGTGGCGATTACGATCTTCCCAGACTGAAGAGATATGCAGATGACATTAAAGACAGGCTGGAAAATCTGACTCAGATTAACCGGGTTGAACTTGTGGGTGCTCCTGAAAGAGAATTTCAAATCAATGTCGACAATTTCAGAATGCAAAGTACCGGCGTAACATTTGATGATATTGTCGGAGCCATACGCAGAGAAAACCTCGACATATCAGGTGGCCTGCTGGAGGTTGGTAACATGCGCCGGAATATTCAGATGAAAGGACAATTCCGTACAGCAGAAGATATTGCCGGAATGGTTATCAGAAACCAAAGTGGCGCACCTATATACCTCAAAGACATCGCAACCATTGTCGATACCACGAAAGAAAAAGACAGCTATGCACGCCTGAATGGCAAAAACGTTGTTACCCTTAACATCATCAAAAGAAATGGAGAAAATCTGATAGAAAGTAGCGACGAAGTAAAGAAAATCGTTGATGCTGCCCGTGCAGAATTTCTTCCAAAAGATCTCGACGTAGTGATCACGGGAGATCAAAGTATCAAAACCCGCACTTCTTTCACTGATCTGGTGAACTCCATTATCATCGGATTCCTGCTGGTATTGATCGTTTTGATGTTCTTCATGGGAGTTGTTAATGCCTTCTTCGTTGCACTATCTGTTCCACTGAGTATGTTTGTGGCTTTTGTATTTCTGCCGGCTGCCGATCTCATTGTCGGAACCCATGTAACACTCAATTTCATTGTTTTATTTGCCTTGCTTTTCGGACTCGGAATCATTGTAGATGACGCGATTGTTGTAATTGAGAATACCCACAGAATTTTTATGCAAGGGAAGGGTCGCATCTCTTCCAGCATGGCTGCCCGCATGGCTGCAGGAGAAGTCTTTGTTCCAGTACTCGCTGGAACTGTCACCACCTTGGCTCCCTTTTTTCCCCTGTTGTTCTGGCCGGGAATCATTGGAAAATTCATGGTGTACCTCCCTACAATGTTGATATTCACTTTGGCAGCATCATTGATCGTCGCCTTCATCATGAACCCGGTTTTTGCCGTTGATTTCATGAACCATGAAGACGATCATTCAAAAGAAGAAAAGTCTGCCATCTTTAAAAACAAAGTATTCTGGGGTGGAATTGCCACTGGTATCTTATTGGATGTACTGGGCTTCACTTTTGCAGGAAACCTCTTGCTCTTCTTCATGATTCTCTGGCTGCTGAACAGATACGTACTCACAGATGCCATCAATTCCTTCCAACAAAAACTTTTGCCCCGCATCATGAACAGGTACGAGCAGCTGCTTCGCTGGGCACTCAAGGGATGGAGACCCGTTCATTTATTGCTGGGTACATTCGGACTTCTGATACTATCTGTTGTTCTCATTATCATTTCGGTGAGTGCAGGTCGTACAGGCGTTGTGTTTTTTCCCAAAGCAGATCCCAACCAGATTTACATCTACCTTAAACTTCCGGTAGGTATGGATGTGAAATATACCGATTCTGTAACCCAGGAATTAGAAAAAAGAGTAGCCAAGGTTTTGGGAACCGATAAAGGAAAAACCAACCCCATCGTTGAAAGCGTTATCAGCAATGTGGCCGTTGGAGCAGGAGATCCGGTATTGGGCGACCGCAGTGTTCGGAGCGAACTGGGTCGTATACAGATCTCTTTTGTAGATTTCGAAAAAAGAAATGGTGTTGCGACACAACCCTACCTCGATAGTATCCGTAAGGTAATGAATGGAATTCCAGGTGCTGAAATAAGTGTTGACCAGGAAAGCTCCGGTCCGCCCACAGACCCTCCCATCAACATTGAAATCGCCTGTGAAGATTTCAATGCCATGATTAAAACGGCTACCCGACTGAAAAACTACCTTGATTCTATACAGGTACCGGGTGTGGAAGAATTGAAAATGGACGTTGACCTCAACAATCCGGAACTAACCCTTACCATTAATCGCCAACGGGCTTTAATCGAAGGTGTATCTACCGCCCAGATAGGACAACAAATACGCACCGCGCTTTTTGGAACAGAAGTATCAAAAATCAAGGAAGGAAAGGAAGAATATAAAATTCAATTGCGCAATAACTCCTTACAGAGAAAAAGTCTGACAGACCTACTTAATATGCGCATTTCATTCCGCGACATGGCAGCGGGTGGTGCCGTGAAAAATATTCCCATCAGCTCATTGGTAACAGTTGAACCAACCTCAACCCTTGGAAGTGTAAAGAGAAAAGACCAAAAGCGTTTGATTACCCTGCGCTCTAACGTATTGATGAGTGAAGGCTACAACCCTACCGGTGTTAACCAGGAAATCACAAAACACATTGCCCAATTCAAAGATGTTCCTGCAGGTGTAACTATTCGTCAAACCGGAGAAGGTGAACAACAAAAAGAGACTGTTACCTTTTTGAACAATGCTCTAATGATTGCACTGATGCTGATCTTGTTTACACTCGTTTTACAATTCAACTCAGTCAGCAAATCCGTAATCATTCTTACTGAAATTGTCTTTAGTGTTATCGGCGTTTTGTTGGGTATCACCATTTCAGGTATGGATATCTCCTCCATCATGACAGGTATCGGCATTGTCGGACTCGCAGGTATTGTGGTTAAAAATGGTATCCTGGTAATTGAATTCACCGATGAGCTAAGATCCCGGGGCATGAAAACGAGAGAGGCAGCCATTCAGGCCGGAAAAACCAGGATCATTCCCGTAATGTTAACTGCAGTTGCAGCTATCCTGGCATTTATTCCCATTGCCTTTGGCTTCAACATCAATTTCGTAACCCTGTTCAGTGAATTGAATCCACATATTTTCTTTGGGGGCGATAACGTAGCTTTCTGGAGACCACTGAGCTGGACAATCATCTTTGGTCTTGCTTTTGCTTTCTTCATGACATTGATCATCGTTCCTGCGATGTACCTGATTGCAGAAAGATTGAGGAGACCCATGCGAAGAATGTTCGGAGGAAAATGGATCAGCATGCTGGGAATCCCTCCACTAACCATACTTTTCCTGCCATTAATCGTTATCACTTTACTGGCACATCGCATCAGCCGGAAAAAAAGAGCAGCGAAACTGGCAAACAACCCAACTATCAATGATGCTTTCATTGGAAGTTGGTTTTAATTAGGATTCTGGGTTTTATTATCGTCCGCCCGGTTTCCCGGGCGGTTTTTTTTTGCCGTTCTTCCAGCCAATTTGCCATTTCCCCCACTGTTCGTTTTTTTACAACATTTTTATACTTCCCTGTTGAAGTACCCGATAACTTTGCAAAAAAAAGAAGCATGATCAACAACCATGAAATTGATTTCCGCATCTTCGGTGAAGAAATGCAATATGTAGAAGTAGAACTCGATCCGGGGGAAACAGCCATCGCAGAACCAGGTGCCTTTATGATGATGGATGATGGTATCAGCATGGAAACCATGTTTGGTGACGGAAGCAAGCAGCAGTCAGGCGGTCTATTCGGCAAATTGATGAACGCTGGTAAAAGAATGCTCGTGGGTGAAAACTTATTCATGACTGCATTCACGAATATCGGACAAGGTAAAAAACATGTATCCTTTGCCTCACCCTATCCGGGAAAAATTATCCCCCTGAATCTATATCAACTGAACAACACCATCATTTGTCAAAAAGATTCTTTCCTCTGTGCAGCAAAAGGCGTTAGCATCGGCATAGAATTCCAGCGCAAATTGGGAACCGGTTTATTTGGTGGAGAGGGTTTCATCATGGAAAAACTAGAAGGAGATGGTATGGCATTTTTGCATGCCTGCGGTCATGTTGCAGAAAAAAATCTTCAGCCCGGCGAATTATTAAAAATAGATACCGGTTGTATTGTTGGCTTCACCGGAGGAATTGACTATGATATCCAAATGGTAGGAGGAATAAAAAATACACTTTTTGGTGGGGAAGGATTTTTCTTTGCAACCCTGCGTGGCCCCGGTAAAGTATGGATACAAACTCTTCCTATCAGTCGCTTGGCAGGTCGTATTCTTCAATATGGAACTACCTCCAGAAGGGAGGAAGGAAGCATGCTCGGAGGCATTGGTAACATGCTGGATGGTGATGGTTGGTAATCACTAGCGCAGCTTACTAGCAAATTATCTTTTGTAATCTCTCTGCTGCCAGTTCCAGTGTGCTTTCTTTTTTTGCAAAACAAAAGCGTAGCACCTTATTGTCTGTACCTTGATGATAAAATACCGAGACAGGAACGCAGGTAACTCTATTTGCCTTCGTGAGATGTATCGCCATATCCATATCGCTCAGGTCGCTGAAATGTCCGTATCGAAAACAGGCAAAATAACTACCCGAAGAAGGTATGTAGTCAAAAGGAGTAGCAGACATGAGTTGTCGGAAGTAATCTCTCTTCCGTTGAATCTGTAAACCCAGTTCCTCATAAGCAGTTGTATTTTCAAGATAGTTTGCCAAAGCGACCTGTTTAGGTGTGTCACAAGAAAAACAATTGAACTGGTGTACCTTACGGAATTCCTGCATCATAAGATCGGGGGCAATACAATAGCCCAACTTCCAGCCCGTACAATGATAGGTCTTACCAAAAGAGTAACATACAAAACTTCTTTCACGCAATGCCGGATATCGCAAAACACTTTGGTGTTCCAATCCATCATAAATCAGGTGCTCATACACTTCATCACTAAGAATAAGAATAGAGGTTCCGGAAACCAGATTTTCCAACATTTGCATGTCTTCTGAAGTCCATACCATTCCTGTAGGGTTGTGCGGTGTATTCAGCAAAATAAGTCTGGTTCTGTTGGTGATCTTTTTTTTCACTTCCTCCCAGGGAATTCTGTAATCAGGAAAACTAAGTGGTATCAATATCGGAACTCCCCCGTTGATGGTTATGTTGGGTATATAACTATCGTAAGCAGGTTCGAAAACAATTACTTCATCACCCGGCTGCAGCGCAGCTGTAAGAGCAGTATAAATGGCATAGGTTCCCCCAGGTGTAACTGTTATTTCCTTTTCCGCATCCGGCGCATACCCATAAGAATGATTCACTTTGGCAGCAATGCGCTCCCGCAGCAGCGGAAACCCATTCATGTGGGTGTACTGGTTATGTCCATCCCGCATGGCCTTATTCACCAGGTCTGTCAATTCTTCGCTCATCGGAAAATCAGGAAACCCTTGTCCCAAATTGACTGCATCATACTCTCTGGCCAACTGACTCATGATGGTGAAGATGGTAGTACCTACCTGAGGCAACCTGGATGTAAAAGCAGGAGAAAATTTTTGTTGCATACGCATCATTTGCCCGGCAAGATAAAACAATGTTATCGGGACTTAAGGAATCAATTTGCCGGCGATTCGGTTGAGTTCAATTTCAGCAACTTTGGCAGCATAGCTGAGGTTAACCAGTCGAAATCCTTCTGTCTCATAACTTGCCTGTGCCTGTCTTACATCTACTATGGTTGATTGACCGAGAGAAAAACGAGTCAACACCAAATCGAGCAGTTCAGCTGAGAGGCGGAAATTTTTTACCTGCGTCTGGTATTGCTGAAGATTACTTTGATATGCCTGATACGTTCTCACAACACCTGTTTCAAGATCGAAAACGGCATTGTCATATTGCAGCCGTGCATTGCGTGTATTTATAGAAGCAATTTGCTGTTGCTTTTTATTCACCCCACCATTGTACAAGGGAATTCCCAAATTGAGTCCAAAAAACGGTCCAAAACTCTGGTTCAACAAGGCGAAACCCGCAGCACTCTTGATGCTGCTGAAGTTATACCCTGTATTGGCCCGCAAAGTTGGATGTCGGAGTGCAGCTGTTTCTTTCTCCAGCCATTCGTTGACCTTTATCTGCTGGGAAGCTGCTTGAACTGATGGGTTGTCAATCAGATGACGACGAATGCTATCCAAGCGAATGTTTTTGTCGACAACAATAGTATCACGAATAACTACTGTTGCATTAGCCGGCTGCATCCAAATCAAATCCATCAAATTGGTTTTGGTCTGGTCAATCACCAATTGCTGGTTCTGCAAAGTCTGTTCCAGCGCATTCAAATCAATCTCTGCTTGTAAAATATCCGCCTGATTGGCTAAGCCGGCTTCTTTGCGCACCAGCAAAATTTCCAATCGCTTTCGAGATGCAATGATGGACTGATGGATGGTTTTTAATAATTCCTGCTGTCGAACCACATCATAATAACCCGTAGTGACAGCAGCAATGGTATTTTGAATCTGTACCAGTAAGAGTTGCTGGTTGAGTCCCTTTAATTGTTCCAGTCTTTTGCGGGTGGAAACTATTCTGCTGCCATTATAAAGAACCATGCTTGCTGTAATGCCTGCAAACAGGTTATTGGAACCAACGCCAGGGCGCTTCGCATTTCTACTTGGATCAGAAAACTCCTGGTTAATGCTTACAACTTGTTCGTTGTCATTCACAGTGGCATTGACAGTCGGCAACCCCCCTGCAAAACCAACATCATCGGATATCTCACTTATGCTCAGGTTATTTTTTGCCAGTTGAATATCAAGACTTTTCTGCAGCGCCATGTTGATGGCATCTGACAAAGTAAGTCGCTCTTGTGCCATTGATGACTGGCCGATGATTAGACAACTTATGAATGCCAGTATTTTTCTCATATCCACTAAATTAACCCTGCTATCCCTTTTTTGACTGTTTATTACATGAATGGGTGAATCAGCTCACCAATGTTCCAACATTGCTTCCCGCCACCACTTTGAGCAGGTTTCCGGGAATATTCATATCAAAAACAATAATCGGTAATTTGTTTTCCATACACAAGGTGAAGGCTGTCATATCCATCACCTTTAGATTTTTTTGAATGCATTGCTCAAAGCTGATCGTGTCAAACTTGGTGGCAGTTGGATCTTTTTCAGGGTCTGCTGTATAGATACCATCTACACGGGTACCTTTCAATATCACATCGGCCTTCATTTCTATGGCCCGTAGCGAACCAGCTGTATCAGTGGTAAAATAAGGATTTCCTGTTCCTGCACCGAAAATAACAACGCGGCCCTTCTCGAGGTGGCGCAATGCCTTCCTGCGTATGTAGGGTTCTGCCACTTGTTCCATATTGATGGCACTTTGCAAACGGGTGTAAACACCAATCTTTTCCAGCATCGCCTGCATGGCCATGGCATTGATAACAGTAGCCAGCATGCCCATATAATCGCCATGCGCTCTTTCAATTCCACTATCTGATTCATTCATGCCCCTGTAAATATTTCCACCTCCAATAACAATTGCTACCTGCACACCCAATTCGGTCACTTCCTTGATGTCTTGGGCGTATTGCTCAATAATTTTCGGATTGAATGGGTCACCATTCATTTGATCACCCAGAAGGGCTTCTCCAGATAACTTAAGCAGAATTCTTTTGTACTTGGGTAACATGGCGCTAAAAAATTTTCAATTACAAATAACCTTATTTTTTGGCATATTCTCTGCTGCTGTTGATAAACTGGTTATAATCAGTCAGTAGATTCAGGTAGTTGGTTTCTTTTTAGTTGTCTTCTGTCGGTTCTCCTTTACCCTGAATTCTATGATTTGGCGGATGAGAGGAAGCGGAAAAGGTTGATCGTGGGGGAACTGAACAGAACCCATGGCATGCTTATAGCCCTTTAGTTTGGATGCCATTTTTTCAATACCGGAAGCCATCGGATACAACCCTATGTGATTCTTGTGCGCCGCAAAATAGACGAGTCGGCCATGTAAAAAATAGGCCGGCATTCGGTAGCTGATCTTTTCTGTAGCATCAGGGGCCACCTCCCTTACCAATTTTCGCAATGCCATTAACCTGCGTTTCACTTCAGTCGGAAAACTTTTACAATACTGTTCTACAGTTATGGCAGGTTCCTTTGATTGCATGACAGCTACTTATTGGGTCGAAAGTTACCATTTTATGCCATAAAAAAACCGTCCGCAAGCGGACGGTTGATATCGTTTGATAGAATTCGTAAGGCGATTAACCCAAAGCGACACGCTTGAAAGTTGTTACTTTCAAATCAGTACCGGCTTTTTTCAGGTAGTCAGCAACAGTGATTGAACCATCTTTTACAAATGGTTGTGCCAATAAAGTTTGCTCTTTGAAGAATGCGTTGAGCTTGCCTTCAGCGATTTTAGCAATCATTTCATCCGGCTTGCCTGCCATTTTAGGATCGGACTTCATCGTTTCTACAACGATGGCTCTTTCTCTTTCAATGGTCTCAGCTGAAACGCTGTCAGCATCAACTGCAAGTGGGTTCATAGCCGCAATTTGCATGGCTACGTCTTTACCGGCTTCTTCTGCTGCCGCGGAAAGTCCTACCAGAACACCCATGCGGTTGGCGCCATGAATGTAAGAGGCAACATAGGGTGCATCAACACGCTCAAAACGAGACACGCCGATTTTCTCTCCTATAGCGGCCAGTTTATCGTTGATCATATCAGCTACTTTGGCTCCATTGATCACAACTTCATTTAGTTCCTCTGCAGATTTCACATCATTGGCTGCAGCGGCTTCAGCAATTTGACGGGCAAAGCCAACAAAGTCTGCATTTTTAGAAACGAAATCTGTTTCGCAGCTTATGCAAACAACCCAGCCGGTTTGATTTCCGGGAGCTGTCAATGCGATAACTACACCTTCTTTTGCTTCACGGTCGCTGCGCTTGGCGGCTACTTTTTGTCCTTGCTTGCGCAGCCAATCGATGGCTGCTTCAAAATCTCCATTGGTTTCGGTGAGGGCCTTGCGGCAATCCATCATACCGGCACCGGTAGTCTGACGTAATTTATTAATATCTGCTGCTGTTATTGTTGCTGTTGACATAAGTATATACTTTTTTTAGAATCAATTCTTTGAATAAGATATAACCGGGCATTAATACACCCGGTTACATACATCAATTATGTATTATCGAGATCCACCACCTGCAGGGCGACGGCTGGCACCTCCGGCGATTCTCCTCTTAGGAGCACCGGCTGCTGCAGCTACACCACGACCTCTTCCACCACGGGCAGCTTCAGATTGAGCTTCGGCTTCCAGTCTACGGGCACGCGCCTCATTTTCGTTGGAAGTTTCTTCGCCTTCATCTTCCTCTTTAGAGGCCTGACGCTCTGCGAGTCCTTCAGCAATGGCTGCAGTGATATAATTGGTGATGATGGCAATAGATTTGGTAGCATCATCATTGGCAGGAATAGCGAAATCTACTTTATTTGGATCAGAGTTGGTGTCAACCATACCGATGGTTGAGATACCCAGGCGCTTGGCTTCCGCCAATGCGATGTGCTCGTGGCCTATATCAACCAGGAACAGCGCTGCAGGCAGTCTGCCCAGTTGAGCAATACCACCCAACACTTTCTCCATTTTATCACGGTCACGGCTCAACGTAAGACGTTCTTTCTTTGTAAGACTATCTGCACTACCGTCTGCCAGCATTTTATCAATGCTCTGCATTTTTTTCACACTCTTACGAACAGTATTGAAGTTAGTAAGCATTCCCCCCAACCAACGCTCAGTTGCAAAAGGCATGTTTACTCGCTTGGCACATTCGCTTACGATTTCTTTTGCCTGCTTCTTGGTTGCAACAAACATGATTTTTTTACCACTCTTGGCAATCTGCTTTACAGCAGCAGCAGCTTCCTGCAGATGATCAACGGTCTTATTCAAATCGATGATGTGAATACCTTTCTTCTCTGCAAAAATGTAAGGCAACATTTTCGGATTCCATTTCTTTTTCAGGTGACCGAAATGCACGCCGGCTTCCAAAAGTTGCTGCTGTAATGAGGTGTTATTTTCCATTATGACTGATTTTGTAATTGATGTATTTCAGTTGACTGCCCCGCAGATACTCCGGTATAAGCCCGGAATATAACTGGTAACAGCAAACCAATGATTAACGTTTACTGAACTGGTAGCTTCTTCTGGCTTTCTTGTGACCGAACTTCTTGCGCTCAACACTTCTCGGATCACGCTTCAGCTGACCTGCTTCTTTCAGCGCAGGACGCAATTCAGGATTTACCTCAAGCAAGGCACGGGCAATACCTAATTTGGCTGCCTCTGCCTGTCCTTTCAGACCACCACCCTGAGCATTGATGATGATATCGAGTTTACCGATCATCTCAGTCGTCTTCAAAGGTGCTTCAACCTGGTTCTGTAAATATACCAGGGGGAAATAAGCTTTGTAGTCTTTGTCGTTGACAGTAATCTTACCATCACCCTTGGTAACGAATACACGGGTAACTGCCTCTTTTCGGCGACCCACTGCATTTTTTTGTTTTTCCATTTTTATTTTCTTTTTCAGGCAACATCTTGGCAGTTGCCGGTGATTGATAGTCAGGTTTTACCCTGCAATTAGTTTGAATTAAAAGTTGAGTGCCTTGGGTTGCTGAGCAGCATGCGGATGATTCGCGCCTGCATACACAAATAATTTTTTGATCATCTTGCGACCCAAGCGATTCTTAGGCAACATACCTTTCACAGCACGCTCCATCACCACCTCCGGTCTGCGCTTCAGCAGATCGCCGGCAGCTTCTTCTTTCTTTCCACCGGGGTAGCCGGAGAAATTGATGTACTGCTTGTCTTCTAATTTATTGCCGGTAAACACAACTTTGTCTGCATTGATTACAATTACATAATCGCCACAGTCAACGTGGGGTGTATAGTAGGCTTTGTTTTTGCCCCTGAGAACAGCGGCAATGCGAGAGGCAATACGTCCAACGGTTTGATTAGTACCGTCAACAATGTACCAATTGTGTTGAACAGTAGCCGCGTTCGCATGCTTGGTGGTGAAATGAAGTTTACTCATGATAATTTGTTTTATGTGATGCCGGCGCTATCCCACCGACGAAAAACCCTTTTTAAGGGAGTGCAAAGTTAGGCAGAGTTTGTCATTTTTTTCAATAAAAAAAGCATTTTTTTTCATCGCATCTTTATAAGTGACTGATAATCAATAAAAATATTGATCCGTATTTTATAACAATCGCCCTCCATCAACTTCAATCCTCAACAGTCCAGTCCATCACTTGTCCCTAACCCGCTACCTTTGCACTACAATTCATACACTTGAGTCTTCGGAAACTACAACCCCAACACATCTTCACCGGTGTGGAACTCCTGCCTCCCGGACAGGTATTGGTAGTGGAAACTTCCGGTAAGATCATCGATATCGTACCAGTAGCAGATGCCGGTGAAGGAATCGAACAGGTGGAGGGCTGGATTTCACCGGGATTGATCAATTGCCACTGCCACCTTGAACTGAGTCATCTCCAGGGAGTGGTGCCGGAAAAAACCGGATTACCCGGTTTCGTTCAACAGATCCTCACTCATCGCGACGCAGATACTCACCGTCTCCAGCAGGCCATGGAATCGGCCGATCACTCTATGTGGGAAGCCGGCATTCAGGCAGTGGGTGATATCTGCAACCGAATCGATTCACTGGATGTGAAAAATGCCTCCCGCATCACCTACCATCATTTCATAGAAGTGAGTGGGTGGATGCCCGAGGTTGCAGAAAAAAGATACCACTCGGCAGTACAAATTGTTCAATCATTCCTACAAAGGTCCGGGCGGGCCTCGCTGGTTCCTCATGCACCTTACTCTGTTTCCGAAGAACTCTGGAAATTGTTGATGCCAAATTTTCCTGAACAGCCCATTACCATACATAACCAGGAATCGAAGGCAGAGCAATTGTTGTTTGAAACAGGCAAAGGCGAGTGGCCCGATTTTTTTGCAGCATGGCAAATCAATCACGAACACTTTAAACCTTCCGGAAACAGCAGTCTGCAAACTGTTTTCCCCTATCTGCAATCCGCCTCTTCACTCCTACTGGTTCACAACACTTATACATCAGCTGCAGATATTGAATGGGCAGAAAGCCGGCATCCGTCTATTTTTTGGTGTTTGTGTCCGCGTGCTAATAAGTACATTGAAAATGCACTTCCACCACTTGAATTGCTGCGCCAAAAAAATTGCCGCATTGTGTTGGGAACCGATAGCCTTGCCAGCAATCACTCTTTGAGTTTACTGGATGAATTGAAAATGCTATCTCTTCATTTTCCTTCTATCCCCGCTGAAGAAATGTTGCGATGGGCTACTAGTGAGGGGGCAGCTGCTTTGCAGCTGGAAGACCAATTGGGTCTTCTTCGACCGGGAACCCATCCGGGAATTCTTCAACTGGAAAATATCAGTCCTAACCACGAGATAGGCGATGGTACCCGAATAACCCGTTGGTGGTAATTCTTTTCTTCTACGCAACTATTGTAAAATATCCTGAATCACCTGCCAACTGCGCAGCGTGCCAAAGTCGGCAACATGTAAGGCATAAAACTGCAGGTAACTTGTGAGCAGCTCCTTGCGAAGGGTTCGGGTTACCGATATTTCCTCCAGCCGCCCTGTATCTGTAATCATCTGAACCAAAGAGGTAGTTGCTGCTGCTTCCCCATCCAGAAAATAAGGGTGTGCCGGAATCTGAGCAACAAACTGTCCCTCCTGCAAATCCAGGACCGGTGTTTGGTTGGTATAGTTGCCTTGTAATTGAAATCCGATCAAGGCAGACAATCGAAGTGCAAAAAAAAGTGGGAAGTTGGCTGTGATTTTTGGTGTTGCCTGATCCAATTCCTGCAAACTGTTTTCTATGAATTCATACAAATCAGAATTGGGCTCGGGCTGTCGAATACAATGCTGCAGCATTTCAATCATGAAAAGTGCTACTGTATTTTTTACAACTTCTCCGTAAACAGTCGTGTAAAGATAGCCCCAGTTGACCTCGCGAATGTATTGTAGGTTCTTGGAGTCCTGGTGGTATACCACCAATTCCAGGATAGCCCCGGGTTGAAAGCAGGCAGACTTACCCTCCGACTTGCCTGAACTTTTCCTGACCCCTTTGACAAGGTAATTTTGCAACCCAAAATGGGAGGTATAAATGGAACTGATCAGACTGGAATCACCATACCGGGTCGTACGAAAAACAATACCGCGTGTTGCCTGAATCATACGATGTTTTGAAAATGAATTCCGAAGGAAACAGAAACTACAAGAACGTTCAAGTTGAAGACACCTCAGACGACTCCTGAAAACTGCTGTAAGAACCGCACATCATTTTGCGAATAAAGACGCAGATCGTTGATCTGATATTTTAATTGCGTGATGCGTTCTATTCCCATACCGAATGCAAATCCGGTATATTTATTCGGGTCAATGGAAAAGTTTTCTAATACACGGGGATGCACCATTCCGCTTCCCAATATCTCTACCCACCCTGAATGTTTGCAAACACTACATCCTTTTCCTTCACAAATCAAACAGCTGATATCCATTTCAGCACTGGGCTCGGTGAAAGGAAAATAGCTGGGCCGAAACCGAACCTTGACATTTTTGCCCAACATTTCCTGAACAAAGAAATAAAGTGTTTGCTTGAGATCGGCAAAACTTACATGCTCATCAATGTATAAACCTTCCACTTGGTGAAAAAAACAATGAGCCCTTGCACTGATGGTTTCATTTCGGTAAACACGTCCGGGACAAATCACTCGAATGGGTGGTTGTTGTTGTTCCATTACCCTTGCCTGAACACTGCTTGTATGTGTGCGCAATAACCAAGCAGGTTCCTGTTGTATATAAAAGGTATCCTGCATGTCACGGGCCGGGTGGTCTTCTGGTAAATTCATGGCACCGAAGTTGTGCCAATCATCTTCAATTTCCGGACCCTCGGCAACCGCAAAACCAAGACGGCGGAAGATGGCCACAATTTCATTCCTTACCAGACTCAGGGGATGGCGGGTTCCAACAGGCAGGGGCGTGCCCGGTAAAGTGCGGTCCATCGAGTTTCCCCCGGCAATAACCGTGGGTTGCTGACTTTCTTTCAATGACTCCCATTGTTGCTCGGCCAATACCTTTAACTCATTCAGGTGCTGACCCATCGCCTTGCGCTGCTCAGGTGATACATTTTTCAGCTCTCCCATCAAAGCCTTGATCTGTCCCTTGGTGCCCAGGAATCGGATCCTGAAAACCTCGGCCGAATCGGGTTGGGCAGCATCAAATTGAGACATCTCCTTTTTACAGTCCTCTATCTGTTGTATCAATGTATCCATTCGGTAAAGATAAAACGCAAGTTTCACATAGTGAAAAGTTGCTGATTGTCAGATTATTATCAAGTCAATACCGGTCTTTGCTCATCCCCCGGGAAAATCGTATCTTTGCAGACACTAGTATATTGATTGATGGATTACAATACCCAGCGGTCCGGACTTGATCTAAAAGAATACGGCCGCCATGTTCAGAAAATGGTTGAATTCTTGTTGACCATTGAAGACCGCGAAAAAAGACAGCAACAGGCACAATATGTCATCGAACTGATGGGATTCCTGAATCCACAGTTGAAGACAATAGAAGACTACCGCCATAAATTGTGGGATCACCTTTTTTTCATCAGTGATTTTGCACTCGATGTTGATAGTCCTTATCCCAAACCCTCCCGCGAAACTTATCATCAAAAGCCCGACCCGCTTCCTTATCCCAAACGCCATCCCAGGTATGCACACCTTGGCCGCAACCTGGAAGTGGTAATTCAAAAAGCATTGCAGCAGCAAGACCCGGATAAAAAGGCAGGCTTTGCCCATGCCATTGCTTATTACATGAAATTGGCTTACAGCAATTGGCACAAAGAACTGGTGCATGATGACACCATCCGTGCAGAATTGAACAACATCACCGGAGGACAACTTGAATTCAGCAATACTCCCTTCATCAAGCACCGCAACCAGAATTTTGAACGTGATGATTTCCCACGAGGTGGCGGAAGATGGCAAAACAAGAAAAATTTTGGCGGCCGCGGCGGCGGAAGAAACAACAGACCCGGCGGAGGCAGAAGCAACCAGGGTGGTCAACGTGGTAACCGCAACGACAGAGGAAATCAGTACAACCGCTATTAAGCTACCGGCATTGACCGTACTGCTGATCATAGATCCCCTCTCTTTCCCGAAAAAATTGAGTTTTGGTAGCCGGAAAAATATATTCCTACCAATGGTGCATTTTCAATTGCAGAAGATCAAACCACCTGTAAGTGCACAATAAATTGTTTCTTTGCTGAAAGTCCGGACATGGGCAATCCTCCTTCACCGATTATTATCATTACTGCCCCTTCCGGTGCAGGAAAAACTTCGATTACCCGCTATCTCTTGCAGAAATACCCCTATCTGGCCTTTTCTGTTTCCGCTGCCACCCGACAACCGCGCGGAACCGAAAAAGATGGAGTGGATTACTATTTCATCACTGAGGAAGATTTTCAAAAGAAAATTGCTGCCAATGAATTTGTAGAGTGGGAAATGGTTTATCAGGGTAAGTATTACGGCACACTTCACTCAGAACTAAACCGCATCTGGCAACAGCAGCAAGTGCCAATGCTCGATATCGACGTAAAAGGTGCCATTCATGTTCAACAACAATACCCTGAACAGTGTTTCTCTTTGTTCATAGAGCCACCTTCGCTTGATGAATTAAAAAATCGCTTGCTGGCAAGGGGTACAGAAACTGAAGAGAGTTTACAGGCGCGCCTCGGTAAAGCAGCTTTTGAAATTTCTTTCAAAAATTATTTCGATCAGGTTATTGTGAATGACCGTCTGGAAGATGCCTGCGCAGCAGCAGAAAAAGCCATCGGAGAATTTCTGCAGTCCAAACAATTCCGGCAACAAATCATTCATTCCTAATCGCTTTACAACCAAATTCTTTTATTATCTCTTCAATTTTTTAAAAAACTAAATCCATATTATGTCATTCAAAAACAAAACGATTTTCATCACCGGTGCCAGCCGTGGCATCGGTAAAGCCATGGCACTGAAACTGGCTGCCGAAGGAGCACAAATTGTTATCGGCGCCAAAAGTGTAGAAGAAGACCCAAGGTTAGGAGGAACAATTTTTAGTGCTGCGCAGGAAGTAGAAGCAGCAGGCGGAAAAGGACTGGCCATTCAACTGGATATTCGTTATGAAGACCAGATTCAAGCCGCCATGGAAAAAGCAGCAGCTCATTTCGGTGGTATTGACGTCGTAATCAACAATGCATCTGCTATTCAATTAACCCCAACGGATAAAACTGAAAGCAAGCGATTTGATTTGATGCATGACATCAACGTGCGGGGAACCTTCCTCATGGTAAAACATGCACTTCCTTTCCTGCGCAAGGGCAATAACCCACATATTCTCACTTTATCACCACCCATCAATCTTGATCCCAAATGGCTGGCAGGACATGTTGCCTACACTGTTTCCAAGTACAGCATGAGCATGATGGCGCTGGGATGGGCAGCAGAATTCAAAGCAGACGGCATTGCCTCCAATGCTCTCTGGCCACGTACTACGATCGACACGGCTGCAGTGCGCAACCTGTTGGGTGGACAAGCCCTCGCGAATATGAGCCGCACGCCTGATATTATTGCAGATGCAGCACATTATATTTTAAGTCAGCCTGCTGCGGAATGTACCGGCAATACTTTCATCGATGAAGAGGTACTGGCAAAAGCCGGCATCACCGACCTGGAAAAATATTCCGTTGTTCCCGGGGCTACCTTGTATAAAGACTTGTTTGTGTAATATTGAAATAGTAAAAGCTCCTGAACTATGAAAAGAAACCTCCTACTTGTTTCTTCGCTGGTAATCGCTTTCCCTTTGTTTTCACAAAAGAAAACTACTGATACAAATACCGGTGATAAATTGAAAGCTACCGTTACTTCATCGTTGGATGCAGCATATCCTCGTTATAAAGATATTGCTCTTACGATATGGGATTATGCCGAAGTAGGGTACAAAGAGGTAAAAAGTGCTGCATTGCACCAGGAGACATTGAAAAAAGCAGGCTTTCAGATAGAAAACAATGTTGCGGGAATCCCCACCGCTTTCATTGCCTCATATGGTTCCGGAAAACCCGTTATTGCAATCCTGGCAGAGTATGATGCCCTGCCGGGCATTTCTCAAAAAGCTACTCCTGAAAGATCCAGTGCCGGAAAAGATGCAGGCCATGCCTGTGGTCATCATCTTTTTGGTACAGCATCAGTTGCAGCCGGTATTGCCATAAAAGACCTCCTGGAAAATAAGCAGTTCAGTGGAACAATCCGGGTATATGGAACTCCTGCAGAAGAAGGAGGAAGTGGTAAAGTTTACATGGTTCGGGCTGGTTTATTTAATGATGTTGATGCGGTAATACATTGGCATCCGGGCGCCGATAATAGCATCACAATGACTAGCGCACTGGCCAACAAATCTGCCAAATTTCGATTTCGAGGAATATCGGCTCATGCCGCAGCGTCACCCGATCGAGGACGCTCTGCTTTAGATGGTGTAGAAGCATTGGACCACATGGTTAATATGATGCGCGAACACATGCCACAGGAAACCAGAATCCATTATGTGATAACCAATGGAGGAAAAGCACCCAATGTAATCCCCGATTTCGCCGAAGTATACTACTATGTTCGACATCCTAAGCGGAATGTGGTAAAATCAATTTTTGAAAGAGTTGTAAAAGCAGCCGAGGGCGCTGCTTTGGGCACAGAAACCAAAATGGAATATGAAATTATTGGGGGCACACATGATCTCTTGCTGAATAGAACATTAGCGGAAGTTATGCAGGTGAATTTGGAAAAAGTTGGTGGCATTACTTATACCGAGGAAGAAAAAATATTTGCACAAAAAATTCAGAGCAGTTTTGATAGTAACCCTCCCTCCATTGAGTCAGCCAAATCAGTAAAACCATTGAGCCTGGATATGGATGCTGGCGGAGGCAGTACAGATGTTGGAGATGTAAGTTATGCAGTACCAACAGTTGGTTTAAGAACTGCTACTTGGGTACCCGGTACTGCTGCTCACAGTTGGCAAGCAATCGCCGCCGGCGGAACCGGGATTGGCACCAAGGGGATGCTTGTAGCAGCCAAGACAATGGCTTATACGGCAATTGATCTGTTTTTGAACAAAGAACTTATTGTGAAAGCAACCGAAGAATTTAAAAAAATGAAAGGTGATTATCAATACGAAGCACTACTCGGCAACCGTCCGCCTGCATTGAATTATCGTGATTGATGTATTGCGTTTCCTACCGCAAGAAAAAAGGATGGTAATTGCCATCCTTTTTTTAATTGTACTGCACTATACAAGTATATCATTAGTCCATTTTCTCGGGCCGCATTTGCGGAAATAGCAGCACATCTTGTATGGATGGTTGATTGAGCATCATCATACACAAACGGTCAATTCCGATACCAATTCCGGAAGTAGGAGGCATACCATATTCCAGTGCCCGAAGAAAATCATGATCGATGAACATGGCTTCATCATCTCCCCTTTCCATCAACTTCATCTGCTCTTCAAATCTTTCCCGCTGATCGATGGGATCATTTAATTCTGAATAGGCGTTTGCGAGCTCCTTTCCATTCACCATCAGCTCAAACCTTTCTACTAGTCCGGCTTTGGAACGATGTTTTTTGGTGAGTGGACTCATCTCCACCGGATAATCGATGATAAATGTGGGTTGTATGAACGTATGTTCAGAAGTTGCACTGAACAATTCATCAATAAGCTTTCCTTTTCCAATTTTGGGGTCTACCGAAATATTCAGTTGCCGACATACATCTCTCAGCTCTTGTTCCTCCATACCTGACACATCGATGCCTGTATTTTGTTGTATAGCATCATATATGCTGATGCGGGGAAAGGGTGCTTTGAAGTGAATGATCTTATCACCCAATACCACATCGGTGGTACCATGCAGCGTGAGAGCAATGGTCTCAAACAGCTGTTCGGTGATCTCCATCATCCAGATATAATCTTTGTAGGCAGTATACCATTCCAGTACTGTGAATTCCGGATTGTGGGTACGGTCCATCCCTTCGTTGCGAAAATTGCGGCTGAATTCATATACCCAGTCAAAGCCACCAACTATGAGCCGCTTCAAATACAATTCATTGGCAATGCGCAGATAAAATGGTATGTCCAGCGCATTGTGGTGGGTAATGAATGGGCGGGCGGCTGCGCCACCCGGAATAGATTGTAAAACCGGGGTATCCACTTCTATGGCTCCGCGTTCATTTAAGAATTGACGGATGGTATTCACCAGACGGGTACGCTGAACAAAAGTTTCCCGCACTGCCGGATTGATAACAAGATCAGCATATCGCTGTCTGTACCTGAATTCAGGGTCGGTTACAGCATCGTGTACCTGTCCTTCCTCATCTCTCTTCACTACCGGAAGAGGTTTCAATGATTTGGATAGCAGTGTGAGGGTTTGCACATGAACAGATGTTTCGCCTGTTTTGGTAACAAAGGCAAATCCTGTCACACCGATAATGTCTCCCAGGTCAAGGCCATGCTTCACCAATACATCCCAGAGGGTGTAATCATTCTCTGGACAAATATCATCGCGCTTTACATATAATTGTATGATTCCCTGGCTGTCCTGAATCTTCAAAAAGAACACCTTGCCTTTATCATTGATACTCATGATTCTACCTGCCAGACAAAGTGAAGTGAACCGGTCCTTGGTTTCTTCTGTATAGCGGCTCTTGATATCCTGGGAATAATGGGTAACAGGATACAAAGATGCCGGGTAAGGATCGATGCCTGCTGTTCTTAGTTTCACCAGCTTTTCCCTGCGAATTAGTTCCTGTTCCGATAAATGCAATTGACTCATAACCTCGTTTAACAATGTGGCGCAAAGATACGGGGCTGAAAAGAAACAGCACACAATAGCTTAAAAGTGGCACCTCAAGAAAAAGCCAGGCCTTATTCTTGGAAGGGAAAAAGTTGGCGCCGAATCGTGTTACCGGAAATCTCCAGCAATTGCCCCGGCTTCAGGTTACCCAGAGACAACGAACCAATCGCAATACGAATCAGACGCAAGGTCGGAAAACCAACGCCTGCTGTCATTTTTCTTACCTGCCGGTTTTTACCCTCCGTTAATGTAATTGAGATCCAGGTGTCGGGTACATTTTTCCTGAAACGGATGGGTGGGTTTCTCTCAGGCAATTCAGGTGCAGGATTTATTATCTGTACAGTGGTGGGTCTTGTAGTATACTTTTCTGTTCCAACACGAATAGTTACACCGGTGCTAAGTTGCTGTACCGCCTGTTCTGTTATCTTCCCTTCAACCTGCACCAGATATGTGCGCGGATGATGGAAAGCAGGATGTAACAGTTGCTGATTCAGGGAACGGTCGTTCGTCAGCAACAACAATCCCTCACTGTCATAATCTAACCTGCCTACCGGATAAACATCGCGTGGCACGCGGATACAATCGGCCAAAGTTTTTTTTCCATCATCCGAAGTGAATGCGGAAAGTACCTGAAATGGTTTATAAAAAAGATAGTAATGAAACATAAAACAAAAGTCCCGCAGAAGCGAGACTTTGTATATGGATGGGTTAGTAAGTACAGGGAAATATAATTTCCCCATACAATATTATTAAACCTTTCTAGTCCATCAAAAATTTTTTTGAACAATTTTATTAACATTTTTATTCGAATTGTGGATTATCGCAGATGTCGGAAAAAAAATATTGACGTGATATGTTCGTGTAATCTGATGTAGAATTATAAAACTAAAAAATATTAAATCAATGAAAGCATTGACTACAAAGGATTTCAGACAATGTCACTAAAATACTTTTTCATCCATCACTTGATTTTTTCATGATAAAATTGCTGTATGCAGACTAAAAAAAAGTACGCCGGGGGCAGAAAAAAAATTTTGCAACGAGGGCTCTAAGTACACTGTAACTTTGACTTTTAATCCCAAAAAGTACCATTATGAAGTTTCCAGCACCTGTTACGATTGAATGGATGGCCAATTTTATTGCAGCATCAACGCAGGGTGAATCCGATCAATTGATCACAGGCATAAATGAAATACATGTAGTTGAGCCGGGTGATATGGTATTTGTTGACCATCCAAAATACTACGAGAAATGTTTGAACAGTGCTGCTGATTTTATCATCATCAATTCGAGAGAAGTCAATATTCCGACGGGAAAAGTAATTTTTGTAGTGGACGATCCTTTTGAAGCATACCTATCTATTGTCGATCACTTCAAACCTTTTACAGTGCAGGATATTTCCATTAGCCATGATCTACAATGTGGTGAGGGAACGATCATCATGCCGAATGTGTACATTGGTAAAGGAGTTACGATTGGAAAAAATTGCATCATCCATCCTCAGGTTACCTTACTCGATGGCACCGTCATTGGTGACAGAGTGATTATACAGTCCGGCACCGTCATTGGCAGTGATGCTTTCTATTACAATACCAAGAAGAACCGCCCGGTATGGTATAAAAAAATGAAAAGTTGCGGTTCGGTGGAGATTGGCGATGATGTAGAAATCGGTGCTGCCTGCACCATCGACCGGGGAGTTACCGGTGTTACGAGAATTGGCGATGGCACCAAACTTGACAACATGGTTCACATCGGTCATGATACCCGGGTTGGAAAAAATTGTCTGTTTGCAGCGCAGGTAGGAATTGCCGGAGGAACCATCATTGAAGAAGGGGTAATACTGTGGGGACAGGTTGGGGTAAATAAAACTATTACCATTGGTGCAAATGCAGTTGTGATGGCGCAGAGTGGAGTTCCATCTTCACTGGCAGGTGGAAAAACTTATATGGGTTACCCTGCTGAAGAAGCGGGAATCAAAAGAAGAGAATTTGTTTGGGTGAAGCGCATTCCTGAACTCTGGAAAAAAGTAATGGAGGGTTAATTGTTATCCCGCTTCAGCTGAAGGTTGGTTTCATATTCACGGCAGATGCGCTGAATCGATTGTTCCAGGGGAGTGTAATTAAATTCGGGAAAGGTTTGTAAAAAACTATTGTTATTGAATGTTACTCTTGCACGTGCCGTAGCAGCTGTTTCTCGCGTAAGCAAAGGGTCAGCTCCGGTAAACATTGCTTTCACTGCTTCCCAACGCCATACCAACTCACTCAACCACTTGCTTACTTTCCGATGAGGTGGCTGCTTCTGAAAAGAATTTGCAATAAGTTGGAAGACTTCTCGGTAGGCCCTGTTCTCAGCACTGATAATGAACCTTTGGGCAGAGACATCACTTTTCATCAAAATTATCATCGCCCTCGCTACATCTTCTACATCGACAAAACCACTGCTTCCCTCCGTATACCAGGGGAACTCATTATAGGCAGATTGAAAAATTTTGGAAGAACCACTGTTCCAGTTTCCGGCACCGAGAATAATCACCGGGTTAACGATGGCTATGGATAAACCCTCCGCCATGCCGCGCCAAACCTCTGTCTCTGCCAGGTATTTGGTTTTCCCATATTCACTGTTGCTGGATTCGGGTGTCCAGTTCATCCCTTCGTGAATGGGTTCATTTTCCCGGATACGACCCAAAGCAGCGACAGAGCTCACAAACAATAATTTTTTTACACCGGCATCCAGGCAGGCATTCACTACATGTGCTGTGCCCTGCACATTAACACGGTGCATTTCCGCTTTGCGGGAGGGGTGAAAAGAAACAATGGCAGCGCAATGGTAAACATTGGCAACCCCTTGTATGGCTTCCTCCAGACTTGGCATATCTAGAATATCACCCGAGATCCATTCTACTTTGTCGGCTCCTTCGAAAGTGGGAATAGCAGATCGGTAAAGAGCCCTCACCGTCTCCCCCTTCTGAATGAGTTGTCTAATCAGACAGGACCCTAAAAGACCGGTACCTCCCGTAACAAGTATCATGGGCATTTATTTTTTCACAGGTGTACTGCATTTATTGCATACCCCACTTGCTAAAACATCGGTGCGATTGGTGCTAAAACCTTTTGGCAACCGTATGGCGGGTACCGGAAGGTGGTCTAGACAAAACGTCATTCCGCATACATCACATAAGAAATGAATGTGGTTATCTTGGTGCGTTCCTCCGCTGCAAGCCTCCCGACACAAGGCATACCTGATTGAATTATCGGGGGAAGGAATGGTGTGCAATATTCCTTTTTCAACAAATATCTGGAGTGTTCGGTAAATCGTTACCCTGTCAAATTCATCCCCGATATTGGTTTCTATATCGATATGTGCCAACGCTCCATCTGACTCCATGAACAGTTGCAGAATCTTTTTTCTGCTGTCCGTAATATTAAGATGACTTCTCTTAAGTGTATCAATTACCTGTAACATCTTGTTGCTTTCACTTGATATAATTATTGACTGACTTTCTACCGTCCTTCCTTCAACAACCGTTGGATATCTCTGCGCAAACGCTCAAGATCCGGTTCTTTGAGGCCATCGTAAATCTGTCCTCGAACTTTTCCCTCCCTGTCTACGAGAGCAAAAAATTGAGTATGAAGAAACTGGTCTTCGATTTTCACCACATTGTTCTTGGGATCATCCAGCAAATAAGATGACCTTGCCATCTGGTACAAACTGTCCTTTCTGCCTGTCAACATCACCCATTGCCTGGTATTAATTTGCAAAGAATCAGCATATACCTTTAGCCGTGCAACTGAATCCCTGTCCGGATCACAGGTATGAGCAACAATCATAAAATCGGGCTCTCCGGCCATTTCCTTGCTGATCTTCATCATGTTGTTGTTCATTTTTGGACAAATACCGCGGCAGGTAGTGAAGAAAAATTCTACCACCGATACCTTTCCCAACATATCCTTATCAGTAAATGGCTGCCCATCTTGCGTAGTGAAA
This sequence comes from Chitinophagaceae bacterium, assembly GCA_020403455.1. GTDB lineage: Bacteria > Bacteroidota > Bacteroidia > Chitinophagales > Chitinophagaceae > Sediminibacterium. The sequence goes on from JADBXP010000024.1 coordinate 103,429, forward strand.
CTAAAGGGCTTCACATAACTGATAACGGCCGGCTTGGATTTCCAGTTATCAGTTCCCCGGAAAACAATAACATAAAAAACTGCCAACAGTGCGGCAAAAAACAGGATGTAATAAAACAACTTTTTTGACATAGATACGAAGTTACGAATCATTTGACTGCCTCATTCTTACACCGCAAAGTTTTTGCAACAAAGTTGCAATTGATTATCTTTGCAGGATGAGGCTAAAAATCAATTGGGATGCACTGGGTATTGGAGCCACTCTCGCCTGTGCCATACATTGTGCTCTTCTTCCCTTGTTTTTTTCCAGTCTTCCCCTTTTGGGTATCAATATCATCCACAACATAACCATCGAATGGATCATGTTGGGCCTTGCCCTCGTCATAGGAAGCTACTCTCTTTCTCACGGCTGGAAAAAGCACCACCACAACAGATGGCCCTATGTGCTCTTCCTCACAGGGATTGTTTTATTGGTGATCCGCCTTGCGCTGTTACTGGAACCAATTTATCTGCTGATACCCGCAGTGATTTGTATTGTAGCTGCTCATTGGCTGAACTATCGGCTATGCAGGGTACACAACCATGCTCACAGCGATGATTGTGACCATTAAAGTGCTTGAATTAAGCCAATTGATAACTTACGCTGCCGTCTTTTTCATCTTTCAATTGCACACCCAGTCGCGAAAGTTCCTGCCGGATCTTATCACTGGTTACAAAATCTTTCTTTGCCTTTGCGTCTTTACGAATATCTATCAGCAACTGTAAAACACCATCCAATTTACCACCACTGGTTTCTTGTTCCTGTTGCAACCCGAAAATATCTTCCAGGAACCGCTTCATCTGCTGTTGCATGGCAACCAATGTTTCTGCATCAACAGCATCGGCAGCCAGATGTCCATCTTTCCACGAATTGATGATGGAGGATAACTCGAATAGATTTGCCAATACCTTGGCAGTATTGAGATCATCATTCATGAACTCATCCATCTCTAGGAGTAACTGCTTTATTTTCGGAGCAAGGCTTACGTTGGAGGCAGCGGTAGTCTTTTGGCCTGCCTGCTTCAATAACCACTGATAAGATTCCCAAAGACGTCGAAATGCTTTCTCAGCCGCTTGGAGTGCTTCATTACTGAAATCCAAAGTTCCGCGATAATGACTCTGTAAAATGAAAAAACGTACGGTAACAGGAGAGTAGGCCTGCTGCAGGAGTGGGTGACTACCCGAGAACAGTTCTGATAACTTAATAACGTTGTTGTAACTCTTACCCATCTTCTTTCCGTTGATGGTAATCATGTTATTGTGTATCCAGTAGCGGGCGGGCATTACATGATTGGCAACAGTACTCTGGGCAATCTCGCACTCATGGTGGGGAAACTGTAAATCCATGCCACCGCCATGTATATCGAATTCTGTTCCGAGGTATTTAGAGCTCATGGCAGAACATTCGATGTGCCAACCGGGGAAACCTTCTCCCCATGGACTTTGCCAACGCATGATGTGCTCTGCCGGGGCTTTTTTCCAAAGAGCAAAATCAGCACGGTTGCGTTTTTCATCCTGGTTATCGAGTGCCCGGGTTGTTTCCAGTTGTTCCTCCAGGATTCGTCCACTGAGAATTCCGTAGGGTTGCCCCTTATCTGAAAAATCACGGTGGTATTTTTCTACATCAAAATAAACGGAACCATTTGCCTCATAAGCATAACCGGCCGAGAGGATTGTCTTGATCATTTCTATTTGCTCAACGATGTGTCCGGTTGCAGTTGGCTCAATGCTGGGTGGGAGATTGTTAAACTGCGCCATAGCATTGTGGTAGAGACGGGTATATTTTTGTACCAGCTCCATGGGCTCCAGTTTCTCCAGTGTCGCTTTGCTGCTGATTTTATCTTCAGCCTCACGACCCTCTTCCTCAAAATGCCCGGCATCTGTTATGTTTCTAACATACCTTACTTTGTACCCCAGTTGAAGTAAGTAGCGGTACAATACATCAAAAGTGATGAATGGGCGTGCATGCCCTAAATGACTTTCACCGCTGACAGTTGGCCCGCAAACATACATGCCAACGAATGGTGCATGTATTGGTGTGAATGTTTCTTTTTGCCGGGTAAGGGAATTATAAATTTTTAACGACATGAAATAGCTGACTTAAAAAGAAAGAAACCGGTAGTTATAATCGTTGTCCTGCCTGATACGAAGGGGCCAACAAATGTCTGGCAAAGATATTCTATTTTTCCCATTTCAGGTCGGCCAGCAACAGGAAGTGATCACTCAATCCCTCGTCTACTTGTCCGAATTGCTCCACCTTCCATTCCATGTCTGCAAGGATATAATCGATGCGAAGCGTTGGCGCCAAAGAAGTATACGTGCGACCAATGCCGGCAGAACTTTGAATGAAGGCGTCTTGTAACCCCGCACCCGTAATATGATGATAGGTATAGCTGTTGGGTACATCATTGAAATCACCACATAGTATAACGGGGAACGGACTTTCCTCCATCTTCTTCCTGACAATTATTGCCTGCCTTTCCCTTCGCTGGAAGGCAATTTTCATTTTGCGGAATATGTTCTTCGATGCTTCAACTCCTTTTTCCTCTGCTGCTCCAATTTTCTGCAGGTCTTCATAGTCGTCATGGTTAAACCTGAATGAACACAAATGCGTAGTGAAAACCCGCAAGGTATCTTTCCCTTTAACTATATCTGCGTACAACAAACTTTCAGCATCCGGATAAGGTATTCTTTGAGTAGCAGCTATTGGCCAGCGTGAGAAAATTACACATCCACTGTGATAATTGCCTGCTTTGTTTTGATAATCCGGTGCAAAAAAATAATAGGGGTACTGGCGGGAAAAAAGTGCAATGTGGTTTTCTTGATTGGATTGATTGAATTCCTGCAAACAAATGATATCGGGCTTGTATTGTGTTATCGCATCGGCTATTTGTTGCTTCAGAAGTGGTGTTCGGGCAGCTACCTTCCCAACCCCATTGAAACCGCGTAAATTCCAGGAAGCGACACGAACAGTCTCCTTCAGCTGTATCTGACTAAACGGCTGGATAGATTTGACAGCAACTAAAACTTTCAATTGCTTCCAGCCTATCAGTAAAACAATCAGTGAAAGCAAGGAAAAAGAGGGCTTCGCCATCAACCAGAAAAGCAAAAAAAGAAATAAAAACAAAATGATATACGGCAAAAACAACCCTGCAAAACCTGTCAGCCATCCTATTGGTGAGGAGTGATTCACTAACCATGCAGACAACAAGAAGCCAAAGGCAAGAAGAATGTTAAGTCCAAATAAAATATTTCTGGTGAACCGCCGAATGAAAGCAACTGCCATAACATCAGAAAATTACTTCATTTAGTTGAAAACGGTTGCGCGTGTTTTCAACATCCCTGCATAATTAACAACCTGTTTTTTTATTCTGATGCCTTGCGGAGGAACTCTTTTTCTTCCGGCGTTAATCCATCCATTCCCTGCTGATTGATTTTATCGAGGATCTCATCCAATCTTTGCTGGGTTGATTTTGGAATTTTTACATAGGGCTGTTTGCCGGTTGGCTGCCTTTTCTGAAAGGGTTGTAGTCCGGGTTGGAACCAACTATTAACTTGCTGATATAGATTTGACATCCAGGCACCGGCATCTGTTCCTCGCTGTAATAGATGTACATACATATATCCAACAGCACCTGCAGCCAGACTGGCAGCACCTATCCCCATCTGCGCTGAACCCAGGGTGGAAAAATGTATCAGCGCATACACCACTGTGATGATCCAGAGAGGTATACCACCATTGATGAGGGGAAACAATCGATAATTGGGAGACAAAGCTGTCGTAGCTGTTGCCACTGCCATTACAGCGGCACCCGCTCCCATCCAGGGAATTGTCGCTGCAGGTTGCTGAGATGCAGGCAGAAATTGTATGGCTGTCAAAAAAATGATGGCACCCGTAAAACCTCCGTATAAATAGACAGGTATCAGGTGTCTGTTGCCGGCCAGATCCTGCAATATGTAGCCAAAGCACCAAAGCCAAAGCATACTGCTGATCAAATGCCAGATGGAAAAATGGGTAAACATATACGTGAAGAGTGTCCAGGGTCTGGAAATAAATACCTCGAAATTGGCAGGCAAAGTAAACCAATCGAGTATCTGCTGCTGAAAAAACTCACGGGGGGTATCGGAAATAAAATATACAATAGAAATGAACTGCAACATGAGAAACAACAGCATGTTGATGGCAAATAGGAGCACCAACGCATTGTTATCCTGCCCTAAAAGTATTTGTCTGCCTGATCGATAGGTTTTGTCCCGCATAGGGAAAATGATTTTTTAAAAGAATGATTGTCTGTTCTTTTTGTTCCAGGTAAAAACAATGAGTAAGCCAACGATTGCTCCCCCCACGTGTGCCCAGCGAGCCACATTATCACCGGCGCTGTTTTGAATGGCGAAAAACAACTCGTAGGTGAAGTAAAGAATTCCCAACCACTTGGCTTTGATGGGAATTAAAAAGTAGATATAAATATAGGTGTTCGGAAAAAGATAAACGAAGGCAGCGAGTACGCCAAAAACTGCACCGCTGGCACCAATGGTGGCCGTATTGATTACTTCCTGGTATTTGGCTGTCAGCTGACTAAAAATTTGACTGCTGATTGCAGGATTATCCCCGAGCTGCTGAAGCTCCTTGGCATGGGTCAGATCACTCGAGAGATAGGTAACCACAAACTTCCGCATTTCTTCAATTGATACCCATTGCCCGCGTGCCTGCTGATCATAAAGATTTTCATAGGCCTTCATCATGGGAAGAAATTCATAACTGAGGAACAACAAATGAATCAATGCAGCACCCAGACCGCATACCAGATAGAAGGTGAGGAACCTTTTAGAACCCCAAACATTTTCCAGAACAGAACCGAACATCCACAAAGCGAACATATTTCCGAAAATGTGTGAAAACCCTCCGTGTAAAAACATATGGGTAATCAATTGCCAGGGACGGAAAAGGCTGCTTTGCCAGGCATGCAATGCAAAAGTCCCCTCCATGTCAATCGGCGCCTCGGGTCCGCTGAAAGCAAACTGTGCCAGGAAAAAGAGACCGTTGATGATTAGCAGATTTTTTACTATCACCGGTAATATTTCGAAACGACTTGGGCGAAACTGTGTCATGGTAAGTAGATGTTATCTGCGGGCAAAGCGAGTTACTTCAGTTTTAATTGTACAACATTTTCAATGTGGAGGGTATGGGGGAACATATCCACCGGACAACAGCGGGTTACCCGGTATTTTTCATCCAGCAGGGCAAGGTCTCTTGCCTGTGTTGCCGGATTACAGCTTACATACACTATCAGCGGCGCCTCCATCTCTAATAATTTTTTTACCAGTTTCTCATGCATTCCGGCACGGGGAGGATCTGTAATCACCACATCGGGTTTCCCCTCCCGAGCAAAAAATGCATCATCACAGATATCAACCACATCCCCCGCAAAAAACCGGGCTTGTGCAACACCATTGAGCGTTGCGTTTTTTATTGCGTCTGCCACAGCCTCCGGTACAACCTCAACCCCTACTATTTGCTTTGCCTGTTCACTGAGAAAGATTCCAATACTGCCTGTTCCGCAGTACAAATCATAAACAACCTGACTGCCGTTTAGTTCTGCCATCTCCCGAATAAGTCGGTAAAGTCGTTCCGCCTGGTATGAATTGGTTTGAAAAAACGACCTCGCACTTATGATGTAACGAAATTTCTCCAACTGTTCAGTAATATATCCATTGCCCTTAATAACCACAGGCTCCAATCCGGTTAAACTATCATTGTGCTTGGAATTGATGGTTACCAATAATGTCGTTATGCCTGGGAAACGATCCTGCAATAGTTCAGTAAGCTGCGCCTGGTATTCCGGAAGCGGGTAACCCAGCACAACATCCACCATCCATTCTCCTGTGCGGGTATTGCGTATCACCAGGTTCCGCAACCAGCCCTCATGTGTGCGAGGATTATAGAAAGGAAGATGATGATCTCTGGCAAAAGTCTCAATGGTACTTCGAATCGCATTGGTCGGCTCATCCTGTAAGTGACAAGTTTCAATGGCTACCACTTTGTCGAAAAAACCCCGGGCATGGAAACCACCTGCGCCTGTTGGCTGTTCAATCTCTCCCGATGACTTCATCCTTGAGAATTCTTCAGGTGGAATGTACCTCCGATCACCAAAAGTGTATTCGAGCTTGTTGCGGTAGTGGGTAGTTCGCTCTGCTCCCAGTATGGGCTCCATGGCTGGAAGAACCACTTTGCCAATTCGTTGCAGCACATCAGACACCTGTTGCTGCTTGTACTCTAACTGCATAGCATAGGGCAACATTTGCCACTGACAACCTCCGCAAACACCAAAATGACGACAAAAAGGGGTAAGCCGATGAGGTGAAAATTGATGAAAGTGAATGGCTACACCCTCTGCCCAGTCTGACTTGTTCTTTTTTAACAAAACATCAACAATATCTCCCGGAATAGCCCCCTCAATAAAAATAACCTTGCCATCCAGGCGGGACAGTGATTTACCTTCTGCGGCATAATCTGTTACGGTCAGGTTGTTGAGGACTACTGCTTTTCGCTGCTTTTTCACTTTCACAAAGTTAATCAGGAAGAGTGTTACAGTGATAAAGAAATGAATCTTTCCTTAATTTGCAGCATGAAAATCTATGTTGGCAACCAACACTTCAACTTTCCAACTACTATGATGAAACAACTACTTTTCTCTGCCGGACTGTTACTGATAGCTGCAACTGGTTTTTCTCAATTCCCCGGGGGCAGAAACATCAGTATCAAATTAACACCACTTAAGAATACTACTGTCTATTTAGGTAGTTACTACGGTACTCAAATGGCACTTTTTGATTCCGCTAAGTTGAATGACAAAAGTGAGGGCGTTTTTGCAGGTCCTACAAAACTCACCGGAGGCATCTATTTCGTTGTGACCAACCTGGGTGGCTACCAGATACAATTCGATTTGCTGATAGATGATATTCAGAATTTTCGGATCGAAGGGGATACATCCAACAGCCTAAGCGTCAAAGCGAAAATCACGGGCTCTGAAGAGAACAAAATGTACGAAGAGTACAAGAAATTTTCTGCTGCTCAGGAGAAAAAAATGCAGGCACTAGAAAAGGAGTTCAACGAAAAGAAAGAGAAGAAACTAAAAGATACGACCAACCTCCGGGAAGCGTATGCTAAAACTACTGAGAGAATGGATGCTTATAGAGACAGCATCATCGACAAGTATTCGGGCACCTTACTGGCAGCTTTGTTTAGTTGCAACAAAAGACCAAAAGCTCCGGAAATACCGATTGTTAAGGGTAAACCCGATTCCAGCTACCCCTATTACTACGTTAAGGGGCATTTTTGGGATGATGTAGATTTTTCCGATGACCGACTGCTGCACACACCTTTTTTTGAACCCAAACTAGACGAATACTTTAAATACTACATTTCCATCGAGGCAGATTCCATCATCAAAGAGGTCAACTATATGCTGCTTTCTGCTCGTCCCGGCAAAGAAATGTTTCCTTACCTGATGAACAAATTCACCAAGCAATACATGAATCCGCAGTACATGGGTCAGGATAAAGTTTTTGTGTTTTTGTTTGAAAACTTTTATGCCAAAGGCGACTCGACCCTGCTCGATCCTTCCAATAAAAAAATCGTATTCGAAAGGGCCTACAACCTGATCGCCAATCAGATTGGATTACCTGCCTACAACATGGATTTCCCGGATAGTTCCGGGAAGATAACTCCCTTGTATAGCGTGAATGCCCCTTTCACAGTCATCGCCTTTTGGGATCCTTCCTGTGGTCACTGTAAAACTGAAATTCCCCGCCTAGATTCTATGTATAGGGCTAAGTGGAAAGCATTGGGTGTCGCTATTTATGCTGTCAACATCAATGAGCCGGAATTTGCGCCATGGAAACGTTTCATCAAAGACAACAAGCTGATCGGTTGGTTCCACACTCATGAGAGCAAGGAAGCGCGACTGAAGGTGGAAAAAGCCGGACAAATGAACTTCCGACAGGCATATGATATTTATAAAACGCCGACTTTCTACCTGCTCGACAGAGATAAACGAATCATCGGAAAACAACTCAGCATGGAGCAGTTCGACGAGATCATGAAGATCAAGTTAAAAGAGAAAGATAAGAAGTAAGTTCGCCAGTTAAACAATTTGCTGCACCACATCCCGAATTACTTTGGGCTTTCCGAGGGTATAGTAGTGAAGTACGGGAACACCGAATTTCTTTAACTCCCGGCTTTGTTGCACCAACCATTCTGTTCCTACCTTCTCACATTCCTCATCGGTTTTACAACGATGAATGGCATTCGACAAATCAGTAGGAATATCGACATGAAAAATGCGAGGAAGTACTGATAATTGCTTCTTGTTGGTGATTGGCTTTAATCCCGGTATGATCGGTACCTGAATATCAATGTCCCGGCAGGCTTTCACAAAAGCATAGAACTTTTCATTGTCGAAAAACATCTGTGTCATGATGTAATCAGCCCCGGCATCTACTTTTTGTTTCAGTCGTTGCAAATCGATTTCAAGATTCGGCGCCTCAAAATGCTTCTCAGGATAGCCGGCAACACCTGCACAAAAACCTGTTTTTCCGCCATTTTTGATGTCTTCATCCAGGTATATGCCATTGTTCATCCGGGTAACCTGCTCGAGTAAGTCAATGGCATAATGGTTACCATCGCGCTCAGGTTCAAAGAAAGTTTCATTCTTGGCAGCATCGCCTCTCAGCACAAGTACATTGTCAATACCGAGAAAGTCAAGGTCAATCAGCGCATCTTCAGTCTCTCGGCGGTTGAACCCTCCACATATGATATGAGGTACTGCATCTACCTGATAATGGTTCATGATAGCGGCACAAATACCCACCGTACCCGGTCTCTTTCTCACTTCTACCTTTTCGAAGGTGCCATCTGCCTTTTTCTTGAACATGGTCTCGCTCCGGTGATAGGTAACATTGATCCAGGAGGGCCTGAATTCCATCAAAGGGTCAAGATGGTCATACAAGGAATGAATACTCTTGCCTTTTAAAGGAGGTAATACTTCGAAGGACAGCAAGGTTTCCTTCGCTGCCGCAATATGTTCCGTAATTTTCATGTCTGTTTCATTTCATCGGGGTATCCTGAACATGGGTAGGCCGATAGTGCCGCAATATACATCAAGTTCTAGTACGATATTAACAGGAAAGCAGGTACAGAGTTCATTTCCGTGCCATGTTTATTGCTATTTTTGTCTCAAACCATTCAATTGCAACCTCGCATTCATACATACGGCTTGGTAAAAAGCTACAAAGGAAGAACCGTTGTCAACCAGGTTTCTGTAGAAGTGAAACAGGGAGAGATCGTAGGACTGCTGGGTCCCAATGGTGCGGGAAAGACCACTACTTTTTATATGGTCGTTGGTCTCATCAAGCCCGATGCCGGTTCTGTGATGCTAGACCAGGAAGATATCACGCGCTACCCGATGTACAAAAGAGCTCAGTTGGGAATTGGCTATTTGCCACAGGAAGCCAGTGTTTTCAGAAAGCTTTCCGTAGAAGATAACATTCTTGCGATTTTGGAAATGACCAAACTCACCAAAAAGGAACGAATGTTGAAACTGGATAGCTTAATTGATGAGTTCAACCTGAACCACGTGAGAAAAAACAATGGTGATAGTTTGAGCGGGGGAGAAAGAAGAAGAACTGAAATTGCACGTGCCCTGGCTGTAGATCCTCGTTTCATATTACTGGATGAACCCTTTGCCGGTGTTGACCCCATTGCAGTAGAAGACATTCAAAGTGTTGTAGCAAGATTAAAATACAAAAACATAGGTATCCTGATCACCGACCACAATGTGAATGAAACTTTGTCAATATGCGACCGGGCCTATTTGCTGATTGAAGGAAAAATCTTTAAACATGGCTCTGCAGAAGAACTCGCAGAAGACGAGCAGGTTCGCCGGCTGTACCTGGGTACTAATTTTGAACTGAGAAGAAAAGACTGGATCATGGATCTAGGCAGGGAAAACGCTCGTACCCCCTCCTAATTCACCTCTCTTATTTCGGTTTTCTTTAATTCATTTTCATTGCTTATTTTTCCGCTGTAATGAAGATTTTAAGTCCTGCCATATCGCGCCTTGTTCAATGGAGAAACTGGAGCATAGACCAATGGATGGAAGATCCCATTGGTGCCCAGCGTGAAGTGTTGCAAGACCTGGTCACACATGGCCAGTACACAGAGCTAGGAAGGAAATACGGACTCGACAACACGTTTACGATCCGTCAATTCAAGGAAAGAGTTCCTATCCATGATTATGAGCTACTCAAGCCCTACATCGAGCGCATGATGCAGGGTGAGGAGAACCTGCTTTGGAATACTCCGATTAGCTGGTTCGCCAAAAGCAGTGGTACTACCAGTGATAAAAGTAAATTCATACCGGTATCGGAAGAAAGTCTTGAGGACTGCCATTTTCAGGCGTCTAAAGATGTACTCAGCTTATATTATAGACAAAGTGAAGGCAGTGATCTGTTGACGGGTAAAGGACTTATCATCGGAGGAAGCCATCAGATCAGTCAGTTGAATGAAGACATCAGCTTTGGAGATCTCAGCGCCGTCTTGCTGCAAAACACACCCATCTGGGCCAATTGGATTCGTACCCCCGATTTATCTATTGCCTTGATGGATGAATGGGAGACGAAAATCGAACGGCTCGCAGAAGCAACCATCACTGAAGATGTGACTTCCATAGCAGGCGTTCCTACCTGGACACTTGTATTGATCAAAAGAATTTTAGCAATCACCGGCAAAACAACCTTGCGGGAAGTTTGGCCGAACCTGGAACTATACATACATGGCGGCGTTTCCTTTGCACCTTATCGCAGCCAATTCCAACAGATAATTGGAGAGGGATGCCAGTACCTGGAAATATACAATGCCAGTGAAGGATTCTTTGCCGCGCAAGACAGGTTAGGCGAAGAAGGGATGCTCTTGTTCCTGAACCACGGAATTTTTTACGAGTTCCTGCCCATGGAAGAGATAGGAAAGCAACAGCCAACCACCATTGGATTACAGGAAGTTGAGGTGGGAAAGACTTATGCCCCTGTGATTAGCACCAATGGCGGTTTGTGGAGATACCTGCTGGGTGATACCATACGTTTTACCAGTATCTATCCTTTCAGGGTGGTGGTGAATGGAAGAATCAAACAGTTCATCAATGCATTTGGGGAGGAAGTAGTGATAGACAATACCGATCAGGCAATCCGCTTGGCATGTGAAGATACAGGCGCAGTACTGACAGATTATACTGCAGCCCCCATCTATTTCAGTGAACAAGGCAATGGTGCGCATGAATGGCTGATTGAGTTCAGTAAACCACCCTACGATCTTCAAATATTTACAGAAAAACTCGATGCTTCCCTCCAAAGCATCAATAGCGACTATGAAGCAAAAAGATACAAAAGCATAGCCCTGGGAATGCCATCGGTGCGTGCTTTACCACAGGGCTTATTCAACCGCTGGCTAAAGAGCAAGGGAAAACTGGGCGGTCAGCACAAAGTACCCCGCCTTTCGAATGAAAGAAATTACATAGAAGAAATCTTATTGTTGTGGCAACAAGAAATACGACAACAATAGAAGCATCTAATTACTCATTTCATTTACTTTTGCTGGAAATACATCGGCCATGAAATTACTTGAAGGGAAAGTATCAATCGTTACAGGTGCTGCCAGAGGAATCGGCGCAGCCATTGCTCGACAACTGGCAACCCAGGGATCTGATGTGGCCTTTACTTATGTAAGTGATGGCAGTGCAGATAAGGCAGCGCAACTCGCCGCAGAAATACAGGCACTGGGCGTAAAAGTCTGGTACAAAAAAAGCAATGCAGGACAATTGAGTGAGTGTGAACTTTTGGTACAGGAAGTAATCAATGAAATGGGAAAAATAGATATCTGTGTCAACAATGCAGGCATTTCAAAAGATAATCTATTGATGCGGATGACAGAAGAACAATGGGATGAAGTAATGACGGTGAACCTGAAGAGTGTATATAATATGACAAAGCAGGTGATTCGCCCGATGATGAAAGCCCGCAGCGGCAGCATCATCAATATGAGTTCAATCATTGGTATGCGTGGAAATGCAGGTCAAAGCAGTTATGCCGCCAGCAAAGCCGGCATAATAGGATTTACCAAATCAATTGCGCAAGAACTGGGCAGCCGCAACATTCGTTGTAACGCAATCGCCCCGGGTTTCGTCGAAACAGATATGACACATTACTTGCAGGAAGGAGCTGCAGCTGCTGAATACCTGAAGAAAATTCCACTCGGCAGATTCGGTTCCGCAGAAGAAATTGCAAATACAGTTGTCTTTTTAGCAAGTGACATGAGTTCGTATATTACCGGACAGGTAATCAGCACTTGCGGGGGGCTTAACATGTAATTGTTGCGCATAAGCCCGGGTAAATAACTTATATTTACCTCAGTATGAGACCTACTGTTCCATGTTTTATTCTGTGCTTGTTGTTGCTCCAATTCATAGTCGCAATTCACACGCAGCATAATAACTTCGTTGTAGCGGAAACAGAAGAAAGGGCAACATCTGAAAAAATACCTGAAAACAACGGAGCGGATTTAACGAGTGAATACTTGTATCACACATCCATAGAACCCAACACAGGCATAGATTTCTATTGTTTTACTCACCCAACCTTCGACCTCAATAAGCTCACTTCCGGGGTGACTTTTGTAGAGCTTCGTCCACCCGATCGATTGGCAGCCTGATGTAACCACCGTTGATCATTCTCATTTTTTATCATTGCATGAAAGATATTTTCCGATCGGTCAGTAAAGATGTACCTGCCTCCATTGTAGTAACTCTGGTGGCCCTACCGCTATGTCTGGGAATTGCTTTGGCCTCAGGTGCAAGCCCCTTCTCAGGAATTATTGCAGGCATAGCCGGAGGTATTGTAACCGGACTACTCAGCGGCTCACAACTCAGTGTAAGTGGTCCTGCAGCAGGATTAACAACCATTGTCGCCGCTGCAATTGTTAAGATCAATGTATTCGAAGCATTTGTGTTGGCGGTTGTGCTGGCCGGTGTTTTCCAGATTATTTTAGGATGGATAAAAGCCGGAATCGTAGGTGACTATATTCCCAATACAGTAATCAAAGGGATGATGGCAGCAATCGGAATTATTCTCATCATGAAACAATTTCCTCACCTGATTGGCTATGATGCAGACTTTGAAGGAGATGAAAGTTTTTTTCAGCCCAACAATGAAAATACTTTCACGGCTATTACCCACGCACTGGATTTCATTACTCCAACTGCAGCCATCATTGGCGCCACATCACTTATTTTTCTGCGAATCTGGGAAATACCCATCATCAAAAAAAGCCGCTGGATGGTGCTCGTACCCGGACCTCTGGTTGCAGTCATCTCAGGCATTTTTTTACATGAAATTCTGACAAAACTGTTACAATGGGAAGCATTGTCGGCTAAGCAAATGGTTAGCCTGCCCGTAGCAGAAAACATGAGCGCCTTCCATTCGCTGTTTGTTTTTCCGCAATGGCAAGCCGTGACCAATCCACAAGTATGGATAGCCGCAGTTACCATCGCGATCGTTGCCAGTCTAGAAACATTGCTAGGTATTGAAGCCGTTGATAAAATAGATCCACAGAAAAGATTTACACCTCCCAACAGAGAATTAGTTGCACAGGGTGTTGGCAACATTGTATCAGGGTTTTTTGGCGGATTGCCCATCACATCAGTTGTAGTAAGAAGTTCTGCTAACGTAAGTGCAGGGGCACAAACCAAACTTTCGACCATCCTGCATGGATTTCTTTTGTTGTTAAGTGTACTATTCATCCCCCATCTATTAAATAAGATTCCACTAGCCGCTTTGGCAGCAGTTCTGATTTTTACCGGATATAAACTGGCCAAAGTTTCCCTTTTCAGGGAATTTTATAAGAAAGGATGGAACCAGTTTATTCCCTTTCTGGTTACAATTATTGCTATTTTACTGAGTGACTTATTGATTGGTATAATCATTGGTCTGCTGGTTGGCTTCTACTTTATTTTGAAAAATAATTTTCGTACCTCCGTAGCATTTGTTTCTGATGGAAACAACTATCTGTTGCGGTTAAGAAAAGATGTTTCTTTTCTCAATAAACCCATCATTAAAAGCAGATTAGATAAAATTCCGTCTGGTGCTTACGTTTTAATTGATGCCAGCAGAGCAGATTATATTGATAAAGATATCATTGACGAGATCAATCAATTCATCGGGCGCGCAGCTATATCCGGTATTCAAGTAGAAATCAAGAAAAAGAATTTTAATCAATACCATCGCCTGCTGGCTGAGCCCGAAAAAGATCTGCAACCAGAAGGATGAACCCATACAAGTAAACAAAACATTTCCTCATGATTCCTTATCAAAAATTATTGCTGGAAAACAAAGCCTGGGCTCAGGAAAAAATAGAAGACGACCCGGAATTTTTCAGTCGGCTGAGCCAGATACAAACACCCGAATTTCTTTGGATAGGTTGCAGCGATAGCCGAGTACCCGCAAATGAAATCACCAATACGCAACCCGGTGAAATATTTGTACACCGCAACATCGCCAATCTGGTAGTACATACCGACGTCAATCTGCTGAGTGTACTGGAATACGCTGTGAACTATCTGAAAGTAAAACACGTAATTGTCTGCGGGCACTATGGTTGCGGGGGTGTAAAAGCAGCCATGACCAACCACGACTTCAAACAAGTGCTCAACATGTGGTTGAGGAACATCAAAGATGTTTATCGCCTCCATCGGCAGGAACTGGATGGCATCACTGAAGAAGAAAAACGATTTGACCGCCTGGTTGAATTAAACGTCATTGAACAGGTACATCACCTGGCAAAAACATCCATCATCCAGCGAGCATGGAAAAGAGATGCCTACCCGCATATTCACGGCTGGGTTTATAGCCTCAACGATGGACTGATCAAACCGGTGTTTGAACTTAATGCCGATAGCAACATCGATGAACTCTACAAATATGACGACTTATAAAAAAAGACGAAAAACAAATAATGAATTTATATTATTTGTAACGAACTAATTAAAAAAGAAATCCCGCCTAAAAATAGGCGGGATGCAGTTGGTTGTTGGTTGTAGAGAAACAAAACCCCACTAATAAGACAACCGATTGTCGATTTCGCTGCAAAGCAGGAAAAAAATTTCTTCCACTGTTCCTTCCCCCTGAATATTCACCACTTTATTGAACTGTTGGTAGTACCCGGCAACTACTGAAGTCTTCTTATGGTACTCAGCTATCCGCGCCCGAACCACCTCCTCACTGTTATCATCACTTCTGCCACTGGTTAGTCCCCTATTGAGCAGTCTCTTTACCAATTCCTGTTCGGATACTTCCAGTGCAAGCACTACCCCGATGGATGTTCCTTTTTCCTGCAATAAAGTATCCAGTGCCTCACTTTGAGCAACCGTTCTGGGGAAACCATCGAAGAGAAATCCGTTGGCACCGGGATTTGCCTCTAATGCACTGGCAATCATACCCACTACAACCACATCCGGAACCAACTCCCCGCGATCCATAATGGTCTTGGCTTCCAATCCCAACTTTGTCTGACGACTGATTTCGGAACGCAGGAGGTCACCGGTAGACAGATGAATGAGCCCATACTTTTCTACAAGTCGGGCACTCTGTGTGCCTTTTCCGCTTCCCGGAGGGCCGAACAAAATAATATTGAACATATCCCTGCTAAAATTAACTGATTAACAAATATAAGTTCTTCCTTTTAGATATCCACGTGCCAATTGAGGACTTGATTGAAAAAAATACAAAATTATATCGGGGCCAACCACCGAACTTTCGCTCCAATAAGGTGTTATTATTCATATATTATTTTATGTCATCTTTCCGTTTATTATCCTTACTTCTGCTTTTGAGTCAATCATGCAGCAGCCAGAACAGCAAAAATCAGCCTCCGATGAGTGAAACGAACAAAGCAAATCCCGTCTATTCAAGAACAGATACTGGCAAGGTTTCCCTCAACCCCGATGAGTGGAAAAAAATTCTTTCCCCCGAACTTTACTATATCGCCCGGCAGAAAGGAACTGAAAGACCTTATACCAGCGTTTGGGAGAAAAACCAGGATAAAGGAACCTACTATTGTGCTGCCTGTGGCAACCCTCTGTTTGTGAGCGATACCAAATTCGACAGCGGTTGCGGCTGGCCCAGCTTCTATGCACCGGTGACCAAATCATCGATCATCTATCTTCCGGATAATTCCCACGGCATGAGCAGAACGGAAGTACAATGCGGACGCTGCAAGTCACACCTTGGTCACGTCTTCGAAGATGGCCCTCCCCCTACAGGATTGCGTTATTGTATCAATGGCGTAATTCTGGACTTTGAAAAAGCAAAAGAGAAAGAATCGGAATACAACAAGAAAAATGATTAAAGGAAGCGAATCCCCCCTTCCCCCCAGCTGCCGGTGAATCTTTTTACCGGCAGTCTTATTTTTGGAAATCAAGTATTTAATACAGATATTTCACCTTCAAAATTCCTTCCCCATGAATAAAAAATGGACACTCTATCTGTTGCTCTTATTGCCTGCCGGCCTGATGGCTCAAACCATCGATCTAAAAAAACATTTCAGCAACTGGAAACCCCGCAACATCGGTCCTGCCGGCATGAGCGGAAGAGTAACAGCCATTGATGCTGTCTGGAGCAACCCCAACATTGTTTATCTGGGTACAGCAAGTGGAGGTGTATGGAAGACTGAAAACAGCGGTGGAAGCTGGACTCCCATTTTTGATGAACAACCCATCCAAAATATAGGGGCCGTTGCCATCACACAAAACAATCCGAACATTGTTTGGGTCGGAACAGGTGAAGGCAACCCACGAAATTCAGTAAGTCTGGGCGAAGGAATTTATAAAAGTCTCGACGGTGGAAAAACCTGGAAGTGCATGGGACTTCAAAAAACAAGAAACATCCACCGGATACTGATTGACCCACAACAACCTGATGTTGTTTATGTAGGTGTTATGGGCAATCCCTTTGCTGCGCATCCTGAACGAGGACTGTATAAAACTACCGATGGAGGTGAAACCTGGAAGCTGATCCTTCATACCAATGATACCAGCGGTGTTGGCGACATGGTGATGGACCCTACCAATCCGCAAAAATTGCTGGTCAATATGTACCAACATATCCGTACCCCCTGGAGTCTGAAAGGCGGTGGAAGTGGAAGCGGTTTGTATGTTACCTATGACGGAGGAAAAAATTTCAAGAAATTGGGGAAAGAAGAGGGACTTCCCGCGGGTGACCTCGGCAGAATTGGTATTGCCATAGGCAGAAATGATCCCAACAGAATTTATGCATTGGTGGAAGCCACGAAGAACGGTCTCTACCGGTCAGACGATGGTGGGAACAAATGGGAACTGGTGAACAGCGATCCTTCCGTAGTTACCAATCGTGCATTTTATTTTCAAGACATAGCAGTAGATCCTCAAAATGAAAATCGTTTGTACAACATCAACCAGATGATTGGTATGAGTGAAGACGGAGGAAAAACATTCAAGACCATCATACCCTATAGCGGTATACATCCCGACCACCATGCCTGGTGGATACATCCCACCAACCCATCATTGATAATTGATGGTAATGACGGTGGCATCGGTATTTCCCGCGACCGCGGAAAAACCTGGCAGTTTGATGAAAAGTTACCCCTCGGTCAATTTTATCACATCAACACCGACAACCAAATTCCTTACAATGTAATGGGTGGGTTGCAAGACAATGGCAGTTGGCATGGTCCCGCTTATGTTTGGGTAAGAAGCGGCATTAGAAATGCTTATTGGCAGGGTGTGGGAGGCGGCGATGGATTTGACGTGTCAGCAGATCCTGCTAATCCCAATTGGGTTTACTCGATGAGCCAGGGTGGTGCATTGAGCAGATACAACATCGCAACAGGCGAAGATTGGAGCATCCGTCCACCCCGGCCCAATCTTAGTACCCGGCATCGTTTCAACTGGAATGCCGCCTTAGCTCAAGATCCATTTGACAAGGGTACCATTTATTATGGCAGCCAGTTCCTCAATAAAAGTACAGACAGGGGCGCTTCCTGGGAGGTTATTTCCCCCGATCTGACTTCCAATGATAGTGCTAAAATCGATCAAAGCAACAATGGAGGGATCTCCATTGATATAACAGGTGCAGAAAATTATTGTACCATACTGACAATCGCACCCTCTCCCATTCAAAAAGATGTGATCTGGGTAGGAACCGATGACGGTATAGTTCAACTTACCACCGATGGAGGAAAAACATGGACCAGCTTCAGAAATAAAATTCCCGGTCTTCCTGCGGGTGCCTGGATTCCTCAAATAAGAGCATCACGACACATAGCAGGTGAAGCTTTTGTTGTTGCCAATGATTATCGCAGAGGCAGCAATGCCGTACTGTTGTTCCGTACCAATGACTTTGGAAAAACATGGACCAGAATGGCAGATGAAAAGAAACTGACCGGATATGTTCTCTGCATGATCCAAGATCCTGTTGAACCTAACCTGATTTTCGTTGGAACAGAACAAGGGCTTTGGGTGAGTATGGACAATGGCAATCAGTTTCAACAATTTAAAAATGGTTATCCCTCAGTTTCCACATATGATCTAGACATCCAGGAAAGGGAAGCAGACCTGGTCATCGGTACTTTTGGTCGCGCAATTTGGATACTCGATGATATTCGTCCACTGAGAAAACTGGCAGCCAACAAAGGGCAATTGCCGGGCACACCACTTACTGCATTCCAACCACCTACTTCTTATCAGGCCAACATAAAAAATGCTTCCGGTATTGAATACAGTACCTGGGGCACCTACGAAGGAGAAAACAGAAGAACAGGAGCACCTATCAGCTTCTTCGTGAACAAAGCGGGCAGGGATACCGGAAAAAATAAACTCCCCGACACGGCTCAAATCAAAATTTATGATGCCAATCAACAAGCCGTAAGAACACTGAAAGCTAAAGCAGACAGTGGGTTCAATCGTTTTTACTGGGGCATGGAAGGAAAGGGCATTCGTCAGCCCGCAATGGGTGGAAGAGGTGGCGGAGGCCGCATGGGCGGAAGAGGCGGTAATGATGAACCGGGCGGATTACCGGTAGACCCCGGCACCTATAAAGTTGTCATCTCTCTGGGCAAGGGAATTGCCGACAGTTGTATGATCACTGTACAGGATGACCCCAAAGCACCACTCGATCCCAACGTTCGAAAAGCCATCCGGGAAGCAAACAAGGAGTTAGACCAATCTACTTTAAAACTCGTTGGCCTCGTAGATAGAATCAGTGAAGCAGATGAAATCATCAAAAAAGTGGAAGCAAGCTACAAAGACATGGAGCCTGCAAAAACCGACACATTGAAAAAAGCTACCAAAGCAATGCAAGACAGCATCAAAGCCATGCGGGAAACACTCAGCGGAAAACCCCAGGAAAAACAGGGCTATGGCAATGTTCCTCAAACGACTGTCAACTCCCTGCTCGGTGAGGCACGCATGACCGTCATGGGAAAGAATGCCATCCCGGGAGCACAGGAAAGAAGACTAATGCAGGATGCTGCCAATGCTGTGAACAGTGTGGTACAGCGAGCCAATACCTTTTTCGAAGGCCCCTGGAAAAACTATCAAAGTCTTGTAGAAAGTGTACCCGTCAAATGGTTCAAGGAATACAAACCGCTGCAGTAAAAGGCAGCGGTTTGATTAATTTTTATTAATCAGGAAAACAAAGGGCTTGACCGGCTTATCCTGCAGTATCTGTTGAATCTGCCAGGGCTTGCGAATGATCTTGTATCGATTGATGTCAATGATTTCATGCACAGCGCAAAATGATTCCCAGCGCTCAGCATACTGCAGCAATTGATGCAATAACCGCACTTCCTGCTCATAATCCTCTTTGCGGCTTATGCCGGGACGGGATAATACTACCAGTTCTCTGCGAGAATAATCCATATGCACTCAGCTCATTTTAAATTCGGACAACCACAAAATTTGGCACCACGGCTCTTTCTTTGCATACTGCAAGACCCGGCCACTACCGATACAAGTAACAAAAAAACGATAAATTGGTTGATTCGGATCTTCATACAGTTCTGCTAATTTAGTGTAATCGGAATAAATAAAGCTTTTTAGGCACTTGAACAAAGTTAGACAAAAGATAAAAATATTGGTGGCACCCCTGGATTGGGGACTGGGTCATGCTACCCGCTGTATTCCAATCATCAGATCTCTGCTGGCGGCCGGACATGAAGTGATGCTGGCAGGTGAGGGAAAACAAGCCATCCTGCTCAACCGGGAATTCCCCCAATTAACCGTATTACCCCTCCGCGGCTACGGCATTACCTACAGCAAGAAGCACTGGCAGTTGCCCTTCAAAATGTTGGTTCAACTGCCAAAAATTTTTCGCTCCATCCGCCATGAAAATAAATGGCTGAAAGAACAAATGGAAAAACACTCCTTTGACCTCGTAATATCCGATAACCGATACGGTCTTTTTCACCCCTGTACACCCTCTATCATTCTAACCCACCAACTGACCATCCTTACCCCTTACGGGATTGGTCAAAACTTGTTACAACGTATTCATTATCAATTGTTGAACCGCTTCAATGAGATTTGGGTTCCTGATTCCGCTCACATTCCTACTGCTGCCGGGATTTTATCACACCCGCAAAAAATGCCGGTAACCCCGCTACATTATATCGGTTGGTTAAGCAGATTTGAGCCGGTGAAAACACCATCCGCCTTCACCTACTGCATTTTACTTTCCGGTCCCGAACCACAAAGAACCATACTGGAACAAAAACTTATCGGTGATCTACAAAAAGTGAAAGAAAAAGTACTTTTTGTTCGCGGATTACCGGGCGAACAAACCCTGCCGGACTTTCCCTTCAACATCACCTGTAAAAATCATCTCACCGGCACAGAATTACAGGAAGCACTGCAATCTTCAGAATGGATCATCAGCCGAAGTGGTTACACATCAGTGATGGAAATTTTACACCTGCAGAAAAAAGCCATCCTCATTCCTACACCCGGACAAACCGAACAAATCTATCTGGCACAACAACTACTGCAACAGCAATGGGCCTTCAGTGTTGAACAGGAAAAATTCAGTTTCAATGAAACAGTTGCAGCTGCCCGCCAGTTTCCCTTTTCAGCGCCGCCAACCATAGTTTATGATCAAGATCTCTGTTTGTCGCAAATAAAGAAATTGATACATCCTGATGTAGCTTTGCCACAATGAAGAAAAACTTACGGGCACACCTGGCATTGATCGGTGCCAACCTGATTTTTGGAGCTAGTTATTCAATCGTAAAAATCATTACTCCGGGATATATGCCCGCATTTGCTTTAAATGCAGCACGGGTAATTGTTGCTATTTTTTTCTTTACAATAAGTTTTGGTTTTTCAGGAGGCAGAGCCTGGCCGGCAAAAAAAGATTGGCCACTACTGGCGCTGTGTTCCCTGACCGGCATCGTTATCAACCAATTGTTTTTTATCAAAGGTGTCTCGATGACTTCTCCCATTCACAGCTCCTTGCTCTCGCTGGCCACCCCGCTTTTTATCACAGGCATCGCCGCCTGGTTACTTCGGGAATCCTTTACAATATTAAAAGCCATCGGGCTATTATTAGGACTTTCAGGTGCCGGCATGCTGATACTTCTCAAAGGTTCTGGCAATCATTCACCGGATAGCTTAACGGGAGATATCCTAGTGTTATTCAATGCCATCTCATATTCATTCTACCTGGTTCTAATCAAACCACTCATGAGCCAATACCAGGGCACCGATATTTTGCGGTGGCTATTTTTACTCGGTGCCATTATCATACTTCCGCTGGGTACGCCCGACTTGCTCTCCATCCAATTTCAAAGCTGGCCTGCCAATGCCTGGGCAGCACTCTTGTTCGTAACCATTGGTGCCACATTTCTGGCTTACCTGTTCAATATCTATGGAATTTCCCAATTGGGTGCAGCCGCCACCGGAAGTTACATTTATACCCAACCTATCTTTGCTACGCTCATCGCCTGCTTCTTCTTTGGAGAAGAACTTACCCTGCAGCGCATACTGGCAGCCCTGCTGATTATAGGAGGCGTATTTCTGACCAATTATAAAAAAAGACCCCCTTCCTTGGGTTGATCAAAAAAGAAAAAATAGCGGGTGGCTTGGCCAAAATCCGACCAGTGCTGAATATCAGCAGCAACAGCAAATATGCCGCAGGTAGGCAAATGATCTATACGGATATCACTTAACTGATTGACAAAATCTGTGAGTCCGGGATTGTGTGCAAAAATGGCTGCCGTGCGCACCCGATCGGGAAACTCACTTATTTTTTGAAAAATATCTGCCGGGTGAGGATGGTAGAACGAAGGAAAGGTTTGAATGGCTGTGGGAGGCAACTGGAAGGCCGCAGCAAAAAAAGAAGCAGTAGCAAATGCACGACTGGCAGGACTGCTATAAAACCCATCAATATCAATGCCCCTGTCAAGTAACCGTTGAGCCATTCTGGGAGCATCCGCCAAACCTCTGTCATTCAGCTTCCTGTCAAAATCTTTTTGTCCTGCCAGTGCCGGATGTGTTTTCGCGTGTCGGATTACCAATAAACGTTTCACGAGGTTAAGTTACAGAAATCTCCGCTTACTTTTGTAGTCATGGCCGTACAAAGAGAGAATATTGAGACTTTCATGGAATTAGCTGTCCGTCATCCTGTTCTGGATGTGCGAAGTCCGGCAGAATTTCAGCAAGGTCATATACCGGGCGCTTTATCTTTTCCGCTTTTTTCTGATGAGGAGAGGAAAATAGTTGGAACTGCCTATAAACAGCAAACCAGAGAGATTGCCATCAAATTAGGACTTCAATTTTTTGGTCCAAAAATGGTTGCGATGGTAGAGGAAGCCGAGCGCATAATTAACGAGCATACCAAAAAGAAAAAGAAACAAAGCCATGATGAAAGCCATCGACCGAAGCTCTTGGTTCATTGTTGGCGAGGTGGAATGCGCAGTGCAGGTATTGCCTGGCTGCTTGATCTCTATGGGTTTGAAGTACATACCCTGCAAGGTGGTTACAAAGCCTATAGAAACAAGGTGCACCAACTCTTCAACCAACCTTTTCCTTTTCGAATGATCGGAGGTTGTACCGGCAGCGGAAAAACCTTGCTCATTCAGCACATGATACAGCAAGGACAGCACGCCATTGATCTCGAAGGTCTGGCATCTCACAGAGGATCTGCATTTGGTAACCTGGGAATGCCCCCACAACCTACACAGGAAATGTTTGAAAACCTGTTGGGTGAAAAATTAGTTGCATTGCTTCAACTGCCGGTGGCACCTGCAACAATATGGTTAGAAGACGAGAGCCAACGAATAGGTAACGTTAACATCCCCGGCGCCCTGTTTCAGCAGATGCGGAATAGTCCCCTCTACTTCCTGGATATTCCCTTTGAAGAACGCTTGCAACAAATTCTAAAAGATTACGGATCCCATCCAAAAGAACAAATAATTGCCACCATACTTCGCATTCGCAAAAGATTGGGCGGACTAGAAACTAAAACAGCGGTTCAGGCAATGTTGGATGATGATGTGACAGGTTGCTTTCGGATACTGCTAAAGTATTATGACAAATATTATTTGGGAAGTCTGGAAAATTACCGACCTGTCGCTGCAGCTTTCATCAAAAAAATTCAACTCGCCAGCGTACATCCTACAAACAACTATCAGGCCCTGAAAGACTCACTTGAAAAGGGTTCCGTTTAACCATTCCTGAACAGCACCTATTCCCATCCATCCCATTACAACTACCACCAGCCACCCGGCCAATTGCATCCAGAGTGGATGACGGTAGTCTTTCATGAGTGAAGGTTTATTACCGGCAATGAGTAAGGTTCCCAAAGCGATCGGCAGAATCAGCCCATTGATCATTCCGGCCAGTAAAAGAAGTTGAGCCGGCTTTCCAACAGCAACAAAAACCAGTGTTGACAAAACAATAAATACAGAGATGAACAAACGCTCGTGCCTGGCTATGAAAGGGTGAAAAGTTTTGAGGAAAGAAATGGAAGTATAGGCAGCACCTATAACAGATGAAAGTGCAGCAGCCCACAACACTACACCAAAAATACGCAAGCCCCAATTGCCCCCAACAAATCCAAATACAGATGCAGCGGGATTATTTTGATCGGGTACACAACCCAGTTGAACAGCACCCAGAACAGCTAAAAAAAGAATAAAACGCATCAATCCGGATATCAGGATACCCGCCATCGCACTCCGGTCTGTTTGATGCAAATGAGCCTTCCCCTTGATACCCGCATCCATAAGTCGGTGGGCTCCTGAAAATGTAATATATCCCCCCACTGTTCCACCTACAATGGTAACAATCGCCTGGGTGCTGATGGTAACAGGAACGAAAGTATGCTGTACTGCTTGCAAAACCGGAGGATGTGCTGCAATGGCTATGAGCAGCGTTAACACAATTTTTGCCATGCCCGCAACACGTGTAAACCTGTCCAGCATAGGACCAATTTCACGGTACCAAAAAAGAAGCAGGGCAACAACACAACTGATAGCAGCCCCATATTTGAATTCTATGCCCGTTAAACCGTTGAGGCCAAGTCCGCATCCCGCAATATTGGCAATATTGAAAGCAAATCCTCCGGCTACTACCAGAAATGAAATGCAATAGCCCCAACCGGGGAAAAGCTGATTGGAAATATCCTGAGCACGCATTTCACTCATGGTAATGATGCGCCACGTATTAAGTTGTGCTCCTATATCGAGCAAGAGAGATACTAAAATGACAAATCCAAAACTGCTCAACAACTGGTAAGTAAATACAGTGGTCTGGGTAAGAAAGCCGGGGCCGATAGACGAATTCGCCATTAAAAATGCCGCACCCAATCCTGCACCACTGAACCAGCTGTATTTATTTTTTGAGGAGTTGGATGGCATGATTGGTGAGATGATGATATAAATAATCGGCCAGTTGTGCCGCACCTTCAGCATCGCCATGTATACAAATCGTTTCAGCAACTATTGGTATAACTTTCCCCGACAGAGAAGTGACAGATTTTTCAGTGATCATTTGCATAACCTGCCGACAGGCAGCTTCCTGATTTTTTATCAAGGCTTCAGGATGTATCCGCGATAGAAGTTGCCCGGTATCGTCATATCTTCTGTCTGCAAAGACTTCCTCACGGGTAGGAAGTCCCACTTCCTGCGCAGCGGTGATAGAGCAGGAACCACTAAGCCCATATAAGTACAGTCGGTTGTCTACATCTCTCACTGCAGCAGCGATCACAGCAGCTATCTCCGAAGAGCGGGCCGACTGGTTGTACAATGCTCCATGTGGCTTCACGTGTTGGAGACTTCCGCCTGATGCCTCAGTGATTTTTTTTAGCCGGTAAACTTGTGCTGTAATAAGATCGTATAGAGCAGCAGTTGATAGTGTTTGCTCAATTCTGCCAAAATTTTTGCGGTCTTCATATCCCGGATGTGCACCTATACCAACCCCATGCAACAAGGCCAGCTCAACAGTTGATTGCATCAACTGAATATCTCCTGCATGGGCTCCACAGGCGATGTTGGCACTGCTGATGAACGGCATCAGACGGGCATCATCGGGAAATCCCTCACCCAGATCACAATTAATATCTATTGTTGCCACAGGCAAATCATTACTTACTGCCGGTAAGATACGAAGCCAGGCGCAAGTGCAATGTATTTTTCAATGTAGAGAGATAGGCATGTTGTTCGAGCAATAACTCTTCAGCCTGCTCACGGGTGACCCATTCAAAATGAACCGGTTCGTTCAGTGGCCATTGAGCAAGTCGCCCCAGGTCTGCTGCTATTACCTGAGCGATGCGCGGATAACCACCCGTAGTAGGGTGATCAGCCATGAAAATATGAAGCCCTCCATCCGGCAGCCATTGTAAACTACCCCGCATCACTGCGGAAGAAATCATCTCACGACGTTGTCCTGATAGCTGCGATCCTACTAGCTTGTATGACATGCGGTTGCTGTTGGCATGAATAGAAAAGGATGATGAAATCAATTGTCCTTTGGAGTGGTCATCCAGCAATGACAAATGAGCATCCGGTAACAGTCGGATGGGGGAAGACTTATCGATAGATAAAGTATGTTTCCAGGGCAATGACCTGATCGTCGTTTCCTGCAAACGCTCCGCCGGTGCAATAGATGAACGAAAAGGAATTACATCTCCTTTTTGTAAGGGTCTTCCCTGCCATCCACTCGCAGCAACACCCAGACAGGTACCATAACTTCCAAGCCAGGGTTCTAACTGCCATCCCCCTTGTATTGCCAGGTAGGCAATTCTTCCTGTAGCTGTTGGCTGCCAGCTCAAGGTAGTTCCTTCCGCTACAAAGACGGGACGGTTATAATCAACTGCAATGTCCTCTGAAGCAGTTACACGACCGGCTCCGGTGATCGCAATCAGTGCAGGCGCTGAAAACCGGAGTGTCGGACCGGGAAGAAACATTTCCAATACTGCCTCCCGGTGCGAATTACCCACGAGAAAATTGGCCATTTGTGCAGCAATTGTATCCATTGACCCACCAACAGGAATACCCAGGTGTTGCCAGCCCCTTCTCCCATTGTCTTGTATGGTATCCCAGCTTCCCTTCTTGATGACCTGTATGCTCATGTTGTTGGCCATTGATTAAATTCATCCAACGAAATAGGATACATGACAACTTCATCACCGGGTTGAAGTAAGCAAGGCGGAAGCTGATGGGGTGTAAACAATTGTAAGGGGGTTCTGCCAATAAGCTGCCAACCACCGGGAGATTGGATGGGATAGATTCCGGTTTGTGCCCCGGCAATTCCAACACTACCTGCCGGCACATCGGATCTCGGTCGGGTATGTCTCGGAGCAACAATGCGTTCGTCGACAGGGCCCAAGTAAGCAAAGCCGGGCAAGAACCCCAACATAAAAACACGATAAGTGGTCGCAACATGTATCCCGATCAACTCATCAGTAGGTAGCTGAAGATGCTCTGCGAGAGAATGTAAATCGGGAGCCAGTGAACTATGGTAGCAAACCGGAATCCGCAACATCCTGCTTTCTTCCTTGACAGCTTCATTCGACGCTGATAAATATTGTATTATTTTCTGCAGCACCTGGTTACCGGGAGACTTTCTTGAGTGGTCAGTTGGTAGAAGTGTAGCATCAAAAACAATGGTCAGGGTATGATAGGCAGGAATGAGATCGGTGATATAAGAAAAGGATGCCTGCTGAAGTTGGTGAAACAGCCGACGAATAACAACATGGGTATGTGTATCGATTGCGGGGGGTGCTACTAAAGTAAAAGCCTGCTCACCCTGCCACTCAACTGTTACAGGTAAAATCTGGCCCTCGCCGGAATTGATACGAAGAACAGGCTTTTTTTCAGGAGAAGCGTCCATTGGCAATTTCTGCTTGTTCCCGTTCTATAAAACGTTGATAGAGCAGAGAGGTTACAGGTCCTTTCACCGGCAGGTAGATATCATCTATTCTTGAAACCGGAATGATGCGTTTGGTGGTACTGCTGATAAAGGCCTCTCTCACAAAGGGCAGTTCATGTAAATACAAATCACGCAATTCAACCAATATACCTATTTCATTGGCAATCTCAAGGATGCTGCTGCGGGTAACCCCCGGTAATACATGGCTATCGGGAGTAACTAAGTTACCTGCCTCATTCACTACAAAAAAATTACACCGCGGACATTCACTGATGATGCCATGGTGATGATACAAAACGTCATTGGCACGATGGTCTTCTATCATCGGACGAAGCCACAATTCCATCGTATAATCTGTAGTTTTAACAAGGGGGAAATGACGCCGGTAAGGATAGGAAACAAGTTGATACCCTTCGGTACGCATCTCTTCCGGAGGAGCAACAAGAGGCTCTGTCACTATGAACAACTGAGGCTTACCCAGGTGTATTCCATCGGGAGAATTACCACCTGTTAACATCATCCGAACACCGGCATCCTTCATCTGGTTAATGCGGATGATCTCATGAACAAGATTGTGTAAATCGCTTTTGCTGCAGGGCAAGTCAAGCCGCATCTCTTTGGCACTCTGAAAGAACCGATCTATATGCTTAGACAAAAACAAAGGGACACCTCCGGAAACCCGGAGAAAATCAAAAACGGCGTATCCCCTGCGCAAGCCCAGATCTAAAAGCGAAACACCCGCCTCTTTAAGGGGAACCCAACTGTGATTAGCATAGCATATCATTTCCATGTAGTTATTATTTTATCCTTCGAGAAGTAGAATTTCTCCCAACGGCATAGTGGGGTTTGAGATCATCGTACACGTCTTGAAACCCCTTGTGGCCTGCCTCGGCAGCTCCCCGTGCATGAAGAAAAAATCCCCGTGTTTGTTTCATGATGCGGTTACCTAAAAAAACCCGGGCATCTTCCAATTTTTCCTGTAACTGCTCCAACTCTTTGATCACTTCAGCGCATTGCTGATAAAGATGCAAATCATTATTGCATCCTGCTATGTCAATGAAAGAGGGTAATTCAGAAGAATGTTGCCGCATGTAATTGAATGACTTCTGCACAAACTCCTGCCGCTTGGCATTTAGCTTAAACAGACTTCTTCTCTCTGAGGCAGATAACCGAATCTGGTTGGGCACAATCTGGCGGATGCCTGCTATGTGCTGTTTTACCAGCATCAGCTCAGAGCCCACCAACGAACGCAGTGAGGGCATGGGATTGATTTTTTACATAAACGCTAAAACAAATGAGAAAATTGCTCATTCTCTGTTAAGCACAGATCGATTTTTATGAAAAAAGATGCAACAGGTAAATATTGGGGTGTATTAAATCATTTGTTTTTTCAACATATCATCAGGAATTATTACCTTGTTGTTAAGAACATTGCTTGCCTTATGCGAATGATTTGGAGTTTCCTGTTATGGATAACAGGGTGGAAAATTCGTGGGAACTATCCTTATCACCTGAAAAAACTGGTGATCATTGTTGCCCCACACACCAGTGCCTGGGACTTTATTCTGGGACTGGCCGTTCGTTCTAAACTGCACCTGGCACACGTTCGCTTCCTGGGTAAAAAAGAATTATTTGATGGGCCCTTCGGATTTTTCTTTCGTTGGCTGGGAGGCATTCCGGTAGATCGATCTTCCGCACACAACCTCGTCGATCAGGTGGTAGCAAGATTCAATGAAGCAGATGCCTTCTCACTGGTACTTTCTCCGGAAGGAACCCGCCGAAAAGTAGAACGGCTGAAAACCGGGTTTTATCACATCGCAAAGCAAGCACAGGTTCCCCTTTTAATGATTGGCTTTGACTTCGGTAAAAAAGAAGTGGTGATTGATGAACCCTTTGACACCACGATAGATACCGATGCAGATTTCCTGAAAATCATTGCATTCTTTGGCGCACTGCAGGGAAAAAACCCCGCTCTTGGCATATCACATCTCATGCAACCTTAAAAATTAATACCCATGAAACAGCATTTACCGCTGCTCATAGAAAAATTTTGTCAGTTTGAAGCAGCACAACCACACGAGTTGTTTTTGTCTGAACCCGTTAGCGGTATTTACCGGGAATTTACCTGGCAGCAGGCCGGACAAGAAATCAGAAGCATGGCAGCTGCCATTAGATCAATGGGATTCGGTCAGGGAGATAAAATCGCCATCCTCAGTAAAAACTGTGCTCACTGGGTACTATCAGATCTGGCCATCACTATGGCCGGATGTATTGGCGTGCCGCTCTATCCCAACATCACCCCGGAAGCAGTGAGAGAAATTATTGACCACAGCGAAACGAAAGCCATTTTCATTGGCAAACTTGATAACCCTGCCTACTTGAGACAAGGTGTGCCAGATGATTTGATACAAATTACTTTCCCCTTTTATCCCAATGAAGGTTGCCTGAACTGGGATGATTTGGTAGCCAACCATGCGCCATTGGAAGGTGATCCCAAAGTCGATCCTGAGGCATTGGCTTGCATTGTGTACACTTCCGGAACTACCGGACAGCCCAAGGGAGTCATGCACAACCATGCTGCAACCGCCTATGCGGTTGATGCCTTCCTCCAAAGCTATACCCACCTACACAAAGAAACTTTTTTTTCCTACCTGCCCCTCTGCCACGTAGCGGAAAGAATGCTGGTAGAATGTGGCGCAATCTTCACCGGTAGCAAAATTTATTTCGTCGAATCGATGGATACATTTGCTGCTAACCTCGCACATACACAGCCCACCATTTTCCTGGCAGTTCCACGAATCTGGGAAAAACTCCAGGAAGGCATATTGAAAAAAATACCCCAACAGAAACTGAACAGACTATTATCCATACCTATTGTATCGTCGTTGATTAAATCCGGCATCAGAAAAAAACTGGGATTATCTCGTTATAAACATGCTTTCACCGGAGCATCCCCCATCAATCCGGCATTGTTATTCTGGTTCCAGCGCCTGGGTATAATTATTCAGGAAGCCTATGGTATGACAGAAAACCTGGCACTCTCTCATTCCAACAGAAAGGAATCAGTAAAATTTGGAACAGTTGGCACCTCCTATCCCGGAGTAATCGTTCGATTGGGTAAAGACAATGAGGTGCAGGTAAAAAGCCCCGCATCCATGCTAGGATACTACAAAGAACCCGAACTCACGGCAGCTTCTTTTGAAGACGGCTATCTGAAAACAGGTGATGAGGGTTCCATTGATGCAGAGGGATTCCTGACCATTACCGGACGCATCAAAGACCAATTCAAAACCAGCAAAGGAAAGTATGTTATGCCGGCCATCATCGAGTCTAAACTTTTACAAGCCGGTATGCTGTCACAGGTTTGTGTGATCGGCTCCGGACTTCCCAATGCCATGGCAATTTGCACACTTGCTGAATCCGTTAAATCTGAACCCGCTGAACAACAAACATCAGCATTACAGCAGTTACTCGAACAAACCAATAGTCAGCTGGAACACCACGAAAGATTATCAAAAGTAATTGTAGTGGGTGAGGAATGGACCATCTCCAATGGTTTACTCACACCTACGCTGAAAATAAAAAGAAAGGCGGTAGATGCTTCATTTGGAGATCAGTACATCCCCTGGAGCCAGGAAGAAAAACAGGTAATCTGGGCACAATAAATCAATCTGACTGTTGTCAGAGTGAAAATTGCAGCGACCTTTCTTCCAATTCAACCTCTTAATAAATTGATAAAATGACACCTCAACGAAGTGATTGGCATGAATTGTGCAATTTTAAGTAAATTTGAACCCAATTCCCAGCCCATGAAACAAAGAAATTTTCTATTAGTAGTAACCATCGCCCTTTTCGGCGTCTCTTGTGTAAGCACCAAAACCCTGGATGCAGAAAAAGCCAAGTATGCCCAGCTAAGCGGTGACTATCTTGCCATGCAGGCAAAATACAGAGACCTGCAGGATGAGTTAAAAAAATGCAATTTCGCTATCGAAAAATCAAACGGACAGGTATCTGACCTCAATAGCAAAAAAGCTTTGTTGGAAGGACAAATTGCTGACCTTAATAAGCAAATCGATTATCTGCGCGAAAACAACAATACTGTACTGAATCAACTGAAAGACCTTTCATTGATTACCGGGTCACAGGCAGAAAGTATTAAAAAGTCGTTGGAAAACATAGGAGCCAAAGACATTTATATCAAAGATCTGCAAGGCTCCATCGCCCGGAAAGATTCTTTGAATATGGCATTGGTGATGAACCTGAAAGGTGCCATCGGTAACCTGGATGACAAAGACATCAACATCAAAGTTGACAAAGGAGTTGTTTATGTTGACATTTCTGATAAACTTCTGTTCAAGAGCGGAAGTTATTCTATCACTGACCGCGCCAAAGAAGTACTCGGCAAAGTTGCCAAGGTACTGAACGCTCAACCCGACATCGAATTCATGGTGGAAGGACATACCGACAGCGTTCCCATCAGCAGCGCAGGCATTCAAGACAACTGGGACCTCAGCGTGAAGAGAGCAACCACGGTAGTTAGATTGTTGCAGGAAAGCTATGGTCTCGATCCGAAGCGCATGACCGCTGCAGGACGCAGCCAGTACCTCCCGCTGATGGACAATGCTACAGCCGAGGGTCGCGCTGCCAATCGTCGTACCCGCATCGTGATTTTACCACAATTGGATCAATTCTTCAAATTACTGGAGACTAAAAAGTAAATAGTCTTTACCCCATTAAAAAAGAGCAATCTGCCTTACGGCGAATTGCTCTTTTTTTTTCTGCTTACGATTATATGCTTATTTAACCTCAGCCCAGGCAGCCAATACTTCCTCCGTATGGTTAGCAGTATCGGGTTTGTTGATGATCTTCACAATCTTACCGGCTTCATCAATCAGAAACGTTGTGCGGGTAGTTCCCATATATGTTTTTCCCATGAACTTCTTCTCCCCCCATAAATTGTATTTGGTAACAATGGACTTATCGGAATCAGCCACCAATGGAAAAGGAAGCGCATGCTTGGTCTCGAATTTCTTATGGCTTTTAACGTCATCAACACTCACCCCAATCACCTGAAAGCCCTTTTTAATGAGTGCCTTATAATTATCCCGAAGGTTGCACGCCTGGGTCGTACAACCGGGTGTATCATCTTTGGGATAGAAATAAAGTATCACCTTTTTCCCTTTAAAATCCGCCAGGGATATCGGCTGACCATTTTGGTCCACGCCTTTGAAAGCGGGGGCCTTTCCGCCCTCTTTTAATTCAGCCATAAATGCAGTTTAAATTCATTGATTATGGAGTAAATAACATCCAACGGCGTTTTTTGTTGAAAACCCGGATGGATAAGACAAAAATCGGGGGAGATTGGGACTAGCTTCTTACATTTGCCTGATTATACAACCCATGCCTAAAGACACTTCCATTCGCTCCGTTCTCATCATCGGTTCAGGTCCGATCATCATCGGCCAAGCCTGTGAATTTGATTATTCCGGTTCCCAGGCAGCCCGAAGTTTGCGGGAAGAGGGTATCAAGGTAATATTGATCAACAGCAACCCCGCAACCATCATGACCGACCCGATGATGGCCGACAAGGTTTACCTGCTTCCCCTGACCACCGATAGCATCGAACAAATTTTGTCTGAAAACCAAATTGATGCCGTATTACCTACCATGGGTGGTCAAACAGCCCTGAACCTTTGTATGGAAGCAGATGAACTGGGCATCTGGAAGAAATACAATTGTAGATTGATAGGTGTAGATATCGCTGCCATTGAAACGGCTGAAGACAGAGAAAAATTCCGGCAGCTAATGATTAAAATTGGTATTGATGTGGCTCCCAGCCGTGTAGCCAATAGCTTTCTGGAAGGAAAAGAATTTGCTCAAGCCATCGGTTTCCCTTTGGTGATTCGCCCTTCGTTCACACTTGGCGGAACCGGCGGTGGATTTGTTCACAGCAAGGATGACCTGGATGCAGCCTTGGAAAGAGGACTAACAGCATCTCCCATTCACGAAGTACTGGTGGAAAAAGCAGTGTTAGGATGGAAGGAATACGAATTGGAATTACTCCGTGACCAGGCAGATAATGTAGTCATCATTTGTACTGTCGAAAACCTCGACCCCATGGGGGTGCATACCGGGGATTCGATAACAGTTGCCCCGGCAATGACTTTGAGCGATACTTCTTTCCAGGATATGAGGAACAAAGCCATCCTGATGATGCGCTCACTGGGCAATTTTGCCGGTGGATGCAATGTTCAGTTTGCTCAAAACCCCGAAACAGAAGAATTGATTGCGGTAGAAATTAACCCCCGCGTTAGCCGTTCGTCTGCCCTTGCTTCCAAAGCAACAGGTTACCCAATTGCAAAAATCGCAGCTAAACTGGCGATAGGATATACTTTGGATGAATTGAAAAACCAGATTACCCAAACAACATCCGCCTATTTCGAACCGGCACTGGACTATGTAATTGTGAAAATCCCCCGCTGGAATTTCGACAAATTCAAAGGAGCCAATGACACACTTGGCCTTCAAATGAAAAGTGTCGGCGAAGTGATGGGCATTGGCCGCAGTTTTACAGAAGCTATTCAAAAAGCATGTCAAAGCCTGGAAAATGAAGCAGTAGGTTTGGGGTATTATGGAAAGAGTCTGATGAAAAACGAGGAGCTGACGGAATATATCAAAACCCCCAAATGGGATCGGATTTTCCGCATCAAAGATGCCCTGATGCAAGGCACCACGGTGAAATCAATTGTTCAATCTACCGGGATTGATCGCTGGTTCATCTTCCAGATCCAACAGCTGTGTCGCATTGAAAAAGAACTCGCAGGATACTCCATTGATACATTACCTGAAGCCCTTTTGCGGGAAGCCAAGGTCAATGGATTCTCAGACATTCAAATCTCCAGAATATTACAAGGCAACTCCAGTGATGAAGACGTTCTTAACAAAAGAAATAGTCTGGGAATTAAGAGGGTGTACAAAATGGTAGACACCTGCAGTGCAGAATTCGAAGCCAAAACACCTTATTTCTATAGCACTTTTGAAGGATGAGAAGGTCGAAACAAAAGCACGATAAGTTCTAACATCAGTCAACAGATAAATCAAGTATTTTAAATTCCTACCTACCGCACTAATATTTATTTTTATCAATAAATCAGTCCCATGCCATTAAAAGACATCCAGGTACTCAATGAAAAAGAAACCCGTGCCGGCTTTGGCGAGGGAATTTACGAAGCAGGAAAAGCCAATGACCAGGTGGTAGTTCTTACCGCAGATTTGGCCGGCTCATTGAAACTGGGTCCCTTCATGAAAGATTTTCCCGAGCGATTTTTCCAATGTGGAATCGCCGAAGCAAATATGATGGGAATGGCTGCAGGATTAACCATCGGAGGAAAAATTCCCTATACAACCACATTTGCCAATTTCAGTACCGGAAGAGTGTATGACCAGATCCGTCAAAGCATTGCATATAGTGACAAGAATGTAAAAATCTGTGCCTCCCATGCCGGACTCACCCTCGGAGAGGATGGAGCAACCCACCAAATTTTGGAAGACATCGGACTTATGAAAATGTTGCCAGGCATGACTGTCATCGTTCCCTGTGACTTCAATCAAACAAAAGCTGCTACCCGAAAAATCGCCGAATATACTGGTCCGGTTTACCTCCGCTTTGGACGACCCAAATGGCCAAACTTTACCAGTGAAAACGGTGAAGACTTTATTATTGGTAAAGCCCAAATACTCAGCGAAGGCAAAGACGTGAGCATTTTTGCCTGTGGACATATGGTGTGGAAGGCCATTGAAGCCGGCCGGATCCTGGAAGAAAAGGGGTATAGTGTAGAATTAATCAATCTTCATACCATCAAACCACTCGATACAGCCGCCATTGTTGCTTCCCTGCAAAAAACCGGTTGTGCTGTTACAGTAGAAGAACACAATGTCATCGGTGGCATGGGCGATTCTGTTGCACAAGCCGCAGCCAGAAATCATCCGGTTCCCATAGAGTTTATCGGCACCAATGATACTTTTGGCGAAAGTGGTAAACCGGCAGATTTGCTGGTGAAATATGGTCTCGATACCCCCAATATTGTAGCTGCAGCAGAGAAAGTGATGGCAAGAAAGTAACTTTTTTACTTTTTCTTCCTCCGCCAATCGACAGCATGCCAGGCATTCAAAATCATGCCACTGTTGTATTGCATAACTGACTGTCCACCTACCAATCTGGAAAATTGAAGTATCTGATTGAGATAGCCTCCTTCAATCGTCCAGTTAGAATTTAATTTAACGCCCAGCAGACACCCCAGGCGATTCTGATCAAAAATGTTGACTGCAACATTCTTCCCAAAACCTATTAGTATTTCATCATACGCTGCCACGTAAGGAAGAGGGTATTTTCGCGCATCCTTTCGCAGGCGATATACTGTTCTGAACATATAGCGCATGCGATTAGCATATACGTAATCATCTTCCTGCTGCAGTGCCGCCGAACTAAACCTGCCAATCCATCTTTGCTCAAGCATAAACCGATGTGTAAAATCAAACCTTCCTTCCGGTTGTGAGAACTGCAGCAGTTGAAACATTCGGTGCTCAGAAAACGTTTTTCCGTAAACATTAATAGGCACATCTCCGTAAGGAAAGGTTTCTGCCCACGCATATCCAACCCGAAAAAGAACCGACGGTTTCAACTGATAGTTCACTCCAATCCGCAATAAACTCTGCTGCCAATCTGATAGCAAGGGAGTCCTTCGCCACTGGTATTCAGCATGAAGAGATATCTTATCAGACAGACGATAGTTGCCGAAATAATTATACCAGCCAATGGTATTATACGTATTCACCCGACCTGACTGAGCTTTCAGCCCAATGCATGAAAATAGCAGTAGAACAATCAGCAATCCTTTTTTGCACCGGATGAAGGGCGAATGTTTATTGACAAGAATCATAGAATCAATGCGAGGTTGACTGACCTGAAAAAAATTGAGGGATCTTTTCATACAAAAGAAAATGCTGCACCTGCATAAAATCACCTCTGTAACTTAATTTAAAGCCATTGGCACCCAATTCGCGATTCAACTGTTCGACAGTCGTTTTGTGCAAGGGCTTGATGGCAACTTCAGGATCTTCGCCCCGAAATTCAATCAATAACAACTTGCCATTGTCTTTCAAACTCTGATAAACTGATTGCAACATCTCCCGGGGGAATTCAAGCTCATGATAAACATCCACCATGAGAGCCAAATCAAGAGATGCTGGCGGAAGCTGCAGTGATTGCGGGGTACATGCTTTTACTTCCACCCGATTATCTTTCAACATTTTTTTTCGGGCACGCAACAATTCCAGCATCCCCTCCTGTATCTCCAATGCGTACACCTTTCCCCTGGTTACCCTTTCGCTGATGCGAAAGGAATAATAACCACTACCTGCCCCAATATCTGCTACAATGCTATTTGAATTCAATGGCATTTTTTCGACTGCCATTGATGTTCCTTCCTCCTCATCTCTGTTGTCACGTTCCAACCAAAAACTGCCACCAACACCCATCACAGCTGCGATCTCTCTACCCATGTAAAACTTGCCTATTCCATCACGGGTGGCTTTTTTGTACTCATAAGCCGTATCCTGCGCACAGGCATGGAAGAAAAAAACCGTAAAAAACAATAGGGATGTTAATCTGAACCGCATGGCAGGTATTTGTACAAAACTACACCTATTAGCATCAACTACACTGCAGACTCAGCCGGCTTTACATACAACAGTCGCCACTGGATAATGGTGGCTATTGCCTGAATTATACCCATAATGATAAACAGCACCTCAAATGAAATATAATAAGCGATCAATCCCCCAATCGCAATGGCAATTCCTGATACCAGATGGGTATGACCTCCTGCCACACTCCAAAAGAAAAGATCATCTTTTTCATCCAGCTCCTTGGCGAAAATAGAATCCCACAAAGGAGTGCAAATCGCTTCCGCAATTGCAAGAAAAATTTGCAAGATGAATAACTGTGTGCTGTTGTGCACGAATAAATAACCGAAAGTGAAGATGGTATTCAACGCGTAACCGAAGACAAGTATTTCCTTCTTTTTAGTGGACTTGCTGAACAACTTGCCAAATAAAATATACAGCACCCCTGAAGTGATCAGGAACAATGCCCAGGCATAGGTGATATCTAACAAATCACCGCCAACTCTTTCTGCAAAAACAGTGAAAAGAGGACCCAATAATCCTTCGCCAAAAAACCAACAGACAGAAGCAAGCAGCAGAAGACGTTGGGTTTTATTCAGACTCATGGAAAAATTTACCCTTGTTGGAGTCTGATACCGACAGAAGGTTTAGTTTCCTGTTGCTGCTTTAACAAAATATTCTCATCGCCAATGACAGAGCGTTATCAGTGTATTTTTTCCAGGTGGGAAAAATGCGTTTGATAAATCTGTTGTTTGTGTTCTTTGATATAGTTCAGGAATGCAGATGCCACAGCAGTTAGTTGTTTTTTCTGCAACCAGACCATGCGCCAGTTATTGCGCAGGGGGAAGCCCTTCACGGGAATAATCGCAAGCTTGTTCAACATCAGTTCATCCACAACGCTGACCAACGGTAATACTGAGTACCCAAGTCCGGCAAGTACCGCCTGCTTAACTGCTTCCGTGGAGTTGAGCGAGAGACCTACTCGCGGACTAATATTCGACTTTTGAAAGAATTGCTGCATGGTGTACCGGGTGCCGGATCCTTCTTCCCTAAAAATCAAAGGCAAATCCCCGAACAAAGTATTCACCGGATTCTCCTGCAGTGATTGTACATTATCTGTGGCGCCAAAAAGATAGAGACGGTTGGGCATTAAAACTTCCTCATACAAATCCATATCAGAGGGCATAACAGTGAGCAGAACGAAATCCGCATCATTGTTGCGAAGTTTTTCCAACACCTTGTTCTTGTTGCTTAACTCCATTTCAAGTTCCACATGAGGATTTTCTGCTAAAAAATTTCTCAGATAATAGGGCAAAATATACTTACCGGTGGAGGCAGATGCAATGCGCAATTTGCCTGATAAAACACCCTGGAAACGGAGCGAATGATCTTTGATAGAATCTACTTCCCCCAGTACACGACGGGCTATGCTTTCAATTTCTCTTCCAAAATCTGTCACATATAATTTTCTGCCAATAACTTCCGTCAGGGGAAGGTCGAATTGATCCTGTAGATTTTTCAACTGAATAGAGACTGCCGGTTGGGTCATATTCAGCTCCCTGGCGGCCTGGGTAATACTTTTCATTTCAGCCACCACCAGAAATACTCTCAATTGATGTAAGGTGAAATTCATAAGGCAAATTTATTGCAAAAATAACAAGTATAAATAAAGGTATATGAATAAAAAGTGGCATTTTTGCTATATGAAAGTTAAAATCCCTACCCGCATAACCATTGCCCGGGGGGATGGGATCGGCCCGGAAATCATGGATGCCACCCTGCAAATTATTACTGCTGCAGGATGCGCTATAGAAACAGATGAAATCATAGTCGGAGAAAAATCCTACCTGAGTGGAAATCAATCAGGCATACCTTCTGCTGCCTGGGACATCCTCCGAAAAAACAAACTCTTCCTAAAAGGGCCCATCACTACCCCACAGGGTGGTGGCTATAAAAGCGTAAACGTAACACTCCGAAAAGTACTGGGACTATACGCTAACATCCGCCCCTGCCAGTCCTACCACCCCTATATTGCTACCAAGCATCCGGTGATGGACGTAGTCATCATACGTGAAAATGAGGAAGACCTGTATGCGGGCATCGAACACCAGCAAACCGATGAAGTAATCCAATGCCTGAAATTAATTTCCAAACCGGGCACTGAAAAAATCATCCGCTACGCCTTTGAATATGCCCGTTCAAGTGGCAGGAAGAAAGTGAGTTGCTTTACGAAAGACAACATCATGAAACTCACCGATGGTCTGTTTCATAAAACCTTCGACCGCATCGGAAATGAATATCCTGAAATAGAAAAAGAACACCTCATCGTCGATATAGGTGCTGCAAGACTCGCAGATACGCCGGAGTTATTCGACGTAATCGTAATGCCCAACCTGTATGGCGATATTTTAAGTGATATTGCTGCACAAATCACCGGATCTGTCGGTCTGGGTGGAAGTGTGAATATTGGACAACAATTTGCTTTATTTGAGGCGATTCATGGTTCTGCACCCATGATTGCAGGAAAAGATATAGCAAACCCCTCCGGATTATTGTTAGCTGCCATACAGTTGCTCTTGCACGTTGAAGAATATGAAGCAGCAGCGAGAATTCAGAATGCCTGGCTAAGAACACTGGAAGATGGTATCCATACTGCAGATATTTTCAGGGAAGGCCTATCAAAAAAGAAAGTGGGTACCCGAGCATTTGCTGAAGAAATCATCAGTCGGTTGGGACAGCTTCCTCAGAAGTTAAGAGCGGTAGATTTTCAGCAAGGACTTGCGCACATAACAACTACTTATGAGCCTGCGCTACCGGCAAAAAAAGAGTTGGTGGGTGTAGATGTATTCATCCATTACGCGAACAGAAATGCAGAAGAATTGGCAACACATGTACAAAAAAGTCATTCCGATTTGCTTTCCCTCAAAATGATCACCAACCGGGGAACCAAGGTATGGCCGGGAGGTTTCCCGGAGACTTTTTGTACCGATCACTGGAGATGCAGGTTCATTTCATCCAATGACCATCCACTGGCTTATTCCAATGTTTTGGAATTGATGGAGGCAATTCACCGGCAAGGACTGGAAATCATTAAAACAGAAAATTTATATACTTTCGATGGGGTACCGGGATTCACGGCAGCCCAGGGACAATAAAAAGCGTATCCTTAACAAAAAATTATGGAACTAACATTAATCAACGGAATCTACCCCAAACAAGATGCTGTTTCCATTGTAACAGACATCTTCTCCATCAAAATAGAATACCACAGAAAGCGCATTGCAGGGGGCAAGTTAACTGCCGAGGAATCTGCACATGCCGAAAAGCGCATCGGCCAATTGGAAACCAGTATGGAACAGCTCCTGAGAAAAATCGAGGCACACAAAGAGCCTGAGCTGAACATAGAGGCCCATATTGACCTCAATATCTTTGCACCCGTTACCCAGTGAACTGAACACAGAGCGAAAAAAAATGTTATACTTTTACACCGGCAAAAAAACCGGTGCTTACCTGTTTAAACTCCTTTGTCAATAAGCATCAATGGCTAATCATTATCAATCAGCTGGAAAGGTTTTTCGTTCCATGCTTGCTTTACTCAGGGTAGATCGGGCTGACATCAGTTCGATTTATTTCTACGCCATCCTGGCGGGACTGGTACAATTGTCATTACCGCTGGGTATTCAAACCATCATCAACTTTGTGCTGGCAGGTACTATCTCCACCTCGATTGTCGTACTTATATTCATGGTGGTATCAGGTACATTGGTTGCAGGTTTACTTCAAGTTCGTCAGCTCCAGGTAATCGAAAAACTAAAACAAAAAATATTCGTCCGCTATTCGCTTGAATTTGCAGACAGAATCCCCAAACTGGATGTCGAAAAAATGGATCAGTATTATCTCCCGGAGCTAATCAATCGTTATTTCGAAGTCCCTTCCTTCCAAAAAGGAATAGAAAAAATATTACTGGATCTGCCAACAGCAGCCATTCAGATGACCCTGGGATTAATGCTGCTTTCTTTTTATCACCCGATTTTCATTGCATTTGGTGCAATTCTCATTCTTACCATCATACTGATCATTCGTTTCACTGTTCAACCCGGATTCAGCGCTGCATTGGAAGCCAGTGAATACAAATACAAAGTAGCAGCCTGGCTGCAAGAACTGGCCAGAATGATCAAGTCATTTAAGTATACCCGCAATTGTGAAATTCAGGTAAAGAAAACGGATGAACTCAGTACCGGCTACCTGCGAGCAAGAACCAGCTACTTCAAAATACTGTTAACACAAGCATGGAGCCTGATTGGATTCAAAACACTGATCACGGCCGCCATGTTGATTGTGGGTGCCGCCCTTTTAGTTGATCAACAGATCAACATAGGTCAATTCATTGCGGCTGACCTTGTTATCATCGCCATCATAGGATCAGTTGAAAAATTTCTGTTCAGTCTGGATGCCTTTTATGAAATGTTCACTTCCATTGAAAAGATGAACAGCGTTATCCGTGCAGACAAAGAAACAGAAGGAAATGCTTCCCTTAGTGCTGCTTCAGAAGGAGCAAAAATTGAATTCCGGGATGTGAACTTTGCCTACCCACAAGGAGAAATCATCCTGCACAAAATCAACCTGACTATTGAGCCCGGACAAATTGCACTCTTAACCGGCCCCTCCGGTGGTGGTAAATCCAGTATGTTCCGTCTTCTTACCGGTGCATTCAAACACCAGGATGGAAAGGTACTCATCGATGGTTTGCCCATCTCTAATTACAAATTATCTTCCCTTCGCCAGAATACAGGTGTATTATTGAACCAATTTGATATTTTTCGCGGCAGTGTCTTAGACAATATCACCATGGGCGATCCCCTAGTATCCATCGAAGAAATCATGGGGGTAGCAAAATATACCGGACTAACCGCATTCATTCAGTCGCAACCGCAGGGATTTGATACCCTTCTCGACCCTCTCGGGAAAAGACTGAGCCAAAGCATCCGGCAACGCATCCTGCTAACCCGATCACTCATGGGAAAAAGCAGGTTGCTTTTACTGGAAGAACCTTTTCAACAATTGAATCAAGAGGATAAGATAAACCTGCTTGAATTCATTAGAAAACGTGGTTCAACAGCACTCATCATTGCAAAAGATAAGGACGTGAGTTTATACGATACAGTTGCAGAAATGAAGGATGGTAAACTCGAAAAAATTAAGTAACACATGGAGCCATTTATCTCAACGCCGATAGAATCAGAACTCCAGAAATCGAAGCTGAGGTCCTTTCAATCTATCTACCACATAGAAAAAAAGAGCCGCATTAAAAAGTGGATGTCATGGACACTGATTGTTCTACTGATCATACTTTTCCTGCCATGGACCCAAAACATTCGTGCCACCGGTTCAGTCACTACCTTACAACAAGACCAGCGGCCACAGGAAGTAAACAGTGTGATTCCGGGCAGTGTGGTAAAATGGTACGTGAAAGAAGGTGACTTTGTTCATGCCGGAGATACTTTGCTGCAATTGGGTGAAGTTAAAACAGACTATTTCGACCCGGAACTTTTGAAGCGCACCAGCGAACAAGTAGGGGCCAAAGAAAAAAGCATCGATAATTATAACAACAAAGCAGGAACCGCTCAACTTCAGGTAGTAGCCCTTAGAAATGCACTCGACCTGAAATTAAATTCCATCGACAACAAACTACAACAGCAATACCTTAAGGTTGCCAGCGACAGCAATGACCTGATAGCTGCACAAAATGAACTGTCTATCTATAAACGTCAGCTGGACGCAGGAAAGATCATGTATGACAGCGGAAGTATTGCACTGATTGAATTGGAAAAAAGAAGGGCCAACTTTCAAAACGGTGTTGCGAAAAAAATCAGCGTAGAAAATAAATTCCTGCAAAACAAACAAGAGATCAACAATCTGTTGATTGAAAAAAGAAGTGCTCTGCAGGAATACAATGACAAGATTGCCAAAGCAGAAGGTGACCGATTCAGTGCTATTTCAGCCGCAGCATCAGAAGAATCTGAAGTGGCTAAACTTCGCAACCTCTACGCCAACTACGACGCCCGAAATAAATTGTATTACGTTCGGGCACCACAGAGCGGACAAATCACCAAAGCAAAAAAAGCCGGTATCGGAGAAATGCTCAAGGAAGGTGATATGCTGGTAGAAATTGTGCCTGAAAAAGTACAGTTTGCCGTTCAATTGTTCATAGACCCTATGGACCTTCCCCTGATTTCCATCGGCCAAAAAGTACGATTTATATTCGACGGCTTCCCTGCAATCGTATTCAGTGGATGGCCACAAAGCAGCATAGGTACTTTTGGAGGAAGAGTTGCCGCTATAGAAACCAATGTTAGCACCAATGGAAAATTCAGGGTGCTGGTAAAAGAAGATGACCCCACACATCCCTGGCCCAAACAACTGCGCATGGGTGGCGGCGCTAAAGGAATCGCTCTGCTGAAAGACGTGCGTATTTATTATGAATTGTGGCGAATCATCAATGGATTCCCTCCAGAATATTATCAATCGGAAACCAGCAGCAACAATGGCGGGAATAAAAAATAAGTTAGCCTTTTTGTTGCTCGGCCTGACTGCAGGCCTGTCATCAATGGCACAAATGACAGCTTCCAATGGGGAAGTTTTATCCCTTCCTACTGTATTGGACTGGGTGCGCAAATACCATCCTGTTGCTCGACAAGCAGTTTTAATTACCGAAAGAGCCGATGCAGAACTCACTGCCGCCAGAGGAGCTTTTGACCCGCTGGTAGGATGGGATGCCAACAGAAAAACTTTTGATGGAAAAAATTATTACAACTATTCCAATCCGGAATTACAGATCCCATTTGCCGCTCCTGTTACTGTTAAGACTGGACTCGAAAATTCTCGAGGTCAGTTCACCAACCCGGAAGTAGGGGTAGGTAAACTGAGCTATTTTGGTGTTGAAGTACCATTGGGTAATGGACTGATCATCGACAAAAGGAGGGCT
The DNA here is from genome assembly GCA_020403455.1 of Chitinophagaceae bacterium. Lineage (GTDB taxonomy): Bacteria > Bacteroidota > Bacteroidia > Chitinophagales > Chitinophagaceae > Sediminibacterium. The sequence continues at coordinate 147,642 of JADBXP010000024.1, forward strand.
GCTTTACAACAAGCCAAGCTGATGAAGACGATGAGTGTACAAGACCGGCTGGCACAGGTCAACGACCTGCTGCTGGAAACCTATGCCGCCTACTGGCGTTGGGCAGGTGCCTGGGAAATCAATCAGCTCATCTCTCAGTTCGCTGTTAATGCCACTAACCGTCTTCAACTGGTAAGAATCAATTGGCAAAACGGTGACCGGTCAGTAATGGATACCGTCGAAGCATTCGCCCAATTGCAGCAAATCAAATTGCTGCAATCAGAAGCAGCCATGAAGCTGAACAATATGGCCATAGAACTTTCTTACTTTCTCTGGCAGGCAGATGATCAGCCTGTTCGTCTCGCAGACAATCTTCAACCTGAAATTGTTTTATTCAGAGGACGGGCAATCAATGCTCCATTGGAAGAATTGCTGGCAACGGCATTAGACAATAACCCCATGCTGAACGCAGCAGCCCTCAAAGTGAGCAGCATGGAAATCGATAAGAAATTGAAGTTCCAGCAATTGTTGCCTTATTTCAGCGTGAAAGCAAATGTGCTGAACAACAATTACTCGGTTTTTTCCGGCTGGGAAAGCGGGTTTCTTCAAAACAACAATCGTTGGGGAGTTGGTTTCAGCATGCCTTTGTTTTTCAGACAGGGAAGAGGAGAATACAAACGTGCTCAAATCAAATTGAAAGAATCCAACATCGAACTTTCTGCCAAGAGATGGCAAACCGAAAATAAAATCAGGTATTACTATACTGAATTTACCCGACACTGGGATCAATTGCAGATTACAGACCAGATCCAAAGCAACTTACGCCAGTTACTGAAAAATGAAGAATTGCGTTTCTCTCAAGGGGAAAGCAGTCTTTTCCTTGTCAATAGCCGTGAAATCAAATGGCTGGAATCACTCCAGAAGCAAACCGAACTCAGGGTAAAATACCTGATAGCTGCCTACCAGGTGCAGTGGGCTGCAGGAACTCTTCGCTAAGAAATGCCATCACGTTGCGCTATTGATTTTTTTTTATTTTTACTCCTGAAATTTTTTAGCCAACTTAGCTCAGCTGGTAGAGCATTTCATTCGTAATGAAAGGGTCGTCGGTTCGAATCCGATAGTTGGCTCTTCCTTCTACCCCCATTTTCAATTCCCCAATTTTTTCATACATGCTTAACTTACTTCGACTTCAATTGATCCTTGCCTGCCTGTTTGTTTTCCAGGTATCCTTTGCGCAAAAGCTTACCTATGAAGATTCGGTCAACAGCTGGTACCGGCAAAGAATTATCGATTTAAAAGCACCAGATGGATGGGTAAACCTTGCCGGACTTTTCTGGCTGGAAAAAGGCAAGAACACCCTCGGTAGTGGAAACGACAATTCCATAAAAGTAAATCACCCCGATATGCCCACACATGCGGGAACTTTCGAGGTGGCCGGAGATGAAGTTCGCTGGACAACTCATCCGGGCAGCCAGGTGCTGTACAACAATGCGGCGATTACCTCCTTGCTAGTTTATTCATCATCTCAAAGTTCCCAACCACAACTTGCTATCGGATCACTGCGAATGAATATTATCATCCGGGGAGATAAAACGGGTATCCGCCTGCGGGACTTACAATCAGCGGCCATCAAGCAATTCAAAGCGCCCGCACGTTTCCCCATCAATCAACAATGGAAAATCAAAGCCAGATTCAAGCCGAGTCCCTCCGCAACCATTGCCATACAAAATGTGCTGGGACAGGTGAACCGCGAAGCGTCTCCCGGACAACTGGTATTCACATACCAAAAAAAGACCTATCAACTGGATGTACTGAATGAAGGGGATCAATGGTTTGTACTTTTCGCTGACGCAACCAGCGGAAAAACAACCTATCCCACCGGACGATTCCTGTATGTTCCCAAAAACAAAGAAGGTGAGGAAGTTTACCTGGATTTCAACCTAGCTTTTAACCCACCCTGCGCTTTTACCAACTTTGCCACTTGTCCGTTACCCCCACCCCAAAACCGACTTCCGTTCGCCATCATTGCCGGAGAAAAATACAAGGCACATGCCATGCAGTAAAATCGGGGGTAGTTGAAAATGCCTGAAATACAACAACTACAGGTATTCGCTGAAAAATTGTAAATTACGGATATGAATACCGGAAAACTACTTCTTGCCTACTTGCTGACAGCCATTGTTTTTTTTGCCATTGACCTTACCTGGTTGGGTTGGGTGGCAAAAGATCTTTACAGAAAATATTTAGGTGGCTTTCTGAGTAATCAGGTGAACTGGACTGCCGCCTTTATTTTTTATGCGCTATTCATCGTTGGTATTTTCATTTTCGCCATTTTACCTGCTGCGGAGAAAAACAGTTTTAGTCATGCTGTCATCTATGGTGCATTGTTTGGTTTTTTCACTTACGCCACCTATGACCTTACCAACCTGGCAACCCTAAAAAACTGGCCATTAACCATTGTCTTTATCGATATAATCTGGGGCAGCATATTAACCGGTACCGTCGCAGCAGCCGGGTATTGGATAGTCAAAAAATTAGTTGTCTGATGCTTGAGCAGGTATGCGTCGAAACAGCCTGCTGGATCCTTGTGTTCCAGACCATCACATTTTTTTTCGCGCTATTATTCAAGAGAAATGACATTGCTGATGTATGCTGGGGTGCCGGTTTTGTGATGATTGTCGTTACACTTTTCCTGCACCATACACTTACTCCCCCTGCTGCAGCAAGCTTTTTGCTGACCATATTCTGGGGTGGAAGATTAAGTATTCATCTCTTCCTGAGAAATAAAAACAAGCAGGAGGATTTTCGTTACCGTGCCTGGAGAGAAACATGGGGTAAGCATTTTGTCTGGAGAACTTATTTGCAAGTTTTTCTTTTACAGGGCTTCTTCATGTGGCTGATCAGTTTACCCATTCAAATTACTGCCATCGATGAAAAGGCGGGCTGGAATGTATGGATATGGGCGGGTATCCTGGTATGGCTCATTGGTTTTTATTTCCAGGCAACAGCTGATGCTCAATTGAAGAAATTCATGACCCACCGAAAAAAAGGAGAGATACTACAGACCGGCTTGTGGAAATATTCCAGGCACCCCAATTATTTCGGGGAAATTCTCATGTGGTGGGGCATCGGAATCATAGCCGGACCTTTGGAGCATGGCTGGTTGGGCTGGATTGGTCCTCTCACCATTACCTGGCTACTGGCCAAAGTTTCGGGTGTTCCCATGTTGGAAAGGAAGTACAGAGATAATGCTGAATTTGAAGAATACAAGACCCGAACCCCGGCATTGCTGCCCAACATTCGTCAAATGATAGCAGACATGCAGCAGAAATAACTGATTACAGTATCTTTATCTTTCACACAGCCGATCATTCAAAAAATAGTACCATGAATAGTTCACGCAGAGATTTCATCCGCCAAACAGCTCTCCTGGGTGCTGGTGCAGCATTGCCCTTGCGCTTTCTCCATGCACAACCGGCCAACCGCGCACTGGTTGGAATTCAGCTTTATTCAGTTCGTGCCGATATGAAAGCCGATCCTGCAGGAACACTACAAAAGCTTGCAGCTATGGGCTATCGATATGTAGAACATGCGAATTATGTCAATCGAAAATTTTATGGCTATAGCCCGGTTGATTTTAAAAAACTGTTACAGGACCTCGGAATGGAAATGCGAAGTGGACATACGGTGATGGGCAAAGAACACTGGGACAGTGGAAAGAAAGATTTTACAGATAGCTGGAAATATACGGTAGAAGATGCTGCTATAGTAGGACAAGAATATGTGATTAGTCCCTGGCTCGATAATTCCATGAGAAAAACAGCAGATGATTTAAAAAGATACATGGATGTTTTCAATGCCTCAGGTAGGTTGTGTCAAAAATGGAACATGAAATTTGGTTACCACAACCATGACTTTGAATTCACCGAGAAGATGGGGAATGGAACGCTCTATGAAGCGATATTGGAAAATACTGACCCCGAACTGGTGATACAACAACTCGATACCGGCAATATGCATGGTACGGGAACCGAAGCGTTTGGCGTGATAAAAAAATATCCCGGCCGATTCCTTTCACTTCATATCAAAGATGAAATAGCTGCTGCCGGCAAAGGAGAAATGGGACATGCCTTTGAAAGCACCTTGTTGGGCAAAGGAGTTGTTCCCGTGAAAGACATCCTGGCATTCTGCGCTACTACTGGAACCCGACACATCATCGTAGAACAGGAATCTTACCAACAAGTACAACCGCTCGAAACCTGCCGCCTGAACCTCCAGACTTTACAAAGCTGGGGTTACTGACAGCATCAATCAGTTATGCTGCGGGCGTAGATACCATTTTCTAAGGCATAGGTGATGATGCCTGCAACACTCTTTGCACCTATCTTATCCATGATACGTGTTCGATGACCTTCAACGGTTCTTTTGCTGAGATGCAATGTATAGGCAATGGCCTTGCTTGTATATTCAGCACAAATCAATTGGATGATCTGTTTTTCACGCAAGGATAGCTGAACAGGATCTTTCACACCACCCTTGATCTGCCGCGTTATGATATTGGTCAGTTTTTCAGTAGTTACCTTACAGAAATAAGGCTTGTGCTGGTAAAGCGTATGTATAGCTTCAATGATCTCTTCTACATCAGAACTTTTCAATATATAGCCCAAAGCACCTGCATCTACCATATTGGTGATGTGTTGTTCGGTGGCATGTACTGAAAGAATTAAGATGCGGCTGGAAGGGTTATTCCTGCTGATGGCCATCGCTGCGTCGATACCACTTCGCCGGGGCATATCGATGTCAGTAATAACTACATCGGGGGCTAGACTATGTACCAGGTCGACAAGGTCATCTCCATTGTTCGCTTCACCTACTACTTTGAAGTCAGAGAACTTGCTAAGAAAAGTTCTCAGACCGGCCCGAAAAACCGCATGATCATCAGCCATTACGATTCTAATAGGTACTTTTTGCATAGATCGTCAGTTTAAATTAGGTATTTATTGTGTTTGCGAGTACTAAATTAAAGTTCGGTATCAGCTTTTTACACCGTTAAAACACCCATTTTTATTCCGTAATAACACCTATTGACGGCTATTAATCAAGTATTGTACTGGCACCCTGGTAGCATCCAATGACTCAATATTTTAAACCTTTGCTCCCAGCTTTAATCCAATCCAATTAAATGTGAAAAAGTATAGAAGAATTGTGGAGTATTAATTGACCGTATTTATACTTAACTGTGCTTATTTATATGAATTTTATAAAAACCTATTGAATTCAGCGCATGAAAACAAATCGGGTAAAATCCCTGCCCTATCATATCATTGAATCGAATGAAATGGCAGAAGTATGGCAAGACAATCAAACAGGTGAATACTCCCTCCATGCCGGCCAGGCATTCAAGCCCCAACAGGTTATCACGTCTTTCAAAGCAGCAGCAGTCTTAAAAAAACCTACCTACCTCACAGTTCAAACAGGACTATCCACGCACATCACCTTATCTCCCAGCTATTTACAATTTTGCAACCACAGTTGCTCACCCAATGCTTTCTTCGATACCTCACGTCTTGAATTCATCGCACTGCAAAACATCGAGCCCGGCGATGAGCTTACTTTTTTTTATCCCTCTACAGAATGGAAAATGCAGCAACCCTTTTCCTGTAATTGTAACAGCCGCAACTGTCTGGGCACCATTACCGGTGCAGCTTATCTTTCTGCCTCCGTTGTAAAAAACTACCGGCTGACTGATTTTATTCAATACCAGCTTAGCCAACAATCTTCCTCTGTTTCATGAGCTCGCTTGCAAATTTGCTTCCTTCAGCTCCAGCTTTACTCCAGTGGAAGATCTGGGTATTAGCACCCTCGCTGGAAAGCAATGACCAAAACATCGACTACTATTACGATTTCTCCCAAAGCATTGCAGAATATACCCGTGTTTTCCAAGAATTGCAATTGAACTGGCAATGGCAACCCATCACACTAGACAACTATACTGCCATCCTCTCCAATATTCTTCAACAGGCAACAACTGCAGGCGAATTTCCATTGTTTCTGAATCTCTGTGATGGAGATGAAATCAATGGTACACCGGGAATTTCCATATTGAAGTGGCTACACAACAATAAATGTATTTATACAGGTGCAGACGAGTATTTTTATCAGGTCACCACTTCGAAGATTCCTATGAAAGAAGCTTTCGAGAAAGCCGGTGTTCCTACACCCCCCTGGAAAATCATTCGCAGCGCTGACGCCAACACCGAAGAACTTTTTGCCCAACTGGGATCACCTCTCATCCTGAAACCGGCCATCTCAGGCGGAAGTATGGGGGTTGGTGTTAAGAACGTAGTCAACACCCCCGAAGAAGCCAAAGAACAGATCCGGCGCATGTTCGAAGGATACCGTGGCTGGAACCTGGCTGCCGACGGAATCATAGCTGAACAATTCATCGCAGGCGAAGAATATACTACCCTCATCGCAGGCTCGGCCTTACCGGATTCATTCTGCAAAGTGTATGACCCTGTTGAAAGAATTTTTCATAGCTCCCTGCGCGAACAGGAAAAATTTCTCTCCTTTGACCGTCTCTGGGAAATCTATGAAGAAGAAACCCCTATGCCCGAGCAGGAAGATTTTTATCGCTATGCACTTCCCGCTGCCAATTTACTTCCTGCCATCCGAGATGTGAGCCTGCAGGCCTACCATGCAGTTCAGGGAAAAGGATATACCCGTGCTGACATTCGCCGCGATAAAGCTACCGGTCAACTCTATGTTTTAGAAGTCAATGCACAATGCGGACTGAGTGAAGATGAAAATTACACATCGATTGGCGCCATACTCCGCGTCAATCAAACACCCTTTGCCCAATTAATTGCTGAAATTATACTGGATGCTTTACAGAGAGCCGGTTATTCAGCAAAAGAAAATTCAACCCAGCTAACAGCCACTGAGTGATGAAAATAGCCGTATTGCAACCAGACTATAGTACGAGCCAGGTAGATTATCAAACCTATGATCCTCCCCGCGATCTGTCGCACTGGTTACCCGGGCATGAAGTAGTTCATGTCTTCCTCAATAAACTCACTACCTATCGGCAACTGAAGGAATTACAATACCAGGGGTTCGACATCTTTGTCAACCTCTGTGAAGGATACCTGGAATGGGAAGTCCCTTCCATTGATGTGATTCATTGTCTCGAATTGCTGAACCTCCCTTATACCGGACCAACACCCTTGCTCTATGATCCACCTAAAACCCTGATGAAATATGTGGCTTTCTGTGAGGAAGTGAAAACCCCGGATCATGTTTTGCTGTTACCCCACGATGAGCCGGCTGAAGCTATTGTCTCGCTTCATTTTCCATTGTTCGTGAAACCTGCCAAAGCAGGTGATAGCTTGGGTATCAATCACCAGGCAATGGTAACCGATTCAAATGCATTGGTCAATCAAGTGACTGCCTTGCGGCAGGAAGGTTACAGGGAAATACTGGTAGAACAATTCATTCCGGGTAGAGAGTTGACCGTATTGGTGGCTGCCGACCCGGATGGGAAAACTGTTCATAGTTATCAACCGGTGGAATATATTTTTCCGGAGGGCTATGCCTTTAAAACTTATTCTCTCAAAACATCAGAACTCCACCCGAACGCGAATCGGCTCTGCACAGATGAAAAATTAAGTGCAGCTCTGCGCACAGCAGCAGAAAAAATTTTTCGCCTTTTCAACGGCACCGGATATGCCCGCATGGATTTCAGGGTAGATGCATCCGGCAACATCTTTTTTCTGGAAGTCAATTTCACCTGCTCTGTCTTCTACACCAATGGGTACGAGGGATCTGCAGATTATATATTACAACATGACTCCGGTGGTCAAGCTGGTTTCTTACACTTGATCATTCAGGAAGGAATAGCCCGTCACCGGAGGAAACAAAAAAAATATACGATGAAGGGGAATTCCCTTGCCGGATATGGTATCTATGCCAATCAAACTATAGCAGCAGGAGAAGTTATTTTTGAAGGGGAAGGCAAAGCGCAGCGCCTGATCACCGCTCGCTTTGTTGAAAAAAACTGGAACCGGGAGGAGCAGGTCACTTTCAGCCGTTATGCGTATCCACTTAGCCGGGAACTTTTTTTATTGTGGGATGACAATCCGGCAGAATGGGCTCCCCAAAATCATCACTGCACAGCCAATACTAAGTATGACGGACTCAATGTTATTGCGTTGAGAAATATACGTGCTGGAGAAGAGTTGACACTCGATTATGCTGACTTTTTAGATGAGCACATGATGCCCTTCCAATGTCGTTGTGGAAGTTCAGATTGCAGGGGACTGATTCAGGGAAAGCCGGGTAATACCATGACTGCCCGCGAAGAATTCCTCCGGAAAAAAAAGTCCGAGGAGTAATCCCCCCCCCACCCTATTTATAGATTTTATGAAGTAAGAACTTGTGTAGTAACAAATTCCAGTGCGCGCTTTTCTGCCCAGGTATGCACTGATCCTGCTTGTAAGAAACCACAGTGTCCGCCACGTTCCGTGATTTCAAGATGAAGATAGGCATGGTCTTTTGCCAGTTCCTCACAAAAACATTCCGGCGCAAGAAACGGATCATTGGCTGCCTGCACCAGCAAGGCGGGTATCTGCAATTGATGTAGAAGTGGTTTTACACTGGCTTTGCGATAAAAGTCAATCGCATCGGCATAACCATGCAACGGTGCTGTATATCGGTTGTCGAATTCAATGAAATTGCTGATGCGGTGATACTGATGATCATTGATGATTGTTGGAAAGCGTACGGACTTGATTTTTATTTTCTTTCCGAGCTTGCGCAAAAATCGTTGGGTATAAAATTGATTGCCGGGTTTCATCAGTTGCAGTACACCGCTGTATAAATCACAGGGGACAGAAAAGGCTACTGCACCTTTTACTTCTGCAGGCACCCAGGCAGGATTTTCAGATAAGACCCGCAGGGTTAGGCTGCCGCCCATACTGAATCCTACCAAAACAATGCGTTGATACTGCTTGCCGGTGATAGCATGTTCTATCACTGTCCGTAAATCACCTGCATCGCCATGGTGATAAAAGCGAGGCAGTCGATTGATCTCACCACTGCAGCTGCGGCAGTTCCAGCCCAATGCATCAAAACCCTGCTGCACAAAAAGGTTAGCCATGCCGGTCACGTAATGCCTGGAAGCATCTCCTTCCAATCCATGAGTAATAATAACAAGGTCTTTGGTTGGTCTTGGTGACAGTTTCCAATCGAGGTCAACAAAATCTCCATCGGCCAACTCCAATCGCTCGCGGGTACTGTACTGAAATTTCACCCGCCGGAACAAACTGGGCCAAATGGTTTCCCAATGTCCATTCAGCATCCAGAAGGGTGGTTGGAAAGATGGGGTGGGAAGTACAGGCATACAATTGATTGATGCACAAAGGTAAAAAGTTCATTGGCTAATCCTGACAACAGGTTGTTATATCTCTCGAAAAAACAAACTGAAAATAAAAATCACTGGCTTGAATTAACTAACTTTCACAAGTCAATACACGCGCCATGATCAAACACTCACTGGTACGCCTCTTGCAGCCACTTTCGTTCTTCAATACCAGGAGAACCCGTGAAATTTTTAAGGTAAACCCTACCAGCAATCCTGTGAGAATAGAAGCTGAAGAAACAGACATCCATGTTTTCGATTATGACGCAACAAAACTCGAAGAAAGAAGATTTCCTAGAGTAGCAGATTGCTTTCAATATCGAAACAACAATCATGTAACCTGGATCAACATAGACGGCATTCGGAAAGCTGATGTAGAAGAGATCTGCCAGCATTTCAATATCCATTACCTGATAGCCGAAGATATTCTGAGTATCGGACAGCGACCTAAAATGGATGAACTGGATCCTGTGCTCTATTGCCTGTTGAACATGCTGTATTTCAATGAATCGAACGGGTCAGTTGAAACTGAACAAATATCGCTGGTACTTGGGAAAGGATTTGTTATCAGCATTCAGGAGATTCCCGAAAAAGATGTATTCGGTACCATCCGGGAAAAACTCAAACTCACCGGAAGTAAACTGCGTTCCAGCGGTGCAGATTATCTCTACTACTGTCTGCTCGACATGATCGTGGATCACTACTTTGTGGTCATGGAAAAACTCAGTACCCGCATAGAACAAATCGAAGAAAGGGTCATTCGCCGGAGTGATAAACGAGCACTCGCAGAGATCAACAATCTTCGAAAAGAACTTTTTGTACTCAAAGGCAATGTGAGTCCGGTAAGAGATCTCATCAATGGTTTCATCCGTTCTGAAAGCGACTTGCTGGAAGAAAAAAACACCAAGTATTTCAAAGACGTACTCGACCACATCGTTCAGGCGAATGATCTGGCAGAAAACCTGCGTGATCTTATGATCAACGTTCAGGATCTCTACATCAGTCAGGTTAACCTGAAAATGAATGAGGTGATGAAAGTAATGGCAATTGTTACCTGCGTGCTGACACCTGCCACCGTCATAGGCGGCATCTTTGGAATGAACTTCGAAATCATTCCCCTATCCCAACATCCCAATGGATTTTATTTAACCCTGCTGGTGATGGCCATTACCATGGCGGTATTCCTGCTCTATTTCTGGAGAAAACGCTGGCTCTGATTATCAGAGTTCAATCAGGCTGTTGGTGGTGCCGAAGACATTGGTCACTTCACCATCACCTGCCGGTTCATTCAGCCATTCCGCATTGTTCAGTCTATATTTGAATTCGTGGCGTGTATTTTTGGGAAGATTTACTTCAACTGAAAAAGTACCATCTTTCTTTCTCTTCATCTCAATACCCTTTTCCCAGTTACCATTCAATCCAACTACCTCGGCCTGTGCAGCATTGGCTGCATCAATAGAAAATTTCACTTTTGAATATTCTTTTGTCTTGTACAAAGTCTTCTGAATCATTGTCAAATTTTAACCCTTAATACAGAAACGATGAAAAGGTAACCCATTGGTTATGAAACTAACAATGATAAGCATCCATGAAAAATCGATGCCCGGTTATTCGCGGAAAGACCAAGCGATTATTTTTTTCTATTCAGTGCTATATAATTCACCAGTCCGCTAAATACCTGTAAATGAGGAAGTGTTAAGATCGCTATCCCCATAAAAATATACCCCATGCTGGTATTCATCTGCCACTGTTCTGCAAAGAAATAAACAAGGGCGGCAATACCGGCCAATGCCACCAAAGAGAAAGGAAGGGCTTTGCGCATCAGTTCTCCCCAGCCTGCGGAAGTGGAAGGTAATTTCAGTTGTTGGCGAATGAGGTCGAATGAAAGCAGCGAATGCCAACAACCAAAATAAAAAGCAAAACCAATATAGAGGGGCATCTTATATAAAAAGATGCACCAAAAAATGGTTTGTAACAACCAACCCGCAATTTGATTGGGGGAAGTACCCTGTGTGTATTGATATACCGGAACCAGTATAATAAGAACTGATAATCCTATAAGAGAGCCAATGGCAAAAACAGCTCCGTTTTGCTGCCAGAATCCGACAGGTAGGGTATCTCTTGTCAGCATCTCCAGCACAGGTGCTGTTTCCTGTAATTGAATCGTAATGATAAAAACGATGAAGAACAAACCAAGTAAAGTAAAAAGGAAGGGATTCATCCAACCCGGGCGATGGAAGGGCCAATCGATCTGACCAAAATGATAGGCGGTAAGAAATATAAAAATCAGCAAGGCGATGGATGGCATCCAAAACCAGATGACGGCGTACACAACCATATTGACCAAGTAGCGTACAAAGAAACGCAGGATAGAAAACTTGTTTTGCTGCAGTGCAGCTTGCGATTGTTCCACATAGAAATCAAGTGAGCCGTGAGGAACGCCAGTAGCAATGATCATGATTAGAAAAAAAATCCATTGGGTGCCTAGTGTGGGTTCTACAATCCATACCCAAGCTGCAACCAGAAGAGCTGCCAGCAGCAGTTGTATGCGGAGTTGTTGCAACCAGTTTCGAATCATTTTTTTATGTTGAACAGTACCATCAGAAAATTCTTTTTAGGAAGCTGTGAGAAAATAATCACTTCTTCCCATAAGCGGGTTGCTTCATCCAGGAAACGCAAAATACGTTGAATCTTATTTCTTTTGAAGAGTGCAGCAAATATACCAGGCATTTTTTGTGGATATTGTTGTATCAATGACAGGAACAACCGATCGTAAAACAAAAACCTCCTGGAGGATGGAGAGGGAATGTGATCGATCTCTTTTTTTAGGTAGGCGATAATTTGTTGGGTATGTCGCATCGCTCTTGTAAATGAATATCCGGTGGAAGCTTTGATACAGCCCGCTGCTGATCCTATGGGTATGATTCCGGTTGTACAAGAAAATGGCGAGGGGGCTACCAGCGTCATTGGTATCTTACCGGTCTCTTTCGCAATGATCCGGTAGTCAGTAGTCAATTTGTTTTCGATGTACTTGCGCAGCAAATTTTCATACGCCGCCTGATCTAATAATTCTTGAGAGAAGAAAGTACACTCAACCAATGCATGTCGAGAGGAGTAGGGTAAGATGTAATGAAAAAAAACTTCCTGTGATTCTGTAGCATCAGAAAAGTCCATCAGGGTTGCGGTAGCAGGATCGAACAGATCTTTGTCTGTTTTAATTTCCCAACCTAAAAAATGCTGCCAAAGTGTTGGAGAGGAAGGGGGTGACAAATGATGTGAATGAAAGATATAATCTGCAGTTATGATTCCCGATGGTGTATGCACCTGGCGATTCCCATTGTTCCATTCGATGCTATTCACAGGTTCAAACAAGAATGTTACGCGTGCATCCTTGCGAAGAGATGTAAGTTGATGCTCGTAAAAATCGGTACTGGAAATATATTGATAACAAAGATCCGGTAATGCTGCTGTCACAGATGTATCGCTGGCCCGAAAAGCAATGTTGTTCCAGGATTTCTTTACCAAGTGACTGTACCTGTGTTGCGCTGTATACCAGAAGCACCAGGTCTTTTCCTCGTGTATTGCAGATGCCTCGATAATCAATAGCGACCCTGTTAATAAGGCGGGGTCATTCAATAGGGCATCTGCCAGTTGCAAGCCGGCACAACCGGCACCGACAATTATGTACTGATAATGGCTTTGCATAGGTATAGCTAAAGAACCGGTCTTAAAAAAATAAAGCCAATGAGAATCGCTAAATAATTTTTTATTTCAGGGATACGAATAAAAAGAGGCTGTCTCAAAAGTAAGAGACAGCCTCATTTTTGTATTCAGTTAAGAATGGTACTGTATTAAGCTTCTTTTCTGCTCAATGCATAGATCACCAGACCGAAACCGATTTTGTTAACGGCATCACCGATGTTGTAGATGATATCCATGTTCAGGTTCAGTGGAATTTGCATACCGAACAGACCACCTGGAGTACCTACGATGTAACCCAGCGGATAGATAGCCCAACCAACGAGTACGAACCAACCAAGGCTTCTGTTGGCAGCTGCAACTGCTGGACTAGCAGACTGAGCGAGTTTCGCTACATCACCGAACCATACCAGGTATACGATGTAGAAGTAGGCGAGACCGGACAAAACACCCCATAATACACTCTGATCTCTGTAGATAGTCTCACCGAGGTAACCGGTAACGAGCATGATAACAGAGAAAAAAATGAGCTTCCACATCAGGGAAGAAGTACCGCCCACTTTTTTAGTGATGAGATAGAACTCAACACACATCAGAGGTACAGTCAACAGCCAGTCAACGTAGCGGAAGAATACGGGTGACTCACCTGTTTCCAGGTTGTAACCACGCATGTAATAGTAGTGAACAGCAGCAATAAAAGTAATGAGACCGGATACCAGAACGGATGTCCGCCATTCTTTACTTGTGTTATTCACTTCCATGAAGAAGAAGGCAGCGGCCGCCATCATGGCCATGGTGCCTACGAAGAAAGTAAAAGCAACATAGTTGTCTTGCGGGATGGCTTTGAAAGCATCAAGTAGTAGATTCATATATGTGGGGTTTGGTTAAAAAAAGCAATCGTTGATAAAACCGCTCACTTCTACATCTCACGTCTTTCATAGAACATACAATTTAATCAAAAGTTTATAAAATGCTAATTTTTAAAGGTTATTATTTGAAAATCAAAAAATCATTCAACAAAATATGGGTCAAAAAGCACCTCCGGCGCAAATCCTTGTCAATAAAGGGTTTCAGCGCACTATTTCAATGCAAACAGCAATCATATAACACGTTACATATCGAATTAATTTTAGCTATTGAAATAAGTTGCCATTGGTTTCAACATCACTTCTGACTAAAGAATTTACAATCACTTGAATACATATAGCTATTAACGGAAACTTATAAATGACTATTGAATAACCGAATAGGGATGGAATACCCTAATCTATTTGAACAAGAATTTCTCTTAACAGCTTCATTGTTAACATTTTATTGATAACACAACCTCATTTCCGGTATCTATATATATAGTATCACCTTCGGTAACACCCGTTAAAGCAGGTTCAACAATCCATTTTATATGTCATCACTGCTCGGATTCATACAATTGCTCCTGGTGCTTGTGCCTGTTGGCAAGAAGCAACACAAAGCAGTGATTACTAAGCAGTATAAAATCACCACCCATTCTGCCGTAATCATTGAGGCAGAGGAAGGTTCTACTTCCACTAACACAATCCTTCCGCAACCTTTCAGACAGGCTGCTTCCCCGGGAACCTCTCATGATGACAAAGGAATACCGGCTGCCCCCTTCTCCATTCTCACTATTTTATTCATCGATCTTTCTGCTCCGGGCCAATCTTTTTCAAATAAGCCCTTCCGCAGTTGTGCATTGTACATTTTGTATTGTCAGTTGAAATCAGATTGTTAGACCTTCTTACACAGAACAATCATTTATTCATTTTTAAAATTTCAACTCATGAAAAAGCAACTTAACAACATGGTTCACTATAGTATTGCCCTGCTGGCAACTATCATCACATTCAGTTCCTGTCAAAAAGATTTCTCAGGAGCCCTGACCGACCCCAACAACAATTCATCTGCCAATACCAACTCTTCCGGTGCGATAGCAGTTTCACTCAACGGCTCATCAACATCCGGTGGGTCGAGTACAGATTCGGTCTATGTTGTACACCAATGCGATAAAGGACACAAACGCGACTCGCTCGCATTCTCCTCCCTTCCCGCTCTTGTTCAATCGTATCTGAACAACACATACGCGGGTTTCACTCCATTAAAGGCCTTTGTGGTTAAAGACACTTTAGGCAATGTAAAGGCATACATCGCCATCATTCGTTTCAACAACAAACCCGTGGCCCTTGAATTCAAGGCCGATGGTACTTTCAAAAAAGTGCTTGAACAAAGAGAAAAGAAGGATCTGAATGGCAATGGCTGGCATCTCGGTGGGCTCTTCGAAGACAGAAATGGGAAATGCAAGGATACCGTTGCCTTGAATGATCTACCACAGAGTATCCGCGCCTATATGACCAGCAACTATCCCGGCGATACGCTGCTGAAGGCTTTCAAAACAAAAGATGGTGCTTACTTAATCGTCTCTAAAAACAATGGTTCATTTGCAACAATCTTCAATAAAAATGGAGGCTTTGAAAAGCGGGTTGTATTGCCGGCAAAGGATGGCGAACTGGTGAATATTGCACAATCCGCTCTGCCTGCTGAGATTCTGAATTTTCTTTCAGCAACTTTCCCGAACTATGTTTTCAACAAAGCTGATGTTGCAAAATCCAATGGTACGGTTCTGGGTTACCTGGTATTGATCAATGCCAACAACACCCGATATGCAATTGCTTTCGATGCCACAGGCAAGTTCCTGGTAAAGAAAGTCATACACTAATGTTTCATGGTGTGGGGTAAAAATGGGCTCGCCTCGGCGGGCCTATTTTTTGTAATGAAAGACATAAGAAATATAAGTAGGTTAATCATTTTACCTGAAATCACTTCAATAACATTTTTCAATTACTTTTTAAATATATATACAACTATCATTTTTTATATCACTTCGCTTTATGTGGCAGTAACTGTCAATTGGAAGACATCGAAAAATCAAATCTCTCCTCCACCATACAGAACAAATTGTCGAATACATTTCCGAACTATGTTTTCAACAAATCAGATTTGATGACAGTCAACAATTCATCTATGGGAACCCTGGTGTTGATCAATGCCAATAACACCCGTTATGCTGTTTCCTTCAATAACAATGGAGATATGATTTCCAAAAAGGCTATATATTAAAATAACGTTGATAGTAATAACAAAGGGTCCGCCTCTGGCGGACCCTTCTTAGTTGATAGCTCATCGACTATAAGGTAGACAAATCAATCACGAACCTGTACTTAACATCCGACCGCAACATCCGCTCATAAGCATCATTGATGTACTGGACCGGAATTACTTCGACATCTGAAACAATATTTTTCTCAGCACAGTAATCCAACATCTCCTGGGTTTCCTTCATGCCACCAATCATAGAACCGATGATGCTTCTTCTTTTAGAGATCAAAGCACCGGGGGCAATTCTGGGGGCTTCGATTGGCAATCCTACTACTAGCAACTTACCTTCAAGCGAAAGCATCCGGACGAAATCAGTATAATCGTGGTTGGCGGAAATGGTATCAAGCAACACATCGAAATAGCCGGCATGCTTTTTCACCTCCTCCTTACTAGTGCTTAACAAAAAACGATGGGCACCCAATCTCTGTGCATCCGCCTCTTTTTCCGGCGAAGTGCTGATCACGGTTACTTCTGCACCAAAAGAGGCAGCAAACTTAACCCCCATATGTCCAAGCCCACCCAAACCTATCACGCCCACCCGCATCCCCGCTGACACACCTGCATACCGCAATGGCGAATAAGTAGTAATGCCCGCGCAGAGTAAGGGCGCAACGGAAGCTATGTCTAAATGTTGAGCAATACTTACCACAAATCTTTCCTTTACCACAATATCAGAAGAATACCCTCCCTGTGTGATGCCCACGCCATCGCGCTCGTAGCTGTTATAGGTACCTGTCATGCCTTCGTCACAATATTGCTCCATCTGGCGGTCGCAACTGGGACAACTGCAGCAGGAGTCAACCATTACACCAACACCTACCCTATTACCAACTGCAAACTTGGTTACTGCAGGTCCAACTGCCACGACTTCACCAACAATCTCATGACCGGGTACCATCGGGTACTTGGCTCCACCCCATTCATCTCTAACCTGGTGCAGATCGCTGTGACACACCCCGCAATAATGTATCTTTATATGTACATCATCAGGGCGCAGGTTTCTGCGATCGAATGCATAAGGAGCGAGGGGTGTGGATTGACTGTAAGCAGCGTAAGATTTGGCTGGTATCATGTTACTTGAAATTAAATGTCTGTAAAGATACTTTTTCCCCCTCATACATTCCTATAATCAACCTTTACCGGGCCAACTGTGCCAGCTAATGACCATTCACTCCACCTAAACTACAATTCACTCCCATCTCACTTAAATAACAAAATTGCAATCGCGAGCATTGTGTCATCATTTCAAAACATTATAACTGTTTCCCATGAAAAAAATCATCATCACCTGCCTTCTCTTTGTGATTGCAGCAAGCTCCTACGCACAAAGTAATTCGCTGGTACAAACCATCCGAGGAACCATCTTCGATGAACAATCGCTACAACCTCTATCGGGCGTTAGCATCCGGTTGGAAACCGGAAATGGTCAACCGCTCGTGCTCTCATCTTCCTCCGGAAGCTTTTACATTACAGGCGTTCCCGTAGGAAGGCATCGTTTGCGTATCACCCGCATAGGATATGAAGACGCACTGTTGAACAACATTGAAGTAACCTCCTCCAAAGAAGTAGTACTGGAAATTAAAATCCGCGAATCAGTTCAACAATTGAAGGAAGTAGTGGTAGCTTCCGGTAAATCGAAATTCAAAGCACTCAATGAAAGCATTGTCGTAAGTTCCCGTCAGCTGAGTATGGACGAGGCGGTTCGATATTCCGGCACCCGCAACGACCCCAGCAGAATGGCACAAAACTTCGCCGGTGTGAGCGGTCCCAACGATGCCCGCAATGACATCGTTATACGTGGTAACTCTCCTTCGGGTGTTCTTTGGCGCATGGATGGGATAGACATTCCGAATCCAAATCACTACAGCACTGCGGGTTCCACCGGTGGTCCCGTAACCATGCTGAATACCAATACCTTGAAAAATTCTGATTTTGTTACGAGTGCCTTTCCTGCACAATATGGTAATGCCATCGCAGGTGTATTTGACCTGCGCATGCGCAATGGTAATGCAGAAAAAAAAGAATTCCTCGGTCAGATGGGTTTCAACGGTTTTGAATTCGGCGCGGAAGGTCCACTGAAAAATGACAAAAAATCATCTTATCTCGTTAACTATCGTTACTCGCTGGTAGCAGCTATTCAGTCTCTTGGATTGAATGTTGGTACGGGAGCCGCCGTTCCCTATTATCAGGACCTTACCTTCAAAATGCACCTGGTAACCAAAAAGCATGGAACCTTTGATTGGTTCGGCATTGGCGGAGAAAGCAATATCACTTTCCCGGCCGACTCCACCGGTGATAATCTGTATACCACCAATGACGGAAAGGCACGCACCAGTAGATCAAAATCCTTGACCGGAGTATTGGGCATGAGTCATACCTATTATTTTAATCCAACTACCTACGGAAAGCTGACCCTGGCTGTATCCGGATTCAAAAGCACTTATAAAGAGGAAGTCATTCCAACGCTCAAACCGAATCAAACAGTTTTCGATGTCGATAACCGCCAAACTAAATTCTCTGCGGGTTATCTGTTGAATAAAAAGTTCTCTGCGAAAAATCAACTGACTGCCGGATTTTTATCTGACTTCAATGCACTGAACCTAGAACAACAAACAGTTCCCAATGGTGATTCTGTGCTTCGCTACCTCACCAATACAAAAAACAATGCAGCACTGCACCGCGTATTCATGAATTGGGGACATCGCTTCAACAACGAACTCTCTACCAACCTGGGTCTCTATGGTCAACTCTTTAGTCTCAACAACAGTACCAGCATTGAACCCCGCTGGAGCCTGAAATATCAGTTCAAAAGAAATCAATCACTCAACCTGGGCATAGGTTTGCACAGCCAGACACAGCCCTTGCAGGTATATTTCTATCGCAATTACTTTTCGCCCAATCCAAACATTCTTACCAACCGGGAACTGGACTTCGTAAAAAGCTGGCATGCTGTTGCAGGATATGACTGGAACATCTCACAACACATGCGCATCAAAACAGAGTTCTATGCGCAATACATTTACAATGCTGCAGTGGAAAAAACACTCAGCTCTTTCAGCATGCTGAACGAAGGTGCGGGCTTCAACTTTGCAGACAAAACCAATCTGGTCAACAATGGTCAGGGAAGAAATATGGGATGGGAAATCACAGTAGAGCGTTTCCTGAATAAGGGCTTCTATTACCTGTTCACAGGGTCGATCTTCCGTTCAGAATACCAGGGCAGTGATGGGGTATGGAGAAATACTGCTTTCAACAGCGGATACATTGGGAACTTTCTGGGAGGTAAAGAATTCAAACTCTCTGCCACCAACTCTTTTGGCATCGATACCCGCTTTACCGTAGCAGGCGGACAGCGATACACCCCCTTCGATGTTGCAGCATCACAGGCCAGCGGATTTGTAGTGTTCAAAGAAAATGAGGCCTTCAGCAGACAAAACGATACCTACCTCCGTTGGGACCTGAAGTTTTCTTTTACCCGCAATGGCAAGAAAACAACACAAAAATGGTTCATTGATTTTCAAAACCTCACCAATAGAAAAAATGTATTTATCAGAAGCCTGAACCCTTCCAATGGCAGAATCAGTGAAATCAACCAGATCGGCTTTTTCCCGAACTTCAACTATCAAATCACTTTCTGATAACTACGTTCAGAACAACACGAATAATTTGTAATTTCAATCAGCAAAGAAAAAATACATGGAGCAACAACCAACATTGGAAAAAGACCGCATCTGCTGGAATGACCACTGGGCGATCATTGTTTCTCTTCCTATTCTTTCTTTGCTGATTCCTTTTGTTTTCTTTGGGGTTCGTTTTACCCGCCCCCCTTACTTTACTCTACCCCTACTTATCAATACTTTCATCATTTCCGCCATCATCTGGATAGGCAACAGGGCCATCATGATCTGGTCGAGGAACAAGTATCCGATGATGGAACAATTGAAAAAAAGGTTGTTGATTCAATCGCTCTTGATGCTTATCTACACTTTGATGGCAGGTGTCGGTGTGGGATTTCTACTGGAAGAATTTAGCCAGATCTATCGAACCGGCATGAGTAAAACTGATGTGCTCATTGCCAGTATCAACTCTTCCCTTTTTACTACCATAGCTATCACTGCCATTTATGAAGTAATTTACTTTTCAGATCAATTGAGGGGCTCACTCACCAAAAGTGAATTGCTGAAAAGAGAAGGTCTTCGCGCTGAACTCAATGCATTAAAAACGCAGGTAAACCCGCATTTTCTTTTCAATAACCTGAATACCCTTTGTGCGATCATACCCGAAGACAGTGAAAAGGCAGTGCAATTCGTAGAGCAACTTTCCAAAGTGTACCGCTACATACTGGAAGTGAAAGAAGACAAATGCATTCCACTATCAGAAGAAATTAAAATATTAGAGGCCTATGCTTTTTTACTAAAAACCCGCTTTGGCAATAATTTTAATTTGAGCATAGATGTACCGGAAACTATGCTACAAAAAGAGGTAGTACCTTTTGCACTTCAATTGCTGGTGGAAAATGCCTTAAAACACAACATCGTCTCTAAAGAGCAGCCGTTATATATTACTGTGAAGGCGATAAATGATGAACTTATCATTCAAAACATCCTACAAAAAAAACAGCAGGTTGAAAACTCAACCGGTATCGGACTCAAAAACATTCGGAACAGATATGGTCTGATCACCAACCGTGTTATTGCAGTTACCGAAACTCCCCAATTCTTTACCGTAGTATTGCCACTTATTTAATATGAACCGTGTAGTAATAATAGAAGATGAAATACCGGCAGCAAACCGGCTAAAAAAAATGCTCAGCCAACTAAGACCCGATATTCAGATCACTTATCAGGCAGATAGCATCCGGGAAGCAGTCAACTATTTGCAACAAAACAATTCCGATCAGCTGATTTTTATGGACATACACCTGGCTGACGGACTTAGCTTTGAGATCTTTAAACAAGTGAGGGTAACTACACCGGTTATTTTCATTACTGCCTATGATCAATATGCCATTCAGGCTTTCAAGGTCAATAGCATTGACTATCTTTTAAAGCCCATCGATGAGTCAGAACTAAAAAACGCACTCGAAAAATTTGATCGACAAAACAACAATCAATCCGGTAACCTTCAGGAACAAATGTTACAATTGTTAAATCAAATGAGCGCTCCCGTCCGCAAAGAAAGAATCATGATCAAACGTGGACAACAACTCAGTTATTTAAAAACTGAACAGATTGCTTATTTTTTTGCGGAAGGCAAATTTTCCTATGCAGTTGATCAGCAACACAACAAATACATACTCGATGACAACTTAAGCATTTTGGAATCCGGATTAGACCCACGCTACTTTTTTCGCATCAACAGAAGTCTCATCGTACACATAGACTCAATTGTGAAGGTACATGCCTGGGCCGGCAATCGACTGCAACTGGAATTAAAATGGCAGGCCTTGACCGATACGATTGTTAGCAGAGAAAAAGTGGGGTCGTTCAAAGAATGGCTGGGTGGTATTAATAATTAAGTATAATGACTTTTTAACCCTTATCAAATGTTACACACTATTCTCGGAGCAGGCGGACCTGTTGGAAAATCTCTAGCAACTGCGCTGACCAATCTCAACAAACCGGTGCGACTGGTTAGCCGGCAGCCCCTTCATACCAACAACGGACAATCATGGTTCAAGGCAGATCTAACCATACAACAAGAGGTAATCGATGCCCTGGAAGGTTCGGAAGTAGCTTACCTGACGATCGGACTTCCCTATTCCACCAAGATCTGGCGGGAATACTGGCCACTCGTGATGAAAAATGTAACTACCGCCTGTTTGCACCACGGCGTTCGTCTTGTTTTCTTCGATAACATCTATGCCCTAAGCCGGGATCACTTGAATCCCATTACCGAATCTTCTCCCCTACAACCCAGCAGTAAAAAAGGGGAAATACGTGCTGAAGTGATCAAGATACTGATGGAGTCTGTTGAAAAAAAAGGTTTATTGGGACTTATCGCACGATCTGCCGACTTCCTGACGCTGGAAGAAAACAAAGGGATGATCAAGCCACTGCTGTATGACAGGATGAAAAAAAATCAGCGAGCCCAATGGATTTGTAATGCCAAGGTTATTCATACCTTCAGTTACCTCCCTGACCTGGGAAAGGGTACAGCTTTATTAGGAACAACACCTGATGTGATGCAGCAGGTGTGGAATTTACCAACTGATCCTTCACCCATGACCGGCGTTGATTGGATTCGACTGATGGCCGAAGAAATGCCTGCCAGTGAAAAATATACCACCATATCCGCAGGCATGATCAGGTTCCTGGGCTTGTTTATACCTTATATGCGGGAACTCGTAGAAATGCTGTATCAGTATGACAGAGACTATTATTTTGACAGCAGTAAATTCAATCGCTATTTTAAATTCATACCAACACCTCCAAGGGAAGCCATTCAGCAAATGCTGAAAGAAATAGAAAATCCATCAACAAAATAAGCAGTTGTAATTTATTCCAGACTAAATGCTGCGGTTAATACAATTGCTATATGTAGCTGAAGAAGTATATGATTTGTGACTTACTTTTTTTTAGCGGATTTTTTTTTGGATTCAGGCAGTGCTTTCAAAATATCTTTTGCATTTAATGCTGTAATTACTTTCTTACCGGTTTTAGCTTCTAATTCTAGCCTTGCGACCTTGGCTACATTACCTCCGCTACTTTTTTGCCATCTTCAAAATTAGTTGGATTTGTAGCTGCAGTTATATCTTTTGTTGATGCCTCTGCCAGCATACTCAAAATCAACTCAGTATTGGTCATATTGTCTCTTAAATTTTCTTTCTTTAACCCTTTCAAAACCTTATACTCTTTGGTGGTCTTATCGCTCCATGCTTGAGTAATGATATCAGTCAGTACGGCAATTTGAGCACCTGCTTTTAATCCTCGCTTCTTCCACTCATCAGTAAGCTCTTTTCGTATTTCAATACTTTTTAGTCTTTGGTTAATCCATTTATCCGAATACCCCAACTTCAGGTACTGCTCCAAGGCCCTGTCAATGCTCAACTCAGGATCTTGCATCTCGTCTAGTCTTTCAGCGGCCACCCGGGCCAGCCATAGCTTAAAAGATTCCGCCTTCGGTGAGGGTATTGATTGAATCAAGCGAAAAAGTTGTTCCGTGTCTGCAACATCTGTTTGGTAAAATTTTCCGTCAGAAGATTGCATTTTCAGTTGTCCGATTTTTTCGGACAACTCACTTCCCTCTTTTTTAAGCTTGCCTTTCAAATCACTCCAGTACTTTCGGGGGCGATCAGTTCCGGTAAGTATTTCTATGACATCTACAATAGAAATATACCATTTCTCTTGTCCTTCATCCCAAATAGTTCGCACCTGCTTTTCTTCAAATAACTTGATAGCAGTTTCTTTAGACATACTTTACTATTTAATTCGTTTACACTAATTAGTCATGAGCAATTCGCAACGGGCGGACAAGTTAAATTTTTTAGAGTATAACCTGAAAGTGAACTCAAAAAATAGGACTATTTTTTTATACACAATTGCTCTTGAGCCTAAAACAAAAACTGCCATTGAATGCCCGAAAGAATGATCAATTTCTGTTCGCTTTTGTGGGATGAATAATTATCCATTCCCTTTGCAGCAAATTGCAAGCTAAGATGGTCAGCAAAAAAGAAGAGACTAATTAATGATCACCTCACTCACAAAGAACCAGGCAGGCAAACCTTTTCCTGCATGCCAGACAGGTAGCGAAGGCAGGGGGTGTGCCTGCATACGGATGTAGCGGACTGATGTGGCCGGAAAACTTAATTTCAATAATTCTGTACCAATAGGTGTTTTCATCGTGGCTTTATCGGGTGAGATGGTCTGTAACAGTTTCCATACTTGTCCATCCTTACTCCCCCACACCTTAACAAATACAGGCGGAAAAATATGTGCTGCCGTATGAGTAAGCGAATTGACCGATACTTCACGCATGACTATTTGCTTTCCTAAATCAAATACCACTTGTGCATCGTTTTTCTGAAACCCTAACCACTTAGTTGAAAAATCAGTTGGATCACCCACATCAAAATCTTGCAAAACAGTGCCGGCATTGTCCCTATATTTTTCATCAGCGGGCAATAAAAATTCGGTCTTGCTAATTCGGTAACCAGCCTGCAGAAAAATTCTGGAAACCACATTACTCGATAACCATCCCTTTTTATAGGCCTTCACCCGAAGAGTCGCTGAATTACTAATATGCAAAGGTTCCGTATATTTCTTTGCCGTACTATCCGGCATTGAGCCATCAAACGTATAATACAAATCAACATCTCTGATGACGTGCTTCACCGGAACCATGAGCTTATCAGTAAAAATCCCCTCCGTTGCAACAATCAATGGCTCATTCAAAGTAAGTTGAATACTATCGCCACCCCGAAAACCTGTTTGCAAACTTACTTGTGGGAATTGCGCTTGCAGCCGCTTTATTTCAGGATCCGTCAACCGTACATCCCAAACATACAACTCTTTCAAAGGAAGTTGTCTTAATAGCTTTTCAACACCCGCAGCTGTAACCCTGGTTCCGGTAATGGAAAGTGATTGTAAAGAAACTGTTTTACTAAGCAAAGCAATCATGTCATCTGAAACAGGTGTATAGTTTAGGTTCAGTTTTCGCAAATGGGTGAATTGTGAAATCCATTCGAGATCTGCCTGCTGCAGTGGCATTTTCGCCAGATTCATTTCAGTAATTTGGGCTTGCACCACTTTCAGTTCCTTCAGTCGGGAAGAAGAAAACATGCTGCTGCCAAAAAAGGATACGGCAAGTGCCGGAATATCTTTTCCCAAGGGCTGAACAACCCGGTAATTGTCATTCAACTTCTTAATGTCATCAGCATCTGCAGAAGGAAAAGTATATGCAACAGGCTTGCTGCTCTTCATACCCTCCCATCTTTGTCGGGCCAGCTGATAGAAAGTATCTGTTACAGGTCTTTCAGAGAGCTTGACATGGAATGGTGCCCCTGCATTGATCCAAGCCTGGAGCAGAAGAATTTCTTCCCTGGTCAATTGTGGCTTATTGGCTTCGGGCATGTGCTTCTTGTCATCTGCGGGCAACAGGATCCGATGCATCAAATTACTGGCAGCGCTATTTCCGGCAACGATTGTTTTCCCTTCCTTCCCACCTTTCCACCAAGAGATGCTGTCATTCATGGATAGCCCACCTTTTTGTACACTTCCCAGATGACACTCGCCACACTTTGTCTTTACTACCGGGTAGATGATGTCTTGCCATGCCTGAGCCTGCTCCCAACTGACTTCCTGTGGTTCACTTTTTTTCAATGGTCCTGATAAAAATGCTTCTCCATGCGTAAGCGTTGCTCCCTGGTGAGCTGTGCTGATCAATAGAAGCAATAAAACACCGGCAGCGATTCTTCTGACTGCCAGGTTCCTGCCTAGATAATTTGCTCCCCAACTGTAAGCAGTCACACACAATGCCAAAGCAATTCCCAGTCTCCTGTGATTAGTCAATGTATCACCTGTAACCGATCCTTCGAGTTGCAGCAGCATACCGGTGATGGCTGTTACAAGTGTAAGCAACAATAATGTTGATCGGATTATCTGCCAGGAATCGGTTGAGGTAATGCGCTGCTCAGGAAAAAAATCAAGAACAAGAACAACCATCAACCAGGCAATCGGAAAATGCAACCACATGATGTGGCTTCTGCCCATCACCTGCCAGGCAGCAGGCAATTGCACCCGATCGGCAAAAAAAATCAGGAAGAGAAAAAACCCGAGTGCAGCAAGGGTCAGATATAGTAAGGTAGAATGAAGTCTTTTCATGTGTACGGTAGCAGGAATTATCTCCGGCAGTTCATGTTTACGTGATGATGTCCTTTACTACATTGCCATACAGATCGGTGAGCCGGTACCGCCGGCCCTGGAACTTATAGGTGAGTCTTTCATGGTCTAAGCCCATGAGGTGCAACACTGTTGCCTGAAAATCGTGGACATGAACAGGGTTGTTGACAATATTATATCCAAGCTCATCTGTTTCTCCATACACCATACCGGGTCGCACCCCGCCACCGGCCATCCAGATGGTGAAACAACGTGGGTGGTGATCTCTTCCGTAATTATCTGCTGTCATTTTTCCCTGACAATAATTGGTTCTTCCAAATTCACCACCCCATATAACAAGCGTTTCATCCAGCAAACCTCGCTGTTTCAAATCGGTGATCAGGGCTGCTGATGGTTTATCTACATCCATTGCCTGTCCGCGCATTTCATTGGGCAGGTTTCCGTGCTGGTCCCATCCCTGGTGGTACAATTGCACAAAGCGAACGCCGTTCTCCGATAGCTTCCTTGCCAGCAAGCAATTGGCTGCAAAAGTTCCGGGCACCAAACAATCCGGTCCATACAAGCGAATGATGTCTTCCGGCTCTTGGGATGTATCCATGATTTCCGGCACCGCGGTTTGCATGCGATACGCCATCTCATACTGACTGATCTTTGCCGCTGTTTCAGGGTCTCCGAATCTTTCCAATTCCAATTCATTGAGTGCTGCGATCTGGTCGAGCATTTTTCTCCTACTAGTTCTATCCAGTCCTGCAGGGTCTTGCAGATATAGTATCGGATTTTCACCGCTGCTGAATTGAACTCCCTGGTGCACTGAATCAAGAAACCCATTGGTCCATAATTTGGAATATACTCCCTGACCATTGCCCTTCCCCCGCGACAACAAAACGCAGAAGGCTGGCAGGTTGCTGTTCTCTGTTCCGAGTCCGTAACTCACCCATGAGCCCATACTGGGGCGATTTCCCTGCTGTGCGCCGGATTGAAAAAAAGTAAGCGCAGGATCATGGTTGATGGCTTCGGTATGCATGGAACGAATGAAGCAGAGATCATCGGTAATCTGTGCCATGTGGGGGAACAATTCACTTACCCAGGCACCTGATTGTCCATACTGCTTGAAATCAAAATAAGAGCCGACCAACGGGAAGTTTGTCTGGTTCGCCGTCATACCGGTTAGTCGCTGTCCGTTTCTGATGGAAGCAGGCAGGTCTTGTCCCATCATTTTTCTCAGCAGTGGTTTGTGATCAAAGGTCTCTAGCTGGGAAGGTGCTCCGTTTTGAAACAGATAGATCACTCTTTTTGCTTTGGGTGCGAAATGTGGAAGTCCTGCTGCGATTGCCTCTTCAGGTGACTTGTTGGAAAATAAATCCGGAATCAACAAGGAACCCAAAGCAGCACTGCCCAATCCAATACTCATCCTGGAAAGAAACTTTCTGCGGTTGAATTTAAGGCCGTATTCAAGTAATTCTTTTTGCATACTCAGGTTTTGGTGATGGCTTCCTGTAGGTTATAAATGATTTGTATCGATTGCATGGCAATGGCGAGTTGACTGAGTTGGGTAGTGCGGGCCTTATAATTACCTGCCTGCATTAGTTGCTGCGCGGCAGCAGGATTATTTTTCAATTGTTCCTGTGCCTGCGTCCAGTATGTAAGCAATAATTTTTTTTCTTTATCATCCGGTCGGCGGCAGATGATTTTTTGGAATGCCTTTTCCAGCAATTGTTCCGGTGATAATCCCTGCATCAACAATTGATCTGCCAATGCGCGGGATGCTTCGAGCAGTGCCGGATCATTCATCATCACCAGTGCCTGCAAGGGGGTGTTGGTTCGATACCTCGATACCTGACATTCATCGCGATTACTGGCATCAAATATCATCATAGAGGGAGGTGGCACTGTTCGTTTGATGAAAGTGTACAATCCTCGTCGATACAGTAGTTGTCCGGTATCCTGTACATATTTTTTCAAGATGCCCCTGCCCGATGTTGCGAGTTCCCATAGTCCCGGCGGCTGATACGGCTTAACACTTGGGCCACCGATTTCTTTGTTCAGCAATCCACTGCTGCTCAAGAAGGCATCTCTGATCAATTCAGCAGAGAACCTGATGCGCGGTGCATAAGACAAATAAATATTCAGCGGGTCGCGGCTCTTCTTATCAGCACTGATCTTTCCCGACTGCCGATAGGTGGCCGACATGACCAATTGTTTTACAAGTCGTTTGATGTTCCAGCCATTTTGTTGCCAATCTGCAGCGAGCCAATCGAGCAATCTTGGATGCGTAGGCAATTCTCCCTGCATGCCAAAGTCTGCTGCGGTTCTTACAATTCCTCTTCCGAAAAATTCCTGCCAGAGTCGATTCACGAAAACACGTGCCGTTAGTGGGTTTCGGGCATCAAACAACCAACGGGCAAGTCCCAGGCGGTTGGCAGGTAACCTGCTGCTGTCAAAAGGCAATAAGGACGGTGGTGTTGCAGGATGTACTTCCTCTCCGGGTTGGTCATAGCTGCCTCTTTGCAAAACAAATGTTTTGCGCAGCGTATCTCTGTCAGCCATTACAGATACTTCTAGTTTATTGGTATCTTTTTGATGGATGAATTGCAAAGTTTTTTGCAGGTCCTCACGTGTGATGGTCATCCGTGGATTTTTCGCATAGGTTTCCGGACCACCAACCGTAGATTCCAATCCTACTTCTTTCACATTGTTGAAGAAGGCATAAAGCTGGAAATAGTTTTTTTGGGTGAATGGATCGTATTTGTGATCATGACAGTTGGCGCACTCCAATGTGATGCCCAGCATCGCCCTGCTGAATGTATTGGTACGGTCGGTTACGTACTGAACCCGGTACTCTTCATCAATTACTCCACCTTCTTCAGTAATTTTGTGATTTCTGTTGAAGCCGGTAGCAAGCAGTTGTTCACGGGTAGCCCCGGGCAAAAGATCGCCCGCCAGTTGCCAAGTTACAAATGTATCATATGACATATTGCGGTTGAAAGTATGTATCACCCAATCGCGCCAGGGCCATTGTGAACGATAGCTATCATCCTGAAATCCATGCGAATCGGCATAGCGTGCAAGATCCATCCAACCCAGTGCCATTTTCTCGCCATATTGTGGCATAGCCAGAAGTCGGTCCACTTCTTTTTCATAAGCGTTGGGGGAAGGATCGTTGAGGAAGGACTCCGTTTCTTCCGGGGTGGGAAGAATACCGGTAATATCCATGCACAGTCTTTTTAAGAGGCGTTCTTTATCAGCAGTTTCGTTGGGTGTTAGTCCCTGCTGCTCCATTTTTTCCAATATAAAATGATCTATTGCATTGATGGGCCATTCAGTATGCTTCACCACAGGTAATGCCGGCTTTTGCGGTGGAGTGAATGCCCAATGCTTTTCATAAGGAGCTCCCTGCTCAATCCACTTTTTTATAATGGCTACTTCTCTTGCTGTTAGCCGGGGCAGGTGACTGATCACTTGCGGCATCAGCAGTGATGTGTCGTTGGTAGTAATTCGCTGGAATAATTCAGAGGCAGCAGGATTACCCGGAACAATCGCTCTTTTATCCGGATGCTCCGGAAGCGGCTTCGTTGCTTCCTCTGCTAAATCCAGTCGCAATCCAGCTTCCCGCTTTCCGGCATCAGGACCATGGCACTTAAAACATTTATCCGACAAGATGGGCCGCACATCATAATTGTAACTAATGACATCAGGCACCTGCTCTCCGGAAGTGGATGATCCGCCACAGGAAGGAATCAGCAGCACCAGGGCAGTGCCGGTAAGCAACAGCAGGACAATCGTTTTTTTCATAACAAAGCAAGATCCGGTTCCCGGTGAGCGGTTGAAGGACTAACTAAGTTAATCAATTAATCGATAAGGTATTGGGGACAAGGTAGTAGATGACAATCGACGCGAATAGAGTAGTTTTGAACCATGATAACCATTACTACTGCCGAAAATGAAAAAGAACTGCAGGGTATTCTTGACCTGCAAAGGCGCAACCTGAAGAAAAACATTTCTCCGGAGGAAGCAACATCACAGGGTTTTTTAATAGCAGAGTTTTCTCCTGAATACCTCCGGCAATTGCACGAGATTTATCCCCCGGTCATTGCCCGACTCAATGATACTGTGGTAGGATATGCGATCATAGCAACTACCGAAAACAGACAAGGGCATCCACTGTTAGAGGATCTCTTCAACCAAATCGATGCGCTCAACTTCGATGGCATCGCCTTAAAAGAAATACCCTACGCCGTAGTGGGTCAACTCTGCGTTGACAAATCGGTGCGGGGACAAGGACTGGTACAAAAGCTGTATGGACATTTTCGTTCGATACTGGAAAACAACTATCAATTTGGAATCACTGATGTTGCCTGTGCCAATACCCGGTCACTGAAAGCACACCTGAATACTGGTTTTCAGGTAATTCATACCATTGGCTATGGCGGACTGGAATGGGATGTGGTGTTGTGGGATTGGAGAAGATGAAAAATACGAATCAGACATAAGCTTTTTGTTTGGCAGCAACCACCAATTCACTTAATGAGATTTTTCCAGTCACATAGTCTCTAATAATTTCAATTCCTTTTTGCGTTGGCTCAAACCCTTCAAACATATTACTTCCAAGTGCATTCGCTACCCCTTCTAAAGTTTTTAAATCAGTAAACTTGACACCCATAATTGTCAAATTATCCCTATCTATCTCAATTGTTGCATACATGTTTGACTGCAATTTTGGTGATTACGAATATACTATTTTCCTATCTGTTTCATTAAAAAATTATGTTTTTGAAAAGTAGAAATTAGTTCCACTCAACCGTCACTATCACTTCATTTCTTCTTCCAATGAAACGATAAGGCGCATCATAGCCCAGGTAGCGAAAATTACCAAAGTGTCGAATGCCCTGCTGCTGTAATATAGAAGTCAACTGATCTGTATAGTTTCGTATGTCCTTGTCAGAGGCATACCCACCAAAGCGAATCGCCGCAACATATTCTGCCGCAGTTTTTTCCAGTTGAATATTGGACTGATTGGGCGCAGGTAATCGCTGCATCGGAATATCCGGTGACATCACAAAGCTCATCGAAGAACCCTGCTCGCTGAGTCGCATGTGTACCGGTGCAGTCATAGCCATCTTCTTCTTTTCCCGATTGCCGCCGAAAATATAGTTCGCCAACTGCCGGAATCCGGAACTGCTTACTTCCCGAAAACTGCGGGCAGAAGAAACAACAGTGGCAAGTACTGCAGGAGGATAAAAACGTATTTCTGCCCCTGGAAGTTTTTTTATCACCTGATAGGGCTGTTCATATATTCCTGCCATAAAAAATTTTTTTAGGGTGCCAGTCGTTCAATGACCCAATTGTCATCAGACTGTAAAGTATATTGTATGCGATCGTGTAGGCGACTGCTGCGACCTTGCCAGAATTCAATGCTTGAGGGAACAACACGATATCCACCCCAGTGCAAAGGACGCGGAATCTCCTTCCCCGCAAAAGATGCCTGCAATGCTTCCACTTTTTCTTCAATCACCTGCCTGCTGCTGATGACCGTGCTTTGTGGAGAAGCCCAGGCACCGATGCGACTGCCCTCAGGTCGGGATTGAAAATACTGATCGCTTTCCAATTCTGTTACTTTTTCTACCCGGCCGCTGATACGTACCTGGCGCTCGAGTTCCTTCCAAAAGAATACAAGAGAAGCCATCGGGTTCACCTGCAGATCCCCTGCTTTTTTACTTTCATAATTCGAGAAAAAAACAAACCCGCGTTCATCATATCCCTTCAATAAAACTATGCGTGCAGAAGGCACCCCCTGTTCATTGGCAGTAGCAAGTGTCATGGCATTCACCTCCACTATTTCACTTTGCAATGCTTCCTGCCACCAAATACCAAATTGCTGTATGGGATCAGCTGCCACCCCTGCCTCATCCAATGTTTGTAAACGATAATCTTTGCGAATATCAGCAATGTGCATACCCCTTATTTAGGACACAAAGATACGAAGAACCTTCGTGCTACAGGATGGCTTACCCGTTCAACTCCACCGGCTCAGCATCGTGCTTACCGGAGATGAAAGTATAGATGGCGGGAATAACGAACAAAGTTAATATCAGCGAAAAAAGCAATCCACCAACCACCACAATACCCAGCGGTATACGGCTGGTAGCCGCAGCCCCCAGACTCAAAGCGATGGGTAGTGCCCCCAAAGAAGTGGCCAGACTGGTCATCAGAATCGGACGCAAACGTTGTGTCGCTGCTTCTACTACTGCAGGTGTTTTGGCAAGACCCTTCAATCTTTTTTGGTTAGCGAATTCTACGATCAGAATTCCATTCTTGGTCACCAGACCAATCAACATGATCATACCAATCTGTGAAAAGATATTCAGGGTTTGATTCAACAGGTAAAGACTCAGCAATGCGCCCGCCAACGCCAATGGTACCGTAAGCATGATGGTAATCGGATCGCGGAAGCTTTCAAATTGTGCTGACAACACCAGATATATCAACAACAGGGCGAGTATAAAAGCAAAGGCAATATTGGAAGAACTTTCCGCATAATCGCGGGAAGGTCCGCTGAGCGACACCTGATAAGTTTCATCCAGCATCTTGTCCGCAATTTTTTGCATCGCCTTGATACCGTCACCAATTGTTTTTCCTTCCGCCAGCGATGCAGAGATAGTGGCAGACTTATATCGGTTGTAGTGATACAAAGTAGGTGGATTGCTGCTCTCTTCCAGCTTGACAACAGCATCCAGTGGAACATTGATTCCTTTATTGTTGCGTACATAGAGATTGGTGATGTCGGAAGTGGTGTTGCGCTTATCACGCTCTACCTGCGCTATCACATAATATTGGTAGCCATTCATGATGAAATAAGCAAGCCTTCCGCCACTGAATGCTGCCTGAATGGTACTGATCACATCGGTTGTACTCAGTCCCAGATCTTTGATCTTCATCCGATCAACTGTTAGTTGTACTTCTGGACGGTTGAACTTCAGGTTAACATCAGAATTGGAGAATGTTTTATCTTTTCTCACCTCATCTAGAAATGCTGGAATGATGTTGCGCAGTTTACTCAGGTCCTGGTTCTGCAAAATAAATTGCACCGGCAATGAGCCCCTGGAACCAAAGCCAACCGAAATGGTTTGTTCCTGCGTAGCAAATATTCTGGCATCATTGAACCGACTCATTTTCTTTTGCAGGTCGGCTGCAATTTCAGATTGTGTTCGTTTTCTCTGAGAAGGATCTACCAGACTGATCCTCGGTTGTGCACTGTTAACGCCTGAACCCCCGCCTCCCCAGCTGGAGGAAGTCCTGGTTATTACAAAGTCCCTTTCAGGAACTGAATCGTATAAGAACTGCTGAACTTCATCTGATAATTTCTGCATGGAATAGTAGCCGGTACCCTCTGCAGCCGTTACACTGAAACGCACGCTGCTGCGATCTTCCATAGGCGCTAGCTCACTGGGTAACTGTCGGTAGATGAACCAGATGATTCCAATACATCCCAATACCACCACCCAGGCCACCCAGCGAATTTTCATGAATGATTGTAACAAGCGGTTGTAACCGTTTTCCATGCCCACAAAGAAGGGCTCTGTTTTCTTATAGAACCATCCTTCATGAATGTTTTTTGCACTCAGGAATACATTCAATACCGGTGTGATGGTAAGAGATACAAAAGCAGAAATCAATACGGCTGCCGCAAGGGTCACACCAAACTCTCTGAAGAGCCGACCTACAAATCCTTCCAGAAAAATAACCGGCATGAACACCACCGCCAGCGTAAGAGAGGTAGAAACTACAGCAAAGAAAATTTCTTTGCTTCCTTCTAAAGCTGCTTTTCGAATGGGCAAGCCCTCTTCCAGCTTTCGGAAAATATTTTCTGTCACCACAATTCCATCATCCACCACCAATCCTGTTGCCAGCACGATACCCAACAAAGTGAGAATATTCACTGAGAAACCAAACAGGTACATGATAAAGAAAGTGGCTATCAGTGAAATCGGAATATCTATCAACGGACGAATGGCAACGAGCCAGTTGCGGAAGAAGAAGAATATAACCAGTACCACCAACCCAAAAGAGATGATGAGTGTTTCCTTCACTTCGCTCAGGGAACGGCGGATGATCTCTGTACTATCGATCATTACCCTGAACTCAATATCAGATTTATTCGCCTTCCTGATTGCCTCCAGCCGTTTGTAAAAATCATCGGCAATTTTTACGTTGTTGGCTCCGGGTTGCGGAATGATGGCGACTCCGACACCATTCAATCCATTCACTTTCCAGGACTGCTCCAATTGTTCAGGGGCGATTTCTACATTGGCAATATCAGCGAGTCGAATAATACCCAGTGAATCTTCGCGAATGATAAGGTCCCGGAAATCCTGCTCTGAAGTCAGTCTACCCATGGCCCGGATGGTTAATTCAGTGCGGTCTCCATAAATTTTCCCCGGGGGCAACTCAACATTTTCTGCATTCAATGCCGATCTGATATCGTTGTAGGCGATGTTAAATGCATTCATCCGGTCGGGTTGCAACCAGAGGCGCATCGAGTAGCGTTTTTGTCCGAAAATATTTACGGCACTTACATCATTGATTGTCTGAAACTGTTGCAACAAAACGGTCTCTGCATAGTCACTCAATTCGAGCAAACTTTTGGATTGGCTTTGTACCGCCAGCACTATGATAAAATCACTGTTGGCATCTGATTTAAAAACGACCGGGGGAGCATCAATGTCTTGTGGCAGGCTGCGCTGTGCTTGTCCAACTTTATCGCGCACATCGCTGGCAGCAGCCTCGAGGTCTACTCCGAGGTTAAACTCAAGTGTGATGGAACTGCTGCCCAATTGGCTCGACGAGGTAATGGATTTTATGCCCGGAATACCATTCAGTTGTTTTTCCAGTGGCTCGGTGATCTGGCTTTCGATGATATCGGCATTGGCACCGGTGTAACTGGTACTCACTGAAATCACCGGCGGGTCAATAGCAGGATAATCCCGCACAGCCAGAAATGAATATCCCACTAACCCGAACAGAATCAGGGCGAGATTCATAACAGTTGCCAGCACAGGTCTTTTCAGTGATAACTCAGAAATATTCATACGCTCAAAAAAAGATACAGGGCAAGTAACCCTGCTCATCCGGAAAAATTACTGTTTCAATTGTTCTACTGTTTTTACTCCCCTCACTTTAACGGGAGATTTGGGCCGGCAAAACAATACACCCGACACAACTATACTATCACCCTTTTTAATTCCACTCAAAACTTCCACCATATCTTCCGTGCGGACGCCTGTTGTAACATTGGTGAACATGGCCTTCCCTTCCCTGACCACAATCACCTGCTTGCTCTTATCATCGGGAATAATACTATTGGTAGGTACAAGAATGCTGGGCTGTTCTTGTCGGCGGGTGAGATACACTTTCACAAAAGAACCCGGATTCGGTTTAGCTCCCTGCAATACTGCCCGCACTTTGAGGTTCCTGCTCACAGAATTGATCTGTGGCTCAGTGGCAACAATTGTTGCAGAGGAACGATCGGACCTGGATAAATCAGTCTGTACCTGAACATCAGTACCTTTCCTGATCAGGCGCGCATATTTTTCGGGTACGGTGAAATCAACCTTCACCTTATCTACCTGCTGCAAAGTGGCAATTACCGTGGAAGGCGTCACATATGCACCCGGACTCACCTGGCGCAGACCGAGCAATCCGGTAAAAGGTGCTCGCACCACCGTCTTATCTATCAGCGACTGTGTGAAGGCCAGATCGGCTTTCAGACTGTTCACCTGATTGAGGGCAGCATCATAATCTGCCTGGTTGATCCCTCCTACTGCTATGAGTTTTGCAATGCGCGTTTCCGTCTTTTGTGCCAGATCCAGCAGCACACGTGTTTTATTCATCTGTGCCTGCAAATCGGCATCATTGATGCGGGCTATTATGGTTCCCTGGCTCACCACCGTTCCTTCAGGTACCTGCAGCAAAGTGAGTCTGCCCTGCACCTCGGGTCGCAACTCCACCCACTCCTGCGGCATGATTGTACCATTGGCCTCCAACGTATTAGTCAATGTTTCAGGAGCAGCGATCATAACATCTACCAGTGCCGGAGACCCACCCGGCTTCGCAGCACCCTTGTCTTTTTCCTCTTGCTTCTTCCCCTTGCATGCTACCAAAGCAGCCAACAAGATAATATATATGTATGCTTTTCTCAATCCTCGGTGTTTTTGGGTCACTAAAGATAGAAATTATTTACCAAGCAGTTAGATTCGTCAGGACAAGCGGACCTGCCCATAATTAATTCGGTCAATAGCGGCCTGAATTGTAATTTTAAGTTTCCCGTATCAATAGCACCAACCCTTCCTCCATCAAATCTCATTTAATCATGCTGGCACTCTCTTCTCAATATCCCAATAAAAGAGCTTTTATCACCGGAGCTGCATCCGGACTTGGCAAGGCATTCTGTCTTCACCTCGCTGCAGACGGCTGGACCCTCGGCATGTCAGATAACAATGTGGGAGCACTGGAAACAGCAGCCGCTGAAATCACAGCTGCTGGCGGGAAGACAATACTGCTACCCCTGGATGTATCAGACAAAGAACAATACAAAAAAGTAGCCGCAGAATTTTTACAACAGGCCGGAGGCATCGACCTGCTTTTCAACAATGCCGGTGTGGGCGATGGAAGCGTGCTGGAAGATTATTCGCTGGAAAATTACGAGTGGATGACAGGCATCAACCAAATGGGAGTGCTCTATGGATGCTATTACTTCGTTCCCGCCATGAAACAACAACGTTCAGGCCAGATCATCAACACGGCCAGTGCTGCCGCTTTCAGTTGCGCTCCCACCATGGCGGCGTACAACATGACCAAGGCAGCCGTGCTCGCCCT
Organism: Chitinophagaceae bacterium; assembly: GCA_020403455.1. Lineage (GTDB taxonomy): Bacteria > Bacteroidota > Bacteroidia > Chitinophagales > Chitinophagaceae > Sediminibacterium. Next base: position 184,620 of record JADBXP010000024.1, read on the forward strand.
CAGCGAAACCTTGCACGGAGAACTCATGGACCACAACATTCATGTTTCCTGCATCATGCCAACTTATTTCAAAACCAATGTAATCCAACACGCCCGCGGCGGAGAACTCGTAAAGAAAGCCACAGAACATTTTATTAAAAAGTCAGGACTGGAAGCCATTGATGTAGCAGCAGAAATATTGGAACGTGCAGGCAAAAAAGAACTCTACATCATATTACCTTCCGCTGCTCGGAAAATGTGGTGGATGAAAAGACTCTCACCCATGCGTTTCCGCAAAATGGTCAAAGAACAATTCATGGCCTCCATGCAAAAAGTGAAAAAATACCATAGCAAAAACTGAAACCTGAAATAAAGCATTCGATTGTATGTCTATTCATTCTTCTTTTGACCTAACCGGAAAGGTAGCCCTCATCACCGGTGCCAGCAAAGGCATCGGCGAAGCCATGGCACGCCTTTTCGCTGCACAAGGGGCCATCGTTGTTATCAATTCACGCAAACAGGAAGAACTGGATGCTGTGGCCGAAAGCATTCGCGCAGCCGGCGGAACCTGTACCCCCATCGCTGCCAATACAGGCAACATGAGTTCTTGCCAACAGCTCATCCAACAAGCACTGGAAAAACACGGTAAAATTGATATCCTTGTGAACAATGCCGCTGCCAACCCGGTATTCGGTCCCATTGCTGAAACAGAAGAATGGGCCTTCGATAAGATCATGCAGGTAAATGTGAAAGCTCCTTTTGAATTGAGCAAACTGGTTTATCCGGTGATGAAAGCCAATGGCGGCGGGAGCATCATCAATGTGAGCTCTGTGGCCGGTCTGATTTCTGATTATGGACTGGGAATGTATGCGATCTCCAAAGCAGCACTGAACATGTTGACCAAGGTAACTGCCAAAGAATGGGGGAAAGATGGAATACGCGTCAATGCGATTTGTCCGGGCTGGATAAAAACCAAGTTTTCGGAAGCCCGCTGGCAAGATGAAAACTGGGTAAAACAATTGCAGAAAACACTGCCCGCCGGACGCATGGGAACCGTAGAAGAAATTGCCGGCTTGGCCCTCTTCCTCGTATCTGATGCTGCAGGCTACTGTACCGGCGCAGTTTACATGGCCGATGGAGGCTTAACGATTTAATCAGTTCTACATGGAAGAAATATTTGTCACCGAACGCATCCGCACCCTGGTGCCGGCCATCCGCAGTTTCGTAGAAACAGAACTTATCCCGCTGGAATTGCACCACCGTGAGCGTGGGGGAAAAGCCACAGAAGCATTGCTGCAGCAAAAACGACAACTGGTGAAAGACCGCGGTTGGTGGAACCTGCACCTACCGGAAAAAGAAGGCGGTATGGGACTCACCCTTTGCGAATTTGGGCAGGTGAGTGAAGTACTTTCATTGGCACCCTATTATGGTCAATATACTTTCAACTGTCAGGCACCCGATATAGGGAATACTGAATTACTGGTTCGATTTGCCTCCGCAGAGATCAAAGAAAAATTTTTACATCCGTTGCTGGAAGGAAAAATTCGCAGTTGCTTTTCAATGACAGAGCCGGCAATGCCGGGTTCCAATCCCGTGCGGTTGGGAACAACCGCTGTTAGAGAAGGAGACCAGTATGTGATCAATGGCACCAAGTGGTTCACTACCGGTGCCGATGGAGCCGCCTTCACCATTGTAATGGCAGTTACCAATCCTGATGCAGCTCCCCATCAACGTGCCAGCATGATCGTGGTACCCACTGATACTCCCGGCTATGAACGAGTGAGGAACATACCCGTATTTGGTGAGGAAGGCGAGGGCTGGGCCAGTCACTCGGAAGTACAGTTCACCAATTGCAGAGTACCCGCCTCACACCTCATAGGTGAAGAAGGCATGGGATTCAGATTGGCACAGGAACGCCTTGGTCCGGGTCGCATCCACCATTGCATGCGTTGGGTAGGCATAGCCGAAAAAGCTTTCGACCTGATGTGCCGCCGTGCTGCCACCCGTGAAATGGAAGAAGATGTGCTACTCGGACAAAAACAATTCATTCAGGGGTTCATCGCGGAAAGCCGCGTAGAAATAGACGCGTCAAGGTTGCTGGTATTGCGCACTGCCCACCACATCGATCTGCGGGGCGCAGCACAATGCCGCGAAGAAATCGCCGGCATCAAATTCTATGTAGCCAATATGTTTCTTCGTGTACTCGACAGAGCCATACAGGTGCATGGAGCGATGGGACTCACCGATGATACGCTGCTTGCCAACCTTTATCAACATGAACGCGGTGCACGGATCTGGGATGGTGCCGATGAAGTACACAAACAAAGTCTGGCCATACAAATTCTAAAGCGCTACGGTCTGGATGTAAAAAAGAAAAATAAATTGTCTTAATCATTCCGCATGTCGCTTCCTAACCTCAATCAGCAGTTGCCTGCTTTGCAGGAATGGTTAGATATTCAGCTGCCATCCGTTGGTACTGTTCAGAACATTCATCCCGTTACCGGCGGTTATTCGAATCTCACTTTCCGCCTCAACACAACGACAGGCAATTACATGCTGCGCATGCCTCCTCCCGGTTCTGCTGTGAAAACAGCCCACGACATGGGTAGAGAATTTCGGGTACTTTCAGCACTTCGTCCCTCCTATCCCCTGGTACCACGGGCCTATGTTTATTGCGAAGACGCTGCAGTATTGGGCGCCCCTTTTTACATCATGGAAGAATTACAGGGCATGGTTCTCAGGCCCGGAAATGAAGTGTTGAAAAACATATCCGCCGAAAAATTTCATACCATGTCCATGCAACTGATCAACAACCTGGTTGAGCTGCATGCCATTGATATCAATGCTACCGGACTATCACAACTAGGAAAACCTGAAGGGTATGTGCTGCGACAAGTAAAGGGCTGGACCGAAAGGTATTTTCAATCAGCAACCGATGAGTTGCATGATATGGAAATGTTGGCAGACTGGTTGAGGAAACAAACACCGCGTGCACAGGAAGCTACGTTGCTGCACAATGATTACAAATACGACAATGTTTTATTCGACAACAACCTTTCTACCATCACCGGCGTTCTCGATTGGGAAATGGCAACGGTGGGCAACCCGCTGATGGACCTTGGCGCTGCCCTCGCCTATTGGTTTGAAGCCAATGACAACAAGGCATTTCGCAGCTACAACATCACCTGGCTGCCCGGCAATCTGAATCGAAGGGACTGTGCCGATCTCTATGCAGAGAAAAGCGGAAGAGACCTCGGCGACTTGCTTTTCTATTATGTATTCGGACTATTCAAGAACGCAGTTATTGTTCAACAAATCTATTACCGCTGGAAGAAGGGACTGCATCCCGACAATCGATTCGAAACCCTGTTGGAACTGGTTAAATTACTTGGCCGTCATGGCATAGCAACACTGGAAAAAAATTCCATTTCCTGATCAACGCCTGCGACGCAAACCGCCTCGCCAATTGAATCGCTCAGAGCGGAACAGCTCATAGTTCTTACCGATCATATATCCCAGCTCCAGGTCATTCAACCGGAGCAATGTTTCATAATCAGGCCGATAGCGCACCATAAAACTATCCAGATCTGGCGAAGTAAGTCTGGTGATCTTGCGCACAAATGGTTTAGTGAAACGACTGTCGATATATTTATCCTGCTCCTGTATCAGCAATCGACGTTGCAGATTCAGCAAACTTGCGGTCCGCTTAAATCGAAACATGTTGATGATCTCATTGATGTCAAATCCAGCCGTCAAACCGCCGGGATTGAAATTCGGGTTATTGGTCAGTCGAAGCGTAGGTTTTCTGAAATCAAATGCCTTCGCATTGTCACGTCGGTTTTTGATGGAATCAAACCGATAATAACTGTTACGCACTACCACATCGGGAAGATCAAATGCGCGCAGGTGCAACATCACATTAAAATTCTCGGTATTGGAAATCGTATCCACCGGATATTTCATGGTAGTCTTGCCAATGAGAGAAAACCAAATGGAATCCTGCGCCGGAACAGTTATGGAATACCTTCCCATAGAATCGGTAATGGTTCCTTTGCCTGATGTACTGATTACCCCTACTGCCTCCAGCGGACGACGGGCAGACAGATCATAAACCGTACCACTGATGGTTACCTGCTGTGCCAGAACTGATCCCGACAAGATGCAAGCCGTGAACAGAACCAATAGAAATAAGCAGGATGACCTCAAAGCAGGAGTTTATTTGTAAACATAATTAACAAGCGGAAGCCCTCATCAGTTCAGCCGCAAATTAACTTGGTTTTTGCACTTCATCCCTAACGCTCTACTCAGAAATGTGCTTCCAGAATCTGAGGCAGCATCTTTCGCCAGGTGGGCCAGTCATGCGTGATATCATGTCCCCAAATTCCCAGGTCATGCGGAATGCCCTTTTGGTGAAGGATACCGGAGAATCTCCTGGATGCTTCCGGATCTTCATACGCACCGCTGCCGGTATAAATATGTATATGGCCGCTGTTGCGGATGCGCTCCAGGTACCAGGGATCTTCGAGGCGGGGCAAGTAATGTTCCGGACTATTATAATATACCTGTTCGTCGAAAAACCCACGGGTATATTCCATCAGGTTATAGACTCCACTCATGCTGATGGTTCCCTGAATCAGGTCGGGACGTTTGAGAAAAAGATTCATCGCATGGAGTGCGCCAAAAGAAGCACCGCAACAATAGATAGGCGTCTCCTCACTGGTATGCGTTCTTACAAAAGGAATCAGTTCTTTCCAAACATATTCATTGAACTGGTTGTGCCGGATGGCTTTGTGCGCCGGAACCATGGTATCGTGCATCCAACTCTCTTTGTTGATGCTGTTGATGCTGAAAACCTTCATCTTTCCCCCATCGATAAAAGGAGCCAGGGCATCTATGAGCTGAAAACGTTCATACTCCAGAAAGTCTGCTGCTGCCGTGGGAATCAAAATCAAGGCAAAACCATAATGTCCATAGGTAACAACCGGCATTTCGGCATCAAGGGCCGGACTATACCAGGAGGTGATCGATCTGTTCATGCGGGGAATGGGCTGTTATAGGCAGCACTGATTTAAAGGAAAATTACTCAATACAATTTTTGCGGATTTCTTTCCAAAGATCCTGGTAACACTGGGCTGCATAGCTGGTGCGGGCAAAAGTTGCCAACGGTGCCTGTTGAATACCCATCTTCTCCACATCACTCAGATAAGGGATGTAATTTTTAAAAAATACTTTGTCCTTATAAAACTCCGTCATCACTTCATGGTGCAGGTTCTTGCGGTGATCGACCATGCTGAAGAAACATTTGATCTTAGAGCTGTCGAGATCATTCGCTTTAAAATACTCCATCACCGTTTCGTAAGAACGAATTGAAAGGGTGGTGGGAATATTGGGCATCAATACCCAGTCTGCAGCGTAAAAAATAGTTTCATGCAGCAGAGAAATGCCGGGCGGACTATCCAGAAAAATCACGTCATATTTTTTCTGTAGTGGTGCGAGCAGAGAGGCTATCTTTTTTCTGGACTGCTTCATTTCGTGCAACAATACATCGGCATGTCTGGCAGATAAGTCTGCCGGAACCACGTCCAGGTGTTCATACGGTGTTGCCTGGATGGCATGCATCAACTCAAACTCATTGCTTAAAATTTTCTTTGATTCATTCTTTACGCTGGCCTGTGCGCCCAAATAGAAAGAAGAAGATCCCTGCGGATCGAGATCCCAGATGAGTGTTTTAAAACCTTGTTGGGCACTCAGGAATGCCAGGTTGATGGTGGCTGCAGTTTTTCCTACCCCACCTTTGAGGTTGTACAATGCAATAGTTACCATGCTTCAATATACGTAATTTTTTACAAGTAGTGTGTCCCGGGATCAGAGCAATCCTCCCATCAGCAAGCATCCCACCACAATCCAGGGGGGCTGAACGCGGCGGGATTGCAGCAAAAAAACCGTGAAAGCGACAATGCCCAGATCGGCAAAAGCCAGTGGCTCGGCCCTCCACAGCGGATACCAGAAAGTATCCATGATCAGGTAACAAGTCGAGCCGGCCATGATGCCCACTACCGCAGCATGAATACCTTCCAGCGACCGATAGATGACGGCATATTTTTTTAGGTACTGCCACACAGGAAAAAAGAAAAGCACGAGCAAGGCACTGGGTAGGAAAATGGCAATGGCTCCAATCACAATACCCACGGCATGTGCCACCTGTCCGTCATCCCGCATTACCATGCCTCCGGTAAATGCTCCTATGGAGAATACCGGACCCGGAATGGCCCTCACAACACCCGAAGCCGTGAGGAAGTGATCACGATTGATGCGCAGCACGTCTTTCTTTTGATTTTGAATGTGTTTTGTTTCAGGACGAGTAACATACTGCTCATACATCAATGGTATCAATACATCGCCTCCACCAAACACAAGACTGCCAAAACGATACGCATTTTCGAAGAGGTTGAAAGCCCTGCGATTTTTCCAGTTTCGGTTGCTGGCTGTTTCAGATAAGTAAGCAGCGACAGCGAAAATCATGAGAAAAATCAACAGGTTGCCCCAGCGCACCGGTTTTCGGGGTCCGGCTTGTTCAGGAATTCGCTTGTCACTGAAATTGGTAACGATGCCGGCCAATAATATCAATGCAGGAAACACCCAGGGTGTTTTAAACGCCAGGAAGGTACCAATCGTTGCTAATACCATGATCACCCGGGTGATGGTGTTGGTTACAGAAATTTCCATGAAACGAAAGGCAGAAAATCCAATGAAGCCAATGGCCATCGGCTGCATGAAACGAAACCAATGAATGGTTTTTCCCTGGTCATCAAAATAATCGAGGAGATAGGAAAGTCCGCCCATGAGCACGCAGGCAGGGGTGATCCAGATCAGTAGGGTGGCAACCGCCAGGAGAAGCCCGCCCCGCTTATAACCAATGAGGGTAAGGGTTTGGGTGGAAGAAGCACCGGGCAGCAACTGACAGAATCCATTGTACTCCATCAGTTCCTCTTCCGTTACATCGCGGCGGCGCTTCACGAATGTCTGGTACATCATACCCAGGTGACCCTGGGGTCCACCAAAGGCAGTGATGCTGTGCAAGAGCACGGCCTTCAAAAAAGGGATGTGTCTTAAAAAATGCAAGTCAGCCGATTTTCAACCCAAACTCGATTATCGTGCTAAAGATATCGGTTATTTTTTTAGTCCTATCTCCCGCAATCTTTCTTCGAGGTATTCCCCTGCAGTAATATCGGTATACGCCTTGGGATGTGCGCTATCGATGCACCGGTCGAGGCAGGCCAAACTCATTTCGCTGCGCGGATGCAGGAAGAAGGGCATGGAGAAACGGCTGGTATGCCACATTTCACGGGGAGGGTTGACCACGCGGTGGGTGGTACTCTTGAGCATGTTGTTGGTCAGGCGTTGCAACATATCACCCACATTCACTACTATTTGATTGGGAAGAGAAGTAACGCCTACCCATTCGCCCTGCTTGTTCAATATCTGTAATCCATCGGCAGAAGCACCCACCAGCAGTGTGATGAGGTTGATGTCTTCGTGCTGTTCTGCCCGTATGGCCGACCTGGGTTCATGCGTGATGGGTGGATAGTGAATGCAACGCAGGATCGAATTGCCATTGTGCAGGTGCGGTTCGAAATAGCGCGGATCCAGACCGAGGTATTCTGCGATGGCCGACAACAAGGCACCACCGCTTTTTTCAAAATGCCGGTAAGCATTGAACAAGGTTTCGTCGAATCGGGCGATATCGGTTACAGATACATTGGTTGGATACTCTTTGGCAATAGCATCACCGTCGGAAACTGTTTGACCATATTGAAAGAATTCTTTCAGATCGGGTGCATCACTTCCCTTGGCATGCTCCTTTCCAAAACTGGTATATCCCCTTTGACCCGCAAGGCCCGGTACTTCGTACTTTCTTTTTTGTTGTTCTTCCAGGGCGAAAAATTCCTGCACCAATCGGTACAGATCGGCAATCAGGTCATCCGGAATACCATGGTTGGTAACAGATACAAATCCGACCTCTTCGAAGGCATGTCCTAATTCCTGCACAAATGCCGCCTGACGGGCGGGCGTGCCGTGTAAAAACTGATCCAGATCAACTACCGGTATGGCCATACAATTAATTTTAATAAGCAACTATCTGCATCCTGCAGTAGTCTATTGAATAACGATAGCGCTACATCTTTTATGCGCAATTCGGTTAATTTTATCAACTTTGCACCATGAATCTATCTCGCCTGCTTGTCCTTGTTCTTGTATTGATCTTCGCTGCCTGTTCACCTAAGTTCAACCGCTATTCCGGCAACTATCGCTTTACTTCCGCCGAAGGCGCCCCCAACTATGCCCAACTTGATTACTGGGCAGCACATCCTTATAAAAAGGACCCCTCCGATAGCGTTCCCGCACCATTGCGCGCCAATTACCGCCCAGACTCCTTGGTAGATGTTTTTTTTATCCATCCTACCACTTACACCGCAGAAGAGAAAAAGACCGGCTGGAATGCCCGTACCGATGATGCAGAACTGAATGCCAAAACAGATTTTAGTCCGATACTCTACCAGGCCAGCATCTTCAATGAAGTGGGAAGAGTATTTGCCCCAAGGTATCGCCAGGCCCATCTCTCCGCCTATTATCCAAGAACAAAAGAAGATACCATCGCCGCATTGAATGCCTTCAACCTGGCTTACTCCGATGTAAAAAATGCTTTTCTCTATTACTTGCAAAATGAGAACAAAGGCAGGCCCATCATCATTGCCTCCCATAGCCAGGGCTCTACCCATGCCCAGCGACTCCTGCTCGAATTTTTCGACAATGCTCTGCTCTACAATAAACTGGTGGCCGCTTATATTCCCGGCATGTATGTGAATACAGAGAAATTTGTCAACATCCGTCCCTGCCAAACACCTCATCAAACCGGGTGTATGGTGGGCTGGAGAACCTATCGAGAGGGTTATGTACCTGAATTCGTTGAGAAAGAAAAAGGTAGTTCACTCGTAACCAACCCCATCACATGGGACAGCAGCCGGCCCACAGCAGACCGCTTTGAAAACAAGGGAGCCATTCTCCTCAAATTCAATAAGCTAATATCACTATCGACAGCGGCCAATATACATGATCGGGTATTGTGGACGCCTCGCCCTGTTTTTTTTGGCAGCAGTCTCTACAAAACCGAGAATTACCATGCAGGTGATTTCAACTTATATTACGTCAACGTGCGCGAGAACCTGCAAGTTCGTCTTTCAGCTTTTTGGAAAAAATAAGGAAGGCGTACGATTGACATTGATTAGTTGCCAAACTCACTCAGAAACTTGATGCGCATGATCTTCAGCTGCTCCCAGGTAAAGGAATAATCATTCAATTCTTCCTGTGCCAGTTGAAGGGAAGATGTCTCGCAATTCCTGAAATAATCGATCACCACATCCTGCTCTTCGTCATCGAGCCATTCATCGATGGCATAATTCAGATTGAGGCGTGTACCGCTGGCAGCAATGGTCTCCATCTCTTCCAGCAGTTCCTGCAGATTCAGACTTTTGTTGCGGGCAATGGTTTCCAGCGAAATTTTTTTATCGACGTTCTGAATGATATAGATCTTATTGTTCGACTTGTTCGCCACACTCTTCATCACAAAATCATCGGGCTTTTCGATCTGGTTCTCTTCTACATATTGGGCGATTAGCTCCACAAAAGGTTTACCAAATTTCAAGGCCTTGCCCTTGCTCACTCCCTGGCATTTTTCCAGCTCAGTGAGGGTGGTAGGGAAAAGCGTAGCCATATCGTGCAGAGAGCTTTCCAGAAAAATAACAAAGGGAGGTAACTTCTTCTTTCTTGCCTCCTGTTGGCGAAGTCCCTTCAGCATTTCAAACAACTGCTCATCGGCAGATGTTCCTGCCTGTGCTGCTCCCTCGCCTTCATCGTCATCTGCATTGGCATCTTCAAACTGGTTGTTCAGGGCGATCTTCAACGATGTCGGCTTTTTAATGAATTTCTGTCCCGCCGGCGTAATTTTCAACAGCCCATATTCTTCGATGTCTTTGCGGATCAGGTCGTGCAACAGCATCTGTCGGATCAGACTGCTCCAAAACAAAGGGGTCTCTTCTTTTCCGATTCCGAATACTGAGAGGTTGTTGTGTCGATACAGGGTGATCTGTTGGGTGGGCGCACCAATGAGTACGTTCACAACGTAATCGGTAACAAAACGCTCATCCAGTGCCTGAATTACTTTCAATGCTTGAACGGCCTGTGACTTTGCTTCGATGCGTTCCTTCGGATGGCGGCAATTGTCGCAGTTGCCACAATCTTCCTGGGTCCATTCTTCCCCGAAATAATGCAAGAGCACTTTGCGGCGGCACACAGATGTTTCGGCATACGCCACAGTCTCATCGATTAGCTGTGCTCCTACTTCCCGCTCACTCAGCGGCTTATCGCGCATGAGGTGCTCGAGTTTAGCAACGTCTTTGTGGGAATAATAAAGTACACAAATCCCTTCGAGTCCGTCTCTACCCGCACGACCTGTCTCCTGGTAATAGTTTTCGATTGACTTGGGAATATTGAAGTGAATGACAAAACGGATATCGGGCTTATCGATGCCCATACCAAAGGCAATGGTGGCCACAATGACCTGTACTTTTTCACTCAGAAACTGATCTTGCCGGTCGGCACGTAGTTTTTGGTCGAGTCCGGCATGGTAGGCAACGGCTTTGATGTTATTGGCCACCAGCAGTTCTGCCAGCTCCTCGGTGGTTTTGCGGTTGAGGGTATAGATGATGCCGCTTTTCCCTTTGTGCTGGGTAATGAAGCGCACGATGCTCTTCACCGTTTGTTCCTTGCTGACCTTGGGTTGAATCTCATAATAGAGATTGCTGCGGTTGAAGGAAGAAATAAGTATGCAGGGGTTGCGCAGGTCGAGATTTTTTACAATGTCACTCTGCACTTTGGGCGTGGCGGTAGCAGTCAGTGCCATCACGGGTATGTCGGGATTGATGATGTCCATCATTTCCCGCAGGCGGCGGTATTCCGGACGGAAATCATGTCCCCACTCAGAGATACAGTGTGCCTCATCGACTGCGAAGAAAGAGATGGTCAGGTCGCGGAAGAAATCGAGGTTCTCTTGTTTGGTGAGTGTTTCCGGGGCAACATAGAGCAGCTTTGTTTTTCCGGAAAGCAGGTCCTGCCGAACGGTTTTTATCTGCCCCTTGTTGAGGGAGGAGTTCAGGAAGTGGGCGACTTCATCGTTTTCGCTGTAGCCACGCACCAGGTCAACCTGGTTCTTCATCAGGGCGATGAGGGGCGATACGACGATGGCGCAGCCCGGACTGATCAGTGCGGGGAGTTGGTAGCAAAGACTTTTGCCGCCGCCGGTGGGCATGATGACAAAAGTATCCCTGCCACTCAACAGACTATCGATGGCCTGTTGCTGGGTGCCTCGAAACTCGGTGAACCCGAAATATTGTTCGAGGGCGGCATGTATGGTAGAGTCAGAACGCTTACTGCCGCTTGTCTTTTTGGCGGTGGACTCCTTCTTTTTGGGTGCTGTCTTTTTGTTGGTTGCTGTGGCCATGTCTTCGAGCTCTTCCTCAACCCTGGTGGGGTTGAATGAATCTATAATTTAGTCATTTTTTTCCGAAAGGGGTGAAATATTGTTTTCTACTGCAATATTTCACTTTCCACCGGATTGACAACGGGTAGAAATCACCCGTATTTTCCCTTTTTTCAAAAGGGGAACGAAGTTACTGAATAATGATGGCTTTTGCTGTTAAAGTTTACCTTTGCAGCATGTCAGATTCTTTGTTATCCCTGGCCCGTGCTGCCATCGTTAATGAGTCGGCTGCTTTGGCGGCCATGGCGGAACGGCTCGATGAGCATTTTGAGCGCACAGTGCGGGAAATACATGCTGCCGGTGGCAGACTGGTGGTGAGTGGTATAGGAAAAAGTGCGCTGGTAGGCCGTAAGATCGTGGCCACCCTGAATTCCACCGGAACCCCTGCCTTGTTCATGCATGCTGCCGATGCCATTCATGGAGACCTGGGTATGATTCAACCCGGAGACCAGGTATTGCTCATCAGCAAGAGCGGTGAGAGTCCGGAAATCAAAACCCTGGTTCCGCTGATCAAGAAATATGGTTTTCGGCTGATTGGTATGACCGGACAGCTCAACAGTTTTTTGGCGAAGGAGTCTGATTGGGTGCTGGATACGACGATCGACAAGGAGGCCTGTCCCCACAACCTGGCACCTACCACCAGTACGACGGCGCAGATGGTAATGGGGGATGTGCTGGCCATTTGCCTGATGGAATTGAGTGGTTTTAGCGGAAATGATTTTGCGCGTTTTCACCCGGGGGGGAATTTGGGTAAGCGATTGTTGTTGCTGGCGGGTGATATTGCGGCGATGAACAGCATGCCTCGGGTTTTTCCGGGAGCAAGTTTGCGGGAAGTGATCGTGGAGATTACACAAAAACGACTGGGGGTGACTGCTGTGGTAGATGAAAGTGAACGCATCGTGGGGATTATAACAGATGGTGATCTGCGCCGCATGTTGGAGAAGCAGGATGATATCGGACGGGTACGGGCGGAAGACATCATGACAAAAGACCCCAAGACGGTTGGACCCGAAGCATTGGCATCAGAGGCATTGGAGTTGATGCAAATAAACAATATCAGTCAGTTGATTGTGGCTGACCGGGGACGGTATGGTGGTATTGTTCACCTGCATGACCTGGTAAAAGAGGGGATATTATGAGGGATGTTCCACCAAAAATTGGTATCCCGGTGAAAGCCTGTAATATTGCAGGAATCTTAGGTAATTTGCTGCCAGCATGAATCATTCACATCATTACGTGGCCATTATGGCCGGCGGAATAGGAAGCCGTTTTTGGCCCAAGAGCCGGACTGCTTATCCCAAGCAATTCTTAGACATTTTGAATACGGGGCAATCGCTGTTGCAGTGGACGTACCGGCGGTATGCAGCTTTTCTTCCGGAGGAAAATATTTTTGTAGTAACGAGTGAGGAGTATACCGGAATTGTGGCAGAGCAGTTACCCGGGATGAAGGCAGATAATATTTTATCGGAGCCCAGCCGCAAGAATACGGCACCATGTATAGCATATATATCATTCAAGTTACAACAGATGGATCCCGAGGCCTGCTTGATTGTGGCGCCGAGTGATCATTTGATTTTAGATGAAGAGCGGTTCAAGCAGACTACCTTGCAGGCATTGCATTTTGTGGAGACGGTGCGGTCATTGGTGACTTTAGGAATAACCCCAACGCATCCCAATACGGGATATGGGTATATACAGCATGAGCCATTGCCGGTGGCGGAAGGTATTTATAAGGTGAAGACATTTACGGAGAAGCCGGATATAGAATTGGCGAGAACCTTCCTTGCCAGTGGTGATTTTTTATGGAATGCCGGCATTTTTGTGTGGAGGGTGGATACGGTGGTGGCGGCTTTTGAGAAGCACCAGCCCGAGATGTTTGAATTGTTTGATGCAGAGAAGAAGCATTTCAATACACCCGGTGAGGTGGCGGCGATACACCGAATTTATCCGCTTTGCACGAACATATCGATCGACAATGCGATCATGGAGAAGGCGGGGAATGTGTATGTGATTCCATCTTCCTTTGGGTGGAGTGATCTGGGAACCTGGAACAGTGCTTATGATAATTTGGAGAAAGATTATCTCGGCAATGCGGTAGCGGGTGACAGCGTGATGATCATTGATGCGACCAGATGTATGGTCTCGGTGCCCGATAAGAAGTTACTGGTGTTACAGGGGGTGGATGATTGTATTATTGTAGATACGCCTGATGCGCTCATGATTTGTAAAAAGGAGAAGGAGCAATCGATCAAGGAATATGTGGCTGAGGTGAAGCGCAATATTGGGGATGGGTATTTGTAACGGTCATTGTTGGCTCTTGCTCCCTTCGGGGGATACCCACATATTATTCACAAATGCAATTGGTATAATTGATTGAATAATATATTGGTATAGTTTTATAGGGCCAATTGCTTTTAGTACCCCCCTAGCTGAAAGAAGTTTTTCATTCTTATCTATTCAGTGCATGCAAATTACGGAGTTTATGTTATCTGATATCCCGTATACTCCGGAGGAGTTGGCGGAAGTAAGTGATTATTCAGACATCCAATGTTTTTCAGATGAGGCGGTGTATGTTTATTCATTGGAGACACATAGGATCAATTATGCCACCGGCTGGGATACTTTGCTGGGGTATGATAACAAGGAGATCAGCATGATAAAGCTGATGATGATTACTACACCTGATTATATCGACTTTATCCGCGAAATGAACAATCAGTCATTGGCGTTCATATTTGATAAAACGGAGCGGGTGATGGAATATTCCTGTACGATTGAGTCAAAGAAATTCAGCAAACAAGGCCGAGAGGTTGCGTTGCTTGAGAGTGTGGGGATCTATCGCACCCGTGGTGGCAGGGCCGAACAAATAATTGGCAGGTATAAATTGAGTCCATCGATGCCCAATCCACATCAGAGATATTTTCATGCAAATGGTCCGGGTATTGAGGAACTGGTAGACAAAATGAAGGGATTTGGAGCTGAAGGAAGACTGATTACCCGAAGAGAGCGAGAAATTTTGAGGTTACTTGCCGGGGGTATGATTCTAAAAGAAATTGCAAATCATCTGGGTGTTTCGAAATCCAATATTGAAAAAAAAATATACGGTTTATTCAAAAAACTAAAAGTAAAAAATCAGAGGGAATTGATTAGCTATGCGCTGAGAAACCAGTTGTTGTAAATACGATTGGTTATCTGGTAAGCACAATAGACAAGTAGTTACTTGCGGTCCGGATTTGGAGTGATATTATTAGCCATTATGAGTTTGTTTCATTAAGAATTATCCCTTAATTCAGAAAACATAGGACAGTGTGGGAGTTAAAGCAACTGCCTCGAAATAATTGGCTGAGATAACATAATACACACGGGATTTGATACCTAAATAAAAATGGTTGTCGATTTTGGCCTGGTACTGTATCCCAAGAAACGTTCCTCCTTCTTCCAGCCTGCTATTTTTAAAATTTCGCTCCTCGAGGCCAAGACCAAAAATAGAAGCGTCTATCTCTTGCTGTGACATACGCAGATAAAATAGTCCTGTACTCGAATTAAATTGATGCTTACTGCTGCTACCCAGTCTCTGCTCAAAAAGGAGCTGATAAAAATTATTGGTATGCCTTATTGTAAAATATTCAACATAAATGGGAATATTAACCGGAGTAAAGTTGATGATGCGTGAATTGATAGAACGTGCATAACCAAAAAACACATCACATTAACAGAAGAAAACCCTCGTTGGTCGTATATTGAACCCCTAATTATCCTATTTGAATACTTGAGCAATAAAAGTAAGTTTATACTATCTTTCACAATAACAACACCCTACTACTTTAATTTAAAAATAAAGTGTACGGCTATAAATCTTGGCTGTATTGAATAATTCGTAGATTTTGTCAATCCCGTCTCATTAGCCTGAAAAAGAAGAGTAGTTACATTAAACAAATTATGACCCCTCAGTTCAATAGAAAAATCTGAGTCTTTAAATATTTTAGTCATAAATAAATCAGAAAAGAAAACAGGTGTGGTTTTGTTTGGATGTATGAATTGAAAACCATTTATTTTAGCACTTAAAGAATATAAAGAAGGAGTTCGGTAAGTAAAATTAAAGTAGTATTTAAAATAATTTATTTCTTGCTTACTCTGTAGCCATTTGTTACTGATGTTTACGAAGTCTATACCCGTACTTAAATCAATGTTTTTTGAAATGGGCGTGGAAATTAATAGGTCTATTTTTCTTTTACTAATTGATGAAATATCACCCTGACTTTCAATATAGAAAGGTGCCCTGGTAATTTCATGATTATACCCTAGTAATAAACTTGATCTAAGTTTTGTTAAATACTGACTTGCTTTTATCGCATAAAACATTTTTTCAATGCTACCTTCCTGCCGATTGATGATTAATATATTATCGGCTACGTATACATTTTGTGTGATAAAGTCGTTATTTGTCTTTTCGATACCTGCCTGAAGTGATACATCGAAGTTTACTGATTTATTAATCTGTGTGAACCATATCAAAGTTTTTCTATCAATTGGTTTTTGTAAATTGGCAAGCCAGATATCACTTTGCCGAAAGGTGCTTCGAATTGTATCACTATATAATTGATTGTTATCAAGTAGCTGGAAAGACTTATCAAAAAATACTTTTGTCTTCAATTGGTAATTTTTAAATAGGCTATCTTCAAAACTTATACCACCAATTGCCTGGTATAAAAAATGATTACTGCTTTTTCCTGTAACAGATAGATGTGCATTATTTAGTGTGGCTTTTATAAAAAAGGTATACTTTTTTAGTTTCTTACTAAAGTCGTTTTCAATGAATAAATTCAGAAACTCGTTTGGGTGTAGAGTTTTACTATTCAAGGAAAATGTATTTTTTGAATAGTTTAAGCAAAAAGATATTTTACCATATAAATTATTCTTTAAATCCAAATAATTATTATGCCGTAATGAAGCGGCTTGATTTGATTGATAACTAGGCTGGAAAAAAGATGTGTTTGCCGAACCATTTAAAAAATCAATATTTATATTCTCCGCTATTCTTGAATTTGAATAAGCCAAATTCCATTCATATGCCCTACGGTTAGACTTCTTTACTATCGCATTATAGGAAAATGTAACGCCACTTTTTTTAAGGAAATTCCTTTCAACAGAATTACTAAAATTTGTGGAATTCAATTGATTCCCACTGAGGGAATTCTGATAAAACTCAATAGAGCTGGTTATTTCTTTATTATCCGAGGGAATATAATTCAGCTTTATTTCCTGACTAAAATTGATTGGCTGCTGAGATTGCTCAATTTGTTGATCAACAAATAACGATGTGTCTGCTGCTAAAAAATAATTGAATGACTCTCTATATTTATATTTCAAATCATTTTTGAAATATTTAGTATTTGAAGTTATTTTAATTTTTTGACTAGTCTTTAGTAATGTTGAATTTGAAAAAGATTGGGCTCTTTGGAAATTATTATAAGTATCAGGTAACAATTCAAATCCCAGGGAGCTCCTTCTAATTAACTCTTTGCTTTGAATTGAATTAGATAAATTATCTGAATTTAGCATAAACTTTTCAATATCACCGACTTCAATATCATTCCCCAAATTTTCCACATGAGCTGTTGTTATCGCTTTAATTTTTTTGACATAGACTAAAAGCTGAAGTTTTGCATCATACTTTGTCTCTTCACCCTTTCCTACACCAATTTCAGTCTGTCCAAATACCGGTATAGAATTTTGCAATTTTAAATTTATTGCAACCTCTTCACTTTCCTTGGTAACTCCTTTCAGTAAGTTTTTTGATGAAAATTTTTTAATTACTTGTACTCCACTTAAAAAATCAGCTGACACAGATTTAGGAATTAATGAATAATCTCGACCGGTTAAATTATCACCATCCAGAAGCACTGCCTCAATTTCCTTACCCTGGAATTTTATTTTATCCCCGGCTACTTCTATCCCGGGAAGTTTCGCCAATACATCAATGATGTTTTTCTCAGTACCATTAGTAAATCTATCAATTTTATAGTCAACGGTATCACCTATCACTTCAATGCTTCGTCTATTTTGGATTACCACCTCTTTTAGTTCAATAGACTCTGCTTTAACCAAATTGCCTTCAAAGAAATTTAACGAAGTACTTATTTTTTTTTGTAAAGTATTAAAGCCTAGCAGCTTTACTTTGATACTAATTGTATCGCCAGTAAATGTGTAATTAATAGAAAATTTACCTGATGAATCACTTTCAGTAAAAGCAAGTACCTCGTTGCTCTCATTTTGAATAAGAATAACTGCGTGATGTATGGGAAGTTTAGAATTTATTTCAATAATTCGGCCAGATAACTGCTTTGTTTTTCTATTCTCTTGACCATGCAAATGATTCAATGAAAAAAAGCAAACTAATATTAGCAAAAAAATACGCATAGCAACTACTGGTCTACTTCTGTTGCATTCTCACTGCGTGGTATAAATGGCCTATCTGAAACCTGAATATCTGGAAACTCCTTTTGTAATTGAGCAATAATCGCCTTGTTTTTATAATACTCTTTAATCGAATCATTATCTAAACAAAGGTTAAACTCTTTTCTTGACACTAACTTCTCTTTGAGTAAAGGGACTGAGACCAATTGCATGCTAGTCAAAAATATTTTTGTTACATAGATATTTAATTTTTTATCTGTAGTTGTAATCTCTAGTATAAGACCTGGGAGACCATTGTACTTAAGTGGCCCAATAGATACCGCAATTTCAGGACAATACCATGCAATGTAGTCTCTGCCCCTAAATCTTGTAGTAGCTTTTTTACAAAGATATTCACCAATCATTTTTTGTTCATTAGACAAGACCCATTTCATCTCTACAGTATCAATATATATTTTTACATCAGACCCGCAGAAGTCACGGATTACAAATTGCGGATTATTACTATTCATTGCCCTTATTACAAGTCTACCAATTGAATCGGTATCTACCCATTGGATTTTCCCAATTCCCTCATTCCTTGTCCATCTTTTTTCTATATTATTCTTATACTGAAAAACTGAAGTGTCTTTGTTAAAGTAAAGTGTACCAGGATAATATAGATTATCCTCCATCAATTTCACTTCATAATTAATTCGACCGTTGATCGACTGTGCAAAAACACTATTAATCGGGGCTGAAAAAATAAGTACTATGAATACTATTGGTCGCATTTTTAATAATTTAAACAATATATAAAATATTTGATAACCCCATTTCTAACCGTTCAATGCTAAAAAGACAAAAAAGGGTCTGCCTCAATACATTGAGACAACCCTTCAAAGCAAAAGATGCTTTTCATTGTTACTTTATTCACTCTCGCCCATGCTTCATATGCCTTTTGCACTTGTTTATAGTTCCCTTTAGCTGAAAAATGACTGTTCCCTGCTTTGTCATGAATTTCACAATGTGCCAACTTTACTACTTTATTGATATCAATCTTACTAGAAGAATTGTTTTTTGCTTCAGATACAGTTGATGTCATAAAATAACTTGCAAACAATATAGCCGGTAAAATTATCTTTTTCATACAATTGTGTTTTTTATTGACCTCTCTTTCGCTGTGGTGTAGATTATTTTGTATATCAGCGTCACGCAGAATTCCCGCTACCGTGAACTCGCTTTTTCCAGTTTCGCTTTTGGCCGGACTGTCTATTGTTAAACCCCGGGTTGTATCGTTCCAACCAACGTCCTTTTTTCATCCGCGGCCGCAGACTTATGGCTAATGAAGGAGAAAAGCCCTGATTGCGTAATCAATTATGTACACCATAATTTCTTCTGTAAAATGATAAATAATCTCAAACAAAATTCATTTCCCCGCCATTTCAGAAAAATAAATGCGGAAAACCGTAATTCTATTTGCATTTTTTACGGAAAACCGTAATTTTTTTAACCTGGAAATGATAACAGTTAACACTGGCATAGATATGCCTCGCTAAAAAAGGCTATCTAACAGATGTACTTTTGAATATTCAGTTTTTGCAAACTCAGAAAAGATAATTCCGGTAATGAAAATAAACACCCTCATTACCTTCGGTTTATATACGTATTTGTAGCACTACTTTCTGCCTCAAACTCAAAGAAATTTTGATATTTAACCTTTTTCTGGCGTTGCCATTCATAAAAGCCCCAGAAATAAGGAACATCGGCATATAAATATTTGGAGAAAATATTTTTCACTTTACTCCCAACAAATTTTTCTGCGGGTTTACTGATCCATGCATTTAGTGTCATATATTCATAATACTGGAACTCATGCACGAGTTCATGAGCGATAAAATAAGGATGTAATTCATAGTTTTCATTACCAACCACCATCGCATTATAAGAACTTAATCCTGCTACTGAACCCACCCCGGGAACATCAAATAAAACTGATTCGCGATGATGAAAAATAATACTCCCTGTCTGCAGCGTTTTACCTAAATCAAACTTTCCATATAGGGATGCTCTGTAAATATTGTAGGGGGATAATGGCAGGAATCTCCATCGCATGGGATTATCCTTCTTCACTGAAAAATCCATGCGTACGATTCCAAGATATAAATGCCAATTTTCTAAAAATGGCCGGTGATATGCAGCATTCTCAACAATAGACAATCCCGCTGCATGTACAATTCTTGCAGGCCAGGCATAATACAAACTATTTCGACCTACCTGATAGGTCAATTCTTTACCTGAAAATTTCAGAATACCTCCAATACCCCCCTGCCAAAAACCTGTAAGAAAAGCCTTCCCCTTCTTTACATTTTTTGGGGCATTAATCATTGAACCGATACCACTGGTTACACCACTGAAAATCACATTATATGCCAATAACTCTGCCTTTTGTGCCCCTTTTTGAGCACAGATATCTGAAATAAGAAAACTGACTAATAGTATGC
>JADBXP010000025.1 GCA_020403455.1 Chitinophagaceae bacterium
ACACCGCCAGTCATCGATGCTGAATATGACGGCTCTGACCAACGATAACGCGTATCCGCAGGTACAATATTTCCAATAAAGCCATCACGCGGCGATACCTCAAACGTAACTCCACTACATACCACCGTACTCATCGCACTGAATACCGGAGTAGGATTAACAAACATTACCAAAGTAAAGTTATTGCCCGTACAAGCACCTGAAACAGGAACTATCGAATAGGTAGTCGATTGTGTTATATTAGTAGCGTTAGTCAAACGTCCATTCAGATTAATCTGGTTATTCGCAGATGCACCACCACTGAGGTTAGCATTATAAGTGGGTAACTCCCATGAATACCTCACATCACCCGGAACTATACCATTTGTTATATCCTCTGGAGAAACTGTGAATGTAAATCCACTACATACTGTAGAAGTAATTTGATTTATTTCCGGAGTTGGATAAACCGTAACATTTAATGTGAAGCTATTGGTGTTTCCACAACCTATAGATCCTGGAGTTACAGTATAAGAAGCTGTTTTAATCGTATTAGTTGTGTTCTTTATTTTACCAAAAAGATAAGTTACGCTAGTATTCTGCGACGCACCATCTGCAATACCTACTCCTGTTGGAGCAGACCACGTATATACTGTGGTAGATGGAATTATTCCATCAGTGCCATCTACGGGAGTATAACCAAAGGATACCCCACTACATGTAGTAAGGTTAATTGTATTTACAGAGGCTCCAGGAAGTAAATTTATAGTAACACTAAATGCATTACCCGCACAAGTTCCAACTGTGGTAGGGGTAACAATATATGTTACAGTAACAATTGAACTTAGCTGATTTGTCAACTGCCCAAATACATTGTTAACTGCAATTGTTTGAGAACTACCATTGACAAAACCATTTCCTGTAGGTGCTGTCCAGGTAAATAAAGTAGATTCAGGAATCTGGCCATCGGTACCATGAGTTGGAGTTATACTGAAGTACACTCCATTACAAACTGTTCTTGAAATTGGACTAATTATTGCTACTGGACTAATATATACAGTTACTGTAAATGGTGCAGAACTGAAACCACCATTGCTAGGCGTGACATAATATGTTGCTGTCAACATACTATTGGTGTTGTTCTTAATTGTGCCGGTGATGGGCGATACATTGTTACCAGAACCACCTGCTGTTAATGTGAGTCCTTGAGAAAGAGCTACTGACGACCAGGTAAATAAGGTACTGGATGGCACTGTTCCATTGACACCATCTACCGGTACTGTTGTGAATGGCACATCCGTACAAACTGTGGTCGAATAGGAGAATATCGAAGGAACCGGCTTAACAGTCAATGTCAGGGTAAATGGAGTTCCATCTCCACAATTGGCTGTAGGTGTTACATAGAAGGTAGCAGTCAAATCAACATTGGTTCCATTACCAATAGTAGTGGCAATGCTAGGTTGATTGGTCCCTGACAATCCACCTGACAGACCCACAGATTTAGTTGGTACGGGCCAGCTAAATACAGTTTCTACCGGAACATTACCATTAATACCATTCACAGGTGAGAATTCAAACGGAATACCACCAAAGGCAATGGCAGTAAAGCTGGTAGGAGTAGCAACTGGTTTTATGGATACGACTAAGCTAAAGGAAGTTGATGTTCCGCAATTAAGGATGTTAGGTGTCACCGCATAAGTTGCAGTTGCCATAAATCCTGTAGTATTGGTAATCGTACCAGTTATGGCGGAGACAAATGTAGAACTTGATAAGCCGCCCGAAATTCCAGCACCAACAGGGGCATCCCAGCGATAAGTAGTACCAAAAGGCACAATTCCATCCCGACCATTTTCAGGCACAACATTGAACGTTGCTCCCGAACATACAGTAGTAAACATTGTTCCTATAGTGGCGCCGGGATTGAGCGTTATAACAATAGTGAACGGATTTCCTAGACAGTTGAGTGATGAATTAGGATAAACAGTGTAAGTGGCCGTTTGAGGAATATTGGATTGGTTAACCAGCATTCCTGTAATTTCTGATTGGTTTGAGCCGGACATACCTCCGGTAATTGACTCAGAATAACTTGGAATATTCCATGAATAAGTAGTTCCAAATGGTATTATATTACCATTTGTTTCTGTGGGAATAAAAGTAAATGGTGTATTACTACATATTGCAGACGTAACTATACCAATTACTGGAGTTGGTCTTAAAACTATATTTATTGTGAAAGAAGCTCCTATACACTCTGCGATGGTTGAAGGTGTAACTACATAAGTTACTGTTTGTGTAGTGTTGGTCTGATTAAACAATCTACCAGAAATACTATTTGCAAGTTCACCCGAGGCACCGCCTGTTACAGTTCCAGATGCGGAAGGAATATTCCATGTGTATTTAGTGTTATTGGGAACAATTCCATTCACTAAATTATCAGGTGAAATCACAAACGAATAGCCACTACATACAATCTGACTGATTGCATTGATAACAGGAGTTGGATTAACCAGTACATCTACCGTAAACGTAGCACCCTGACAGCTTCCGCCTGTCGTTAATGGCGTCACTATATAGGTAGCCGACTTCGGCGTATTCGTATTGTTAATCAACCTGCCGAACACAAAGTTCTGACCATTCTTCGACTCTCCACCTACCAATGAGGCACTTGATGTA
>JADBXP010000026.1 GCA_020403455.1 Chitinophagaceae bacterium
CCCATCTTTCAAATATTTTGAGTATAAATACTCTATATACTCACTTCTCTGCGATGCAGTCGCTCTCGCGGGAGAGCATTTTGTAGCTCGCTTAAAGCTTTGTTTCTGTCTGTATCACTTGTTACTTTTTAAAATGAGAATTGCTGCAGGCAATGCCGTATTAATTGATGTGGTGACAGGGAGTGGTAGTTCATCTCCTCAGAACTTTACTAATGTCAATGGCACAGTCTTTTTTACGGCAACTAACAGTGCCAACGGGACAGAATTATGGAAACTAGACGCGAGTGGTAATCCAGTTTTAGTTAAAGATATTCGCACGGGAAGTAATACTTCGAGTCCCAGTCGTTTATTCGCCATCGGCAATACCCTGTATCTTACGGCTGACAACGGTATCAATGGAGTGGAATTATGGGTTAGCGACGGCACCAGTGCGGGAACAGTTCTAGCTAAGGATATTAACGAAAGGAGTCCTAGTTCCAACCCCCGCAATCTAATTGATATCAATGGCACCCTCTATTTCACCGCTAATAATGGTGTTAATGGGGAGCGGTTTTACAAAATTGACCCCACAACTGGTCAACCAGTACAACTGAGTGTACCTAATTTATTAAACGATAATGCCGCCTACCTTGACCAATTTACGCGGGTAGGCGATCGCCTCTATTTCCGCAATTCCAATTGGAATAATGACTATACAATTTACCGTCCTCTTTATACGATTGACCCCGCCACAGGCAATGTTGTCCAGGTTTCTGATACTCAGTATGTACAATATCTCACCAATGTCAATGGCACCCTCTATTTCCAAGGCTATAATTCTGCCAGTGGCTATGAACTTTACCGAATCAACAACACCACAGGTAATGCCGTATTAATTGATGTGGTGACAGGGAGTGGTAGTTCATCTCCTCAGAACTTTACTAATGTCAATGGCACAGTCTTTTTTACGGCAAACAACAGTGCCAACGGGACAGAATTATGGAAACTAGATGCCAGTGGTAATCCAGTTTTAGTTAAAGATATTCGCACCGGAAGTAATAGTTCGAGTCCCACCACGCTCTACGCAGTTGGCAACGTCTTATACTTTACCGCTGATGATGGGGTGAATGGTCGAGAATTATGGCGTAGCGACGGGACAGCACAAGGTACAGTTCCCTTAGAAATCTATATCGGCTCCAGTACCCCAAATGTAAGTAATTTGATTGATCTTGGCGGAGTTCTCTACTTTACCGCTAATAATCCCACTTACGGAACCGAACTCTGGCGCATCAACTCTACCACTGGCAATCCTGAAGTTGTGGATGTTCATTCAGGTGCATCAAGCTCCAGTCCTGCTAACCTAACTAATGTCAATGGCACACTGTATTTTACCGCTACGACTAGCGCAACTGGGACAGAACTTTATCGCATCAATAACACCACAGGAAATCCAGTTCTGATTGATATTAATTCAGCCGGAAGTGGCAGTTCATGGCCGAGTAATTTAACCAATGTCAACGGCACACTTTACTTCCAAGCTTATACCCCGACGAGTGGTTATGAACTGTGGAGAATTGACCCAGCGACGGGAACCCCCAGTGTGGTTGATGTTGTATCCGGCAGTGGCAGTTCAAACCCCTATAACTTGCTCAATGCTAATGGCGTTCTCTATTTCACTGCCTATAATAATACAACTGGGTATGAACTTTGGAAAGTTGATCCAACGACCGGCAATCCAGTCTTTTTGAAGGATATTTATGTCGGCAGCAGTAGTTCTAACCCCGGAAATTTAACCTACAGCAACGGTAAACTATACTTCAGTGCTGATAGTTACAGCCAAGGGATAGAGTTGTGGCAAACCGATGGCACCCCAGAAGGTACAGCTTTAGTTAAAGACATTAATGCCACAACCTTGGGTTCTAGTCCCAGCAATTTTATTAAAATTGGAGACATCCTCTATTTCACCGCTAACGATGATGTCAATGGCACCGAACTGTGGCGAGCGAATCCAGCTACTGGTGTTGTCTCCCTGCTGGATATTTATCCCGGAAGTAATACTTCCAGCGTCAGCAACCTAACAGATGTCAATGGTACACTGTATTTCACGGCATTTAATGGCATCAACGGGACAGAACTTTATCGCATTGATAACACCACCGGAAATCCAGTTCTGATTGACATTAATTCAGGAAGCGGTTATTCATGGCCGAGTAATTTAACCAATGTCAACGGGACACTGTACTTCCAAGCTTATACCCCGACGAGTGGTTATGAACTGTGGAGAATTGACCCGACTACGGGAAATCCCAGTGTTATTGAGGTTGTATCCGGCAGTGGCAGTTCTTCTCCGCAAAACTTGCTCAATGCTAATGGCGTTCTCTATTTCACTGCCTCTAACAGTGCTAATGGTCGAGAACTTTGGAAACTTGATCCAACGACTGGCAATCCAGTCTTTTTGAAGGATATTTATGGCGGCAGTAATAGTTCTAACCCTGGCAATTTAACCTATAGCAACGGTAAACTATACTTCACTGCTGATAACGGGGTAAATGGCGTAGAGCTTTGGACAGTAAATGTTGACCAGATCACTACCATTGGCGTTGTTCAGAAAACCGGAGATGAGGATCAGGTCATTCCCTTTACAGCTAATGACTTTGCCAGTGTCTTTAACAGTGGTAGTGGTGTCCCCCTAGCCAAAATCAAGATTATTAACTTACCGAGTAACGGACTTCTCAAGTTAAATAATAGTCCAGTTGCTGTTGACCAAGAAATTGCTGTAGTAAATTTAGGCAATTTAACCTTTACCCCAAACACCAACTACAACGGAATCGCTGGTTTTACTTGGAACGGTTCGGATGGAACCAATTACGCACTTAACCCATCAACCGTAGCTTTAACTATTAACTCAATTAACGATGTTCCCACCGTTGCTAATCCCATTACCGATACCAGTATTTTTAGCAATCGGTCTTCCAATTTCACTATTTCTGCTAATACTTTCCAAGACTCCGATGTTGGCGATTCTTTAACCTACTCAGCCACCTTAGCCGATGGCAGTACCCTTCCCAGTTGGTTAACCTTTAATGATCGCACTTTTAGTGGTAATCCTAGTGCGGCCCAAGCGGGACAATATGATCTAAAAGTTATAGCAACCGATCAGAGTGGTGCTTCCACAAGCGATAGCTTTGTCTTGAGTGTGGTGAATAGCGCTCCGTGGAATATCACCTTAGATAACAGTACTGTTCCTGAAAACAGCGCTAATAATACTGTTATTGGCCTGCTAAGTGCCTCGGATAACAATACTAACGATACTCATACGTTTACTCTGATTAATAATGCCGGTGGACGATTTGCGATCGTTAATAATCAATTGGTGGTCGCTGATGGTAGCTTATTGGATTACGAAACCAACACCCAACATACAATCCGAGTCAAAGCGACTGACAATACAGGATTATCCTACGAACGCAACCTCACGATCTCTATCTCTAATGTCGCAGACGATCTCGCTGGGGTCTTGTCCTTTACCGCCGCTGCGTTTAGTGTCAACGAAAATGGTACATTAGTGAATGCCGTTACCCTGCAAAGGACTAATGGTAGCGAAGGAACTGTCAGTGTTAATGTTTTATTAAGTAATGGGACGGCGGTCTTTCCCAATGACTATAATTCCCTGGCTGTCCCTGTGGTTTTTGGTCCCGGAGAAACCAGTAAAACCGTAACCCTTCCTATTGTCAATGATTCTGATTTTGAAGGGAATGAAACCCTAAATCTAACTCTCAGCAGTCCTACTGGTGGCGCAACCTTAGGGACGCAAACAACAGCTACGTTAACCATTGTTGATAATGATTTACCAACGGTTTCCCTTGCGGTTTCTCCTGCGAGTGTAACAGAGGATGGAACAATTAATCTTGTTTACACATTCACTCGGACTGGCAATACAGCTAATCCTCTCACTGTTAGTTTTAATGTAGGAGGAACTGCAACTTTTAATAATGACTATACCCAAAATGGTGCGGCTAGTTTTAACACTACCAGTGGAACGATTACTTTTGCTGCGGGTTCGGATACCGCAACTTTAACCATTGACCCCACAGCAGATAGTATATTTGAACAAGATGAAACAGTTAGTTTAACTCTGGTTTCTAGTGCTAATTATAATCGGGGAACGACGAATACAGTTACTAGCACTATTATCAATGATGATGTTAATGCTGGTGTTCTCTCTTTTAGCAATTCTCAATTTAGTGTTAATGAAAATGGAACTCCTGTTGTTGCTGTTACCGTCAATCGAACAGAAAATACTACAGGCGCAGTTAGTGCAACTATTAACCTAACAAATGGAACAGCAACTGCACCATCTGACTATAATAACACCCCAATTACCATCAACTTCGCTAATGGAGAAACCAGTAAAACCGTCACCATTCCCATCGTTAACGATAGCCAATTGGAAGCAGACGAAACCATCAATCTCAGTCTATCTAATCCCCAAGGTGGCGCAATATTAGGAACCCAAACTACAGCAGTTTTAACCATCATTAACGATGACTTACCGCAACGGGGAACAATTAACCTCAATAGCAGTAACTACACCGTCAACGAAAACGGAACCGCCAATATCACCTTAACTCGCACGAATGGAAGTGACGGGGAAGTTAGCGTTATTCTAACCCCTAGTAATGGAAGTGCGATCGCAGGAGACGATTACACTAATACCCCCATCACTGTCACCTTTGCTAATGGAGAAACCAGTAAAACTGTCACCATTCCTATCAATAATGACACCATTTATGAACCAACAGAAACCGTCAACCTAACCCTTTCTAATCCCACAGGTGGCGCAACCTTAGGAACCCAACAAACCGCCA
>JADBXP010000027.1 GCA_020403455.1 Chitinophagaceae bacterium
CAGCGCCTATATACTGAGTTGGAAAGGTTGTGTTTACGAAGGGTGACGGTAACACCAAACTGATCTGCTTCGTTGAGAATTGACAGTTTCTCCGCAGTTGAGAAACTCCTTCTGTTTCTTGACATAATTCCTAAATTTACTGACTTAATTGTTTTTATAATTCTGTCCAGCTATTTAGGGGGTCAATACAATAGCTAAAGACATTGTAAAAGTCTTTGGTCTTTGGCAGTTGGTCTTTGGCAGTTGGTCTTTGGCTTGATTTAAGTCATCTAATTGTTTCTACAATCAAAATATAAAACAATTAAAATTTTTAATCTAGTGTAGAAACCTTTAAGTATTGGGCATCAAACCTAAATAATTTTCCTACGTCACTCAACAATACTTTCTCTCAATGCATTGATTCTTTTTTGAACTAAATGCAACCTATTGAGAAAAGATGTAAGGTCAATTGAAATATTTTGATAAACTCTTTTTACTAATTCTAGATATGTTTCTAATTCAAATGAGGACCCTAACGATATATCAAGAAATCGAGCAAAATCTGCGGAAGTCCTCCTGCTTGCACCTTCAGCAATATTCGCTGGAATAGCTATCGTCGCTCGCTTCATTTGAGAACATAATCCGTATTTTTCATCACTAGGTAGTTGTTTTGTAATTCCATATACTACTTGTACCAACTCCATTGATTCTCTCCAAACTTCTAACTTTCTAAAATTTCTCATGTTTAACATTTTAGATGAAAGTATCGAGCGGAAAAGCAACAGTAAAAAGTATTTGGTCTTTAGAACCAGTCTCTAAACCCAGTCTTTGGCGGTTGGTCTTTGGCTTGATTGCAGTAGCGTAATTGTTTGTACCAACAAAGCTAAAGACTAAAGACCAATGGCTAAAGACATTGTGAAAGTCTTTGGTCTTTGGGTTAAGGTCTTTGGCTTGATTTGAGAAACCGATTAGATTCAAACATCAATAAAAAAATTTATGGTGATTTTATTTCTTTTTTAAAAAAATCAAAGCATTGAAAATTTGCCAAAGACTAAAGACCAAAAGCCAAAGACCGACTTTCCTCTATTCATATTCATTAACAAATTCAAATCCATGTGCTCTGAGAATCTGATATTTCGTGAACGCTTTCACATCAGCATCAACCATGTCTTTGACCAGTTCTTCCAGTGTAAAAGATGGCTTCCAACCCAATTTTTGAAATGCCTTGGTGGCATCCCCAATTAGCAGATCTACCTCTGTAGGGCGGAAATAACGAGGATCAACTTTCACAACTGTCTGTCCAATGGGTAACTTATAGGTGCCCTCACAACTGGTAACCTTTCCAATTTCGCTTACCCCCTGACCCTCAAATTGAAGATGTATTCCCAACTGTTTAAATGCCAGTATAACAAAGTCCCGAATTCTTGTTGTTACCCCGGTTGCCAGAACAAAATCATCGGCTTCATTGTGTTGCAAGATGCGCCACATGCCTTCCACATAGTCCCTGGCATGACCCCAGTCCCGCTGAGCATCGAGGTTACCAAGGTAGAGGCAGTCCTGTAAGCCCAGAGCAATTT
The DNA here is from genome assembly GCA_020403455.1 of Chitinophagaceae bacterium. Lineage (GTDB taxonomy): Bacteria > Bacteroidota > Bacteroidia > Chitinophagales > Chitinophagaceae > Sediminibacterium. The sequence continues at coordinate 1,557 of JADBXP010000027.1, forward strand.
TGGCAGCCGCCCTGGTGATCTTACGGGTAACAAAGGTTTCACCCCGCAAAGGAGATTCATGGTTGAATAAAATTCCGTTCGAGGCGAACATACCATAGGCTTCCCTATAATTTACGGTGATCCAATAGGCGTATAGCTTGGCGACACCATATGGAGAGCGGGGATAGAAGGGGGTGTTTTCATTTTGGGGAACTGCTTGCACTTTACCGTACAATTCCGAGGTAGATGCCTGGTATATGCGAGTCTTATTTACTAGACCCAGTAAACGCACTGCCTCGAGTATACGTAGCGTACCGATACCATCTGCATTCGCAGTGTACTCAGGTGTCTCAAAACTTACCTGAACATGGCTCATTGCCGCAAGATTATAAATTTCATCAGGTTGTACTTCCTGGATAATGCGAATCAAGTTGGTAGAATCGGTAAGATCGCCATAATGAAGTATCAGGTTACGATGGGGTACCTGGGGATCTTCGTAAAGGTGATCGATTCTGCCCGTATTGAACAATGAACTTCGGCGCTTGATGCCATGTACTTCATATCCTTTGTTCAGCAAAAGTTCTGCCAGATAAGCACCGTCCTGTCCGGTAATACCGGTGATGATGGCTTTTTTCATGAATTGGTGTCGGTTTTAAAATAATGTCCAAATAATCTTTCTGATCCTTCCCATTGTAATCGAATCCAAATGTACATTACAATATATAGAAAGAAAACTACCAGAGCGGGAATGAAACCTACTTTGTACAAAATGAATGACAAAAGAAATTGCAAACTGGCATATATCAATGATACCGGAACATGTGGCCATTTTCGCTCATTCACTAAGTATTGATAAAAATGGGTACGATGTGGCGTCCATACTTTTTCTCCCCGGATGATTCTTAATACTATAGTACCAACAGAGTCGAGTCCATACACTCCAAACAATAAAATCCAGACAGCACTGTCAGTGGAAATCATTACCTGTATGATCATCAATGAAATAATATAAGCGATAGATATACTGCCTACATCTCCTGAAAAGCAAATGGCTTTTTTTCTTACATTAAAAAGTGAAAATGCAACCAATGCAGAAATTAGACTATAAAAAACAGGTAAAACTGGCAAAAAGTATATCCCAGAAATTTTTAGTATCCACAATATTCCAATCATGGCGATTGAATACAATGCATTCATGCCATTGATGCCATCCATGAAATTGTAGGAATTGATGATACCTACCACCAGAATAAATCCGGGGACTATCTGCCAGGGTTTCATTTTGAATAATCCGCCGGTTTGCCAAAGCAGTAATGATACTGCAATCACCTGTACAGTTACCCGAATGATGGGGTGAACTGATTTTAGGTCATCAGAAAAACTAACCAATGAAATCAATAAGAGACCGGTAAGGGTAGAACGATAATGAATGAATTCACCGGTGAAAGCAAGGGGAAGAAAGAAAGCTATTGGAAAGATAAATCCAGCCCCGGTGATGGTCACATCCTTGTGTGAACTGCGAAGAGAAGGAACATCCGTCAATTGTAATTTACGTGCAATCATGATGTACAACAAAATCATTCCGGCATACAGGAAGCCAAAATAAATGAGGTAGATCCATTGACTATTATTCATATTTTAATGAAATATCATTGAGAGAAGATGTAACCATGTAAAATTGAGTATTTTACTTGAAATCTTAACTTTATTAGATTGATTTATGCTAATTGATTGAAAAGTTTATTTGATCTATACAAATCAGCAAATAGTGTTAGCCGGTCGTTACTCCGATATGGTCAAAAGACCGAAAAGTTCGCATCAATCCCTCTTTGGCAGACAAAGGAAACGGCTTCCCTATAGCAGTCTTTATTTTTTGGTTACTCACAACATAGGACTCTGTCAGTTTTTGTAAACGTTCAGAATTGAGCGGCAGTTTCAGCCAATCACCCAAACAAGCGAATGCTCGTATTAAATTGACCGGCAGAGAAAGAAACTTAGGTTGTCGGCCAAGCGATTCAGCTATTGCCCGAATCAAATCATTGGTGGATAATGATTCGTCATCCGCCATGTTGTAAACTCCTGAAGGAATATCTTCGCGGTGAATCAATTCATTGATCACAAAGCAGAGGTTTTCAACACTGCAAAAGGAGCGCTGGTTGTTAAAGGCAGCCAGTGGCCAGTGTATGTTTTTACTTACTACCCGGTATAAAAGATTTAAGTTCCCCTTGTTACCGGGACCGTGTATCATACAAGGGCGAATGATATAAACCCGTTTTCCAGCTGGTATGGATTGTTCGAGGATATATTGTTCAGCCAATAGCTTACTCTTACCGTAATGTGTCTGTGGGTTAGGTTTCACCTCCTCAGTTAAAACACCCGCCACCACATCAGCAGCTGCTTTGACTGAACTCAGTGTGATGAAAACACTTGCATTAGATAAAAGAAAGGCATCGAAGATCTTTTTTGTCAATTCAGTATTTACTTGATAATACTCTTCGGGTTGGACAACATTTTTTGTATCGTGTGCTTTACCCGCCAAATGAATAACAATATCTTCTTGCACAAACACTGCCTCGCCTCTATTGTAAGGTCTGAATTGATATCCCGATGATAAGTAAGATTGCAGATGGGTGCCTACAAATCCGGAACTTCCAGTAAGATATATTGAATTCACAAGTAAGATATAATCATTTTACTCATTTGCTCATTTATTCTATCCCTTCTGTACTTATCTACAAAACCCAATCGATTGATTACAGTATAATCATTTTCTTTCAATTTATCAACCAACCCAACAGCATCTCCGGGTTTGAATATTATTACGTTTTCTACGTTATCTTGAATAAATTTTTGTGCATACCCCGAAACGCCGGCAATAATTGGCCGTGGGAATGAAGCTAATTCGAATATTTTGGATGGCAGAACTTTTTCAAATGCGTCATATTCGTTTAGATGAAGAAAAAGAAAACTAGAGTTCTTATATACTTCTAACAAATCCTTACGCTTCATAGGAGCCTCTATAGCCACATTGGTGAGTCCAAACTCATTTACTTTGTCAACCAGCAATTTCTTCGCTCCACCATCGCCGATAATTCTGAATCGATAATGATTACCCAATAATTTTGCAACTAATGGTATAATCTTATGAAGACCCTGACCTTCTCCGATATTGCCGGCATAAGTTATAACTTTAATATCAACCGGTACATGTTCAATAAAATCTTGTTGAAAAATAAACTCGTCATCAATTCCATTAGTAAAATTAGAAATATTTTTATTTCCATATTTTGTAAAATAAGAAACAAATCCTTTTGAGATTAAGTTAATGTGAATTGCATATTGAAATACGCGGTTTTCTATGATTTTCAGAATTGGCAGAAGCAATATTTTCAGTATTCTATTTTGTAAAACATCTGATAATGTATCAACAAATAAATCTCTTATATCTAGTATAAGAGGTATTGACTTTTTTTTTGCTATTCGATATCCTAAAAATGCAGTAAATAATCGTGATGAGGAGGCAAAAACTAAATCATATTGTTGATTTTTGGTAATTTTTACAGTTTCCCGGTAATATTTCAAAAAAGCAAGAATCTGATCCAATAACCCGCTATTATGTTCGGGTAATTTAATTCGTTTGATTAGGAGATTACCAGATTCTTCTTCTGTAGCTGCTTCTACATTAAAAGATTGATACCTATTCGGCAAAGTTGTTATAACCTCAACATCGGCTGTATGTTGCAACTGCTTGCTTACTTCTTTTGCCAATGGTGAATTTCTAAATGAACCTGCACACAAATCCGGTTCAAAATAGAATGTTAAGTAAAGTATTTTTTTCACAATAATTCAATTGTCATTTCGACAGTATCTTTCACTTGATAAATCAATTGTGTGCCTTGCTCATATTCATTAAAATGAGTAGAATATATTCCACTTTCAAATGTGAATTGTGTTGGTTCAGTAAATGTGATTCGAATGTTCTTGTCCTCCAAAATATATCCAAAAGAACGTATTGAACTATGTTTGCTTAATTGCAAAGAACCTGTAGCAAATAAATCAATTAATGAATTAGTATTTGAAACACTATCTCTGATTGTAAATTTGAACTTGCCAACTTTAGTGATAATTCTTTTATGTATTGAATTTTTATCATGATACGGCGATACGCTTACCTCAATACAATTTTCGCCTATATTATTTTTAAACTTTGCTCTGTCGCCTATTCTAAAACTAGACCATACATCACTTTGATTTAACCCTCCTATTGTAACTGTGTTATGAGAGTGAGTACTGCGTTCTTCTGATCGTAAATGATTAGAATTATACGTAGAAATACCCCGATCTACAATGATCTGCTTTCCCTTATACCAGAGACAAAAATTTCCGATGTCGGCGTGAGTATGACCTGGTTGATAAGAAGGTTGAACGCCACCCGTTTTGATTACAATTTCCCAATTCTCCCCATAAATTTTTGCAAAGCCAGAATGTGAAAATAAAATTGGTTGAGACGTAATTTTCAAATATTCCGCTGCAGTAACTAATTTTTCAGTAGTTGGGGCAATTCCTTCCGCAGCATCGTTCATTAAAGCCCAGGAACCATCCGGAAAACTATATGTTTTTATCCAACTTAACATTTTGGAAGCAGTATTTTCAAATGCGCCAAGGTCTAATGAATGAGACTTTGAACCATTTCTGTAAACATCAATACATATCAAAAGTTTGCTTAATAATATACTATGGTACATTACGCTACACTCATAGTGACTGCCATCATCTAATATTTGCTCACTGAGTTGCGCTATTAATAATTGATGTGATTTTTTTTGAAGTTGAAAATCATCAAGATAGATTGATGCAAGAAATAAGCAAAACAAATTTTCTAATAGATGATTTCCTAAAATGTGATATTCCAGATTATGTTCCAGATAATCTACTTGTTTTAGTATGGCCTCGAGAATAATGGCATCCGATATAGGATAACGTGAATGGAAAAGGAGACAGTTTACTATTCGAATAGAAACCGGATATGGCTCCAGTTGCACTTTTGAGGATAATAAGTCAGTAGAAAATTTTTTTAATAATTGCAGACGTTCCTCAGATGGAATAGTTTCATCCAACAAATAGGTAAAATATTGTAAATTATAATTCCACAATTTTCCATGACCCTTAAAATTCCAATCTACACCATCAATAAATGTATGCTTCAATCCGATAAATTCGAAAGTATTTTCACTTAAAAACTCTTTCGTGGTTGAACCTAAAATAGCAGCTGAATTTACATTGAATGTTTTTATAGTATGCTTAGAGTACTTTTTATAATGATTTATTGAAATGAAGTATTTTTTTAACCTATAGAATAACTGATATTGAAATTGAATAAGCTTTATAAAACGAAGTGTATGGAAAAATCTTAAGAACCCTTTAAACATCTATTTATTATTATAGAGCTGATCTAAGATATCAACAATACGTTCACCCGTTTTTCCGTCCCACAATTCCGGTATAGCGCCTTTTTTCCACTGACCCTTAAACAATCGAGCAAATGCAGGTGGCAGGTTGTTTGGGTCTGTTCCTATTAATTCATTGGTACCTATTGTAACGGTCTCAGGTCGTTCGGTATTATTTCGTAAGGTCATGCATGGTACGCGCATCACAGTAGTTTCTTCAGTAATTCCCCCACTATCAGTTATAACAGCTTTTGCATGTTTTACCAGATAGTTAAACTCTAGATAAGACATAGGATCAATCATGTATAAATTATCTGCCTGTATACCAAGTAATTTCAGATTTTTAGATGTTCTCGGATGAACCGGAAAAATGACTGGTAATCCCATTGATTCAGTTACAATGGTGTCCAATAGTAGCTTCAATTTTTGCTCTGCGTCAACGTTCGAGGGCCTATGTAGTGTTAATACAAAGTATTCGCCATTTTCCAAATTCGCTTCAACCCAAATTGCGGGACGTAATAATTTTTTTTCTTGCTTGAGTAAAGTATCAATCATTGTATTCCCAACGAAATGAATTCGGTCTTCATTAATTCCGCATTTCCTTAAATTATTATTAGCCACTTCAGAGGTGGTAAAAAAATGATCGGTTATCGCGTCAGTTACCATTCGATTAATTTCTTCAGGCATAGTTAAATCATAAGATCGGATACCTGCTTCAACATGGACGACCTGAATATTCAGTTTCTTAGCTACAATTGAACAAGCTAATGTGGATGTAACATCACCGACTACCAATACGATATCTGTTGGATGAACTTGCAAATACTTTTCGAATCGAACCATAATATTAGCAGTTTGCTCTGCCTGTGTACCTCCTCCACAATCTAAATTAGCATGCGGTGCAGGTATTCCTAATTGCACAAAAAAATCATCACTCATATTTTTGTCATAGTGCTGACCTGTGTGAACTAATTGGTAACTTATATCTTTTCCGCTTTTTCGTTGGAGTTCAATGGCATCAATTATGGGTGCTACTTTCATAAAATTAGGACGCGCACCAGCAACAAGTGTTATTTTCATATATAGACTTACTATAACTAATTTCTAATCTGAATCCAATTCCGTACTCTAAGACTCTCAAGTGCTGCAAAAGAGGCTTTAGTTGTGTTAACAAGATCATCAAAAGATACCAAGGGTTCTCCTGATGTCTTAATAGTTTGAATCAATGTTTTGAATTGATTTGCATGACCTTTATCCAATCCACATCGCATTGATGAAAATCGATTAAAACCATAACCGGTCATTTTTCGGAAATTATCAATTACTAATGTCTTGCCTTGTGAAAACAATTCCATTCTCTCTTTTGGGTATGATTTATGTCCATTTGAAAAGTAATTAATTACCCCCTGTGCTCCACTTTCAAAACGAAGCGTAATGATAGCATTGTCAGTATTTTCTTCCGGATGAATACCTAAACCATTCATCATAACTGCACTTACCTTACTTCCTGCAATAAATTGCATCCAATCAATAAAATGACAAGCCTCGCCTATGATTCGTCCTCCGCCTGTTTTCATATCATGAATCCAAACATCTTTAGGAATGAAACCAGCATTCACAGTTGCAATCATATTTAAATCTGCGCCTGCATTACCAATTAACGATTTAGCTTTTTGCGAATACGGAGAAAAACGACGATTAAAACCTACATTGACTGTCAGGCCAGTATTAATTTCTTGATACGTTTCTAAAATCAGATTTAGATCTTTTTCATTGATTGCAAGTGGCTTTTCAACAAACACGTGTTTCCCGGAATGCAATATCTCAGCAACCATTGAAGCATGGAGATCATGACGCGTAGTTACTATAACCAGATCAACTTCATCATCATCCAGTATGACATGGTAATCTGTAGAAGCATGGGCAATTGCATATTTCTTTGCGATAGAAGAAGCAGTTAATCCGCCTGCACTGGAAATATACTTGATCTGTGCATCAGCTTTTTTAAGAGCGGGCATCATGATCATCTTTGTGAAATTTCCTGCCCCAATGATTCCAATAATACCTTTCGTGTCGCTACTCCACTTTTTTCTTGTTATTGCAATAGTTCTTGCGTCATTTACTTCATCGGGTGTATATTCAAGTATGGCAGCAATAGAATTGTCACCCAGATTATTATAAATATTCAAATAATCTTGTAATGGAACTCTATCAGTAATTATGTCTTGAACTGTAAGCTGTCGCTTTGATATTGATTGTAAAATAGTTTCTAAATTTCTTTTCTCAGTCCATCTCACATACCCTATTGGATAGTCAATTCCTTTTTGTTCATATACCTCATCATACCGACCCGGCCCATAAGAACAAGATACTTGAAAACTCAATTCCTTTTTATAAAAATCATCCCTTTTGATATCCAAGCCAATTACACCGATCAAGATGATACGACCTCTTTTTCGCGACATTTGAGCCGCCTGGCTGATTACTTCATCACTTTTAGTAGAAGCAGTAATCAATACTGCATCTGCGCCAATTTGTTTGGTTAAATTGTCAACTATTTTTACAACATCGACCTCATTGGCATTAAAGCTCTGAACACCCTTATTCCCAGCAATATCAACTTTTCGCTGATCATAGTCGAATCCAATAACATTGCACCCGTTTGCCAATAATAACTCGGCACTAAGGAGACCAATCAAGCCCAACCCTATTACGACTACAGTTTCACCAAATGTAGGGTTGATCAAACGAATTCCTTGAAGACCTATAGATCCTATAACAGCAAAACTTGCTTCTTCATAACTCACATTATCCGGTATTTTAGCAACCAAATTTTGAGGTACACAAACTACTTCAGCATGATGCCCATTACTAGCTACTCTATCACCTATAGAAAAATCAGTTACACCTTCACCAACAGCAATAACCTCTCCTGCGTTACAATAACCTAAGGGTAAAGGCTCCCCTAGTTTATTAAATACCGCTTCAAGAGTTGGTATTAATCCTTCCGTCTTTATTTTATCTAATACCTGCTTAACTTTATCAGGTTGTTGTTTTGCTTTCTGAATAATATTACTCCTGCTAAACTCAACCAGCATTTTTTCAGTGCCTAATGAAACAAGTGACCTGTGAGTTTTAATTAAAATTGTTCCCTTTCTCACCATAGGAATGGGTATATCTTCAAGAACAGTATGTCCATTGCTAAGATTTTGTATGATTTGTTTCATCTAAAATTGCTTTAGTACTTGTAAAACACGTTCCATTTCAACTTTAGTTCCGATACTAATTCTAAAGCAATTCTCAAGTAAATGCATGGAAGAACGATCACGTACTAAAATTTTATTCTGCCTTAATACTAAAATTATCTCTTTACATAGATTATGTTTCAATAAAAGAAAATTAGTTTTACTCGGAAAAACTTCAAAATTTGGAAGAACTCTAACTTGATTGAAAAACCAATCACGGGTATTTAACAGTTCTTGTATTCTAAGTTTTATTGTTTCAAAGTTCTGTAGTAACACTGAAGCACAAAATTGGGCTACACTATTTACCTCTTTACCATTTCGTACTTTATTAATCATTGATATGTTATGATTAGTTGAGATAATATATCCCAATCTAATCCCTGCCAAACCGAAAGCTTTAGAAAAAGTTCTGAAAATAATCAAATTTGAATATTTCGGTATTAAATCAACAGCGGATGAATTGCTAAATTCAAAATAAGCTTCATCAACAAGAAACATCACAGTTGGATTAGAGACTAACATGCTCTCAATTTCATCTATAGTAAAATAAAAGCCGATTGGATTATTCGGATTAGAAAAATAAAAAACCTTAATGCCGTTCAGAGACCTATTCAAATCATCTATAGATGGTTTATCTATAGATGTAAGTAAAAAGCTACTTTTAATTCCGCCCTTCATATGAATAAATGTACTTACTTGACTGTATTCTGGCTCAATAGTTAAAACTTTATCACCAGGCTCTAGTAAGGTTTCAAAGCAAATATTCAAAGCTGAATCAGAACCATTAAAAAAGGTAACGAATGATTCACTTATTCCGAGCGCATTATGTAAATTTCGTTTTAAGTCTGTACAATCTACATCACCATAGAAATTTAAATCTCCTTTATTAATAAATTTTTCTAATTTAATTTTTAAGTAATCTTCAATTCGAATTGTAGATTCATTCCAGTCGAGAACTAACCAATCATCATCAATTTCAATACCTCTACTTGAAACAACATATGGTTGTAATTCATTGGTTCTTTTATTGAAATGATTCATTTATTAATTTCTAAATGGTTTATAATACTTAAAATGAGCTACGCTTAATAAGGCATTATCGCCTTCTGAATCTCCATATGCATATACTTCAGAATAGACATCTAAATTTACATGAAGTTTCAAATATTCTAATTTTCCTTCAAAGTTTACATCTTTACCGTCTATATATCTTTTATACTTGTTTTTAACTGTGCGGTTGGCAATTAATTTTATGCCGTTTTCAGCCGACCAATCATTTAATAGGAAATCATAGGAAGCTGAAATAACCCAAACATCATGACCGTGATTTTTATGCCATTGAATTCTTTCCAGTGCTTTAGGATTAAGTATACCAGAAAAATATTTTGAATAAAACTCAGTCGCAAGCATTTTAAGTTCTACATCATTAAATCGGGAGGTATGAACATCTAATCGATATTCTTTTAAGGGCAAATAACTTATCAAACGTATTCTATATAAAAGAATATGTAATGAACACAGGATATAATTATTAATAAAATAATGCAGATTGCACTTATATAAGAATTTGTAAAAATAAGTAACTGAATCTATGGTTGAAATTGTACCATCAAAATCAAATAATGCAATAGATTTTTTCATTTATAACAGAGAGATAAATGGGTTAAATTTGCCCTCATTTTTTTGCATAAAACTACCATGTGGTGAAAGAATTATACTCATATTTGAATGTAACCGTTTCTTAATTTCCTGTTCCAAATTGAGCATCCTTTGTTCTGTTATGTTTTTTACACTAAAAACAAATTCAATGTTAGTTAATGAATGTTGAATAATTTGCCAACGATCAATTTCTTGAAAATGTTCTAACATAGTATAAAAATTAGTAGTAGGAATTTCATATCCTTCGGTAGTTTTTATACACAAATCTTTGCGGCCAATAACATTTTTAATTGTAGGAAGTGTTCGTCCACAACTACACGGATAATCTGCCAAAATTGCCAGATCCCCGGTGTCGTAACGGATTAAAGGAGTAGTCAAATTATGTAAATTGGTTCCAATAATTCGTTTAACTTTTGGATTGTCGGTATCTAATAATTCAAGGTAACCATATTCATCATAATTGTGTAATCCTTCATGTCTTTCACAATCTCCCATCATCACAATCTGCTCGGCCAGACCATAGTGATTAAATACCTTAGATCTAAATGCTTTTTCAATTATAGAGCGATCCTGTTCGGTAAGTACCTCGGATGCAGTAAGTATCAATTTTATCTTGGGAATCGGATGACTAGTTCTTTCAATATATTTAGCAAGACACAATATTGAGGAGGGGTATCCGCGAAGAATTACTATTTTTTTTCTAATCATCACCTCTAAGTATTTAGCCATATTTACATCATTCAAATGAAATGGACTGAAATAAGTAAAATTGGTGATTTTATTCGTTTCCCATAAGGTATCTTGATTTGGTGGAACAAAACTTCTTACCATTGCCAAAGGATCACGGAAATTATATCCACCCCATTTCCAATGACGCCAAACAACGCCTTGCTCTACCACCCATTGATCAGGATGAACAAGTATTTCGAACGGTTCACCTGTTGAGCCGGATGTTTTAAAATTAAGAGCGTTTTTCAGATAAGTTTTATTAATAAAGATTTCTTTATTTTTTTTGACAAAATCTTTACTTAGAATAGGAAGTCTAGTAAGATCCGATAAGGATTTGAAATCTCTACTTGGATCAAATTCTATACTATTAAATAATTCATTATAATAGGGTATTCCTTTAAAAGACGCTAAAAGCAGATTTTTCAATTTATGAAACTGATACTGCTCCATCTTGTCTTTAGACCAATAGCATGAATTTTTTAACATGCTTCGATAAAGTCTTATACCCCTGTATGTATAATTAAAGTCTTTAATAATCGATACTAAGGACATGAAAAAATATTTATAAGAAAGCTAAAGAGATATTTCCGAACAAAAGAGATATGTAAACTTGCAAAATACAGGTAATTGTAAGTACTGATTAGTTTGGATTCAAGTAAATATATTTTTTTACACTAAACTTAAAGTATTTTATAAAAGCACCATATAAATGTGATGAAAAGTAATTTTTACTAAGAATATCTTGACAGAAATTGGAATGTATCTAATGATGTTTTTTCCCAAGAGAATTGTTTACTAATCTCAAAACTTTTCATTGACAAAGTTTGTCTCAAATTATTGGATAGATATAATTTTTCTACTGCAGTGGCAATTGTCATAGGTTCCTCTGGATCAAAATATACCCCCCCACCCAATAAAATTTCAGGCATTGGTCCTTTGTTTGAGCAGGCAATTGGGAGTCCTGAAGCCATTTTCTCCATTAATATAATCGGCATATTTTCACAGGTAGAAGCAAAAATACCGATATCAGACTCCAGATATAATTTATTAATAACATTATAATCAACTGAACCAAAATAATTAACGAACTTTTTTTCTGGATCAAATTGTTCTATTGATTTATTCAATTTTTTGAACGCTAAAGGATACAATGGTCCTACCAAATTCAAAACAATGTGATAACCTTTTTTCCTTAAAATTGAGATGGCCTCAACCACATTCCACTGATGCTTATACATATCTATTATAGATACGTAGAGGACCCTAAATGGATTTATTTCAGAAATTTCCTCAACGCCTCGCTGAATTCTTGGTTCGGCATAAAATCTCTTAGATATACCATGTGGAATTATAGTGGTGTCTGCCTGTAAATTTTTTAGACCGCTTAAAACAGTTTTTGAAGCATAATCAGTTAAAAAGATAACAGCCTTTGATTTACGGAAAGTTATGGATTGAGTGAATCTAAGTATCAAAAGTTTTAATGCTTGTAAAAAATTATATCTTTTTAATTCATTGAATTCAAATGGCAGTAAATTTTGGCTCATTGAAACAATGGGTGAAAAAGATCCCCAAAAAGTACCGCCAGGTACAAAAAGCAAATTACAATTGTGATATCTTATGCTTTTTGATAATTTAAAAATTTGATAGTATACTCTGTAAATTAAAGATTTTTCAAAAAAAGGGTGGTGTATTTTAACTACATAGGATTTGTTAGGAATTTGATGTAATGTATTTTTTGAAGCCCAGATCACAATTTTTTCAACTTCCAAACAATGGTCTTCTGGAAAATGCGCTATTATCTCTTTTAAATGAGTTATTCCACCACCCAATCGAATATTTATTGCATCTATACCAATTATTTTCATGCAATCGCTTAAATTTTAAGATACACTTGATAGGTCAAAATATATTCAATATAGTATCAAAATGGAAAGATTTTTTTCAAGTTTTTCACTAGAGAAATTTAATTTTTCGCCCATATATAATTTTAGGCTGCGCTTCAATACCATGTTCGGAAAAATATTCAATCTCAAAATCATTTTTCAACAAATCAATTAATTCTTTATGATGTATGTTATCTTTTCCGAAATCATTATATAGCATGTAAAATCTATCAGACCTTTTTACAAATTTTTCTATGTAAAATATTTGTGTATCTCTCTCACATTCCGAAAAAGCGTAATTACTAATTAATAAATCAATTTTTATGTGTAAAAGATTTGTATCACTAGGCAAATGAGAGGTTACTGGGATATTAAAATTACTGAGATATTTGCGTGAAAGAAGATTGGGTTCATAAAGATCAATTATGTAGTATTTTTTATATTTAATAAATGAACTAAGAACCTTAGACAAACCACCATAACCACCCCCTATTTCTACAATTGTGGTCATATCAGTTCCAAAATAACTAACAATATCTGATGAATTTTTAATATACCGAATTGTAGTCGGTGATATACTCCCAAGAATTGGATATTCGTAAACTATTGGGGAACCTAATGTATCATTTAGCTTAATTTCTTCAATCTTATCCAGATAATCAATTTTAATGGCTGAAAGATATTTATTACCTTCTTCAAAAGTCACATGTTCTAATACATGAGTATAGCTATGATCTCTTTTGAAGGAGGAAAAATATTTATCATCTAATGCCGCACGTTTGCAAGCCGCCAGATATGCATTTATGCGAGATTGACTCAAAACCCAACTTGATGTGACTTTCTTTTGTGAAAAATCAAATAATTGGCTTTTCCAAATTTTCCATCTTGGAGAAAATATTATTCTTTTAAATAAAGAAAATACATTTTTTAAAAATATTTTAGCAGGAAAAACAATTGAAAATATATTAGAACTAACATTTGACTTAAACATAATTCTATAAGCTTCCCAACCATTGCTCTGAAATTTTTTCCATTTATCTTCTGGCACAATAGATGGATCAATGTACCAATCTTCAAATGCATTTCCCAAGTTTTTTACATTAGAGGCCACTAATTGATAGCCATGCCGCGAAAATATTTCTCTTGATTCATTAATTAAATAATCATTACTATTATATGCATCTGTCTCATAGGTAATTACGGAAAATCTATATGAATCAAAATCTAATTGTTTTAATGCTTTTAAAGTCTGCCAAGAAGGTTCAATATCAACTTGCAGATAATCAATTCGCTTAGGAATTTGATTATCTTCAAATATTTTACTGTAATCTGCTTGAGTGGCATCCAAACAAAAACATTTATTAACTCGGACAGAATTGTAATACTTTGCTATTTCACTATCAAGCTCGAAAGACAACCCCTTCCAACCAAAGGATTTCTCAAGTAAATAAGTATTATTTATATTAATCGGATCCGATCCACCGATTTCGATAAATGTTCCATTTTTTTTCCCATTTAGCATAGTAAGTACAAAAAGGTCTTGAAATGCCTGTGAGTAATTTTTTTCTATTTCTTGCAATCCAACGAATGAATCTTTGAGCTTTTTTGAATCAGATTTTTTGTAATTCATAATCAAATAATTTTAAAACAGAAAATTTTAAATTAAAGTAAAATGAATTGATAAAATGATTAGTAGTATCAAATTCAAGTATACAATTGAAAATTATGTGTTGTAGAGATTAATTCAGTATATTTCTTAAATATGATTAACGAATCATCTCATTTTTACCAGTATCCAAAATTTGAAAAAATATTTTTTCTAAATCAAGTTGTTGTAAGTTAAAACTCTGAGCCTGATGATATAAATGATTATTTTTTTCCAAAAAATCTTCACTAATAACCGAGAAATCATCTACAAAAAGTACAGGCAGTCCCTTAAATAACTTCTGTAAATACTCATTTTTAATCATTACTGGTACCCTGCGCATATATAAAACCTCCCAGTTTCGATGACAATCAATTGCATTTCCAATGGGGCAAATAACAAATTTATGATTTTTTATATCAGATAAAAATACTCGATAATTGACTTTTTTTTCAACTACAGTTGCCCAAGATAAATTACTAAACAATTCCTTAATCCCAGAGCGTGCTGTAACATTTGTATGAACACTATGGTTTACATATAGTAGTTTAATGGGGCTATAATTGCATTTCATTTTTGAAAGTAAAAGTTCTTTACGTATGTCACCAAGCCACATACGGCGTTGAATTCCATATGGGAATGGAATAACCTTTTCAGAATTGTAAATGGCATTCGCAGAATATATTTTTAATACATTAGAAGGTATTTTCCCTTCAATTTCAGAATCAATAGGTGTATCTTCTAGATTCGTAAAGATTATAAAGTTCATTGTACTATAATAGCTGCATAAGTTTAACAAATCATTCTCAGCCATCAATTTTCCTATCCATTTTTGATTTGAATCATCTACGGAAATTTTTCTATTGTATAAGCGGACATTGTCGATAAATACCGTCATGTAATTTCTGTATCTAGAAATCTTGGCTACAACATCTTTGAATTCAACATTATCCAGGTTAGCTAATTTCATTTTACCTCCGGGTATTTTACACAATACAGCTGCCTGATCACCAAAAGAATAATCACATAATTTAGCTAAATCGGTTCCTTCCATTAATGATATACTTTTCTGATGGAAAACAAAGGTTGCCTTTAAATAATACTTTAATAAAATATTAGGCAATAAAATAAATATTTGTCGAATAGTCAACTTAATAAAGAATAGAAATCTTAACCAAACTTGATTATTATAGAATTAATCTAAAATCAAATAACTCTACGATCTTTTAAAGAAAAATCGCCCCGGTGTATTCGTCTACACATAACTTGAAATAATTCAAGTAGTGCCATAAGTGAAACATACATTTTTAATTTCCAGTTGCTCTTATTCGTATGATTATGTCTGACTACAAATAAAAAACCACCACCCTCTTTAACTTTTTCAAAATTGTAAATTTCAAAAATGTATTTTCTATTTTCAGGCAAAGCACGCATCAAACGATAACTATCTCTATAAGCAAACAATATATCCTCAATAATTAATACACCATTTTCATCTAATTTACTAAGGTATAAATCCAAAAATTTTATTTGACTACTTAAAGAATGTGGACCGTCATCAATCAAAATAGTAAACTTTCCTTTTATAGAATTTGCTATATCATAATTATATGCATCTTGTTTTAAAAACGTAATACTTGGATGATTAATATATTCTTTTACAGGGCCGTCTGGACTACTAACATCTTCAATATCAAGTCCAATTATTTCAATATCGTTGAAATAATTTGCCCCTAAAAATAAAGAAGCACCACTTCGTACTCCAATTTCGAGTAACCGATTTTTCTTATTATAAATCGACGCAAATTCACTTTCATAAAAATAATCCACATAACATTTATGATCGCCTTTATCAGTTCCACGAGAATTTGATGAAATATTTAAATTTAATTTATCAAGTACTTGTATCAATGAAAGTTTAGGTCTGTCATTTTCTGATTCAACAACGGTATCTAATAGCAAATTTTCCATCAAAAGATAATTAATAAATATTTTAGACAAATAAAAAAGACTGAGATATTATCAATAGTAATAGTTTGAACAATTGATACTAATAGTAGTTTCTCAAAGAATCCTCTATAAATTATGATGCTGATTTTATGTAATGGAGTGAGATAAAATTGTACTAATTATTTGAACTTAGACTTTAAAATAAAATTATTCTAGAAATTTATCATGAATCCAATAAAGGGATAATTTGTTCCAGTACTTCTTTTCGATTATCTGAAATTGTAATCTTATAGCCTAATTCTTTTAATTTTAGTGCAAACTTTAATTGTTGAGACTCTTCAATTATTGTGGAATCTTTTTTATAGGTTAAAAATTCGAAATTAATAGGAATATTTTTATCAGCATTTTGCTTTATAAAATGATCAATTTGATATTCTAAATGTAGTTGATTCATTTTATCTGTAGCTAAAGATATTTCAGCAGTAATACCAACATCACTTGCACATTTTGCTAAAGCACGATTATCTCTTGGGAAACAAGGACCACCAAAACCAAATCCGTATCCCAAATATTTATTTCCAATTCGACTATCACTTCCGATTGCCCTGAGAACAATATTAGGATCACTTTTATATTTCAATGCAATATCACCAATCATATTAGCAAATGAAATTTTAGTAGTCAAAAAACAGTTGATAGATAATTTAGTTAACTCTGCTTCAGTACAGGTCATAATATTATAAACAGGAGTTGATTTCACAAATGATTGGTAAACACTTTTAATTAAATCTGCTGAAAATTCATCGTTACAACCAATTAATACATTATCACAATAAACCTGATCTTTCATGATTGATCCTTGTGCGATAAATTCAGGATTATAAGAAACAACATAGTTTAAATCACTTAACTCTTTAGAAATACTTTCACAATATCCTGGGAATGTTGTGCAATTAATAACTAAATCTTTTCTTTGACTTTGTAATCCATATTTTTTAATTTCTTGAATCACAAAATCAATATTTGAATGATCATATTTATTATCTGGTAAACTAGGGGTAGGCACAACTACGAAAATTAGATTACAATCAATTATCTTATCTAACATTGTGGTGAAATAAAAATTACTTGCCTCTAATATGCCTTCATTAATTCCTGGCTCTGAACAAGTAAAAGTCTTAGTTTTAAGCTTATGGATATATTCGAAATTCTTATCCATACCATAAACTTCATGTCCAACCTTAGCTAAATTTAATCCAAAAGCAAGGCCAAGTCTTCCCACCCCTATTATGCCTATTTTCATGATAGTATTTTTACTTATTTACCAAAGAATCAATCCATGAATATGTTTTTTTCATGCCTTCATATAAGTCAGGATTTACTTGCCAACCAATTTTGGCTTTGAACAGTGAGTTATTAGATTTGCGACCCTTAACTCCAACAGGACATTGAAATCCATATTTTGAAAAAAATTCTTGTCCGTTTATATTATTTATTTTTATACTTTTTCCTGAGATTTTTATGGCCATTTCGGCTAACTCATTAATAGTTACCATTTTTTCTGACCCTATATTTACTGGACCATGAAATTCAGATTCCATAAATTTCAATATTGCTTCTATACAATCGTCAATGTATAAAAAAGATCTTGTTTGACTTCCATCACCCCATACCTCAATCTGTCCTCCATCAACTGCTTCTGCTACTTTTCTTAACATAGCTGCCGGAGATTTTTCTTTTCCGCCGCACCATGTGCCCTGTGGTCCAAATATGTTATGAAACCTTGCTATTCGAACATTTAAATTATAGTTCCTATTGAAAGCCAAAAAAAGACGTTCGCTAAAAAGTTTCTCCCAACCATATTCAGAATCTGGATTAGCAGGATAAGCAGATGATTCTTCACAATTGGGATTAGCCGGATCAGTTTGATTATAATCTGGATAAATACATGCAGAGGACGAATAGAATATTTTTTTAACCCCCTTCCTAACTGCTTCATAAACAACATTTATATTTATTAATGCTGAATTATGCATAACATTTGCATCATTAATTCCAGTAAAAATATATCCAGCACCACCCATATCAGCGGCTAATTGGTAAACTTCATCAGTTCCCTCAGTTATTATCATTTCAACATTTTTGGCATCTCGCAAATCAGCATTTATATATTCGTGACAAATTTCAGAATGTTGAAAATATTCATGATTTTTTATATCAGCAATTTTAACATGATAACCCTCAGATTTTAATTTTTTGGCTAGATGACCACCGATAAATCCACCACCTCCTAATATGATTGCAGTTTTCATAACTAATTTTTTAATTTAATCTATAAAACCTTACTTAATTCATGCTTTTTAATAGTTCCATCTATTATTTCTATTATATAATCACAATCTTGCAAAGAACTTAATCTATGAGCAATAATTAATAAGGTTAGGTTTCGATTCAAAGACATTATACCATTCATTACCTCCTTTTCTGTAATATTGTCAAGTGCACTGGTAGCCTCATCCAAAATGAGTACTGAAGCATTTTTATACAATGCCCTTGCAATACCAATCCTTTGTCTTTGCCCACCAGACAAATTAATGCCTCGTTCACCTACAATAGTCTCATAACCCGTAACATAATTTTCAACGAAATCAGAGACTTTTGCAATTGAGGATACTTCTTTCACTTTATCATAATCAATTTGCTCTTTAGGTATTCCAAATGCAATATTTTCTGCTATAGTTGCATCAGCTAGAAAAATAAACTGTGGTACGTGAGCAATATTATTTTGCCATGCCCGCATTGATTCATTTGTTAGAGTGATATTATCTATTATGATGTTTCCTTCATAAGAATACAATAATCCCATAATTATATCTAATAGGGTACTTTTTCCAGCACCGGTACTTCCAATAAAACCAATTCTGTCTCCTTTTGAAATACACATATTAATATTATCGAGTATAACTGGTCCTTGATCTTTATATCGAAATGAAAGATTTATTAACTTAATAGACTGATTAAATTTAAGAGAAGGTATATCTTTTTTTGGTTTGGGTATTGGATAACTTAATATTGTCAGTACGTCTGTGAGTTGATGATAATTTCCAGATATACTAACCCACGAATTATAAATTTGCTGAATTGCAGGCAAAATACGTTGTGAACCAAATCCAATAGCACCTAAAATGGGTAAAACTTTTTGAATGCTACCAGACTGTATTGTTAAATAAAACGCCAAAATAGCAATGACTACCATTCCAAGGGTTTCCATAGTATACTTTGGAAACAAACTTATATAGCTATTTAGAGCAGATGACCTTCGTAAGGAAAAATCAGCTTCTTTATAATATTTGGCATACAACTCTTGATTTCCATCTAAAATCATGTCTCGAACACCTCCTAAACTTTCCTGAATTACTTTAATAGTCTTTGCCTGATTAGTAACAATGTTTAAACTATTTCTTATGAGCCGTTTTCGAACAAACCATGCAATAACTGAATAAGAAATGCCAAAAATCAACATTGAATAAACAGCAATTTGAGGTTGTATTAATAGTAAAGATGTAACTACGGAAATTACAAGAATTATTGAATTTACTAAAGTAAATGTAGTTAGAATTACACCGAAAACTATACCGTCAACTTTGTGAGACAAAGTGTTAATAATTTCACTACTATTTTTAGTAATATGCACTATATAGGGCTGATACAATACTCTTTTAAAAACTTCACTACTCAATTCAGAACCACTTGCGGAAGTTAGTCTACTCGACAACCAACCAAAAAGCAAACGCAAAAAACCAGCAATAATAACAACTACAATAAATACTATAGTAAGCGGTAAAATAATTTCATTAGGAGAATGAATTTCAAATGTCTTAACAAAAGATTTAAAAAGGGGATGATAAAATAATTTCTCTGGAGATGTTAACATTGCTATAAAAGGCAATACAGCACCTATGCTCAAAACTTCAGCAAACGAACTTACGAGCATTAAAATAAATAATAGAAACAATTGCATTTTGCGCCTATTATTAAATGAGTTAAAAAGATTGAATACTAATGAAAAAATCAATGGTTTATCTTTACTTGTTGACATAGAAATAATGAATAATTGTAACTGCCAAAAGTCGAATATTTCAAATTAGACTTAAACTTTAAAATAATTAAAAATAAAATGTTATGACTTTAAATCAAGTAACTGATATTCCATCATTATTTTTCTTTGAATAAAATCATTTTTCCAGCTACATTGATTAACTGGAATATAATTTGTAAGTTCAGTAAGATGAATTTTAACATCAGTACCACAAAACATTTCAATATTGAGATGCTCCTTTAAATATGCGTCAGAAGAATAAATATTTTTTATATTATCTGAGCATAAAGCGGCGGCTATTGCAAATGTTCCTACTCCAGATGTAGCTAAATTTTTAGCTGCTAACAATGTAGCAAAATCTTCAACTAAGGTTCCAGATTGAAATGTTAGCTTAGTATTTTTTTTTAATTCTAAAACAACTGGGTTATTACTATTTGGCTCAACTACAACATGAACGGACTTAAATTTGGGTATTAATGCATTATAAAATGCGAGGGGATTTTGAACATAATTTGTAGGTGATGTAAATATACGATCGAAATTATCCCCACCACGAATATGAATAACCAAACAATCTTCTTTAAATATATCAATTTTAGGAACATTAAGATGTGGGAGAATAAAATCTCTACATACTCTTCTTATATTTTTATATATGTAATCAATATCTAAATCTACTTCATTAAAGCCAACTACTTTTTTTTGTGTACAGTCCATATGAGAGCTCCAATAAAAAAATCTACCTTGAAAGTTAATCCCATCCTTACCGAATTTAATAACAAACTTGTTTATAATATCATGATTCAAATTTTGTTGGAAAGTAGCTCCCCGTTGTTCAGCTAACATTATACAATTAGCAACTTGTTGGATATTATTTCCGAGTCTACCATACCAGTCAGAAACAGAATAGCGATTAGCAAAAACTTTAAATATTTTGTTATAAAATAATTTAAATGGTATCATCATTTATAATTAATAGTATTTACTCAAAAGATAAAAAGCATTACCAAGCATATGATTTGCACCAGCATATTAAAACCAATTTTTGATGACGATATAACAAGATAATAGCTAAATTTTCACATAAGTGGTCTACATGAACTATTTGCTGATATGTAACAATATCATAAATTTTATTTCAGGAAAATAGCAATGCTGTTACGAGATTGATGCTCCGCAACTTATAACTATATCTATAAGATGCTTTTTTATGATCTAAATATTTCAAATAACTTGTTATAATAATCAATCAAAATAAAGTTTGAAGTTTAACGATTCAGCTCCTTTAGAATTTTAATAAATTATATAGAATAATTAAATAGATGCTTGAAAGATTATTACAGTATATAAAAAAGAGGCGGAATTAGTAATTTTAAGATAATTGCACTAAAACGATATATTTAATAAAGTAACTCTAAATATTATTAAAAAACCTGTAGAAACGAAGAAATACTTTAAAAAATAATGAATAAACAATTTTTTTTATTGAGTTCTCACTTTTAATTTCAGGCCCAAATAGATGTTCAAATTTATCTGGATTTTTAAAGATTGGTTGCAAGTAAATGTCATCTTTAAATTTATATGTTAATTTCCCGAAATTACTTCTTCGAAAAATGTCATAACCATGAAGAATATTATATTTTAATCCAGATAAAATAATTGGATTATTAAATTCTTTATGACTCCAAGATTTAATTTTATTTTCAATCGCTTTAGTATCCCCTAAGCTGGTAAAATGCCATCCACCGTTTTCAATGACAATAGCAGGTATTGAATCATTTTTTCCTGTTCGATAAGTTCGGATTTTATTCAATGAAAATATTTTAAAGCTTCCATATAAAAAAGCACAACTACCAAACCAATCAGAATTGTGATAATAATTTAAAAAATAATAAAACTCATACATTTTACATGTATACAAAGTATTATTCTTTATTTGATTTTTAATTTTTTCAAGGGCCTCAGTGCTCGGAATTTCATCAGCATCTGATAAAATAATCATATCTGAATCTTTTGGATTTAATAAAGCAAGCGCACGCCAAATACATTCCCTTTGAAAATTATCGTTTCCCCACCAATAATGATTTTTATCAAAATTATCTGCCTGTTCAACGAATCGATAAATTTTGTTTAATAATATATCGTCATTAGTTCTAGGGTTTTCTAGAATTGGTAAACTTTTGAAATCAATATTATATTTAGCTAATTTGTAGTAAACTATTTTATCTAAATACTTTTCAAACCTATTTTTGTTAATTTCAAAATTGAAATTTTTAATCTCGCCTTGAAAAGTAACTTCTGATTCGACAATTACAAAATAATCAACATGAGGATACAATAAGTCAAGCCTGATTTCTAATAAATCTAACTCGTTAAAAAAGAGAAAACAATCGTATATTTTCATCTAAAATAAGTTATAGCTTGAGTTTTTTTTGAATGGGTTATACATCAGATGAAATATAATTTTAAAGGAAATAATTTATGTTTTTAATTTTTCTAACCAGCATAAAATAATTCCTCTGAGTTAATTAAAATATATGTACAAAAATAAAATTTATGAATATACCAGAACAATTGCGCATATTACTACTTATATGTATTTTACTTGCTAATTAGTTTTATAATTTTATCAGAAAATGTATACATGCCTACTATACCCCTAAACTGTCTAACACTTATTAAATTCAGAATATTTTTTCGATTTTTATTGAAAAAATCCCACGTATAAATATTTATTTCTTTTGTCTGGAATAATTCTTGTTTTCCTTTTTGTATAATGGTACAGCCTTCATCAGCATCTATAGTATATAGTATAATGTTCGGATTTTCGATTCTAAGTTTTAATATTGCTTTCCAAACATCACCGTGCCAGGCATTAGAAGCTCGCTCTCTTCTTTGTGTTATCTCTCGAATTGGATTACAATCATGAACAACTATAGTACCGCCCTCATTTAGATAATTTAAACTGTTTATGATATCTCTATATGCCTGTTCATATAAATGGAGACCATCTACAAAAATGATATCATATTTTTGATTTATGTAGGTATTAAAAAAAATATCAGATTCCATTTTAAAAGTGGTATCAACGTTTGGATCAACACCATGTTTTAATTTTACTTTAATACTATTATGGCTATAGCCAGGTTGTGCAGGTGTATTAACTCCTATTTCCAAATATGACTCGTAATTATTTTTTTCGATTAGACTATTGATTATTTGTATTCGATTCATTATTAATTTTTGTAGAATTATTGAATAAAAAAACTTATAAAACTGTTTAAATTAATTTTTTGATAAATGATTATTTAAATACTTATTTAAAGAATCTAATCAAGCTTAATCATTGATTAAACTTTATTAATTAATATAATCCCTATATCGCAATCCATCACTAATATCAACAACCCCAGTTCCACTCCAGTGACCAAATGATGTCATATCGATTTTTGGAGACTCAATCGATCTCCAGAAATCAATCATGTTTACAAACTGAATATCATCAATGATGAGTAGTCTAAATTCTTTTCTTGTCAGAGTTGAAAGCTTTTGTGCCATTTTGTATTCGAAAATATCATCCTTCGGCGCATCCATGAAAATTATATCTGCATTATTCAAGACATTAAAATTCTGTTTAAAAAAAACATCACCTGATAAATTACCAATTACTTGCTTCATTCTGATTCCATCCAAATCAGTTTTATCAAAATGTGTTGGAAATTTATCCCATTCAAATATGTCATAAGTTATGACTGAAACATCAGGCACTGATTCTTGCATAGCTAGGGCACTTAATCCGGTTGCTGTTCCAATTTCAACTATTTTTTTTGATTCACTAGCTCTAACAATTGCATTTAATAATCGATAGTGTTCGCCAGGAAAAACATTTAAAAACTGACTGTCTGGCAGATTGAGTTTACCACAGCCTAAATTGGTATGTGCTGCTATTTTTACCGCATCTGCCATTAAATCAATTAACTCGATAGTGGAAGTCGCATCCTCTTTAGAGTATATAATTGATGGCTCATAATGACCTATCCCGTTATTTCGCAGAATCTTTTTAGAAAAATGACGATATAAACTTCTAGCATGTTGTCGATTCATTGGAAACATATCCAATAACTTGGCTATACTCATTTCTTTCTATTTTATATGTTGTACAAATTGAATTATCACTTTTATGCTTTAAAACAATTAGCATACAAAGTAATCTAAATTAAACTGCTGAAAATGGTGATTGATGTTTTATCAATTTTGATTCTTTCATCCTAACATTCAATATATTCTTATTTCAAATAAGAATTGTTTTACTACATGAAAAAAAATGAAAGGACTAATTTTTATCATTGCCTGGACTGATAATTACTACTTTTATTTTTTGATGATCGTAACTATTACGAAATCATGATTAATTAATCAGTGTTTCTTTGAAAACCTATTGTTCAATAAATTTATTTTTTATCTGAGCTAAAATTTTATAAATATTATTATAATATAACTTCATGATTGATGGTTTTTTAGACTCTGGTAGATGAGATAAAAGATCAAATTTCTTTTCTCTCTTGTAAATAGTATATTCATATTCACATTCTGAATAACTAAATAACTTGCCACTTCGGTCTTGCCATAACCATCCTTGATATAAATTAAATGATAAAGCCCAAAATCCATCTGAAATATTATGTCTTGCCCAATATTTGGGAGCAATGATACATTTTACTTTTTCGTTTAACCATGCCGGAAAAAATGCAAAGCTCGAATTGGATAAAATTAGATAATGTGCGTTATTTATGATTGCATAATCTTTACCGATGCTAAAGTGAAAGGATTCATATTCGGGAAGTAATTTTCTGGTATATTTTACATCATCAGTAATGATATAAAATTTCATTTGATTATTAATCTGTCGCATATTATGGATCGCATCCATCCAGTATTTTTTGGTAAGAAGAAGATCTTTATTACCCTTATACTCTCCTCCGCGTATATTTAAAATGCAAACATTTTCATTTGAAAATTCTTGCAAATCAAATTCCTGAGAAATTATAAGCCAATTACGAATTTCACTTCTTCGATGCTGAATATATTTTTCAGACTGAAATACTCCTTCAATTTTAGTTTTATCTTGTACTTCTAATAAATCAGGATCAAAATCACTAACTGGTACCTTATATTTATCATAATAGATATCCCTTTCTTTATAATAATAATCAATTCCATCAGGTAAATTTGTGGGTGGACCACCCTCAGGTCCGGAACCTCCAACAACAGTGTTACCAAAGTCAAGCTTTAAAAATTCTGCACCCTTAAATCTTTCAGGACACATAATTCCAAATCCATAGCCTTTATCTAAAGCAATCGTTCTAGTAACTACATAACTCCACAATTGATTACCTAGTCCCTGTCCATGATATAATTCAGTAACAATCATACAAATCTTTTCTTTTTGAAATTAGGATACTTAGAATTTGTACCCATCCACTTGTGGAAAGCGAATGGCTTTATGTTTTTTATCTCTGGTATCATAGATTCATGAGCGAAATATTTTGCGATTTCTAATGGAGCGTAACGAATACCATTTGCCTCTAGAATGTGTCGGTACTGACAACATAAAAAACCATCTTCATTGAAAAACCCATGATAATCAACCCATGGAAGTTGAAGTTTGGTTGGTAATTCAAGAATTTTTCTACTCCTTATTGACACACTATTACCAACTCTAATTATATTTCCATATATATCTCTATAAGAGAAATTATCCTTAGGTACTGGAAATGGCGATCCAATATAATCAAAATCCAAAAATTCATTTCTCCATTCCGCAGGGTTAACTACAAAACCATCAACATGTATAAGTAATATAAATTCAGTATTTACATATTTATATAAATCATAAATAATAAAATGACACCACTCATCTATACTTTTGATCTTAGGTATACGATCAACAACGATTCTTTTATCCTTACAAAAGGGAGTGAAATGTGATAATAATTTAATTTGACCAAAATCAATATCCCGCGAACTATATAACAGTGCCTGTAAAGCTTCTTCGGTGTCTCGGGTATCGACAGAAATTATTGTAACGTTTGGAAGTTGTAATTTTTTATTCTTATCAATTGCCGCAATGTTAACTTTTGGTTTTTTATCTCGTAAACCATTACTCATTTTTTTTATCCAATTATTTATTTTACTGAATAAAACATCCAGTAATTCTGAAACGATTTTTGGAAAAAAAAGAAGAGAAATAATTAACTTCTCAACTATAAGTGAGCTGTTCCTAATGTAAATCAAATAATCCTTTAAATAAAATTTTAATATGCTAAAAATGTTAGAGAAAAAACTGCTATTTCGAATCTTGAAAGTTTCATTCACATAATGTTTAGTATTCTGACAAGTAAGACAACACATTGCATCATTGGATAAAACTGTAGAGCTGTTTTGAAGTATTTTAAATACAATTTGGTTGTCCATTCCAAGATAGCTGAAATTATTGGACACTTGCTTAATATCTATTTCTAACAATTTATCACGTCGAAACAAACTATAAAAAAGATTACACTTCCCATTTATTTGATTTTGCCAATAGTGACTAATTGTTCTTACCAGTCTATATTTTGACTTAAATGGCCTAAAATATTGATTGTGTGAAAAGGGATACCCAGAAGCAAATTCACCATCTTCATATATTTCATGGTAATCACAAAATGCTAAGTTTATCTCATGATTTTCATTTAGCAAATGAACAAGTACCTCTATAAACTCTGGTGACCGCCAATCATCATCAGATACACAAGTAAAAAACTCTCCGGTAGATTGCTGCAATACAAATTGATAATTTCGTAAAACTCCAATATTCTCTGATTGCCTAAAGTACTTTATTCTTGAATCCCCTAACTGATACTTTTCAACAACATTCTTCACCTCATATCCGCTAGAAGCGTCATCAGAAATTATGATTTCTAAATTCTCGTATGTTTGATTTGTAATTAAACTAAGAACTTTATCCAGACTTGATGGCCGATTATATGCGGGAATTCCTATACTAACAAGACCAGACTTATTCATAGAATAGTTAAATTATACAAAAAACTGATTTTCAACTTTATAAAAAGATTAAGCAATTCTATTATTTTAAAGTTCTAATCTATAGTCCTTGACTAACTGTGAAATCCTCGACAAAATATCATGCCCTTTTTCATGCACCAACTGTTTCCCTTTCTCAGTTAAAGTATCTAATTCATCAGGATTTCTGAGATAGTATTTGACTTTCTCAACCAACTCCTCTTTTGTTTTAAATAATACAGCATTAACTCCATTTTCGAAAATCATATCCAGGTCTTCCGACCATTCGGAAAATAATGCTGTACCGCAGGCCGGAATTTCAAAACAACGAGTAGTGTACGTATCATTGTTCAGTTTTGATAAAAAACATAAGCCGATCTTAGCAGCATTGATCGCCCTTACATATTCCTCGCCCCTCAGAAATCGTACCTGCTGCTTCTTTAGCTCTTCTGATTTCAGTATAGATTCTCCCCATCCATTCTTTTTTGAGACACCATTTGGTCCGTAAATTTTAACATCAACACCCGCTTTAGCGAGACTATCTACCATCTCGAATCTGCCATCTTCCTCATAATGGCCCACAAAAATCACATCACATGTAAACTCAGTATTTTCAACTTCACTCTTTTCTAGCTGCCTATGTATGGAAGGAACATAGTATCCTCGCAATAAATCAACTTGCCGTGCTCCATATTTATAATACATTGGATTATTTGATTCTCGAAAAGACAAAATGAGGTCGCAAATAGGAATAGTTTTTAAAAAATGCCGCCACTTCCACCAGGGATATAATTGAGAAAATGGATCATCATTGTTATAACTAATTATAAAAATGTAAGGGTACTTTTTTTTTATCACTAATAAAGTCTCAGGATACAAATGACTGCTTCGATAAATAAAAATAATATCAGGCAAATTCAATTCAACTGCTTGAATAAACTCCTTATTCAATTTTTCAACTAAAAACCCAAACATGTATTTATTCTGTGCCCTTGAAATGAGGCTTTGCAGGTAACCCTTTTTAGCATATTCAGAAAAATATTTACCCCATTTAAAATTAGCAACATGAAACCCCAGTTGCAAAAAAGCATTAGCAACTGCTTCTTCATACATTTCAAACTGCCAATCACCGGCAATGAGTATTTTCTTGAGTGCACTTCTATCTTTAATAGTAGAATCTATCATGTCAAAAAATTACAACTTGACCCATTGCTCCGGTATCAATCCATCGAATCCCCAGGAACCCTCGCCAGAATTCACTTTCTCTGCCGGGGCAAGAACAACTTTTCCTTCCACTTGGCTCAACCATGCCCCCCACCAACTGAATGTGCTGTTCCCAATGATAAAATATTTAAATCTACTCATTAAACTTAACTCTTTGATTTCATCACCATCATTGAAAAATTCAGATGCCAAAAAAGTTTTTTGCGTATCCGAAAAATATCTCTGCCTAACATTTTCCGGATCATCGGAAAAAATATAAAAAGTAACATCCGGAATCAAATCTGAAAAATACTTTATCGCCCTGAAATAATAATCATCACTGATATTACCCTTATTAGGATGCATAGAATCATTAAAATGTCTAACGTGAATGGCTACAGAATTTAGTAGTGAAATACTTTTGAAAATCCCTGCCATCAAAGTATTGTTAACTTCTAAAAAAGAAAACTCTTTCCTAACTCTACTTTCGATGTCCAAAAAATATTTTTCACTTTGCCAATAGCCTTCAAAAATTACAGGATGAGAGATTTTTAATGTTAAAATCCTCTCATCAAATTCTATTTTTTCTTGTTGTATCCAAATTCTATTTTCCAGTAACTCAACCCTGTTTTTATTTTTACTGATTTTCCTTAACGCTAAAAAGATAATGCAGTAAAATTCTGCCCAAAATGATGATTTGTTAGTAATTGCTAATGCATTTAAACGATACTTTCTTTTATAAATGGAATCTCGAAAAAATCCTGAACGAGCATCAATATAAAGTGGAACATTGTTATACTGAGATAAGCGCAATGCTGTTGCGTAACTAAATAGTTGGTTTCCTATTCCTCCGTATAAACGTAGAATGATAAAAGGCTTACATCGCTTAATCAAAAAACTCCCAAACGATCTTAACACAAGTTCTATTTGCCAATACTATTAATAAAAACCTACCCCAACACCACCCTACTACCCTCCTGCTCAAATTGAAAAGGCACTTCAATGAATCCATTCAATGCTTTTCTGACAGCAGGTTGATATTCGGGCGATACAAAGAAGAGCATGAATCCACCCCCGCCCGCACCGAGTATCTTTCCTCCTATAGCACCTGCTGCTATTGCCCGGTTATAAATTCCATGAATAGCCGATTAAGTTTCACCTGTCGAAAGTGATTTTTTGTATTATTAGGTCTGCTATAACACCTATGAAGTCTATCAATTCCGTGGCAATTAGTTAAGAAGCAGTAATAACTTCATCATCGGATTGAATATCCTTTGCAATCATGGCTATTTACAAGGCTTATGTTACTTGGCAGAAAGGATATCAGCAGATTCTACTAAATCATTAAAGATTATAGTCTAGCGTCTACCAAATTTCTCCCAAGAAAAGATTTAGTATCAAAAATCACTGTATTGTTATCTCGAAGTTTCTCAAAATTTATTTTAGAAAAATCACTGTGTGCAACAGCTAAGATGACGGCATCATACTTTTTCCCATTTAAAATGGGTAGCAAATCTAAGTTATATTCACGTTTTACCTCTTTAGGATCTGCCCATGGATCAAATACATCAACATTTAATTCGAATTGAATTAGTTCATTATAGATATCTATCACTTTCGTATTCCTTACATCCGGACAATTTTCTTTAAAAGTCACTCCCAAAATCAAAACACTTGCCCCCTTGATTGTGTGTCCTTTTCTAATCATTAATTTGACCAATTTGTTTGCCACAAACATCCCCATATTATCATTGATACGGCGTCCGGACAAAATAACTTGTGGATGATAACCTAAACTCTGAGCTTTATGTGCTAAATAGTATGGGTCTACACCAATACAATGACCCCCTACTAATCCTGGTTTAAATTTAAGAAAATTCCATTTAGTTGCTGCAGCATCGATAACATCATTGGTATCTATACCAATTCTATCAAATATTAATGCCAACTCATTTACAAAAGATATGTTTACATCCCTCTGTGCGTTTTCTATTGCTTTGGAAGCTTCGGCAACCTTAATATTGGGGGCCTTATGTGTGCCGGCATCGATAATACTACGATAAAGAGCATCAACTTCATCTGCGATTATGGGAGTAGAGCCTGAAGTCACTTTTTTTATTTTAGTCAAGGTATTCACTTTGTCGCCCGGATTAATTCGCTCGGGTGAATATCCACAATAGAAATCTCGGTTAAATTTTAATCCAGAAAATTGTTCCAACACGGGAACACAATCTTCCTCAGTACAACCCGGATAAACAGTTGATTCATAAATAACAATGTCACCCTTTTTTAAAATCTTACCTAACATCTCCGATGCGCTTATTAGCGGTGAAAGATCAGGCGCTTTAAACTGATTAATAGGTGTAGGTACTGTTACGATAAAAACGTTATAAATCGAAAGATCAGCGGTATCTGATGAAAATGTTAATCCGACTTCACCATTTTTAGATAACCCCATTGCAAATAACATACCTTCAATATCTGCTTCCTTGGTTCTATCTTTACCATTTGATAATTCTAGGATTCTAGATCGATCGATATCGTAACCTAAAACTTTATATTTTTTCCCAAATTCAATTGCCAGGGGTAACCCCACATAACCTAGCCCTATAATTACAATTTTTTTATCGCTCAAATTCATATAAGTATTTTACTCCTGCGTACCAATTTGCGCATTAAGACTTCTAGGTAGATGATTACAGACATTTATCAATTTCATCGCATTGTCTGACCAACACCTTATTTTAAAAAAGATTATTTGTTTATTCCTTAGAATCAAATTAAAATTTTGAATATTTTTTGAATATAAACCATTACTCGGTTAAATAAAAGTTATGGAGGATGTAAAAATTAAATTTATTTCTTTTCCCTATTAGAAGTAAAACCAAGTATTGATTAATCCACTATTTGAAAAATACATTTGTATGTATTGAAATATGCTGAAATTGCCAGGCAAGGATAAAAAACGATTGAGTATTATGAACTCGACCACTTATACTTTTAAGAATATCCACAGAACTTATACCGACTCCTACAATCTGATTTTCACAAGTATAACTATTGATTTTCCATAAAATTAGTTTTTTATACACTATTTATTTGCCTACCATTTTACATCGAGAAGAAAGGTATTAGATCAAACTTTTTATAAGCAATCTAACAAAAATCACCCCAACACCACCCTACTACCCTCCTGCTCAAATTGAAAAGGCACTTCAATGAATCCATTCAATGCTTTTCTGACAGCAGGCTGATTTTCGGGCGATACAAAGAAGAGCATGAATCCACCTCCACCCGCACCGAGAATCTTTCCTCCTATCGATCCTGCTGCTATTGCCCGATTATAGATATCGTCTATTGCAGTGGTAGTTACTCCGGTGGAAAGTGATTTCTTGTATTCCCAGGCCTCCTGCAACATGCTGCCGAATTCATGCAAGTCGCGCGATTCATCTATCAGAAGTCTCTCTGCATCCGTTACCATTTGCATCATTCTTTGTAACTCCTGCTTCCTACTGGAAAAATTCACGAGCTTACTCGCTTCAATCTGTGAAGCAAATCTTGAAAATCCCGTGAAATACAAAAGCAAATGATCTTGCAATTGTTGTAAGCGCGTTGAACTGACCGATACAGGTTTCACCACCCATCCGCCTTCCGGCAAAAAGTCTATTCGGTTGAAACCCCCACAAGCAACAGCTATCTGGTCCTGAGATCCTACCACTTCACCAATCACCTCCTGCTCCACCTGTATGGCATCCTTCGCCAATTGCTGTAGAGTTGTTGCTCTGCCCATCAACTGATACATGGCATTTAACAAACCAACTGTAAAGGCAGAACTGGAACCCAAACCGGAACGCGCCGGCAGATCTCCATCGTGGTGTATCTCCAACCCCTCTTCCCATTGTAACCACTGCAGCACCCCCTTGATGGCAGGATGTTTGATGTCCTTCAATTCATTCACATCCTCCATCTCACTGTACACAAACCGATGCTTGTGCGGGAAAAAAGGTGGCTTGCGCCGCACACTAACATAACAAAATTGGTTGATGGCAGTGGAAATCACCGAACCCCCATTCTCCCGAAACCACAAAGGAAAATCAGTTCCCCCGCCAAAAAAAGACACCCGGTAAGGAGTCTTGGTAATTACCATTGATTCAGATGATTAAACATGACTTCGTCTATCTCACTCACAGAGTTAAGCAACACAATCTTCTCCTCCGTACAACGAAGAGAACATGAATACAAATATACTAATTAAATAGCTGAAAGCTGAATAAAAACATAGCTATATAGCTATTTTATTATTTTTATTTATAATTTATAAATAAGCAATATTTTCATGCTCCCAAAGATGACAAGTGAAAATAAGGGATGAAAAAAGTCCGCAAAAAAAAGGTTATTAACAGGGTTGCGGATAACTATGAACAATAGAAAAAAGGGTAAAACCAACGTCATTGCTTCTCCATCAACAAACACACCGCATGCGCCGCCAAACCTTCCTCGCGGCCTATAAATCCCAGCTTCTCCGTAGTAGTAGCCTTGATAGAAATATCCTTCAACCCAATACCCAAAGTGCCGGCAATCACTTCCTGCATCCGCGCCACATACGGCTTGATCTTGGGTGCCTCTAAACACAGGGTCGCATCTATGTTGCCAATCCGATACCCCGCTTCCGCTACCAATTCCCGCGTGCGGGCCAATAAAATACGGCTGTCAATATTCTTATACGCCTGATCCGTATCCGGAAAATGTACACCTATATCTCCCAAACAAGCCGCCCCCAACAATGCATCACATATCGCATGCAACAACACATCGGCATCACTGTGCCCCAACGCCCCCTTGTGGTGCGGGATCTGTACCCCACCTATCACCAAATCACGACCCTCCACCAAACGGTGAAAATCGATACCATAACCAATACGGATTGACATCTGTGCTGAATTTAATGGACCGGCCACAACGGCGGTCTTCTTCAAAGGTACAGCATGCCCACTATTTCTGGCTGCTGATGTTGAAAACCAAGCCTACCCGTATGGTATTGGACAATGGATTGCGGGTAATGCCCGATCCCGAAGGGACCAAATAGGATAAATTCACCTGAAAAGCATCCATGCTAAAACCGGCACCCAGCGAAAAATATTGGCGATTGCCTCTGGACTTGCTCTCATGAAAATAGCCACCCCGTACAAAAAACTGTTCGTTGTAGGCATATTCAGCTCCCAAAGAAACCTGCAAGGCATCGAGCTGACTGGTTCCATCACTGAACGACTTGAACCAACTGGATACCACACCCGTACTTCTATAATTGGCGAGACTGGCAGAATCTGTACTGAAAACACCGGTGGCCGCCGGCAAAGAAGGCACCAACAACTTATTCACATCCATCCCTACCATGATGCGATTGTTGCCATCCATCACCTTTGTATAAGCCACGCCTATCCCTAAATTGGCAGGAATAAAATCCTTGTTGCGGGCATCATTCGTATAACCAATCTTGGCACCCAAATTCGCCAGCGTAATGCCCCAGGTCAATCCGGCACCCGATTCATCCGTTCCATTGTAATACATCGAAACATCGCCCGCTACGGAAGTTCCCGCCCGGTACACCACTCCCGTTCCTACATCACCAATCACCAAACGGGAATTGATATAGCGCAAGGCCACACCCAAACTTATCTTATCACTGATGATGCGGGAATAACCGAGGTCTACCGAGAATTCACTGGGCCTGATATTGTTCAAAATGTTACCGGAAAAATCTGTGAGCTGAATGTTTCCCAGACTGAAAAAACGCAGGGAGGTAGAAACCGCCGACTCATCATTCAACTTGTGGTAACCTGCCAGACTGGCGAGATACACATCCGACAAACCGAGGTCTTTCAACCAGGGTGTATAATTCACGGCTACAGCCGTTTGAT
Organism: Chitinophagaceae bacterium; assembly: GCA_020403455.1. GTDB lineage: Bacteria > Bacteroidota > Bacteroidia > Chitinophagales > Chitinophagaceae > Sediminibacterium. Next base: position 36,379 of record JADBXP010000027.1, read on the forward strand.
TTTTGGCAAAGGGAATCTTGGCCAGGTTCCAGAACGCTGCATTGGCATCCGGCGCAGTAGCAATCGACATGTCACCCATGCCGCCAGCCCGCGCATCGGGAGAAATTCGTAAAAAAGGTACAGCCGTAGAAACAATGTTGATGGAACTTGTCTGCGCAGTTAATGTCTGTGCAGCCAATAAAATCGCAGATAACAATACAGTTAACTGAAAAGAGAATCGAGAGGTAGTTTTCATCCTTCGCATTTTGATGTTTGCCTTCTAATAGAGCGGAAAAGTAATGCTTTCGTTGGCCGGTGTTCAGGTGTTTTCACTTAGTATTAACAACCGGTTGTCGAGGCCTGCTTCTCCTGAAATGAGGGTAAAAATCAAATCATGCACGATGTTTTAGTTGCGAATCAGCCGGCCACTTGTCTGTAAGACATTGTTGCCCGCATTTAATTTCAGGTGGTAAATATAAATACCTTTTGGCAGTTTTGCGCCATTGGCCCCGGTTCCGTCCCATTGTACCTGAATATTTCTGGTTCCGGAACTGCCAATATTGGTTCTTATCTGTCTCACCGGTCGGCCCATCACGTCAAAAATGTCGAGCTCGAGTTGGAGGGTCTTTCCGGGCTGGTTGTGCTCTATCGAAAAAGTAGTACCCTCAGAAAAAGGATTGGGGAAATTCATCACCCGCCCAAGGGTAAATTTCTCCTGCTTCCGTACCCAAAAACGCAGCGTTTTTTCAGATGAATTGTTCACCAGGTCCCATGCCTTGAGGCGAATCCTGTGTTCCCCTTCCTGCAACGCAGGCAACCGAAAACGAATGCTGCCGGCCGTGAACCGATCTTTCTCTGCAGTATAAAAATCATTCAAAACCAACACCTCCCGTTCATTGTTATCCAACACGGCAGTGATGTCATGTCCGATCCCGTTGCCGGAAGTATTGATGCCAGAAGAGTCTGCCAGCAATGCAATCAACAAAGGTGTTTCATTCGTTATCCCATCTTCCCGGAAACTGGTATCGTTGAGGAAGAGGCGGATGTTGGGACCCTCCCTGTCGTCATTGGGTGCGACCGAATTGCCTCCGATCCAGCGACTCGTATCTGCCCCCCCTGCATCGCTGTTTCCATTGGCGGCATACATCGTTATCCTCGCCTTACCTATCCCTGCCCTGATGTCTTTGGGCAGCATAAACCGCACTGTGAATTGTCCATTCTTTACCGTGGCCGTTCCCCTGAACAAAAGGGCTGTTTGCTGGCGGAAGGTGGTGGTAAAACTACCGGGGCGATTGGCAAGGGTTTTCTGTTGCAGGGGCTGATCAAAAAAAGCTATCTCCAGGTTACCGTTCCAGTCGTTGAGGCGATTGCCTGTGCCGTCGGTGATCTCACCTTCACAGGTATAAGTACCTAATGCTCTTAGGGTGTCGGTGCCCGTATTTCCACTGATGCGGGTGAGACGTATCCGCTGGCGCGGGAAGGCCAAAGTCAGCGCCGGATCGCCCAGCAAAGTGAATTTCCGGTTGTTGAGCACATCCCCACTAGTGACCAGCGTATTGTTCTTGGCGCGCAAAACGGCATTGCCCAGGGTGGGATAATTGCCATCGGACTGTCGGTTCATCACTGCCCGCAAATACCGGTCATTCATCTGTAAATTGCTGTAGGCAAACACAGCTCGCGTTGTCGTCATCAATGCTATACCACCCGTAGAATCTTGCTTGAGTACCCGATCACCGAGAGAAAAAATAGCCGGATTGTCATGCGGTGCAAAATCGCAACTGGCAGTGATGAACAAGGGCAGTCGATCGGGATTGTTGAAACGCCGGGCTTCCTCTGCAGTAAACACTGCCTCTTCTGCCAGTCGGAAATAACTTCCATGTCCGGTGTAATTCACCAAAAGAGCTCCGCGAAAACACTGATTAACGATGGCTTCATTCACCAACGGATAGCGATCCCCGCCACTACCACTCACCACCGGAAATGCATCGAGGTATAGCTTGTTGATGTTGATGTTTTCATTGACGCTGCGGGTCACTTCCGTCATCTGCTCTGCATCATTGAGGTGCAGGTTATTGTCTTTATCATCTGCGATGAAGACACTGTTCATCCGCCAGGAACCTTGCGCTGCGGGCTGTCGGTAACGTATGATTTTATTGATCATCGTTGTGGCTTCTTCCGGCTTCGCCGCGGGCAATCTTCCGATGGCTATGTCCAATAACTGGTCGGATCGTTGTTCATTGAAGTCCTCTTGATCATCGAGCAATCCGAAAAAATCATCCGAAGTATAAGAGAACAAGGGATGCAGCGATTCATTGCCTTCCCATACAGGTACCAAGTTGAAACCCCTCCCCTTTCTTCCGCGGTAATCAAAAGTTCCTCCTCCCAGCAGCAATAGGTATTGTGGCTTTTGTGCCGGATCGTTCCTGTACTTGTCGTAGTACATTTTTACCCAGTCCCTCACTGCCACCGGATTCGGCTGTCCGCCAAACTCATGGTATATCTGCTCTGTCGTAACCAATGCGAAGCTGAGTCCATCCTGCCGGGCATGGTGCTCTGCCAGGCGTCTTGCTTCCCCCAGCAAGGATGCATGGGTTACCACGAGCAACTGTGCAGGTGTGCTGTTGTGCAGGTTTTGGTTGGCAACCCTTCCCACCAAAACCGGCTCGGGTAAGCCTGCGGGAATCGCAGCCACATATTCGCGCAATACGGAAGCATCCTGCACCCAGCGCAGTACCGTTCCGGTAGTGGTTCCATTCATTTTAATGGGTTCGAGCGGATTACTTACCTCCCAAACCACTGCTGCTCCGGTTGCCGGTGCCTGCTGTATTTCAAAGGCAGCAATGTTGCCCGGTGCAACCGAACGGGTATCGCGGAACGAGAAGAAGGATTGTCCATTAAAATTCAACTGCCTTCTGGCAAAGATCTCCAGCCAATCGATCCATCCGGTTACAGCACCGGAACCGCTGAGTTGAAACTGCAGATTAATGGCGGAGGAGTTTGCTTGAAAATTAATTCTTTGCTCTACTGCGTTGGCATATTGATCGAGGAATTGGCCGCCCACTGCCGGAAGGGGTATGTTTTGCAGTGTTTGTCCGGCCTGCACTACCCGCATCAGAGCAGCATTGCCTACTGACCTGGCAGCCAGGCGGGTGGCGAGGGTAACGGGTTCGCTCAGCACCAGGCCGGGGAGGTTGAAAGTAAAATTCCGCTGCAGGCTTTGTCCGGGCTGCGTGCCCATCACGTTTCCCCACCAGTCCTTTCCACTGCCCAAAAAATTGTCTTCATCTGTTTCCAAAAAAATTCTTTCATCCATTTCCCGAACAATACTGGTCGGCTGCGCATTTACATTGGCTGTGCTGATGCGTTTGCCCACACCACCGATCTTGAGATAATAGTAAGCGGTATCGGCATATAGATTGAGGCGGTGTTGCCAGTTGCGTCCGGTGGCATCAGCTTCCCAGTGGTGTGGACCTCTGGCATAAAACAACAGATAATCTGTTCCGCTGAAAATGCCATCCCCTCCATCTATGACCTCTATTGCATTTTCTGTCAGATCATCTGCCCGGCTTGGGCGATTGGCTTCCGGCAGCATGCCGCCCCCATTGCCATACAACCGAATGGAATTACTGGAAAGATTCGTCGTAGTGATGCCCGCTGCTGTAAGCCAGGATGCACTGATCTTGTAAACGCCTTCGCGGGTAACGCCCATCTTCCACCAGTTACCCTCTGCCAATACCGATTGAGGGGCATAGGTGCGCTGTGCCTGAAGGCCGGACAAGAGCATACAACAGCCGACCATGGTTCCCCCAAAAAACTTTTTCAGCATCGATTAAAAGTAGACAAATAATAAGCCGGAAGGCGTTTACGTTATATGTTAACAGAGTTAAAATTAGGTTTTTGATAACAAAGTCCGGGTGCTCTTAACATAAGCTCCCAAGCTAAACTATTTATATTCGCATCGGTATATTCATTCAATAAACGTGAAAACCGCCATTCAATTCAATTTTAGTACCATGAAACTTATTTCCTACATCGGCAAAGCCATGGCTTGTGTGCTTGTTTTGGGATCATTTTCTGCCTGTAAGATTTTTTCCAAGAAGCCGGAGAAATCGGCTGTTACCGGCTGGAATTACAATGACAAGGCAATGGGCAACTTCAATGTGATGAAGCCCAAGGACATCAACACGGCTCCCGGTCTCGTGTTTGTGCAGGGTGGTACTTTTACCATGGGTGCTACTCAGGAAGATGTGATGGCAGACTGGAACAATGCGCCTAGAAGGGTGACTGTGAACTCTTTCTTTATCGATAAAACGGAAGTGGCCAATGTGCACTACCGGGAGTACCTCTACTGGCTGGAGAATGTGTTTGGCACCGCCGGCATGGATACCATAGTAGCGGAAGCCTATCCTGATACAGCAGTATGGCGCGAAAACCTGGCTTTCAATGAGCCGATGGTGGAATATTATTTCCGTCACCCTGCTTACAATTACTACCCGGTGGTAGGGGTAAGCTGGAGACAGGCCAATGACTTCTGTATTTGGAGAACGGACCGAGTGAATGAGATCACTGCTATGAAAAAGGGTTTCCTCGATCCGAAAACACAGATCAAAAAAGAATTGAATGGTTCAGGTTCTGATAACTTCAATACCAAGGCTTATTTGTTGGGTGAATACCAGGCAACGCCCGGAAAAGAAGTTACCTCTAAGAAAAACCCGCTAACAGATGCCCAGGGTCGCCCCAGAACTGTTATCAAAGTAGAAGATGGAATTCTTTATGGAGACTATCGCCTTCCAACAGAAGCTGAGTGGGAGTATGCGGCTTATGGTTATATGATGCAGAATCCGCAAAGAAAAATGAAGGGCTCTCCTAACCGTGGTGAAGAAATGATCAAGAACAAACAAGTTTATGCCTGGAAAAATGAGGGCTATGATAACCTTCGTTATACCCAGAAAGGCAAGCTGCAGGGTTCTTTCATGGCTAACTTCAAGCGGGGTGCGGGTGACTACATGGGTGTTGCAGGTGGCTTGAACGATAATGCTGCCGGTCCTGCACAGGTGGATACCTACTACCCCAATGGTTTTGGTATCTATAACATGAGTGGTAACGTAAACGAGTGGGTGCAGGATGTATTCCGTCCGATCATGAATTCGAATGACAATGACCTGAATCCTTTCCGTGGTAACGTATTTCAAAAAATTGATATGACGGGAGGCCAGGGAAGTCTGCGTGATGACAAGGGGCGTATCAAAATGACACCGCAGACCGACGATGAATTGAAAAATCGTACCAATTATAGAAAAGCTTATGCGATCAATTATCTCGATGGTGATTCTTCCAGCAGTGCGGAGTATAATTATGGAGTAAGTACGCTGATTTCCGACAAATCACGTGTGTACAAGGGAGGAAGCTGGAATGACATGCCTTACTGGTTAAGTCCCGGAACCCGCCGCTATGTGGATGAAACGATTCAATCGAATACCATCGGTTTCCGTTGTGCCATGTCGCATTTTGGTTCACCGGAAGGAACCGGCGCTAAGAACAAAGCCGGCCTCTTCTTCCCCACCAGAAGGAACAAGCGCTAAAAAGTATTTTCAACATTTTAAAAATCCGTACAACCCCGTACGGATTTTTTTATTCCTATACATTACCATTCAGCAGGTGCTTGATAATCTATAAATTGCAGCATGGATATAGTTGGCTTGTATGAACTTTTTTTGGCGCATCCCTTGGTATCCACCGATACCAGAAATCTGGTGCCTGGAAGTATCTATGTGGCATTGAAAGGAGAGAACTTCAATGGCAACCGATTTGCCTTGCAGGCGCTGGAACAGGGGGCCACTTATGCCATTGTAGATGAGCCAATCGATGGTCATCATGAACGAATCATACAGGTGGAGGATGCATTGCAGACCCTCCAGGAATTAGCCGGCTACCATCGCCGTCAATTTTCTATACCCTTTATTGCGATTACGGGCAGCAATGGCAAGACCACTACCAAGGAGTTGGTGTCTGCGGTGCTGGCCTCTCATTTCAATACCTATACTACACAAGGCAACCTGAACAACCACATAGGCATACCCCTCACTTTGTTGCGTGTTGGAAAGGATGCTGAGATGGCGGTGATCGAAATGGGTGCCAATCACCAACAGGAAATTGCCGGCTACTGTAAATATGTGCAGCCCACCCATGGCATCATCACCAACTGTGCAAAAGCACACCTGGAGGGCTTTGGCGGAATCGAAGGGGTAAGAAAAGGCAAGGGAGAATTATTTGATTTTTTGTCCGGACATGATGGTACTGCCTTTGCTTTTGCCGATTATGATTATTTACAATCGATGTCTTTGGCTGTGCCTCATGTGATCTGGTATGGCACCGGCAAGGGATTGATACAGGGGAAGGAAATCAGCAGTTCGCCTTTTCTAACCATTCAGACAAAGGGTGCGGTAGAGATGAAACTGACCACCCAATTGGTAGGCAGTTATAATCTGCCGAATGTATTGTGTGCCGTCACTGTAGGACATTTTTTCGGCGTACCGCCGGAAAAGATACAGCAGGCGATCGAAAACTATACGCCCACGAACAGCCGTTCACAATGGATGAACTGGCACGGCAATCAGGTAATACTGGATGCCTACAATGCCAATCCTTCCAGCATGAAGCTGGCGATAGAAAATTTTTCTCGACAGCCGGGTGAAAGGAAAATATTGTTGTTGGGGGCTATGAAAGAATTGGGGGAAGAAAGTCTGGCTGAGCACCGGGCATTGGTAACCCTGATTCAATCCCTTCAATTGAAGGAAGTCGTTTTGGTGGGTGGTGATTTTGGAGCGATAGACCATCCCTTTCAATATTTTGATGATGCAGTGAGTGCAGGAAGATGGTTGAGGGAACAGCAATTGCAGGGTGCTTTATTGTTGGTGAAGGGATCGCGCAGCTTGCAAATGGAAAAAGTATTGGCTGATACGAACTAAGAAATAGAATTATATTGATGATGCATGTAAAAATCGCATGCCCCTTGTTGCGGAATCTTTTTACATTCATGTCTTGAATAAAACTGCATGTCCAGATCTACCGGCTTATCCAACTCCCTGCATTATTTAAAGTCAACCTTACAGAATAAATGTCCCCGCTGCCGGGAGGGAAATCTCTTTGTGAGTCAGCAACCCTATCGATTGAAAGATGGATTAAAAATGCATGAGCATTGTCCGGTCTGTGGCCAGCCAACGGAGATAGAAGTTGGATTTTATTATGGCACCGGCTATGTCAGTTATGCGTTGAGCATTGCTTATATTGTCAGCAGTTTTGTAGCGTGGAAGGTATTGATTGGGGTGACATTTGCCATTGATGACACCAGAATTTTTTATTGGATGGGGACGGTCGTTGTGACCTTGTTTGCTTTGCAGCCCATGCTGATGAGATTTTCCCGCAGTCTCTGGCTCAGTTGGTTTGTGCGCTATGACCCCAACTGGTGGGAACACGAATTGAAGAAACCCGAACGTTTGGTTGAGAAACACAAGAACAACTGGTGAATAAAAATTCACATAAAAAAATCCCTGCATTGTGCAGGGATTTTTCAGAAGTGTTATAACTATTAATTCTACTTAGAGGTTAATGAATCTCGTCCAACCTTTCCACCAATTCGCATCAACACCGGCAGCATCGCAGGCACCACGGAAAGGAACCGAGCGGAATCCGGTTAATTTAGGGTCTGTGAATCTTGCTCCTGTCAATATCGGCTGGTTGCCGTTGCTTCCTCCGAAGGGGAGAAAGTCCGGTGCGGTGTAATTGAATGGAGCGATGAGTCTTGTTTCAGCTACGGTAGCCAGAACAACGTTTCCAAAAGCAGAATTGGAGAATCTATTCACGACTGAATCTCTGTTCCAGGCCATCGGGTTAGCAGTGGAAGCGATGAAGGCATAAGAGGTCAGGTCAGTTCCGGTTTCCGGTCCGCAACCGGCGATGGTATTGTTTTTAAAACGTGTGGTACTGTCGATGATGTTGTTCTCCATTCCACGACCATTGCGTGAATCGATCAACAATCCCTGCGGCCATCCGAGGAAGATCGAATTGAAAATACTTACTCCCGTATTTCTTCTCAGGTGAGCTGCTGCCAGGTACAAACTATTGCCTCTGTTCGCAAGGGTAGCACGCGGACCGATGGCAGTTACGTTGCTGAATACAGCTCTTGTTTGTGGTGTATTTACAGAACCATTGGGATCGTTGTCGCACTCGAATGCTTCACTGCGCGAAATGTCGGCAATGCTTGAATCGCGAAGAATGATGGCAAACTGAACTCTACCGCTGTAACCATTGTCACAGTCCAGGTCATCATCCTGCGTTTTGTAAGCAATCAGGTGTGCACAGTTCACTGTTCCACCAAACCATTCGAAGGCATCATCTTTGGCATAAGTAACCTGCACATAATCTACTACAGTTTTTCTTCCCACAGCAGCCATGGTAAGACTATTGATCTCCTTATCAGGCTGATAGGCATAGCCAGCATATTCGATGCGAACATAGCGCAGCACTCCTGAACTATCATCATCATTCGGTGTAGTACCACCCCCTGCGATACCATCACCAAATGCATTGTCAATACCTCCTTCTACCTGAAGAGTTCCGGGACCGGTAAGAACACCGGGTATAGATCCGGAAAAAGTAGAATTGACACTTGCTTTACCCAATATGATAATTCCACCCCAGTCTCCTGAACGTGGTACAGGTGAATTAGAAGTGAATACAATGGGATTTTCCTGGGTACCATCGGCTACAATTTTTGCACCACGGGTAATCACCAGCGCAGCCACGTTGCTTCCCTGAAAATCACCTTTAACGGTTACGCCGGGCTCAACGCGCATGGTAGCATTGTTCACCATGTAAACAATACCGGAAAGAATGTAGTTATTACCGGCTTTCAATACAGTGTCTTTGTCAATACGACCTCTGATCGTGATGGTTTGGCCTGTAACAGGACCGGGATTAACTGGTACTACTGTTGTTGTACCTCCGTCCATTTCGATTTTGCGGCAGGAGGAGATTACAACGATGGTAAGTACTAAACTGAGGGTGAGCAACTTTTTCATGGTAGTTGATTTATCGAAGTGGTTGTTTTTTTATGATGATTGTTTGACTTGAATTAAAAATTATATCCGAATACCAGACTGAAATTGGTACCGAACTGGCGGCTGAAGCGGAAGGGATCATTGTTTCTATCGAGCTTTACATTGCCATCGGGATTCTGGTAGAAATAAAGTCTTCTGTTCAAAATATCCTGCACGGTAAATCTCAACTCAGCTTTGTTCTTCGCCAGTTTCTTGGTGAACTGGAAGTCAAATACCGGACGGGCAGATTCGTAAATATCAGGTTGGTCCAGACTACCCACGAAGGTTACGCGACGACCAATTTGGTTGAAGAGCAGGGTTGCTGTGGTACCTGATTTTTCATGATCATACAAGAGAGATGCATTCACGAGGTAAGGTGACTGTCCTTGCAGAGGTCTATCCAACAAGAGTGTGGCACTTTGAACTCGGCTATAGATGTAGGTTCCATTGGCCTGGAAAGTGAAATTTTTCAGGGCAGGAGAAAAATCGAGTTTCTTTCTGAACTCCAATTCAACCCCATAAGCGCGGGCAAAATCAGGATTAGCAAAATTGAAAGTACTGGAACCACCGGCACCAAAATTGAAGACCATTTCAATGGGGTTATCAAAGTATTTATAAAACACACCTGCAGTAAATACTTCACCGGCAGAGGGATACAGTTCATAGCGAAGATCGAAATTAGATACCTTGGTTCTCACCAGACCGGGGAAACCTTGTACAGCTGCATTCAATTCGAAGTCATAGTACTGGAAGTTGGCGAGTTCCCTGAACTCAGGACGAACCACTGTTTGAGAAGCAGAGAAACGTAAATTGGTAAGGTTATTCAGTTTGTAAGTAGCGTTCAAGCCCGGCAACCAGTCACGTACACGGCTATAGTTGTAGCGGGGATCAGATGTTTTAACACTTCCCACCAACTGATCATAGTCTTCCACCCTTACTCCCCAAATTACACGCAATTTGTTGCTGAACTGATTATCGAATTGGATGTAGCCGGCATTCAGGATGGTATTGGCGAGATAACGATACAGGTTTCCTTTGATGGCATCGAAAGCGAGCTGAGTACTGGTAACAGAACCATCACCGAAATTTCCGGGAGCGAAAATCTGGTCGGCCGGTAACAGACGAAGTGCAGCGTTGTCACGTGGCAGATAGATGGAGAAAGGTTTGGCATCGAAGAGACGGTCTTTGATTTGTAGCATGTAGCCACCCTTGAGGGTTTGTTTGCTTCCAAAGGCATCGAATGTATAGGCCAGGTCAGCACCACCACTGTAGATGTAATCGCTCAGATTTTGATAAAATCGGTTACCGCTTTTTTGAGAGAGTACGTTGGACAAAAGGGCAACGTAGGGGTTAGAAGCGGAAGAATTATTTTTCAAGTAATACAAACGACGTTGATCGGGGATGTAACCATCCAATAGCGAGAATGAACCATTCCATTTCAGGCGTAATTTGTTGTTGGGCAGGATCTGGTGTTCACCGGAAAGTTGCGTATTCCAGAAAGTGTTTTGACGGAAGCCCAGTTCAAAACCTCGGGCGCTGTCGAGGAGTGGGTTGAAGTTGTTTTCCAGACCGGTACGCAGATTGGTAAAATCGGTGGAGTTAACATTTGCCAGAGATTTCAACGAAATTTTATGGTTGTTGTTCAGCTGAAGTGTTAGGTTACCCATGGCACCCAGCATCACATCATTGCTGTAACGGTCATCGAAGAGTTGGAAATCGGGGGTAAATGCACCGCCACCGATGAAGTTAAATCCACTGTTGGTGGCTCTTAAGAAACGGGCAGAACGGTTGTAGGTAAGGCCGAAGATACCTGCTAATTTTCTGGTTCCTTTGGAGGTTGTGAATCCACCTGACATTTGCAGTTGACCATTCAAACGGTTGGTGCCGTTTTGAACAAATGGACTCCACACATTTTGCATTTGACTACCGATGGCAGTTTTATCTTGTGCAGAGAGGGCATCGAAACGGGACTTAGTCGTATAAGAAGCAGGAAGAGAGCGGGTACCATCTTCAATACCCAGCATATCTAATTTCCCACCTTGATAGGTATAGAAATTATTACCAATGGTTTGTGTATTGAAACCGGTACCGAATTGGATGTTGAAGAAATTTTTAGTTGGAATATCGCGGGTATTCACCTGGATCAATCCACCTGCCCACTCTCCCGGTAATTCAGGAACGAATGCTTTGTTGATAACGATGTTATCGATCATGTTGGCAGGAATCAGGTCGAAGGAGAAGGCCTTGCGATCAGGTTCGGTGCTGCTCAATTGAACACCATTCAACATCGCCAGGTTATAGCGTTCAGCCAAACCACGCACGATGATGAAACGACCTTCCTGAATGCTGGCGCCGGGTGTTCTTTTCAGCACTTCGCCGGTATTTTTATCGGGAGAACGACGGATGGCTTCCCCGGAAATAACAGAAGCGACTGTATTCGTATTTTTTTGGAAGGCGATGAGGGCGTTCACCGTTTCTCCACGGGCACTACCGCGGTTGGCGGAAGCTGAAACCGTAACGTTGCCGAGGGACTTTACATTGAGGTCCATGATCACGTCGAGTTGGGTATCATCACCGGCAACAACGTCGTCAATTACTTTCTTTTGGTAGCCTACATAGGAGAAACTCAGGGTATATTTTTTACCTGTTTCAGCGGAGAATGAAAACCTGCCTTCCACATCCGAACGAACCATTCCGGAGCCTGCACCACTGATTTCGATAGAAACACCGGAGAGAACCTCATTTTTTTGGTTGGATATTTTTCCTGAGATCCTTGTCTTTTGAGCCCAAACGAAGGTGGAAAAAAGCGTTGCGATGAACAAAAAAAGCAGGCGAGATTTCACTGGTGTATGATTTTGGGTGCGAAGCTATCAGCGCCATGTAAAGGAATTGTTAAGCCCAGATTAAGCAATCATTAATTTGAAATGCGTAAACAATAATCATCATATCTATATACATGCCTACCTGTATTTTATATTAATTTCTTGTTATCCCTCCGAAATATTGATATCTTCAAAAGACAAATTTGTACCATGGATACGCATCTTCACCACACGCATCTTCATCCCCATACGGAGCACCACATGAAGGGTTCGGAGACCCTGACCGATATTGTGATTGGTATGTCAGATGGACTGACCGTGCCGTTTGCCCTGGCTGCGGGATTGAGTGGCGCTATCAAGGATGTGAACCTGATTGTGATTGCAGGCTTAGCGGAGATTGCTGCCGGATCGATTGCTATGGGATTGGGTGGTTACCTGGCGGGAAAGACGGAGCAGGACCATTACGCCAGTGAGTTGCGCCGGGAGTATGATGAAATTGAGCGGCTACCGCATGTGGAGAGAGAGGAGGTGCGGGAATTTTTTGAGGGATTGGGTTTAAGTCGGGAGGTGCAGGAGAAGGCGACGGATGAGTTGATCAGGGACAAGGACCGCTGGGCGGATTTCATGATGAAATATGAGTTAGGATTGGAGAAGCCGGATCCGAAGCGGGCATTGAAGAGTGCGCTGAATATTGGTCTATCGTATGTAGTGGGAGGCATGATTCCGTTGAGTCCTTATTTTATGGTGGACGATGGGATAACGGGATTAAAGTATTCTGCAGTTGTTACGCTTATTTGTCTTTTTATTTTCGGTTATTTCAAGAGTAAAATAACAGGCACTTCTCCCTTGGCAGGTGCGGTGCGGGTGATGATCATTGGTGCGATAGCCGCCAGTTGTGCTTTTGGTATTGCCAAGTGGATAGAGGGGTAGAAACATAAATTATTTCCCTACTACAAAAACGGTGTTGCCCATTTCTTATCCGTATAAACATTCTTCCCCGTCAGGGTTTTCATGAAAGCGATGATGGCCTGTAATTCGCCGGGCTGAAGATTCAGTTGTTGCACTGCTGTTCCATTGGGTCGAAGCCTGGGGTCTAAATTGGAATTGTTCTGAATGCCGCTGGCATAGTGATTGACAACTGCCTCCAGAGAACGAAACTTACCATTGTGCATCATCGGTCCATTCAATACTCCGGAAGAATTCATAAGATCCCGAAGAGAAGGTGAGCGCGTATTGGTCACATCATTTCCTATACCGGCCAGCGTTGCAATAACTCCGTTGTTGCGCGAGGCAGGAGATATGTCAAATTCGGGAACCAAATGACAGGTATTGCAACCGAGTCCACCTGTGGTTCGGATGCTATTGGCATCAAAAATCGGGCGGTCAATGAACAAGGCTTTTCCCAGGTTTTCTTCAGCAGTAAAATTGGGAAAATTGGTCCGGTCATTCACAACCAACGCCCTGCCCTCATCGAATTTAGCATCGAATGATTGAATGCTTCTGATAAAATTGGCAAGACATTCCTGCATTCTTGTTTCTGTGATGTTCACATCTCCATATACAGCCGAAAATAATTCTTTGTAATAGCCGATTCCCTGCAGTTTGGCGAGCAGGGTATTCATGTTGCCCCTGCCTGTCTGACCACTAAAGCCCATCTCATTGTGTGCAACGATGGGTTGAGTAGATTGTGCCTCGAGGGTGGCGGCTCTCTCATCCCAAAAAAAGGTGGGTTCAATTGCAAAGCGGGCATTGATCAGCCGCATGGTATGGCGGTCGGTAGTTCCACCCAAGACGCCATTGCTCGCCAATGCGGTATCAGAAAAAGCAAACTTTTGTTGGTGGCAACTACCACAGGAAATGGTATTGGTAACACTCAAGCTCTTATCGTAAAAAAGTACCCTACCCAAAGTGGCCTTTGCATTGTTGATGGGGTTGTTAGGACTATTGTTCTTTTGTATATAAGCAGGTATTGTCTGTCCGGTATAGTTCGTCCAGTTATTCGGATCGATCTCTGCGCCAAAAGCGGCTTTGATGGCCGGGTAGGATTCAGCGGTTCCTGTACCATCTTTTTTACAAGAGCTGATTAAAAGCAATCCAGCGATAAGGGTCAGGTATCTGGTTGGCATGATGGATGTTTTTGGTGATGTCCCCCCCCCGGCGCGCCGGGGGGAACCGAATATTCATATAGATACCTAAATATCCCTCTTTGTTACATGAATTACAAGGGTTTGGGGGGAAATTAACATATGCTGATGCTCACTAATATCTGCAGACGCGGTGGTTGGCAAAGGTTCAGTCAGCACTTTCAGGTAGTTGATATTCTCCCGCCACATTGATTTATCAACTAAATTCGTACATGGAAAAATTTCGACTTGACCGAACTGCTTTTAAAGCACAAACTTTGGAAGAGGCAGCTCGACATTCGGAGTATTACAAAAAATTAACCTGGCAGGAACGCTTGCAGATAGCAAATTATCTTAACAGTGTGGCATACAATTATGACTTGAATAATCCACCCAAAATGGATAAAACCAAGTTTTCCGTTAAATCTATTTTCTCCTGATGGGTTCTGACACGGTAGTCAGTATTGAATCGACGCTGACGCTTTGGTCAGCACATGGATGGCGGCAATAAAATAATGAAGTACAACCAGGGCACCATAGTGCCCGGTTTTTCTTATGCCCCTCCGCTCGCTCTTAAATTATGATGCTGTCGTTCAGAAGTACTTGGGATTAGCTTCTCTGATCCAAAAGGGGGGGAGCCAATAAAATAATGAAGTACAACCAGGGCACCAAAGTGCCCGGTTTTTCTTATGCCCCTCCGCTCGCTCAGACACGCAAGTGTCTGGACTCGCTTTGGGATTAGCTTCGCTGATCCCAAAGGGGGGGCGGCAATAAAATAATGAAGTACAACAAGGGCACCATAGTGCCCGGTTTTTCTTATGCCCCTCCGCTCGCTCAGACACGCAAGTGTCTGGACTCGCTTTGGGATTAGCTTCGCTGATCCCAAAAGGGGGGTCGGCAATAAAATAATGAAGTACAACCAGGGCACCATAGTGCCCGGTTTTTCTTATGCCCCTCCGCTCGCTCAGACACGCAAGTGTCTGGACTCGCTTTGGGATTAGCTTCGCTGATCCCGAAGGGGGGGGGGAGCAATAAAATAATGAAGTACAACCAGGGCACCATAGTGCCCGGTTTTTCTTATGCCCCTCCGCTCTCTCAGACACGCAAGTGTCTGGATTCGCTTTGGGATTAGCTTCGCTGATCCCAAGGGGGGGGAGCCAATATGAAATGAAGTACAACCAGGGCGCCATAGTGCCCGGTTTTTCTTATGCCCCTCTCTCGCTCTTAAATTATGATGCTGTCGTTCAGAGGTACTTTGGGATTAGCTTCGCTGATCCCGAAGGGGGGGAGCCAATAGAATATATAGGAAAAAATAAGGCAATGCATTGCCCATTTTATTATGCCCTACGCTCACTCTTAAATTATGATGCTGTCGTTCAGAAGTACTTGGGATTAGCTTCGCTGATCCCAAAGGGGGGGAGCCAATAGAATTTATAGGAATAAAATAGGGCAATGCATTGCCCATTTTATTATGCCCTACGCTCACTCGGGTCAAAAGACCCGGATTCGCTTTGGGATTAGCTTCGCTGATCCCAAGGGGGGGGAGCCAATAGAATATATAGGAAAAAATAGGGCAATGCATTGCCCATTTTATTATGCCCTACGCTCACTCGGGTCAAAAGACCCGGATTCGCTTTGGGATTAGCTTCGCTGATCCCAAGGGGGGGGGGGAGCAATAAAATAATGAAGTACAACCAGGGCACCATAGTGCCCGGTTTTTCTTATGCCCCTCCGCTCGCTCAGACACGCAAGTGTCTGGACTCGTTTTGGGGCATAAAAAAACCTGACTACGTCAGGTTGTACTTCATTTCTTATTGCAGAGAGGAAGGGATTCGAACCCTCGATACGGTTTCCCGTATACACACTTTCCAGGCGTGCTCCTTCAACCACTCGGACACCTCTCTGTATTCCCAAAGACCTATATTGATTGGTCAGGGGGTGCAAATTTACGCCATCCTACCCTATTTTCCGAATATTTCAAGTGCCCGCTTTGTAGTGCACTCGATGACTGTATTCACATCTGTACCTTTCACTTCCGCTAAGCGCTGAACCACCAAAGGCAAAAATGCCGGCTCATTCTTCTTTCCCCGGTGTGGCACCGGGGACAAATAGGGCGCATCGGTCTCTACTACCAAAGCTTCCAATGGTATTGAATGGGATTGCAACACTTCCGCCAGTCCACTTTTTTTGTAGGTCAACACGCCACCAATGCCCAAACAAAAACCCATGTCAATGATCTGTGTCGCCTGTTCCTCGGCTCCTCCAAAACAATGAAATATACCCCGCAATCCGCGTTTGGCAAAGGGGGCAACTTCTTCAATAGTGGCATCCATCGCCTCGCGGGTATGAATGACCACCGGAAGTTCATATTTCAGGGCCCACTCCATCTGAATCCGGAAGGCTTCTATTTGCTGATGGTCAAAACTGCGGTCCCAATATCGATCGAGACCGATCTCCCCTACTGCAGCAAATTCCCGCTTGCCCAACCAGTTCTCTACCAAGGCAAGTTCATCCTGATAATTTTCTTTTACATAACAGGGATGAAGTCCCATCATCGCCACACAGTAGTCCGGATACTGTTGTTCTGTTTCCAGGAGGGAATCCATTTCTGAGCTGTCGATGGCAGGCATATAGATGCGCTGAACGCCGGCTGCCTTTGCACGCTCAATCAAAGCAGACCGCTCCGTTTCGAGTTCCTTCAAATAAATATGGGCATGCGTGTCAATCATTGTTGGGTGCTATTGGTTCACTAATTCTACGTCAGGCAGGGCACGAAAAACATATCCTTCTTTGCTGAAATGTTCGAGCACTTTGGGTAAGGCAATTTCAAGGCGTTCCCAGGCACGGGTGCTATCATGAAATACCACGACAGAGCCCGGACCTGCATGTCGAATCACATTTTGAGAACATACCTCACCGGTCAGGCTTTGATCAAAATCAGCACTCAATACATCCCACATCATTACCTGCAGACTGGGGAATACTTGTTTCAGTTGGCGAAACTGCCGTTGCCGAATTCTGCCATAGGGTGGACGAAACCAGCCGGTAGGCAAAAGCTCTGCGGCTGCAATTACATCTGCGATGTATTCCTCATCCCTCACTTTCCAGCCATTCATGTGGTGCATGGTATGGTTTCCCAGACAATGTCCTTCTTCCCTGATTTGTTTCGTTAGTTCGGGATATAACCGCACGTTGTTACCTACGCAAAAAAAGCTGGCCTTGGCGCCATATTTTTTCAATTGTTCGAGAACAAAAGGCGTGGCAAATGGATGTGGCCCATCATCGAATGTGAGGTAAATAACTTTTTCTTTCTCCGGCAGCTTCCAATAAAATTCATTGTACCATTTCCTCACCATCCAGGGCATCTTGACTACATACATGTAGCAAAGATACGGTCGTAATCATGCCTTAAAGATGACAGATTACAGAAAAAATGAGCGCAGAAACAAGCATTCAATGTTGTTAACAGATGATAGTTACTAATTGGTGGCTTACAAAACAAAGTCTGTTGTTTCAAAATTATTACCTCTGTCATTATTTCAAATCCGGCAAATCTCTTATTTACGGAGACTTTTTGTACACTATGAATCAGTCCCATTTGATGTGAAAGACCTGCTCTCCACCCTTATCAGATTATAACGCATTATTTATTTTAACAATTTCTGGCTAAGTGTTTTAAAAAAATGAAGAAAATATTTTGTATAATTAGGACTCCTTACTATATTTGCCATGGCAATAACGCCTTAATCCCTAAATTTAAAAAAATGGAAAAATCAATCTTCTATCATGCAGGATGTCCGGTATGCGTGAGTGCAGAACATGACATCATTCATCTGATTGGTGAAAAAAACGTAGATGTTATTCATATTGGTGAAGATCGAAGCAAAATTGCAGCAGCAGAAAGTGCTGGTGTAAAATCAGTACCTGCGTTAGTAACTCCCACCGGAAATGTGCTCCACATCAATTTTGGCGCTTCTATTGCAGATGTAAAAGGATAAAAAAATTTGCCTTATTTAATTAGGTTTCCTAACTTTTAAACGCTTCATATTTAATTATTAAAATTTATTACAATGAAAAAGGTATCTATTCTAACATTACTAATCGTGTCATTTTTATCAGTTCAGGCACAAAACAAAAAAGCACCCGCAGGTTATACCTACGGAACTGAGAAAGTAGCAAAATCCCCATTTAACCTCGAGGACCTTCAACTTCTTGAACAATCTTTACTTTTTGGGGAAGCTGATATTAAATACCTGAAAATGAGCAGGGAAATATTAAAAGACCAAACTAATGAAATTTTAGATGTTTGGTATGGTTTTGTAGCTTCAACACCTCAACTGGTGTATTTCTTTGGAAACAAAAATACCGGAAAACCAGAAGGAGATTATTTAGCGAGGGTTAGAGAAAGATTTGCTATGTGGATATTGCAAACTGCAGAAGCTAATTACAACCAAGAATGGTTAAATTATCAATATGAAATAGGATTGAGGCACTACAAAACAAAAAAGAACAAAACAGATAATGCTAATTCGGTACCTATCGTAAATTACAGATATATACCAGCATTAACAATACCGATAACTACAACCTTAAAGCCCTTCTTGGCAAAAAAAGGAGCCAGTGCTGAAGATGTAGATAAAATGTATAATGCATGGCTAAAATCTGTTTTATTACAATCCATTCTATGGGGACAACCATATTTGAAAAATAGCGAGTTCTAACAAACAAATTTTGATTAGCCATTCAGCATTAACCAACTGAATGGCTAATCTTCAAAAAAACAAATAAAAAATGAAGGTAGCAGTTTGGGACACCTATGTAATGAAAAAAGACGGAAGTAGAATGCACTTTGACATAATCGTTCCGGAAGAAAATAAGAATATTGATATAATACAAAGCTATGGCCGAGATTACCTAAAAAATAAAGGGCAAGTAGGCCAATCGTTAACATCAAAACATTGTACTTTTTGTCACATTGAAACCATACAACCACAATGGGAAAGTGAAATACTAAAAAAAGGATACATAATTATTGAAATGGAAAATTGCTAATGAAAGATGCTAGTTTTTTCTTTTCACCTACGATCCTTTCACTAAAATAAAGTAGAACTTGAAAAATATGTTCGTATATTTTCATGTAACCCTAACACAGCATGCGGCTATAGAATGGAAAACTTTCTAATCATCAAATCTAACACAATTGCAAAAAGTCTATGTGATATTCATCCAATTGCGGTCAAATCAGATAACTTAGCAGATTCAACTGAGGGAATGGTATTTCAAGTTACGTATAATGAATTCATCCATATATATCTATATGAGCAAGTGAATTCTGTAGAATATTAGAAAAACAGATTCAGAAAAAAAGCTGGATGTGTGCAGTTAAAAAAAAATCATGAAAAATTCATCATTTAATTTAATCGAACAAAACCAGTCAATAGAAAGCCGAATAGTTGTGGCTTTGGAACGTATTTCAGAGGCATTTAGGGTATTACTATGGAATGAATGTAAAGAAAATGCTTTGAGTCCGATACAAATTCAAATTATAATTTTCATCTATTTCCATTCACCGGAAAAGTGCAGAATTAGTTATTTGGCAGATGAATTCAATATGACGAAAGCAACTATAAGCGACAGTGTAAGGGTTCTACTTTCAAAAAAACTTGTAATAAAATTGCCCGATGCTGTTGATTCAAGAAGTTATACTTTAAATCTGACAAATGAAGGAGAAAAAGTAGCAAAAAAGGCTTCTTTGTTTGCTTCATCGATAAAACAACCTATAGAAAAACTGACAGATGAACAAAAATCAGTTTGGCTAAACGGCTTATTGAAATTGATATGTGATCTTAATAAATCAGGCATAATAACAATTCAAAGAATGTGTTTCACGTGCTCAAATTATCAATTTGAGCACGGTATTCACTTTTGCAAACTCTTAAAAAACAAACTCGCAGATCACGAACTAAGAATTGATTGTTCTGAACACGAAATGAGACAATGAACCAAATCGAAGAGAATATAGCAAAAATTAAATCCAGAATAAAAAAAGCCTCCAATGATGCCGTCAGAAACCCCAATGAAATAAAACTTCTTTTAGCTACAAAAACAGTTGAACCGCAAAATATTTTATGTGCACTTTCAACAGGAGTAATTTTAATAGGCGAAAATAAAGCTCAAGAACTCAAAAACAAATTTGAAAAGCTACAAAATACCCCACACCAAACCCATTTCATAGGCCACTTACAAACAAATAAAATACAGGAAGTAATCAAATATGTCGACTGTATTCAATCTGTTGATAGCTTCAAATTAGCTGCAAAAATACAGAGTCGATTAGAGCTTGAAAATAAAACGATAGATATTTTTATACAAATAAATACATCGTTTGAAGAAAGCAAATTTGGCATATCACCGTCATTAGCTATAAAATTTGCTCAAAGTATAAGGCGACTGGATAGACTCAATATTAAGGGATTAATGACTATTGGAACGTTTTCTGCAGAAAAAGAAAAAACGCGCAAGTGCTTTCAATTATTAAAACAACTCCAGCTGCAACTATTAGATAAAAACATACCTGTTGAAGAATTATCTATGGGTATGAGTAATGACTTGGAAATTGCAATAGAAGAAGGTGCAACAATTATCAGGGTCGGTACCGCCATATTTGGCAAAAGACCTTATCCGGATAGCTTTTATTGGAATGAGAAAAAATAAAATAATTAGACAAAGACCAAATTTTTCATGTACGCACGTTATCTGAAGTAGATAAAGACTTAATCTGACAGTTGGGATTAAATTTGTTGTGACTAAACAATTTTTATATCCCAAAAAATGTCAGAAATGAAACGCGAAAAAAGCTAATCAAAACCAGGATAGGTTTACTGCAACTTGCAGAAAAATTAGGTAATTTGTAATAAGTTTGTAAGATCATGGGTTACAGCCGGAATAGTAATTACCCTATTTGACATTCTGATGTAAGTTTCTCGTCGCTGCACGACAGGAAAATCTATAGCTCTCAACTACCCCTCATTCCGCAACGTCCTTAAGCTGAAGATCGTATCTTTGCAACATGAGTAAAAAGGTGCGTGTACGTTTCGCCCCCTCTCCTACCGGAGGTCTTCATTTGGGGGGTGTGAGAACAGTATTGTTCAATTATTTATTCGCCCGTCAACAGGGCGGTGATTTTATTCTGCGCATTGAAGATACCGACCAGGGCAGGTTTGTACCGGGTGCCGAAGCGTACATCCTAGATACCCTGGAGTGGTGCGGACTTGTTCCGGATGAAAGTCCGAGACATGGCGGCCCCTTCGGTCCGTATCGCCAGAGCGAACGCAAAGCAATGTACCGACCATATGCAGAGCAACTCATAGAGCAGGGTCATGCTTATTATGCTTTCGATACACCGCAGGAATTGGAGAAGATGCGCGAACAATTCAAGTCCGATACCAACCCTTCCCCCCAATATGACCGGGCCACACGGCTTTCCATGAAAAATTCGTTGACACTGCCTGCAGAAGAAGTACAACAATTGCTGGCTGCTGGAACACCGCATGTAATTCGCATCCTGATGCCGGAAAGTGAAACGGTGCAGCTCACAGATATGATTCGGGGTGAGATCAGTTTTGAAACCTCAACAGTAGATGATAAGGTATTGATCAAAGCCGATGGTATGCCGACTTACCATTTGGCTGTAGTAGTAGATGACCATCTCATGCAGATCAGTCATGCTTTCCGCGGTGAAGAATGGCTGCCCTCAGCACCCGTGCATGTATTGTTGTGGAAATACCTCGGCTGGGAAAATGAAATGCCGGTTTGGGCACATCTGCCATTGATATTGAAACCTGATGGACACGGTAAATTGAGCAAACGAGATGGAGAACGATTGGGATTTCCGGTATTTGCGATGAACTGGACAGACCCCGGTACCGGCGAAACAACCCGCGGATACAAAGAGACGGGATTTCTGCCGGAAGCCTTCGTGAACATGCTGGCACTATTGGGATGGAATGCAGGCAATGACCAGGAGATTTTTTCCATGGAAGAATTGATACAGGCATTTTCAATGAGCCGTGTGCACAAGGGAGGAGCCCGCTTTGATTATGAAAAAGCCAAATGGTTCAACCATGAATGGATCAAACAAACCCCCGCAGCTTCCCTTCGCCCACATGTTGCCACTCTCTTACAGGAAAAAGGAATCAACTCCGCAAAGGAACAATCACTTGAGACCATAATTGACCTGGTCAAAGATCGTTGCACCTTGCTACCCGATTTTGTTGCGCAAACAGTATTCTTCTTTGAGAATCCATCGGAAATAGATCTTGCTTCCATTCAACCCAAATGGAATGAACAAAAAAACATGTTCTTCATCGAATTGATCCGGAACTGGGAATTGAACAACGATTGGACTGTTGCCACCCTGACAACTTCTTTCCAGGAACTGGCAGCTGCGAATCATTTGAAGCCGGGCGAACTCATGTTGCCCCTTCGCATCATGCTGGTGGGAGGGAAATTCGGACCGGGCGTTTTTGACATTGCTGCCATCATCGGAAAGGAAGCCACACTGCAACGCATACAGCATGTACTTGCACAACTTCCCCACCCGCATCCATAAACTTGTCAGTAAAAAAATCAGCCAATTTTTTCCATCAGTTGCATCACAGGTTGCCATGACTCCTTGTAAAGTGATGCCAGGTATTGGGTGTCGGCTTCTTCCAACTTAACCAGATGGGCGGTGTTGCCGGCAACTTGTTCAGGTGTGCGTATACCGGGAATGACAACAGAAACTTCCGGAAAGCTAAGTATAAAACTCAGGGCGAGGCCGGCAAGGTTAGTTTGGTATTTTTCTGTCAGCGGCATCACCTTATCATGCAGAATTTCCTGTGTGGCAGTAATCAACTCGGGCACGAGTCGTCTGCTGCGGTGATCATCCGGCGGGAATTGAGAAGCGGCACTCATTTTTCCGGTGAGCAACCCAAATTGTAAGGGCATGCGGGCGATGACACCGAAGCCCGCTTCACCCGCTCTGAGAATAATGGGCAGAGCGCGTTGATTGATGATGTTAAAGACCAGTTGAAACCCATCCCCGAAGGAGTGGTCGAACATGAAATCAGCTTCCGGAAAGGGATCGAATGTGATCAATGATATTCCCCAGTAGCGAATCTTTCCTTGTTGCTGCAACAGTTGCATGGCTTCGATACATTCCCCCTGCTGCAAGTGAGACAATCGTGCTACATGCAGCTGATGAAAATCAATCGTATCACGCTTCAATCGTTGCAAACTTTTTTCGCAGGCTTCGATAATATACTGCTTCGAATAATCTATTTCAATGCGTTCGTTGTTGACAGATTTTTGTCCGACTTTCGATGCAATGAGCACCTGGTCACTGTTGCCGAAGGTTTGGCCCAGCAATGTTTCTGCATGTCCCAAACCATAAAAATCTGCAGTATCAAAAAAATTGATGCCGGCGTCTTTTGCCGTGAGTAAGGCATGCTGAGAAACCTTGTCATCTGTTTCTCCCCAGCCAATGGCGATGGATCCCACAGATGCAGCTCCGCCGATTGCCCAGCATCCAAAACCCACTTCACTCACCAACAAATCTGTATTACCGAATTTTCTGTATTGCATAAGATCAAGTCGTTTCTGTTACCTGTAAACCTACGTACATTTTTACTAACTTTACTGCCCATTGCTTTATCATACTCATTTGAATATGAACAGACCTGTTCGGGTTTTGATTGCCAAAGTTGGCCTCGATGGTCACGACAGGGGTGCCAAGATCATCGCAGCTTCGCTGCGGGATGCAGGAATGGAAGTGATCTATACGGGACTACGACAAACTGCTGATATGGTGGTAAATGCTGCTTTGCAGGAAGATGTGGATGCCATCGGTATCAGTATTTTGAGCGGAGCCCACATGACTGTATTTCCAAAAGTGATCGCCCTGATGAAAGAAAAAGGTATGAATGATGTGTTGCTCACAGGTGGTGGCATCATTCCCGAGGATGATCGCAAAGCATTGCGTGAGTTGGGGGTGGGCGAATTATTTGCACCCGGTACACCGACGGCCGACATAGCCAACTATATCAAGGAATGGGTGAAGACCCACCGCAATTTTTAGTTTGTAAAAGAAACCAAATCAACCATGAATCCTGTTTTGCTGACACAACTCACGGATGGTATTTATACCATTACCATCAATCGTCCGGATAAATTAAATGCCCTGAACCAGGATGTGCTAAAAGCCCTGGATACAGAGTTAGATAACATCTATAGCAATCCCGACATACGTACGGTGATCATAACAGGATCGGGTGCCAAAGCTTTTGTTGCCGGTGCTGATATCAGTGAGTTCAACCAAATGAATGCAGAGCAGAGCAGACAAATGGCCAAGCGCGGACAAGATCTTTTCTTTCGCATAGAAAGATCTCCAAAGCCAATCGTTGCGTGTGTCAATGGTTTCGCTCTGGGGGGAGGTTGTGAATTGGCGATGAGCTGTCATTTCCGCATTGCCTCACCCAATGCCATCTTCGGCCAACCGGAAGTGAACCTGGGCATTCTGCCTGGATATGGAGGTACCCAACGACTGGTACAACTGATCGGAAAAGGAAGAGCCATGGAATTACTGATGAGTGGCCAGAACATTGATGCCAATACTGCCCTGCAGTACGGATTGGTCAACTATGTTGTGCCACAGGAAGAATTGCTCAACAAAGCGATTGCCATACTCACTGTTATTCAAACAAAAGCACCACTGGCTGTTGCGGGCTGTATCACCAGCGCCAACGCTGTGTTTGATGAATCAAAGAATGGCTATGAAGTGGAAGTAGATGCCTTCGGGAATTGCTTCAATACAGAAGATCGCTTTGAAGGAGTTACTGCCTTCCTGGAAAAAAGAAAGCCGGCCTTCAAGGGAAAATAAAATTCCGCAAGACTTCCACCTACGTTTTTTCTTTTCTGTTATTTTCCTGCAGGACTGTAGAACAATACCGCAGCATCGATGAGTCGTTTGTTTTCACCAAAAGGGCGGTAGCTGACTTTTAATTCATTGCCCCCACCACTATCGAAATACTGTAACCTGAAACTGTGGTATCCTTTTTCCAGGATGCAGCGGCCGGAGCGTTCTTCTGCTCCATGATTCCCATCATTGTTAACCACCTCTTTGCCGTCAATAAATAAAATACTGCCATCATCACTGGTGGTGAAAAACTCATAACCATTCGTCTTGTCCACTTTGATCCATCCCTCGAAAACCAATCCAAACTTGTCTTTGCGTGCTTTCATTGAGAGAGAAGGAACCGGCACAATTCCACTTGCCTTTGGTGCTGCCTGCAAAACAGACATGTCCATTTCATTGGCCTCGAAATATTGATACCGAAGTCCGGCTTGCAGATTGGCAGGTGCCTTCATTGCTTTGAACATGGTCAGACCGGTGATGTTTAGTTCAGCAGTATCTCCGGGTAATTTACCGGCTTCAGAAAGCGCAAATGCCTTGATTTTCCCATCTCCTTTCACTGTAAAAGGTTGCACATAAGTAACAACTGGTTGACTGCCGATTTGGTAACCAATTGCAACGCCCGGTGCCGGCGGCTGAAGTGTCACCAATGCACCCGATAAATCGGGTTGATAACTAACATCAAAAGTAGGTTTCTTGCGATAGTCACCGTAACCATTGATCTTGATCACATAAGCTGAAGAGGTACTGAAAACATTGGGATCGAAGGGCGGCAACTGAATGACCACATCATCACCCATCAGCGTGGCGGATAATTGCGCCCCGGTGGCGAGAAGCGTGATCTGCTTCAATGGAACTGTGGGACCGAGATTTTTCAAAACAACTTTACCATCGGAAGGATAACGGGGCAGTATGGCATACAACTGTTGCTGACCTGATTTGTAAGTATAGAATACTTCTTTCCTTGCATAACCCGGGGAAGGATCGACAGTTAGCTTCAACATGAAATCTTCTCCCTTCTTTGCTTTATAATCTCGCTTGCCATCAGACCATTGACAAGTATGTTTCCATCTTTCCGTACCATAGATCGCTTCTCCATTCACGGAAAGCCATTTCCCGATGTCGAGCAGTCTTTCCTGCATGATGGGGGGAATTTTGCCATGCTCATCGGGTCCAATATCTAGCAGGAAATTCCCGCCGCGGCTTACTTTATCGATGAGGTGAAAAATGAGGGACTGGGATGAATTGTAATCCCAGGCATCTTCTTCCCGGTTGTAGCCATAGGAATATCCCATTCCCCTGCTTTCCTCCCAATAGTGCTGATCAAAATCGAGATCGGGTTGGTATTCCGGAGTAAAGACTGCGCCTTGTTTGAATCGTATTCCGCTGCCCCAGCGATCATAGGTAACTACCTTGTCTTTTACCGGACTCTCATTGTACAACCAGGCCAGGAATTCTTTCGACTTCCAGGTTTCATCGGTTGCATCCCAGTCTCCATCCGTCCAGAAAACATCGGGCTGGTAGTTGTTGATGAGCTCTTTCATTTGCGGCCACATGTGTGTGTTCACATATTTGGCAGGATCTGTTTTCCAGATGGGATTGAACCATTCGTACAAAGAATAGTACATGCCGGCACGCACCTTGGTTTTTCTAACCGCCCGGAACAGATCGCCCAGTAAATCACGACGTGGACCGGTAACCAGTGAATTCCATCCCTGCCCCCAGCTGCGACTGGCTTCATTGCTGGGCCAGAGAGCATAGCCATCGTGGTGTTTGGAAGTAAGCACAATGTATTTGGCGCCGGATTTCTCGAACAAACGAGCCCACTCATCGGGGTTGTACAATTCTGCCTTGAATTGATCGGCTAACTGATAATAAGTTAGATTACCGAAACGCTTGCGGTGGTATTCTTTGCGGGCAGAGTCACCTGATTCCAGCCCCTGCTGGTACCATTCAGCATAGCCCCCTTTGGTGGTATAACCAGGAACGGCATACACACCCCAGTGGATGAAAATACCAAATTTGGCATCCCTGAACCAGTTGGGAACAGGTCGGGTATTCAATGAAGACCAATCGGGTTGATAGTTCTGCGCATGGGCAAAAAGAAAGGTGCAGCCACACACCAGCAAGCATAATTTTTTCATAGACAAAAACTTCTGATTGAAATTAAGAAAAACCATGGTAATCAGGCAGAACATTCCCGAATAGGCCGGATGACTCGATGAATTTTAACCAATTGAATTGACGCTACGTCTTACCTTTGCCGCGAACAAATCATTCGATAAAATTTATTGATATGGACTACCGGATAGAAAAAGATACCATGGGTACAGTGCAAGTGCCTGCACATGTTTACTGGGGTGCCCAGACACAGAGAAGCATTGAGAATTTTAAAATAGCGCAGGATATCAACCGCATGCCACGGGAGATCATTGAAGCATTTGCCTATCTTAAAAAAGCTGCTGCCATCACCAATTGTGAAGCAGGTGTTTTAACCAAAGAAAAATCAGACCTGATCGGACAGGTATGTGATGAAATCGTAAATGGACAACTCAACGATCAATTTCCGCTGGTAGTTTGGCAAACAGGAAGTGGAACACAAAGTAACATGAATGTGAATGAGGTGATTGCTTATCGCGGACATGTGATCAAGGGAGGCGCACTCACGGACGCTGAAAAATTTCTACACCCCAATGATGATGTGAACAAATCACAATCATCAAATGATACTTTTCCGACTGCAATGCACATTGCTGCCTATAAGGTATTGATTCAAAATACCCTGCCGGGAATACAGGCATTGAGGGATACGCTGGCACAAAAAAGCAAGGAATTCATGCACATCGTGAAGATCGGCAGAACCCACTTCATGGATGCTACACCCTTGACACTCGGACAGGAACTCAGTGGATATGTGGCACAATTAGATCACGGCATGAAAGCCATTCGCAACAGTCTTGCACACCTGAGTGAACTGGCATTGGGAGGAACAGCCGTAGGTACCGGCATCAATACACCCCCCGGATATGATGTGTATGTGGCAGCTCACATAGCTAAGCTGACCGGCTTTCCATTTATCACTGCTGCAAATAAATTCGAATCACTGGCTGCACATGATGCCATTGTAGAAGCACATGGTGCTTTGAAGACGGTGGCGGTTAGTCTGATGAAAATTGCCAATGATATTCGCATGCTTTCTTCCGGACCGCGCAGCGGGATCGGCGAACTCTTCATCCCCGATAATGAGCCGGGTTCTTCTATCATGCCTGGCAAAGTGAACCCAACACAATGTGAGGCCTTAACGATGATTGCCGCGCAAGTGTTGGGAAATGATGTGGCCATCAACATCGGTGGTGCCACCGGACATTTTGAGCTCAACGTTTTCAAACCGGTGATGATCTACAACTTCTTGCACAGTGCCCGACTCATCGGAGAAGGTTGTGTCAGCTTTAATGAGAAATGTGCGAAAGGACTGGCACCCATCGAAGCCAATATTCAAAAGCATGTGAACAATAGTCTCATGCTGGTAACTGCATTGAATACCAAAATCGGTTATTACAAGGCAGCAGAAATTGCACAGAAAGCACACAAGGAAGGCACCACGCTGAAAGAGATGGCGGTACAACTCGGCTACCTCACGGCAGAAGAATTTGACGAATGGGTGAAGCCGGAAAAAATGGTAGGACAATTACCTTCCTAACGTTGCTGGAAAACCTGTTTACCACCAATATAAGTGGATACTACTTTTGTTGCCAAGACCTGTTGCTCAGTTACTTTCATCAGGTCTTGTGATAGGAGGATAAAATCTGCTTTCTTGCCTGCCTCCAAACTACCCAATTGTTTTTCCTGCATGGCAGCTTTGGCTGCCCAGATGGTCATGCCGCGAATGGTTTGTTCTCGGGTGAGTGCATTCTCCATTTGAAATCCACCAGCCGGAAACCCTTTGCTGTCTTTGCGGAAGACTGATGCCAGAAATGTTTTGTAGGGAGAAATATCTTCAACCGGAAAATCGGTACCCAGCGGGATCCAGCCATTTTGATCGAGCAGTTGACGAAAAGCATATCCACCTTTCAACCGTTCAGTACCTAGACGATCAACGGCCCAATACATGTCGCTGGTAGCATGGGTAGGTTGTATGGAAGGAATGATGTTGTAGTTGCCATAATAAGCAAAATCTTCAGGATGAATCACCTGTGCATGTTCGATGCGCCAACGACGCTCGTTCTTTCCCTTCAGGTATTTAGCATAGATGGTGAGCAAAGCACGGTTGGCGCTGTCACCGATTGCATGGGTACACATTTGAAACGGACTATTGATCAGAAGGGCGGCAACGGAATCGTAGTGGGCGATGCTCCGCAACAGAAATCCTTTCCAGCCGGGCTGGTCGGTATAATCGTGAATCAGACAGGCACCACGACTTCCCAAAGCGCCATCACCATATACTTTGAAGGAGGCCACGCGGAGGCGATCGGTTTCATAGGGACCTTTCTTCAACCAGATGGCAAAATTTTCTTCTTCATCACTCAGCATAACATTCAGCCGCATGGCAAGTTTTCCTTTCTGTTGGAGCGAGTCGATGAATGTTACCATGGAATTGGACAAGCCGCAATCTGTGATAGAGGTTAGTCCCATAGCAAAACAATTCTCCTGTGCTTGCAGCAACTGTTTTTCCATGTCTGCAGGTGCCGGTGCAGGCATGGCAGCATAAACAGCGTTATCGGCATTGTCGATCAGCACACCGGTAGCCACTCCATTGTTAGCAAGAATGGCACCTCCTTCAATGGTTTGACCTGCCTGAATACCTGCCCGCTTCAATGCTTCATTGTTAGCGATGGAAGCGTGACCGTCGATGCGCGTGAGTACTACGGGACGATCAGGGAACGACTCATTCAGCAACCGGTTATCGGGAAACTTTTTTCCCGGCCATTTATTCTGGTCCCACCCACGACCTTGTATCCACTCCATTTCGGGGTGCCGGGCGGCGAATTGTTTCACTCGCTCAACAGCTTCTTCCCAACTACTTGTTCCAAAAAGATCTACGGTATACAATGACTGGCCATAACCAACAAAATGAGCATGGGCATCAATCCAACCCGGATAAATCGGAGCTCCTCCGGCATCTACCTGTTGTTCGGCAGTATAGGCGGAGAGTATTTGATCGTTGGAGCCTGTAGCCACAATTTTACCATCTTTTATAGCCATTGCTTCCACCACAGTAAAAGAACTATCAACGGTATAAATAACACCGTGGTGTACAATCATGTCTGCCTGTTTTTTGCTACAGGAAAGGAGGAAGAAAAAACTGAGAAGCGGAAGAAACTGTTTCATGCCGGAGGGTTTAAAGGCATTCAATTCCGCGATTACTGCAACAATTCGCAGGGCTTGATGCCGGTGTGTTTTTTGAAAGCAGCAGAAAAATGGGAGATGGAGGAATAGCCCAGCTGTGCTGATACATCGGTCACGCTGAGACCTTTTTCGTACAACAGGTATTTTGCGTGTTCCATTCTTTGCTGCTGGTAATAGTCGAAGATGGTGGTGCCGAAAACTTCTTTGAATCCCTTTTTCACATAGCACTCGTTCATGGCCACTTTGCGGCTCAAGTCTTTGATGGTGATGGGGTCTCCTATGTGTTCCAATAAAATATCACGCGCCAGCAATATGCGTTCTCTTCCGGCTTCATCTGCCAGGAATTTACAGGCGAATACTTCTTCTTTTTCTGCTTCCAGATAATTGAGGGCATAGAGAAGTAATTCATGAATGCGGGCATTCACATAAATATTCTCCATCGAACCGGTGTAGCTATGGTTCAGTAACTGGTCGAGCAGGGTACGTTTGCGGACGGTAAGAGGGTACAGTTGACTGAAGGAGGCAGGGTGACGAAATGCCAGCACCTCGTCTTTGGTACCCGAGAGTTTCACATTCTGGATGAACTGCCCCAGAAAGCTGGAGGTGAAGTGAAAAGTGAACAGATCGACCGTGGCGAGTTTACCGGTGCAACCCTCGGTGGGAACTTGGGCACAGCCTGAACAATTTTTTTCGGGACAGTAGCGGTTACCACTGATGCAGTAACGCAGCTCCAGGTATTGCTCCTGTGGACGGCTGGGTTGAAAATGGTAGACCAGCATACCGGTGTCTTGTATGGCCATAGGGAAATTGGCCTGGTAACGACGAATATCGTATTGCACCGATCCGGGTATATTTCGGTGGTTGTGGTATAGAAGTTGTCCGTTATCCAGCAAGGCATGATTGCCTTCCCAGGTCAATATTTCCTGTTCGATGGTCATCAGCGCACAAAGGTACAAAATTTAGGCCGGAAACGGTGGATGACAAGGTTGCCGAACTAGTGTTAAACACCTGTAAAAAAAGGGTGAAAAAACGGGTGTAAAATGGGGAAAACGGGGGGATTTTTCCTGCCCTAAAACGGGCATTTTTAAGTAAGTTTGCCAGATACCTTTTCAATCGAAAAAACCTTTAAAAATCTTACATGCAGCAGGATCCGGAAGAACAGTCAGCACAGGAAAAAGAACAAAAGAAACAATCATACGGGGCAGATAGCATTCAGGTACTGGAAGGTCTGGAAGCCGTAAGAAAAAGGCCGGCCATGTACATTGGCGATATTGGCATCAAGGGACTTCACCATCTGGTGTATGAGGTGGTAGACAACTCCATTGATGAGGCCCTCGCCGGTTATTGCAAGCACATCGTTGTTACCATACATACTGATAATTCCGTGAGTGTTCAGGATGATGGGCGCGGTATTCCTACGGGCATCAATACCAAAGAAAAAAAGAGTGCCCTGGAAATCGTAATGACCGTATTGCACGCGGGAGGAAAATTTGACAAAGACACCTATAAAGTTTCAGGTGGTCTGCACGGCGTGGGCGTTAGTTGTGTGAATGCCCTCAGCACTAAATTAAAAGTGACTGTGCAGCGGGAAGGAAAAATATTCGAGCAGCAATACCACACAGGTATTCCTGATTATGAAGTGAGGGAAGTAGGTGTTAGTGACAAGACAGGAACCCATGTTCATTTCTGGCCCGATGCAAGCATCTTCCAGGAGACTGTTTATCGCAAGGAGATTCTGGAAGGTCGTCTGCGGGAACTCTCTTACCTGAATCGCCGCATCCACATCACCCTTCACGACCTGCGGGAAATCGACGACCAAGGAAAGACTTATGAGCGCAGTTTTTACAGCGAAGGTGGTATCACCGAATTTGTGCAGATGCTCGACAAAAGCGGCAACAGAAATCCCATCATCCCAGCACCATTGTATGTGGAGGGATTGGACACAACTTCCAACATTGCCGTAGAAGTGGCACTGACGTACAATGATGATTTCAAAGAGCATATCTTCTCGTATGTCAACAACATCAACACAATTGAAGGAGGAACACATGTAACCGGCTTCAGAACCGCGCTTACCCGTGTGTTCAAAACATATGGTGATAAACAAGGACTCTTCGAAAAAGCCAAAGTAACCATTGAAGGAGATGACTTCCGCGAAGGTTTGAGTGCCATCATTTCTGTTAAGGTGCCTGAACCACAATTCGAGGGACAAACCAAGACCAAACTGGGTAATAGCGAGGTAAGCGGTATCGTGCAAACAACGGTTGCCCGGGCGCTGGAGTCTTATCTGGAAGAGAATCCGAAGGAAGCTAAAAATGTGATCTCCAAAATCATCCTTGCTGCGCAGGCAAGGGTGGCTGCCAAGAAAGCACGTGACATGGTTCAGCGCAAATCTGTTCTCAGCGGAGGCGGCTTACCTGGTAAGCTGGCAGATTGCAGTGAGCGGGATCCGGAAAAATGTGAACTGTTCCTTGTTGAGGGTGACTCGGCAGGTGGTACGGCCAAGCAGGGACGGGACAGAAGTTACCAGGCCATTTTACCGCTGCGCGGGAAGATCCTGAACGTGGAAAAAGCCATGGAGCACAAAATCTATGAAAATGAAGAGATCAGGAACATGTACACCGCTTTGGGTGTAACGGTGGGAACACCTGACGATCCCAAAGCCCTGAACATGGCCAAACTGCGTTACCACAAGTTGGTGATCATGACGGATGCCGACGTGGATGGTTCGCACATTGCCACGCTGATACTCACCTTCATATTCCGCTACATGAAAGAAATGGTAGAGCAGGGCTACGTGTACATCGCCCAGCCACCACTGTATCTGGTGAAGAAAGGAAAAGAGCAGGCCTATGCTTACAATGAGGAGCAACGCAAAGCACAGATAGAAAGAATCGGGGGCGGAAAAGATGAGAGTGTTACAGTTCAGCGATACAAAGGTTTGGGTGAAATGAATGCCGATCAGTTATGGGAGACGACCATGGACCCCTCCCGCAGAACACTTAAATTGGTTACCATTGAAAGTGCTGCAGAAGCAGATAGAATCTTCAGTATGTTGATGGGTGATGAAGTAGCTCCGCGGAGAGAATTCATTGAAAGCCATGCCCGTTACGCCAAAATAGATGTTTGATCGAACAAAAAGAAGCAAGGGGCAAAGGTTGTGGATTAAATGTTATCGCTAACCTGCCTGACTTTGAACAAAAATTGTATCTTGTACTCATTAAGAATTCAAATTATTACTCATACCCAAAAACAATTAACATGGACACTTCAAAAATGATCAAAGCATATTGCCTCAAAACAAAAGAGAAAAATGTTCCTATGCAGGATGCGGTTATCACCAAAACTGCCCGCGGCGGTTACATGGCTGCAGGTCATGATGGCAAAGGAAATAAGATGGCTGCAATTTTGAGCGAGGCCAAGGCCCTGGCAGCTATCAAAGATGGTGTTGCTAAGAAAGGATTCTAATCATAGTCCCCGGCTGCTCTCCGGAATGGTCATCCATTAGACTGCTGGTGAAACTTTTACCAACAATGGCGTGCGTTTGTACGCCATTATTTTTTGGCACCTCCCGACAACCGCTTCTTGTCCAGTTGCAAAAACTGATGCATTGAATGAAGAAAATCGAGTACATCCTGCATGTGTTCCATTTGATCGACCACCATTAATATCATTCTGCCTGTTTGACGCAACCTTGCCTTATTGGTTCCTTCCTGCAAAAATTGCAACACTCCTTTGAACAAAGCGGATTCGAAATAAGGAGAATCGGGTCGGTTGATGAAGTAACATCTTAACGTTGTGTCTTTGAGCGTCATCTTTTCAAATCCAATGTCAACCGCCAGCCAGCGACTCTGAATGGTGAGCATCAACTCTTTCACTGGTTCAGGCAATGGTCCGAAACGGTCAGTCAACTCTTGCTGCAACAGCTCGATCTCATCGGCAGTCTCGCAATTATCAAGTCGAGTGTACAAAGACAATCTTTCAGTAATACTCTCTACATAATCATCAGGTATCAAAATCTCCCGATCGGTATCAATGGTACAATCGCTCACATATTCATCCTGACGGGTGATTTCCTCTTTGAACATATCGGCAAAATCAGAACGCTTCAACTCACGAACAGCTTCCTCCAGAATTTTCTGGTACATCTCCAAACCGATTTCAGCAATGAACCCGCTCTGTTCGCCGCCCAGCATATTCCCAGCCCCACGAATGTCGAGATCACGCATGGCAATCTGAAACCCACTACCGAGATCACTGAACTGCTCGAGTATTTGCAGGCGTTTGCGGCTATCCGGTGCCAGTGTGGCCATCGGTGCAAGTAAATAACAAAAGGCCTTCTTGTTGCTTCTGCCCACACGTCCGCGCAACTGGTGCAGATCACTCAAACCAAACTGGTGCGCATTGTTGACTATTATGGTATTCACATTCGGAATGTCTA
This sequence comes from Chitinophagaceae bacterium, assembly GCA_020403455.1. Lineage (GTDB taxonomy): Bacteria > Bacteroidota > Bacteroidia > Chitinophagales > Chitinophagaceae > Sediminibacterium. The sequence goes on from JADBXP010000027.1 coordinate 71,139, forward strand.
CACCACTCTCCACAATATTGGTACAGATCAATACATCATACCTGCGCTCAATAAAATCCATGATTCTTTCTTCCAGTTCATGTCCCTCCAATTGCCCGTGCGCATAGCCCACGGAGAGATCCGGACAAAGAGACTGGATCAGGTTGGCCATTTCAGCAAGACCTTGTATCCTGTTGTGAATAAAAAAAACTTGTCCGCCCCTTTCCGTTTCAAAATAAATGGCATCGCGGATATAATCATCGTTGAAAACATGAACTTCAGTCTGGATGGGTTGTCGGTTCGGTGGCGGCGTATTGATGATACTCAAATCACGTGCCCCCATCAGGCTGAACTGCAGGGTTCGGGGAATAGGCGTGGCTGTTAAAGTAAGGCAATCTACATTGGCACGCAGTGTTTTTAATTTTTCCTTGTGTGCAACCCCGAATTTTTGCTCTTCATCAATTACCAACAATCCCAGGTTTTTGAAAACAACTTCCTTTCCCAAAATACCGTGCGTTCCAATGATGATATCTATTTTTCCCTCTGCCAGTTTTTTCAGTGTTTCTTTTTTCTCCTTGGCAGACTTAAAGCGGTTGATGAAATCTACAGTCACCGGAAAATCGCGCAACCGCTCCTGAAATGTTTTGTAATGCTGAAAGGCAAGAATTGTTGTAGGTACCAAAACAGCGGCCTGCTTTCCATCCACACAGGTTTTGAAGGCAGCCCGAATGGCGACCTCAGTTTTACCAAAACCTACGTCACCACAAACCAGCCGGTCCATCGGACTCTCACTCTCCATGTCTTTCTTCACATCGGCTGTCGCCTTGCTTTGGTCGGGCGTATCTTCATATAAGAAAGAGGCTTCGAGTTCATGTTGCAGGTAATTGTCCGGACTATGAGCATGCCCCTGCAGGGCTTTGCGCCGTGCATACAACTTGATCAGGTCGAAAGCCAGTTCCTTTACCTTGGTCTTTGTTTTTTCTTTTAGTTTTTGCCAGGCATCGCTGCCGAGTTTATTTACTTTGGGCAGTGTGCCATCTTTCCCGGAAAATTTAGAAATCTTGTGCAGGGAATTGATGTTCACATAAAGAATATCGGAGTCTTTATAGATCAGGCGCACAGCTTCCTGCCATCTGCCATTGACTTCAATTTTTTGCAATCCGCTAAACACCCCAACTCCATGATCGATGTGGGAGACAAAATCACCGGGTTGCAGATCCCGCAAGGTTTTGATGGTCAGTGCCTTGTTTTTATTGAATGCCTGTTTGACGCGGTATTTGTGGTAGCGCTGAAAAATCTGGTGATCGGTGTAACAAACAACTTTTAGCTGATCGTTGATGAACCCCTCATGAATCGCAGTATTGACAGGTATAAAATCGATGCTGGTAGATAGGTCAGAAAAAATCTGAGACAATCGCTCCAGTTGTTTCACTTGTTCTGCGAACAGGAAGATCTGGTAGCCGGCAGCTTCTTTTTCCTTCCAATCACTGATCAGCCAATCAAACCGGCGATTGAAAGATGGCTGTGGTCGTGTTCCGGCATCTAGTTCCAATGTAGCCTTTTCCGAAGGTGTACCCAATTCAATTACATGGCGCAATTGAAGCAGATGTTCCCACTCATTGCCGGTATAAAAATCCTTTTCATCCAATGTAGGTAGCTGCTTCACTTCTTCCTCTTCCCAGTTGGGGTGGGTATCGGCAGTGGGTTGTTGTTGATGGTGCTGAAAGGCAGCCAACTGCTCTTCCATCTTGGATAAAATAAAAGAGCGGTCCTTCAACCAAACAATGGTTTCCTCCGGCATGAACAAGGGAAGAGGAATTTTATTTTCGGAACTGAACTGTGTTTCAACATGCGGGATGATGTTGACCTGCAGGAGCTTTCGCTCACTGAGTTGTGATTGCGGATCGAAGAGCCGAATGCTGTCCACTTCATTGCCGAAAAGTTCTATTCGATAGGGCTTCTCGTTGCCAAAAGAATAAATGTCGAGTATCCCACCACGAAGAGCAAACTGACCGGGCTCATATACAAAGTCGGTACGATGAAACCCATAGCTGACAAGGCGTTCCATGAGTTCCTCCGGTTGAATAGTATCATTGGTTTTGATAGCAATCAACCTGCTGTTGAGTTGTTCGGAGACTACTACCTTTTCTACCAGTGCTTCGGGATAGGTGATGACGATTTTTTTATTTCCTCCGGAAGCCATTTTCGTAAGTGCTTCTGTACGCAACATCACGTGTGAGTTGTTGACCTGCCGAAAATTTTTGGGTGTCTTGAATGAGGAGGGAAAATAAAAAATATCAAGTGCCTGTGTGATGTTCTCCAGGGTATTGTGAAAATAAGCTGCTTCTTCCGCGTCGTTCAAAACAACCAAATGGTTCAACCCGGCAGTCTTTTCTGTGGTCATGAGGGCTGCGAGCAGAAATTCCGGACTACTACCCTGAAGTTGAAGGAGGGCTATGTTTTGCGGATCGGCATACAGGAGTCTATCCCCTAATTGAAAAACTAGGGGGGATTGGTGGTATTTTTCCAGCAACAGATTGATGTTGCTTACTTCCTGGTCTGCCGGCATGAACTTCTAAAGGGGCACAAAGGTACGATTTGCCGGCTAGAAAGTGGCATCAGCGCTGACGAGTAATTTCAGGCGGGTCAATTTTTTTTCCTGCACCAGGGCAGGGCCAATCTGGTTTTTTTCATTGAACCAATTGGCATAAAAGCCGTTCTCGTATTGCACAAAAACAGAATATTCACCGGGTGGGAGTTCGACAGCAAAATGACCTAAGGAGTCGGTTTTTACGGAAGCCACGAGGGTTGTGGGAACGTTGGCGTAGAGTCCGGCTTTGTTCAATTTCCGAAGTTGAGACACCGCAGTCAATTCGTGAATGTAAACGGTGGTGGGGTACCCTGCAGGCTCTGCAAGGGGTACATCGGGAGACGGCATTCGGTCACCTTTTACGATTTGAACGATGCCCTCCAGTCCTTGTTGAATCTTTTGCTCATTCAGGTGGCGAGAATTACCACAAGAAAGGGATAAAAAAATCCCACATAAAAAAATAAAAAGAATCGATTTCATGCTGCAATTTAAGGGCTGGAAGTATCTAATTTAGTAATTTTAAGCACTTTCAACATCAACCCCGTTCCTGAGTAGGAAAAATTAACTTTTATGAGATCATTAAGACTGTTCATTTTCGCATCTTTTGCATTGGCAGCTGCTTCTGTTTCAGCACAAATCACTACTGATTTACAGGGACTCAGAAGAGCCAGCGAGGGATACAAATTGCAATACGATGCCAATTTCAGCAAGGCACTTAATCTGTCGAAGGAAAAAGGCTGGCCGCTAACCATGAAGGAAAAAGATGGCGGACTGGCCATGCTGACAGGTGTAGATCAGTTTGGACTTCCCATTTACTATACAACTTACAGCAATGTTTTGGCTGCTACTACTACGCGTGCCAATCAATTGTGGCCCGGTGGTGCATCCGGATTTAACCTAACGGGTAGCAGTTCTTTTTTGAAAGATAAATTAGGCATATGGGATGGCGGAAGACTTTTGGCGACCCACGTTGAACTATCCGGAAGAATTATTCAGAAAGACAATCCTACCGGCTCAGATGATCATGGCACACACGTTGCGGGAACCATGATCGCCAGTGGGGTGAATCCTGTTGCCAAGGGAATGTCGTATGGCGCACAGAACTTACTTGCCTACGACTTTAGCAACGACGCCAGTGAAATGTTCGCACAAGCAACAGAGTCTAGTTTGCTTCTATCCAACCACTCTTATGGTTCCATTGCCGGATGGCGTTTCAATTCTTCACAAAGCAGGTGGGAATTCTGGGGCAGGTTTGGAGACAATGAAGATGCCAACTTTGGATACTATAATTCACAGGCACAGGCCTGGGATTCTCTCGCCTATCTAACACCCAATTATTTAATCGTAAAATCAGCCGGTAACAACCGAAACCAAAATGGTCCTGCTGTCGGACAACCCTATTTCCGTTTTAATACCAGTGGAAGTATGGCTTCGGCCGGTAATCGTCCGGAAGGCATCAGCAGCAACGATGGTTACGACATCATCTCTACCTCAGGTAATGCGAAGAATATTTTGACAGTGGGCGCGGTGAGTGGCATCCCCGGTGGATACGCCCGCCCTTCCGATGTAGTAATCAGTTCTTTCAGCAGTTGGGGACCAACCGATGATGGAAGAATTAAGCCAGATATTGTAGCGCAGGGGGTAGATGTGACTTCTCCTATTGCCACTTCCAATACCAGTTATGCAAGTTTCAATGGCACATCGATGTCTAGTCCAAATGCTACCGGATCTTTGTTTTTATTACAAGAACTTTATGGTAAGTTGAAAAGCGGTGCAGCCATGCGTTCAGCAACATTGAAGGGAATTGCTATTCAGACAGCAGATGAAGCAGGATTAGCACCCGGACCCGATTACCAATACGGCTGGGGATTATTGAATGTTGAAAAAGGAGCAGCACTGATTAACCAGGCAGTTACCAGCAACAACGCATCAACCAGCAATCATCTATTGTACGAAAACAACCTCACCAATGGAGCCAGTTTTACAATTAATGTTGTCGCTTCAGGAAAAGGTCCATTAAGCGCAACTATTTGCTGGACAGACCCCCGTGGCAGTGTTGAAACAGTCGATATCCTGAACAATCGGAGTAAAAAGCTGGTGAATGATCTGGATATCCGCATTACCAAAACCAATGGATTCGGTACTTATCTTCCCTGGACGTTGGATCCTAATTTTCCTGCTGCAACAGCATTTCCGGCAGATAACTCAATTGATAATGTTGAGCGCATTGACATCGACAGCACGGTACCCGGTCAGGCATATACCATTCGTGTTTCTCATAAGGGCGTATTGATCAAAGATGCACAGGCCTATTCACTGTTGGTGAGTGGTGTGGGCGGAACCGCCTATTGTAATTCAACATCAGGTGGTGGTGGTGCAAGAATTGATTCTGTTATTTTTAGCAATTTAAGAATTGCCAACCCGGGGGGATCAAGAACTTATACCGATAATACCCGATTTACTGCTACGGTAGAGCCACTGCAAACCTTACCGATTTCCATTAAACTGAATACCGCCGATGCAAGCGCCAATTCACGGATAGTCAAAGTATTCATTGACTTCAACAACAACGGCACATTTGATACCGACGAATTAATGGCAACCAGTAATGCGCTTACTTCCGCCGCACAAGTATATACTGCTAACATTGCTATTCCTGCAACCGTCTCTGTAGGCAACTTATGTTTAATGAGAATTGTTGTGCAGGAAACAACTGCAGCAGGTGATGTTCAAGCCTGCGGTACATACGGCCGTGGAGAAACACAAGATTATCGTTTGCGAGTTACTAGTCCTTCTAATGACATGATGCCTTTTGAGATCACAGCACCGGCATCGGGCGATTGCGAAGGAGCACAAAACTTTCTGACCATCAAAATCAAGAACAATGGTGCTGTGAGCCAATCGAATGTACCGGTTAGCGCTATTGCCACTACAACTGGAGGTGCCATTGTTTCCACTTTCTCTACAGTTTATAGAGGCACCATTTTAGCAGGCTCTACTGCCACGATCACTTTCCAAAATCCATTTGCAATGCTTGCCGGAACAACGTATAATATTTTGGCAGCTACTTCTCTGGGCAACGACCAAAACGCCAATAATAACAACCTGGTTTCCTCTTTTGTCACTTCTGCCAGGCCATCTGCCCCTGAGGGTACAGGAAGTATATGCGGAAATGCTGCCTTTTTGAGGGTGAATAATCCGGTTCCCGGCACCAATTATTTCTGGTACAATTCAGAATCTGCAACGGCACCTATTACTTCGGGCTTCAATGCAAGTACTTCAAATGTACCCGCCAACAGAACATTCTATTTGGGAAAGGAAATCCAGACGTCTATCGGACCAGCCAACAAATTGGCTTACACGAATGGAGGGTACAATACATTTGCCGGAAACTTCGTGCGCATCAACAATTCAGTGCCATTGGTTATTGAAACAGCTCGGATGTACATTGGCAATCCGGGAAAAATCAGGGTAATCTATGGAGATCTCACCAATGAGACCGCTACGGGTTATAGCTATATTCAAAGATATTCAACCATCATAGATGCACCCGCCACAAACCCCAATCCTCAGCCGGGATTGGTCAATGGCAATAATCCCCAGGATACGGGTGCTGTTTTCCGTTTGGATATTCCTGTCTCTCAGCCGGGAGATCACATTTTGATTCTTCAATGTCTCAGCGGAGATGGCAGATCAGACAGTGCCTCCATCTTCCGAAACAATCAAATCACTACACAGGATACCTACCCAATTTCAATACCGGGTGTAATGTCTATTACCGGAAACAGTGTTACTCAGGGCACCAATCAGCCCTGGCAGTTTTATTATTTCTTCTACGACATGAAAATCAGTACCCTTGATTGCCCAAGTGCCAGGGTTGCAGTAACTGTCGCATCACCTGTTGAACCCGTTATCACCCGACAAGGAGACTCATTGGTGTCTTCTTATAATACCGCTAACCAATGGTACATCAATGATACGCTGATCATTGGTGCCAATGCGAAAACCTTTAAACCCACCAGATCCGGTAACTATAAAGTAATCGTATTCGACTCTTTTGGATGTCAACTTACTTCCAATACCATTAACGTAACCATTACTGCTCTTACTGAACAACTAGCGGAGGAAATTAAGTTGCGCGTTTCTCCCAACCCCAACCAGGGAAGATTCAACCTCTCCTTTACAGTGGATACTCGGGCAGACCTATGGATAGATATCATAGACCCCGGCGGTAATAAGGCCTTCTCAGCCAACCAAGCCAATTTCATTGGAAACTACTCCAAAGAAATAACGCTGCCCCAGTTGTCTTCTTCCATGTACCTGCTGAGAATACAGCACAACAAAAAAGTATATATCAAGAAACTGGTGATTCAACGCTAGTTGTCGGAACCATTTAATAACTCAGGCCGGTAAACTTTTTACCGGCCTTTTTGTTGGTGAAAACTAACGCACATAACCAAAAATCACAATCCTAAAGGAAAATGTTCGTTTAATTACCTTTACAACCAAATAACAGACAAAAATGGCAGAACCTTGGCGCACCGGTACGGTGATCAAAATAGAAAATGAAACGCCCAATTGCAGAAGATACTGGATTCAGGTGCCTGAACTGGAATCCTTTGATTTTATTCCGGGACAATTCGTAACCCTTGACCTTCCCATTCATGAGCAAAAAAATAAACGCTGGAGAAGTTACTCCATCGCTTCAGCACCCGATGGAACCAATGTCTTCGAATTGGTCATTGTTTATCTGGAAGGAGGATTAGGCACCACCTACCTTTTCAATGATGTTGCCGTAGGAACAGAAATCCTTTTACGCGGTCCTCAAGGCAAATTTGTATTGCCGGAAATTTTAGATCATGATATCTACCTGATCTGCACCGGCACGGGCATTGCCCCCTTCCGTTCCATGGTACACTGGCTGCACCGCCATAAAAAACCACACCAGGGTGTGCACCTGGTTTTTGGATGCAGAAAATTTGAAGATGGTTTATACATCAAAGAATTACAGGAACTGGCGGCAAATGAACCCGGATTTCATTTTCATCCCTGCTATTCCCGTGAACCGGAGGTACCTGCAGGCTCTTATAAGGGCTATGTGCACCAGGTGTATGAAGAATTAACCAACCGCGGAGCCATCCCGGCAAAATTTTATCTCTGTGGATGGAAGAATATGATTGACGAGGCCAAAGAAAGAATCATAGGGTTAGGCTATGATAAAAAAGCCATCCACCTCGAAATCTACGGTTAAAAAATCGACCTCTGGTATCGAGCAGTAAGCTCTCTTACATCAGTTGTGCAGTCACCATTTCACGAACCTGACTCATCAATACGCGTTCCTGTACCATGCTGTCACGGTAACGAATGGTTACAGTCTTATCTTCCAACGTCTGGTGATCGATGGTAACACAGAAAGGTGTTCCTATAGCATCTTGTCTGCGGTAACGTTTACCGATAGCATCTTTTTCCTCGTAAAAACACTTGAAGTAGGGCTTACATTCATTCATCAGTTCGCGGGCTACTTCAGGCAATCCATCTTTTTTGGTCAGCGGCAAAATGGCCAGCTTAACAGGAGCCAATACAGGAGGAATGTGCAATACAACACGGCTATCTATTGAGCCATCATCCTTTTTGATCTGTTCCTCTTCATAAGCGTGAGATAAGATCAACAAGAACATGCGATCTAACCCAATAGAAGTTTCGATAACATAAGGGACATAATTCTGATTGATCTCATTGTCGAAATATTGCAATTTCTTTTTGCTGTACAGCTGGTGCTGTGTCAGATCAAAATCACTGCGGGAATGAATACCTTCCACCTCCCTGAATCCAAAAGGAAAAGAAAACTCAATATCACATGCTTCTTTAGCATAGTGGGCCAGCTTTACATGATCATGGAAACGGAATTTTTCAGCAGGTATACCCAAGGCAAGGTGCCATTGCAACCTGGCTTCTTTCCAATAACGGTACCATTCTCCTTCCGTACCAGGCCGAACAAAAAACTGCATTTCCATTTGCTCGAATTCCCGCATGCGGAAAATAAACTGTCGGGCTACAATCTCATTCCGAAATGCCTTCCCTGTCTGTGCTATACCAAAAGGAATCTTCATCCGGGCGGTCTTCTGCACATTCAAAAAATTGACAAAAATTCCTTGTGCCGTTTCCGGACGCAGATAAATTGTATCCGATTCATCCGCTACCGACCCCAACTGAGTTGCAAACATCAGATTGAACTGACGAATATCGGTCCAGTCGCCGGTACCACTCACACTGCATACTATCTTCTCATCAATGATCAACTGTTTCAATCCGGCAAAATCCTCTGCAGCGAGAAGTGCCTCCATTTTTGAGAGCAAGGCCGTTGCTGCCTCTTCCTTTCCCTGCTTACTCAACTCTTCCGCCTTGGCCTCAATTAAATGATCGACCCTGTAGCGTTTTTTACTGTCGCGGTTATCAATCATCGGGTCACTGAAATTATCCACGTGACCACTGGCCTTCCAGGTAGTTGGATGCATGAAAATAGCAGCATCAATACCCACAATATTTTCGTGCAATTGCGTCATACTTTTCCACCAATGGTCACGAATGTTCTTCTTCAACTCGCTTCCATAAGGACCATAGTCGTAAACAGCACCCAGGCCATCGTAAATTTCACTGCTGGGAAAAACAAAGCCATACTCTTTGGCATGGGAAATAATTGCGGGCAATAATTGATCTGAAGGGGTTGTCATAGCCCGACAAAAATACAAGTTTAGTGTTGGTTTACGAAACAGAACAGGGATTCACCGATTGCAGCACCCCCTGACCCGTTTCCGGTTAACAGCTTTTTCCCAGAATTATTTTAGTTACTTTTAGTCAAATGATTGTTATGCTCCGACTTCTTCTTCCCACTCTCTTGTTCGCCAACCTATTGATGGCACAAGGAACCGCTGAATACCCTGATGACTACCTGTCTCCTGCTTTTCATGCGGGCAGAAGAGCCGCCTTTCGGGAAAAAATGCCCCAACGCTCAGTGGCCATGTTCTTTGCATCCCCACAGAAAGTTCGCAACAATGACGTAAACTATATCTACGCCCCTAGTAAAAATCTATATTACCTCACCGGACTGGAAGAACCCAATGCATTGTTGCTGCTGTTCAAACAATCAGTTACACTGCTGGGAAAAACCGGAACTGAATTCATTTTTGTACAACCCCGCAACCCACAAAGAGAAATGTGGACAGGAAAAATTTTGGGACCAACAGGTGTGATGCAGAAATATCAAATGGAAAATGTTTTTACCACCGACCAATTTTCCGGCAGGCTACTTGATTTTGCACAGTTAGATACCATCATCACTTCATTCCGTACCGAACAGATTTTATTCAAATATCCCGGACGCGGAGACTTGTTGGCAAATATGGCGGCTTCGCTGGATAGTGCTCTGCTGCAAGCAGGAAAAATACCCATGCCATCCCCTGCTACTGCTATCCTCCACCAGCTCAGGGGAATCAAGCAACCGGAAGAAATTGCCCTCATGGAAAAAGTGATCAACATGAGTGTCGAAGGTCACAATCGCGTGATCAGAACCATCCGGCCTGGTATGCACGAATACGATGCACAGGCATTGATGGAATACGAATTCAAAAGCCGCGGCTCCGAATACGTTGGATATCCCAGCATCAATGGATCGGGTGCCAATTCCTGTATTCTGCATTATGAAACCAATCAGCGTACCCTGCAAGATGGTGATTTGTTGCTCAACGACTGTGGCGCGGAATACCATGGATATAGCGCCGATGTTACCCGCACCATTCCTGTCAATGGCAAGTTCAGTCCGGAACAAAAAATCATCTACGAATTAGTGCTCGCAGCACAAGATGCCGCCTTTGCGCTATGCAAGCCGGGCAATCAATTCAGTGATCCACACAATGCTGCACTGAAAGTGATAACAGCCGGACTAAAAGACCTGGGCATCATTCAAAGTGATAACCAAGCAAGAATCTATTTCCCTCATGGCACATCGCATCACCTCGGCCTGGATGTGCATGATATGGGCAGCCGCTCGACTTTACAACCCGGTATGATATTTACCGTTGAGCCCGGCATTTATATTCCTCCCAATAGCAATTGCGATAAAAAATGGTGGTCAATCGGTGTACGCATCGAAGATGATTTATTGATCACCAGCGAAGGCTACCGCAACCTGTCTGCTGGTGCTCCTCGCACGGTAGAAGAAATTGAAAAAATGGCGAAGTCCGCCGGAAAAAAGAAGAAGGCACTTTAATTTATTCAATGAGTAGGAACGCCTGCGGCTGTTGATTTCCAACAAATACAATGTCGGCTATTGACTATTGCAGCTTGTTATTTTGCTGGTGCCTGTCTGCATCACGAATTGTTTTCTTTTCGAAATTTTTCTCCAACGCTTCTGTGAGATTAACACCTGTTTGGTTGGCAAGACAAAGCAAGACCCAAAGCACATCAGCCATCTCATCAGCCAACTCACGACCTTTGTCAGATTCCTTTTCCGATTGCTCCCCATAGCGACGCACCATCAGCCGACTGAGTTCACCTACTTCCTCCATCAAAATACCCAGATTGGTCAACTCGTTGAAATAACGTACCCCGATGGTTTTGATCCAGCCATCAACTCTTTCCTGTGCTTCCTGCAAGGTTAAACTCATACTTGAATTTTTATGATTTACTCTTTGTTTTTTGAATCCATCCATATAGTTACAGGTCCGTCATTGATTAAACTTACCTGCATGTCTGCACCAAAAACACCGGTGGCAATCGACTTCCCCATTAAAGAAGTCAATGACTGAATCAAATGTTCATAGATAGGGATGGCTATTTCAGGACGGGCAGCACGTATATAAGAGGGACGATTGCCTTTTTTTGTCAGAGCATGCAACGTGAATTGACTGATCAACAAAATTTCACCGCCCGTTTCAAGACAACTTTTGTTCATCACCCCCTGTTCGTCAGGGAATATACGCAACTGCACAATTTTGCCGGCGATCCAATCCACATCTTCCCTGTTGTCGGCTTCTTCGATTCCCACAAAGACCAGTAAACCCCTTCCGATACTGCCCCTGAGCTGCTGTTCACTTTCAACTGAAGCCCGAGAAACACGCTGTACGACAATTCTCATAATGAATCAAATGATTTGTGCGAACTTTACGATATGAAGATAGTTATAACCCCTGAAATACAGTTCCAGACCGCCCGCAGTGGCGGGAAGGGGGGACAAAACGTCAACAAGGTAGAGACCATGGTGGAAGGAAGATGGCATGTCAGTTCATCCCACCTCCTTACACCGGAACAAAAAGAGTGGATACAACAACGCCTGGCCAATCGCATTTTACAGGATGGTTGTCTGCTGGTAAAATCACAGACGCACAGGAGCCAATGGAGCAACAAACAGGAAGTGATTGAAAAAATGAACAGATTGGTAGCCAAAGCTCTGTTGAAACCAACCATCAGAAAAGCAACGCTACCCACCCCAGCCTCTAAAGAAAAACGCCTGGAAACAAAAAAAAGAACTTCCCTCAATAAAATCTTGAGGAAGAAAATAAATAGGGACGAATGAGATTTGCAGGAACCATATTTGTTTTGAATTTGTTGCTGCTTCCCCCAATGATGGGCTTTAAAAAACAGGATGCAGCTCATGCACTCCATATTGTTGTACAACCCATCTGCGGAAACAGGCCATTTTCTTTTGACAGCAGCTTTGTGAATGCAATGGGTGAAACATTTCAGGTAAGTAAATGTCTTTTTTATCTTTCGAATTTTTCTGTCACTTACACTGATGGAAAAAAGGAAAAGATTCCGGCGAGTTATTTCCTGATCGATCTTTCAGATAGTAGGAGTTGTAAGATTCAACTGCCGGTTCAAAATAAAAAAATACAATCCATACATTTCCTTCTTGGTATTGACAGTGCTACGAATGTGAGGGGCATACAAAAAGGGGTGCTGGATCCTGCCAGGGGAATGTTTTGGACCTGGAATACCGGATATGTTATGGCCAAGATGGAAGGCACATCAACTGCCTCCAACATGCCGGGAAAGAAATTTTCGTACCACATAGGGGGATATGCCGGAGACCAGAATGTGGTTAAATCGATTGAACTCTTCCTGACCGGGGTGAAGGAAATAAAAAAGGAACAACCAATTGTTTTGCTGGCCGATGTATTGCACTGGTTCAATGGTCCTTCCAATCTTTCCATCGCTCAACAGCCCAATTGCCATTCTCCAGGTGAACTAGCACAAAGAATAGCAGAGAACTATCAATCCATGTTCAGCATTCAGACAACACCGAACCCATGAAAAGAATGAATCTGGTATTGCTGCTGATTATTGGCACCTGCATAGCGTGGGTGAAGACAGGTGAGTGGTGGATCGCAACTCATCCTGTGAAATTGACGGTACCTAAAGGCTGGCCCACACCTGCCTATGACTTCCAAGAAAATCCGCTAACGCGGGAAGGGATTGCTTTGGGGAAACAATTGTTTTATGACCCGATCCTCAGCAAGGACGGAACAATATCTTGTGGCAGTTGTCACCAGTCCTTCGCCGGATTTGCCACGTATGATCACCCGCTGAGTCATGGGATCAACAATGGTTTTACCAACCGCAATGCACCGGGAATTGTCAACATGGCCTGGCAGAAAAATTTTATGTTGGATGGAGGCATCCTGCACCTCGATCTTCAGCCACTGGCACCAATAACGGCTGAAAATGAAATGGGAGAAACCATTTCCGGGGTATTGGAAAAACTAAACAAAGATGCAACCTATAGGAAAAAATTTCAAGTGGCCTTTGGGGTGAAAACAATCTCCACAGCAGAGTTGGGCAAGGCATTGAGCCAGTTTGTTCTTAGTCTGGTGAGTTACAACAGCAAATATGACCGGGTGATGCGGGGAGAAGCTCGATTCATTTTACCGGAGCAGCTCGGGTATGAGATTTTTCAAAAAAAATGCGTCACATGTCATCCTCCCCCCTTCTTCACAGATTTTAGTTTCCGCAATGCCGGACTAGCAGCTGATGAAACATTACAAGACAAGGGGAGAATGACCATTAGCGGTAAGAAAGAAGATTCCCTTGCTTTCAGGGTTCCTAGTCTGCGCAATGTGGCACTGAGCTTCCCGTATGGACATGATGGAAGATTTGCAACGCTGCAAAATGTTTTTGAACACTATAGAAACAGCCGGCCGCGGCCCGCCGGAACAGATCCTATGCTGCAAAATGGAATAGTACTCAGTAATTTTGAGATCGGACAATTAACGGCATTTCTACATACATTGACAGATTCTACTATTGTGAATAATCCTGCATTCCTTCCCGAAGAACAAAATCGCCGGCAAAAACAGGAAAGGGATATACACAGGAACAAGGGAGATTGATTACTTTCGATATCAATTAAAAGAAATCTTTAAGGACTACAGGTGAGTGGTATAAAAAAATTAGCGGGACAAACCATGTGGTATGGTGTTAGCACCATGGCGGGCAGACTCATCAACTACCTGCTGACGCCCTACCTTACCTATCAATTCACTACTGCACAATATGGGGAGATGTCGATGGTGTACGCAGTCATTCCGTTCATGAATGTTTTATTCAGTTATGGGATGGAAACTGCATACTTCCGATTCACAAAAGATCATCCACGACAGGAAGTGAATAACACAGCAGCCACATCACTCCTCCTGACAACCCTGGTGTTAACAGGTATTTTGATTTTGTTGGCTGGTCCGCTAGCCACCTTGCTACAATTACCAGAACATCCCGAATACTTATGGCTGGCCGCAGGTATCATTGCTACCGATGCCCTATGTATTGTTCCATTTGCGCAACTGCGCCAGGAGGGAAGGCCGATTCGGTTTGCCTTCATTAAAATTGGAGGAATACTTACCAATATATTTTTTGTGATTTTCTTTTTATCTATGTGGCCTGCCTGGCTATCATCGCACCCGGAACATTTTAGTGCCGGCTGGTATGATGCCAAAGCAGCTGTGATGTACGTACTTCTAGCCAATCTGATTCAAAACTCTATCGTCTTATTCTTACTCAGGAAACAATGGAAGGGCTTTCAATTTAAATTGGATAAAGTACTTTGGTGGAAGATGTTCAGCTATGGATGGCCATTGATCTTTGCCGGATTGGCAGGTATGGTGAACGAAACTTTCGATCGGATTATGCTGGGTTGGTGGGCGCCCGTAAATGGAACAGAAGCAGCCCAAACGGAAGTGGGAATATATTCAGCGTGTTATAAATTATCGATCCTGATCACCCTGGGCAGACAGGCATTCAGTCTTGGTGCTGAGCCCTTCTTTTTTCGACTCGCAGAAAAAGAAGATGCGCCAAAACAGTATGCACGCGTGATGAAGTTTTTTGTCATAACCCTATGTGTAATGTATTTGATGGTCATGTTGTTCCTGGACTACTGGAAATACTTTATTCAAAAACCGGAAATGTGGATAGGGCTAAAAGTAGTTCCGCTTTTGTTGCTTGCCAATATTTTTCTGGGGGTATATTATAATCTCAGTGTGTGGTACAAGCTCGCCGATAAAACATCTGCCGGTGCCTGGATCACATTCGCAGGTGCACTGATAACTTTAGTGATCAATTATTGGGGAATACCTCTCTACAGTTATATGGCTTGTGCATGGGCAACACTGGCCTGTTATGGAAGTATGATGATCATCAGCTACTATTGGGGACAAAAAGTTTATCCCATACCCTATCAGGTGATGCGCCTTCTTGGATATGTGTTGTTGGTTGTGTTAATTGGACAGAGTTTCGAGTGGTTGATATCCGGAATGGAACTGAGCAATCTAATGCGCCTGGTGGTATCAACTACACTTATCATTCTCTTCCTGGGTGTAGTAATTTTGGCAGAAAAAGAAGAGTTGAAAAAAATTCCATTGATGAAACAATGGTTCTAATCATGTATGGCAGAAGATTTACAAGTAATTACAGGCAGTAAACAAGAACAATACGAAGCACTCCTGCCGCAAATAGAAGCACTGATCAGCGGGGAACCGGATCTGATTGCTAATTTGGCGAATGTTTCAGCAGCGTTGTTCCAACAGTTTAAATGGTTGTGGGTAGGATTTTATATAGTAAGGGGCGACGAATTGGTGTTGGGTCCATTTCAGGGTCCCATTGCCTGCACACGCATACGAAAAGGAAAGGGTGTATGTGGAACAAGCTGGGAGCGGGCAGAAACATTGGTAGTTCCTGATGTAGAAAAATTTCCCGGACACATAGCCTGCAGTAGCTTATCTCGTTCGGAAATTGTTGTGCCATTAATAGACAAGGGAAATGTATGGGGGGTATTGGATGTAGACAGCATTGAGCTGAATGACTTCGATGCAGTCGATAAAAAGTATCTCGAACTATTAGTAACAAGAATTGTGAACGCAGCGCAATAAGCAGCTTCCAGTAACCACTGAAACAGCGATTCATTTATTTTCATTACCTTTGCGTATTCATATAAGCGCTCTACAGGCTGATCACACTTCCGTGACAAAGTTTTTCAGATCATTTACGGGTTGGTTATATCGCAGTTGACACGATGTTAGCTGACGTTCATTTTTATATTTTATTCAATGACATTTCATTCATTGCACATTATGCCTGCGATACAGGAGGCATTAGAACAAGAGGGGTATCAACATCCTACACCTATTCAGGCGCAAGCCATTCCACCTGCTTTGCAGGGGAATGATGTATTGGGCTGTGCACAAACGGGTACGGGAAAAACGGCTGCATTTTCCATTCCTATTTTACAAAATCTTGCCCTGCAGCAACCGGCAACAACAACAAAAAGAGGCATTAAAGCATTGGTAGTTACTCCAACGCGTGAATTGGCCATTCAAATCGATGAGAGTCTGGCGGCCTATGGCAGGAATCTACCATTGCGACATACAGTAATTTTTGGAGGTGTTTCACAATTGGCACAAACCCAGGCGCTACAAAAGGGTGTAGATATTTTAGTAGCCACCCCCGGCAGACTGCTCGACCTGATGCAACAAGGGTTTATCTCATTGCAACAAGTTCAGATGTTGGTGTTGGATGAAGCAGATCGTATGCTGGACATGGGTTTCATCCATGATGTGAAAAAAATTCTGGCCAAAGTTCCTGCCAAAAAACAAACCTTGTTTTTTTCGGCTACTATGCCACCCGAGATTGCTGCGCTGGCCTCCTCGCTTTTACAAAACCCGGTGCGCGTAGAAGTGACGCCGGTATCGTCTACAGCAGAAACGATCGGCCAACAACTGTACCATGTAAATCGCGAAAACAAAAAATTATTGTTGGCCCATTTGCTGAAGGACGAAACCATCAAAACAGCTCTGGTTTTTACCAGAACTAAACACGGGGCTGACAAGGTTGTGAAGGACTTACTCCGTTCTGGTTTTACAGCGGAGGCCATTCATGGCAACAAATCTCAAAATGCAAGACAGCGAGCTTTAAGCAATTTTAAGAATGGGACTACCCGCGTATTGGTAGCAACAGATATTGCTGCCAGGGGTATCGATGTAGATCAGTTATCGCATGTAATCAATTTTGAGTTGCCGAATGTACCGGAAACATATGTCCACAGGATTGGCAGAACAGGAAGGGCCGGTGCCAGCGGTGTTGCGATTTCATTTTGTGATCAGGAGGAAAGAGAATTTCTTCGCGACATTCAAAAATTGACAGGTATAAGTATTCCTGTTGTTGCGGAAAATCCATATCCTGTTGGAGTGAATCCTACCCAGTCGTTTCAAATGCCACCGCAACGCCAGTCAGAGTATAGGGGTGGTAATAGAGGTGGTGATAGATGGGGCCAAAGGCCCGGAAGATCAGCCGGCAACCGGAACCATTCCAGAAGGTTTAGTGCAAATTGATCTTGGGGCGATAAAAAATCGCTGAAAAATTGTAGTTTTGCCACCCTGCGGATATGGCGAAATTGGCAGACGCACCAGACTTAGGATCTGGCGCCGCGAGGCGTGTAGGTTCGACTCCTATTATCCGCACAAAGGCCAGAGGGAGTGTGATTCACACTCCCTCTGGCCTTTCTTCTACACTCCCTTGCTCCTTCGGCGCACCTTCGGTTCCAACTCACACTGATTGCCCTTCTCCGAAAAGTCTCTCCGACGCAGGAGGTGTACTTTGCGGCTTGAATGTGAAATTATCCTCTGTCTAGTCCTGAAATAGGTTTACATCTTAAGTAAACCAAAATCAGGATTATATGGAACACAAGTTCGAGATTCGTCAAATGTTTGACGACGATTTTAAAAGAAAAGTAATTGAAGAGTATTTATTAACGGGCTGTACTA
>JADBXP010000028.1 GCA_020403455.1 Chitinophagaceae bacterium
AAAAGAAATTTTTCAGGTGGTGGCCTCGCCAGGAATCCCTGCCTGCCGGCAGGCAGGGAACCAAGGATCTGGAGCTTCGGAAAAAAAGAAATTTTTCAGGTGGTGGCCTCGCCAGGAATCGAACCTGGATCTGGAGCTTCGGAAACTCTTATACTATCCATTGTACTACGAGGCCGGGCTGCAAAAGTAACACTTCGCAGTCAATTTCAGCCCCTAAGCTCACGTAAGGCCGCTGGAAGAAAAATGCCTGTAGGAACACTCCACATAATGCGCAGGTCATCCACAAGACCCGTTTCATTGTCTAAAAAACGGAATATCCGCTGCACATCGTTCTTTTGAAATAAATCAGTAAAAATGCGGTCACCACCTAATTGTCCCGTTGACAAAATTTGTAATAAAACACCATCAAATAGGCGAAACTTTTTATCCTGTAATGTATCCCGATGACAGGTAGTATCACCCGATTTCAATGACGCAACCAATGCTTCGGCCCGACGCTGGATGAACTGAAAGGCAAATCCACTACTGGCTTTTACCTGTCCACCTGCCAATCCAATATTCACAACCGCCCCCCGTCGCTTGGGAAATTGTAGGTTGGTCATCGGTATCACACCCCACTCTGTATGAAGGGTTTTATAGGACTTCCCCGTTATGTACTTAGTAATGTAGTCCTGCAGTGCAAGATCATATGCTTCCTGCGGTAGCAGATCAGCAGTAAACAACGTATACTCCACGAGTGCCTCCCGGGGGCTGGTCGGTAATACATATACAAATGCCGTTCCTGCATCCTGACTTACCCGAAAATCCATGAAGGTTGCAGTGGTAGGGTCAAAGCAATCCTCTTCTGTCTGAATTAGCCATCCCTTAAAATGCTGTAATAAATGATGCGCACCAGCGGCTTTTGCCAGATCGCGGGTGTCTTCCCAAACAATGCTATTGATAATTACCGGTGCTGTAACATTTCTATCTGAAAGCTCAATCGCTGCGCCGTCAGTTTCAGGAACAATAGCAGGAACCCGCTCCTTGAGCCAGGTTACACCGGGATGTTGCACTGCCTTTTCTTTTACAAAATCGTACAAATCGATTCCCCGAATCATCTTATACCGGTACGGTGCCAGCTCTCTGTTGGTGGCATAGTCTGCCGAAAAAAAGTTCAGCCGGCTCCAGGCATGAGATACAATGGATTCAAAAACCCCGTTTCCTTTTTCCCAGAAACACCAGGTGCGGTCATTCGTGTTTTTTTCTGCGGCATCGAGCACCAATATTTTTTTTCCTTCAAAAAAGGGATCTTCCAACATGCGCACCAATACGCTCATGCCGGCACATCCCGCACCGGAAATAATATAGTCGTAGCGTTCTTTCAATGGACTGAATAAATAACGAAGAATCAGTTTTTTTGCAACTTCTCATCCTGCCGCACCTTATCCCAATACCTGCGGGCTACCCATAACATACCAAAACTCTCTCCATCTTCTTTCCCCAGGTGCTTGTGGTGCATCTTGTGTGCCCACCTGATCACTTTGATATAACGATTGTTGCTGCGGGAAAACAATTTGAACCGCTGGTGGATGATAATCTCATGTACTACAAAATAAGCAAAACCATACATGGCAATGCCCGAGCCGATGCCTACCACCCAGTAATTTTGATTCATACTGCCTAACATGATGCACAACCAGCTGGGAATTGCGAAAATGAGGAAGAAGGCGTCATTCTTTTCGAAGAATCCCTCCTCTTTCTGGTGGTGATCTTTGTGCAGATACCAAAGGAATCCATGCATCACATAACGATGCGTCAGCCAGGTAATCGGCTCCATCAAAAAAAATATCAGGAATGCAATCAATACGTAGATCATGGATGATAAAATATTCTCAGGGCGAAAAAAAATAAGGATTGTATGATTAACAAATGTACAGCGAATTGGTTGACCTGCCGGAATTTCATCTTCCGGAAAACCAGTAGCAACAAACTACTGATGGCAAACCAGCAAACATAATTGTACAGCGGAATAGTTCCATTTTCCCAACTCCAGTAGCCCAATCTTACCGCTACAGGTTCCAGGAGCCAATCAAATGCAGTGGCCAGTAGGGCAGCATCCACTACCAGCGACCAGCCCAGCCATTTTTCGGCTTTTTCAGGCCCCCAGTCTGCTAATCCGGGCAATTGCCGGTGCAGTTGAAGCATCACTTGTGCAGACGACCATACTACAAGAAACCAATTGACCCCTATCAAGAATGGAACACCCAGCCATCCTATTCCCAAAGCTGTGCCATAGCGATAGCTACCAAACAATAGGGAAGTATTGACACCAATCATTTCCGTTCCAATCCCAACCAGAATACATAGAAACATAAATAAGTAAAATGGTTGGCTGGCTTCCTCCTGGGTCCATAGAACCAATACCGCCATCAATAAGAGATTATACGGCGTCATACCTATGAACCAATCAGCATGACTGCTGTACAACATTCCAATTGCACCACTCAAGTGAACTATTGCAGCGATAAACGTGGCAATCGTATTTTTTTGAATTGTGGTCATGCTGCTCTTATATCTACTATCAGGCATTATCCGGTTTCTTTTCCTTTCGTGCAATTACCCCGGCAGTAATAGCGGCACTGCTGAGACATAGCGGTATTCCTCCACCGGGATGTACACTTCCTCCCACAAAGTAAAGGCCCTTTATCCGTTTACTGAAATTAGCATGTCGTAAAAATGCTGCCAATTGTGAATTGGAACTGGTGCCATAGAGTGAGCCCTGGTATGAATCAGTGAGTGATTCAATACTGACCGGGTCAGCAACTGATTCTGAAATGATGAGTGCCTCTACGTCAGTACCCAGCAGCCGACTTAACTTATTCACGATTCGCTGGCGGGAATCTTGTCGGTAACGCTGCCAATTTTGGCCAATATTAGCAGGAACATTGATCATCACGAACCAATTTTCCATGCCGGCCGGTGCCTGTTTACCTGGCTCACATTTGGAAGTTATGTTGATGTACACTGTTGGATCTTCAAACAATGTCTTCAAGCGGAACAAATGGTCAAACTCCTTTTCATAGTCGTTGGAAAAAAATATGTTGTGGAGAGATAACTGCGGGAAACTATTGCGTATCCCCCAATAAAATATCATAGCGCTGCTACTGCGTTCCTGTTTCAAAATTTTTTCTGCCTGCTCTGGCTGTTGAAGTAATCTGAGATAAGTGAAATACACATCGACATTACTGACAACCACGTCGGCAGCGAAAAATTGATCACTTGCCCACACACCACGAGCTGTTCTGCCATCCAGCTGTATCCGAGTAATGGGTGTATTAAAATGAAATTGCACTCCTTTTTTACAGGCAAGTTGATGCAATGCGCGGGTAATGCTGATCATGCCACCCTTCGGATAAAAACTGCCCTCGTTGTGTTCCAGGTGTGAGATCATGCTGAGCATTCCGGGGGCCTGATAGGGATTGCTGCCATTGTAGGTAGCATAGCGATCAAACAACTGAGTTGTCTTGGGGTTATTGAAAGCATTTGCGTTGAGCCGATGCATCGAGCCAAACAGGTGTTGCCAGCGGGTAGCACGTATCGCCGAACTCACAGATGCTTCACGAAAAACCGATCCATCGTGGAGGGAATATTCGAGAAAAATATTTCCAACTTTATCGAATAAACCGGCAGCATTGTTCAAATAGTCGATTACCGTTTCTTCTTTTTCTCCATGCTTTTCAGCCAATTCACGTGCCAACAGTTGGCGATCGGCGAAAGCATTGAGCCTGGTACCATCTTCATAAAAATAATGACAGGAAACCGGCAGACGTTCATACGAAAAATATTCTTCGATGGGCTCACCGGCGAGTGTAAACAGTTCTTCTATTAATTGGGGGCGGGTGAACAAACTCGGACCTGCATCAAAATGAAAGCCGTCCTGTTCAAAATGATGAAGTTTCCCCCCGGGAAAAGGATTCTTCTCGAATACCTGAACCTGATAGCCCTGGCAAGCCAGTCGGATGGAAGTGGCCAGTCCGGCAACGCCCGCACCGATTACTATTGCCTTTCGTGGGTCATTCATGGTATTACCGTTGCTCATGCTACTTGCTGCCAACTTAACCAATCCATCATTTTAGGAAACGCAATATGAAACCAAGGTGTGAAGAGATTGGGTTCTTCCTCCATCATTGATTGTATGGTTTCAACCTTGAGGTATCGTACGGCAGCTACTTCCCGCGGATTAGGTTCAACATTACCATCATATCTACCAAAAAAAACATGATCGAATTCATATTCAGTTAATCCATTGGCAAAGGGTGCCTTATAAACAAAGTCAAAAACTTTTTTCAAAGATGTAGCAAAACCCATTTCCTCCTGCAAGCGGCGCAATGCTGCAGCTGCGGTGTCTTCCTCCGGACGAGGATGGCTGCAACAGGTATTCGTCCACAACCCACCACAATGATATTTTTCTACCGCACGTTGTTGTAAAAGCATTTCTCCTTTGGAGTTGAAAATGAAGATGCTAAAAGCCCTGTGAAGTAAGGCTTTCTGATGGGCTTCCATTTTTTCCATGGTGCCAACCATTTCATCCAATTCATTTACCAATATGAGTTGCTCCATAGAGACTATTGCTTATAATAAATTCAGCTGACTGCGAATTCCGGCCTTAGCTAAAATCAACATCTTTCCATGATCGGGAATGCGGATTCGGTATTGCAAAATATTTTGAGGGGGCACTTTTTTAATTTTTCTAAAAAGTGACAAGTAGTACTTGTAGGCAACATACACACCAAAACGGGCTTTGGGAGGCAGGGCCAGAATTCCCTGGTATGCGTGATCGAAATCACGTTGAATATCTTCCTCAATGATTTCTTTATCTCGTTGAGAAAAATTATTAAAATCACAACCGGGAAAATAAATGCGTTCCATTCCCACATAATCGGCTTTCAGATCGCGAAGGAAATTCACTTTCTGGAAAGCTGCTCCCAAACTTCTGGCATAACCCTTGAGTGCATCATATTGCTCGCGATTGCCATCACAAAAAATGAAAAGACACATGAGTCCTACCACTTCAGCGCTTCCATATATATATTCTTCATACCCTTCCCGATCATAACTCACCCTGTTGAGATCCATTTCCATGCTATGAAAAAAAGCTTCTATCAAGTCATGATCAATTTGGTATCGATTGACTGTTAACTGAAAGCTGTGCAAGATGGGATTCAGACTGATGCCCCTTTCAATGGCATCGTAGGTTTGTCTTTTAAAATCGGCTAAAAGAAATGCCTTGTCGTGCTGATGAAAAGTGTCTACTATTTCATCTGCCAGCCGAACAAAACCATATATATTAAAAATAGGTGCCCGAAGTTCTTTGTGCAAGATCTTGATGGCTGATGAGAAACTAGTACTGTACAACTCCGTTGTCAGTTTACTGGCAGCTTCGCTGAGTTGGTGAAATAAGCGTTCCATTCTGACAAAAATTAAATGAGTAATGTAATCATTTTTTTTGAGATGTCCTTATTATCGTTTCCCTTCGGTTCTTCAACTGCATTATAACTTTGATCATCCATTCAATAACTTGTTCACTTCTTTCGCCACTACTTCTCCGCTGATAAGACTTGGTGGCACCCCCGGTCCCGGTACAGTTAGCTGTCCGGTAAAGAACAGGTTTTTCACTTTTTTACTCCGCATCGATGGTTTTAAAACAGCTGTTTGCAGCAAAGTGTTCGCTAACCCGTATGCATTCCCTTTAAAAGAGTGGTAATCAGAAATAAAATCACGGGGGGCGACGGACTGCTTAACGACTATAGCATCGCGAATTGATTGACCAAACCTTTTTTCAAGTCGGTCCATTACCTGTTGAAAATAATGTTCCCTGAGTTCTGGCGTATCATCAGTTAATCCTGCCGCTACCGGAATGAGGATGAATAAATTTTCGCCACCGGGCGGAGCAGTTGATAGATCAGTTACGGAGGTTACATTCAAATAGAACAAGGGATCCGACGGCCATTCGGATGTTGTATAGATTTCTTTTCCATGCACTTCGAAAGAAGTATCGAAAAACAAAGAATGATGGGGAACAGGTCCCAGCTTTTTGTTCAGTCCTACATAATACAACAAGCACCCGGGAGCCATAACCCTTTTGTCCCAATAATCGGGAGAATAAGTGCGATAGGATGCAGGCAAAAGGTCTGTTTCAATATGATGGTAATCGGCTCCGCCAATGATAACATCTGCTGTATGCCTGATGGCACTTGATTCCCCCGGCTTGCCTCCGGTATAAACAGCCGTTGCTATTCCTTGCTGAACATCGATGGCAGATACCTCCTGACCGAAATGAAATTCAACACCCAACTCCAATGCGAGATCATACATGCCCTGTACTATCTGGTACATGCCTTTGGCAGGAAACCAGGTTCCTCCTTCCATATCCGCATAATTCATTAAACTATAAAGAGCTGGAGTTTTTTCCGGCAAGGCACCGAGAAAAAGTACAGGAAATTCCATTAGTTCCCGCAAACGTGCATCTTTGAAAAACCTGGCTACATGGGTTTTCATGGACTGAAAAACATCCAATCGAAAAAGACCTTTGATCAAATCAGCATCGATAAACTCAGTGAGCGATTGTCCCGGCTTGTGTACCAGTTTGTGTATGCCAACCTGGTATTTATATGCTGCCTCAGATAAGAATTTACTCAGCTGCTCCCCTGCACCCGGCTCGATGGACTCAAAAAAATCCTGCAATGGCTTTCTGCCGGCAGGAATGTCCCAATGACCTTCTGGCCAGTAAACCCGATACGAAGGGTCAAGGCGTTTTAATTCGTAGTAATCACTCACCTTCTTGCCGAAGAGATGAAAGTATCTTTCGAATACATCCGGCATCCAGTACCAACTGGGACCTCTGTCGAAAGTGAATCCGGATACTTCTAACTTTCTGGCTCTTCCGCCCGGAATGTCATGCTTTTCTAGAACAGTAACTTTCCAGCCGGACTTGGCCATGAAACTGGCAGCAGACAGTCCCGCGAAACCACTTCCGATTATGATGGCTTTTTTTTGCAAGAGCGGGATTTAAATGTGTTATTAGTGACGGGTTATTTGCGCCTTCAGTAATTTGCGCGCAAAATGGATACGGCTTTTTATTGTTCCCAGTGGTTCTTGCAACATATCTGCGATCTCATGGTATTTATACCCATCAAAATAAAGCAGGAATGGATTGCGGAAGATTTCCGGTAACTCACGAATGGCTTGTTGTACCTCTTTTAAATTAATGGTAGCAACAGCCTCATTTACAACAGTGCCCTGTTGAGCATTCAACAGAAAATCATTGGGTGTATGATCGAATATGGTATTCTGCTTGGCCTTTCTGCGGTAATTATTGATGAAAATATTCCGCATGATGGTATAAAGCCATGCCTTGATATTCGTACCAACATTGTACTTGTCCTTATTCGCCAATGCCCTGAAAAGAGTTTCCTGGTAAAGATCTTTTGCAGCTTCTTGATCATGTGTCAATGTTTGTGCAAATGGCTTGAGAAACTCGGCATTGTTCAGCAAGAGACGGTTGAATTCTAACGTTGACATGGCCTTTTGTTTAATTTTTAAGAATTCAAAGTTAAACATTTTACTTCAAACAATCATATAGCATTTATTCATATATACTTTTTTGATACTGATTTTCAATTATATAAATATATATTTTAAATAATTGTTTAACATTTTATTTAAATTAATAAACAAACGGGAGCTTTTGTCCATCAAAAGCTCCCGTTCCTTCCACAAAAATAAGATGGGAAAATTCTGTTATTCTGCGCTGCGGGGGATACCAAAGAAATCCATCACCTCATGCAGTGACTTACAAATATGTATACTAGGAGGCACCTTTTTGGTGTACTGTTGTGCTACCAAGCCGGAAATCAATATGCGTCTGTCGGGCATGCGATTGTGGGCATTGATGGTAAACTTTTCGAAATTGAAGTTTGGTGCAACAGAAGTAAGGTGCGTAAATAATACCGGAATATTTTTTGCATTGACAATGAACTCCACATCTTTGAGTGGAACATTGGCACCCAGATAGTAAACTTTATGTCCCCTTGACTTCAGGAGGTAATGCAAAAAGAGCAAACCCACTTCATGGTGCTCGCCTTCGGGCAAAAACAACAGAATTGGATTTCTGTTTTCGGGTACCATGCGCAACCCTTCGATACCCAATATCAGTTTTTGTCTAATTACATTCGTGGCGAGATGTTCCTGTGCGGGATTGATGTGATTGGTCAGCCAAAGAATACCCACTTTTTCCAGGAAGGGGAAAATTGTTTTCAAGATGGCTTTTTCTACCCCTTTGGCTCGGATGTGTTCTTCTAGTAAGGATTCGAAATGGTCGATATTGGCATCTACCATAGCGCCTACCAGATCGTTGATCAATTTTTCCTGCTGTGCTTCCGACTGGGAGAGCATTGCAATTTTTTGCTGCATCTCCTCCGGAGTCATTTTATCTATGCGGGAAATCTTGTAGCCGTACTTATTGAGGAGTGCGATGTTGAGGATGGCTTTGAGCTCAACATTGGAGTAATGGCGGATATTGGTTTTGGAACGCTGCGGAGAGAGTAACCCGTACCGCTGCTCCCAAATCCTAATCGTGTGGGCTTTAATACCCGACAAATTCTCCAAATCCTTGATGGTAAAGGTATTCATGTGACTTATAACACCAGCCACCTGAAATTGTTTAGTGGTAAAAATCCAGAAAAGAATCTTTTGAATAACCAACTGAAAATGAACGTATTATTTAATCCGTCTCAGATAATCGCCGTATCCACTCTTGGCATATCGGTCTGCCAATTCCAGCAACTGGTCACGGGAAATGAAGCCCATACGGTAGGCAACCTCTTCAATACAGCCGATTTTTTGGCTCTGGCGTTTCTCGATAACCCGAACAAATTCACTGGCATCGCTGAGAGAATCAAAAGTACCTGTGTCGAGCCAGGCAGTTCCCCGATTCATGATTCCTACCTGTAATTTTCCCTGCTGCAGGTAAACACGGTTCACATCGGTGATTTCATACTCACCGCGAGGAGATGGCTGAATATTCTTTGCAATCTCTACCACAGAATTATCATAGAAGTATAGTCCCGGTACAGCATAATTAGAGGTTGGCTTTGCTGGTTTCTCCTCAATAGAGATAGCCCGTTGGCGCTCATCAAATGTTACTACCCCATATCTTTCCGGATCATTCACCTCATAGGCGAAGACAGCAGCACCTTCCACATCATTGAATGATTGAACCAATTTACTGAAGCCGGCACCATAGAATATATTATCACCTAAAATCAAAGCCACCTTATCATTTCCTATGAATTTCTCTCCAATCACAAAAGCTTGTGCAAGTCCATTGGGCTTTTCCTGCACTGCATACGAAAAACTACAGCCCAACTCCGCACCATCTCCCAACAACCGCTGAAATTGACTGCTGTCTTCTGGGGTAGTGATGATCAAAACTTCCCGAATACCCGCCAGCATCAATACCGACAATGGGTAATAAATCATGGGTTTATCATAAATGGGCATCAATTGTTTGCTGATCCCTTTGGTGATGGGATACAAACGAGTGCCGGAACCTCCTGCCAGTATAATTCCTTTCATACTTCTTAAGTTTTATTATATCCCAATTGAGCTAAGCGAAGTTAAGGGTGTTCACTACCTCCTGCAACAAAGGTAACTGTTGATCTTTCTCCGATAAAATGTGCTGCTCAGGGGGGGTCTGCCAAACGATGGACAGTGCGGGGTCATTATAATAGATGCCACCTTCCGATGCTTTGTTATAATAATTGTCACACTTGTAAAAGAAAACAGCATGTTCACTCAAGACTTCAAATCCGTGAGCAAACCCGCGGGGAATAAAAAGCTGTGTTCCATTGTCTTCAGACAAAACGATACTAAATGATTGTCCGAAACTCGGGGAATCCTTTCGAAGGTCTACTGCCACATCCAGCACACTTCCCTGCATCACACGAACCAGTTTTGCCTGTGCATGTGCGCCTGTCTGAAAATGTAATCCCCTGATCACACCACGTTGCGAAGAAGATTGGTTGTCTTGCACAAAATCCACTTCAACACCTGTTTTCTCAGCAAAGCGTTTCTTGTTATAGCTTTCAAAGAAATAGCCCCTTCCGTCATTCAGTCGCTGATCGTGAATGACCCAGCAGCCGGAAAGTGGTGTCTTCTCTACGTGCATTTTTTATAATTATGATTGATGGTACATCTTCTCGTAATAATGCTGATAATCGCCTGATGTCACTTGCTCTAACCATTCTTTATTGTCGAGGTACCAATCGATGGTTTTACTCAAGCCCTCCTCAAAAGTTACTGATGGCTTCCAACCTAGTTCACGATTGATCTTGGTAGCATCAATAGCGTAACGAAGATCGTGTCCGGGCCTGTCTTTAACATACGTTATCAAACGGGCAGAGGTACCCGGATCACGCCCAAGTTTTTCATCCATCAAGCGACACAAGAGTTGAACCAGATCAATGTTCTTCCACTCATTAAATCCACCTATGTTATAGGTCTCACCATTTTTTCCCTGATGAAAAACTACATCAATGGCCCTTGCATGATCGATAACATACAACCAGTCACGCGTATTTTTTCCATCTCCATAAACCGGTAAAGGTTTTTGGTGGATGATATTATTGATAAAGAGCGGTATCAATTTCTCCGGAAAATGAAACGGTCCGTAATTATTGGAACAATTCGAAATAACAACGGGTAAATGATAGGTCTCATGATAAGCCCGCACAAAATGATCGGATGAAGCCTTGCTGGCAGAATAAGGCGAATTGGGTGCATAGGGTGTCTGCTCTGTGAAAAGCCCGGTGTCACCCAAGGTTCCATAAACCTCGTCAGTAGAAATGTGATAAAAACGATGCTCTGCAAGATTCTCTTTCCAATAAGTTTTTGCCGTATTCAACAAATTAACCGTTCCGATTACATTGGTATAAACAAAGTCCAGCGGCGATACAATCGAACGATCCACATGCGACTCTGCAGCCAGGTGCAGCACATCGGTGATATCATATTTTTTGAAAACCTGTTCCAGTGCCGGAACATCCAAGATATTTACTTTTTCAAAAAAATAGTTGGGGGACTGCTCAATGTCTTTGAGATTGGCGAGATTACCAGCATACGTCAGGCAATCGAGGTTCACAATTTGATAGGCAGGATATTGCTGCACAAAAAGTCGTACCACGTGAGAACCAATAAATCCGGCACCGCCGGTTATTAATATTCGCTTGCTCATATCTACATTTTCGGTGCAAAGAAACAATAAAAATGGCAGTTTTTTGCTCCCCCTGCCTTCTATCAGTTCATTTCGATATTTCATCTTAAATTACAACTGTAAATAGTTCACATGCAGCAAAGATTCTACTCGCTCGATGTTTTCAGGGGAGCTACAGTCGCCCTCATGATATTAGTTAATAATCCCGGTTCCTGGTCACATATATATGGCCCTCTGGCACATGCAGATTGGCATGGTTGCACCCCCACTGACCTGGTTTTCCCCTTTTTCCTTTTTGCCGTTGGAAATGCATTGGCATTCGTTATGCCAGGTATGGAACAAAAAAGCACGGGTTACGTCATCTCTAAAGTTGGTAAAAGGGCCCTGCTCATCTTCGCAATAGGCCTCTTCCTCAATTGGAGTCCTTTCATCAAATGGGACCATGACCAATTGGTAGCTAAAGCATGGAGCCAGGTAAGAATACTTGGGGTATTGCAACGTATTGCCATCGCTTATTTATTGGCCGCACTACTGATTTATTTTACCCGACCAAAAGGGGCTTTTGTGGTAGCAGGAATTTTATTGCTGGGTTATTGGGCTATGTGCTTGTTGCTGGGAAATCCCGCAGATCCGTATAGCCAGGCAGGTTGGTTTGGAACCCAATGGGATTTATCCTTGCTGGGCAAATCGCACATGTACAAAATGAATGGTGTTCCTTTTGATCCTGAAGGATTGGCCAGCACAATTCCTGCCATTGCCCAGGTAATGCTGGGTTACATGACAGGTGCTTTTATTCGTGAAAAAGGAAGCTCCTATGAGATGCTCTCCAGATTACTCGTGATTGGCTGTTTGATGATGGTCATTGGCTACTGTTGGGACATGGTATTCCCGGTGAATAAAAAGATATGGACCAGTAGCTATGTCATGTATACGACCGGATTGGCAATTATAGTGTTGGGTATCATGATGTATTCGCTGGACTGGAGCAGCGAACGTCCCGGTTGGAGTAAATTCTTCAATGTATTCGGAAAAAATCCCCTGTTCATTTTTGTTCTCAGCGGCTTTCTTCCCCGCGTACTCGCACTGTTAAGATGGACGGATCACTTTGATGCCGAAGGAAAACCGGTGTACACATCGGCATTGCCCTGGTTGTATAAAAATATTTTTAAACCCATTGCAGAAGACCAGCGGGTCGGTTCTACCCTTTATGCCATCGCTATGATTGCCTTCTATTGGTTAATCGTTTACCTGCTGGATAAAAAGAAAATTTATATCAAAGTTTAAAGCAGGGATCCATTTGGCTCAACCAAGTGAGCGTAATTTTCTGGCAGGATTACCGGCATAAAATCCCGGCTCTGTGATATCCTTGGTTACTACTGAGCCGGCGCCAATTACAGTACCATCTGCAATGGTTACAGGCAGTAAGGTAGAATTACTTCCGATACTAACTCTATTACCTACCAGCGTTGGCTTCCAATTAGCAGGATTACCCGAGGGCCCTCCCGCCTGAAATAAATCATTGGTGAACATAACCCCGTGTCCGATAAAACAATCATCCAGGATAGTTACCTTTTCGCAAATAAAACTGTGGGACTGGATACGGCATCTTTTACCGATAACAGCTCCTCGCTGAATCTCAACGAAGGGACCGATAAAACAATCTTCACCGATGGAACAACCATACAAATTACAAGGAGCTATCCATTGAACACCGGGTCCCATTTGAACGTCTACTATTCCAACAGTAAGAAAAGGCGGCGGAATTGGCATGCTCGTTAATAACAGATCAGTTAATTCTTTCAAGGAATCAGTGAAAGAAATCATTCGCCATTTGCAGACTACCGGGTTTACCGACATCTAAATAACGGGTTCCAGTGTGGTCAAAACCTATTATAGGAAAATGATTGGCTAATGAGAGATAGACATCAATGATGGAAAATTTTCCTTGTTGACCAATCTTATTGAAGATTTCAGGGCTGATAACATGTAAACCACTAAATGCTTTCGGAATCAGAAACTGTGAACTCTTTACGATTTTTTCACTGAAGGGTTCTAACTGACGCCACCCTACCAACGACTGCTCTTCATCGAAAAGAAAATGACGGTTACTCATGCGATCAGTTATGGCCAAGGTGGCAAGCGCATTCGTATCCAGGTGGTGCTGGATGAATTTTTTTAGAGAAAAATCTGTTAATACATCTGCATTGACTGCCAGAAAAAATGGTTCTCCTTCAAAAAATGGGGCTGCTTTGAGCAGACCACCTCCGGTATCCAACAGGGCCTCTGTTTCATCGGAAATCTGCACTTTACACCCCCATCCATTGTTTTCCTCCACTGCCCGAATTATCTGGTCGGCAAAATGATGCACATTAACAATTACATCCGTTACACCGGCCGATTGTAGATACTCAATGTTCCGCTGAAGCAAAGACTTTCCGTTCACCATAGCCAACGCTTTGGGGTGCTCGTCAGTCCACGGTTTTAATCGTGTACCTAGTCCGGCTGCAAATACCATGGCCTTCATACTAAAGAAATTAGGTCATTTCGACGTTCAATATACAATTTTTTTACTAATCACTCTTTCACCCACCTTGTCTGGTTGCGGTGGTGGACCTCCACTTTTACCTTGTACTTATTTCGCAGGTGGCGGGCAGTTTGTTCGGCAGCATATACACTGCGGTGCTGACCACCTGTGCAACCGAAATTGATTTGAAGATTTTCGAAATCACGTTTGAGATACGCTTCTACTTGAATATCAATAATATCCCACACGCTATTGAGGAATTCGGTCATGCGCGTTTGCTGTTCCAAGAAGTCCATCACGGGTTTATCTTTTCCTGTCTGGCACCTGTAGGCCTCTAGTCTGCCGGGATTGGTGATGCCCCGCATATCAAATACAAAACCACCGCCATTTCCTGATTCATCCTCGGGAAGCGGGTGGCGGTAACTGAAACTATTGATTTGGATTTTCAAGGGAGTTTTTTCATTGGCCTGGATGGGTTCAAATCGGTCAATCATTTCAGGTGCAATCAGTATTTGCAAGAGCCGGTCGAATTCCGGTGTCACAATTCCTACCCGCTTGTTCATGACAAAAAAGCGGAGGTTGCGCATTGCCAGAGGTATGCTTGCCAGAAAGTGTGCCTTCCGTTCAAACAACCCCCGAAAACCATAGGCACCTAGAACCTGGAGCAACCTAATCAGTACATATCCATTGTATTGACTGACAAAAGTTTGCCGATCGATGGGTTGGTCTAACAATGGTTCCAGACAATCCATGTAATAGTCCAGCAATTTACTTTTCCATTCATCACTGAGTTCTGCCTTGGCCTGCCAGAGAAGTGAAGCAACATCATATTGTGGTGCACCCTTCATACCTCCCTGGTAGTCAATGAAATTCACGTCGTCATGTAAGACATAAATGTTCCTACTTTGAAAATCCCGGAACATGAAGAATTTATAATGGGTATGAGTCAGGTAATTACTCAAGGCATCAAAATCATCCAAAAGTGCCTGTTTATCATAAGGTACCTGAAGTGTATCCAGAAAATAGTATTTGAAATAAAGCAGATCACTTAATATGGCTTGTTTTCCAAAAACTTTGGCTGTAATGCACTGATCGTAGTCTAGTCCCTGATCACCCAAAACCTGCAGCCGGGCAAGTTGAGATAAACTCTTTTGAAATAATTGAAAGATGTGTTCGGTGTGACCCTCTGCTTCCAGCATCTGCAGCAGCGATAATGGTCCGAAGTCCTGCTGAAAGTAAATGGTTTGATCCTTGTTCTTCCCGTAAATATCAGGGACCGGCAATCCGGCCTTTTTGAAATGTTGTGTGAAATACAAAAAGGTAGCTGTCTCTTTTTTGTTTTCACTATAGGTAGCGATGGTTGTGCCCCCTTGGTGATACAAACGGAAATACATTCTGTCACCCCCACTCTGGGGTATTTTTTCAATGCGCTCGGGTACCTTACCACTCATGGCGGTAAACTCTTCACGAATGGCCTGAATAACGGCTTCCATGCAATGGTCTGTTTCCTGCGAAAATAAAGTTTAGCAGGGAATAATCAGTCAGACTTTCTTTTTTTGGACAGATAATAGAGTGGTAATCCGGCCAGCGTGATCCCAACACCCAGAAAAGAATGAATGAGTCGGCTTCCCCCCAATAAATATTGTTGTACATCGGTAACCAGGGTTATTATCAGGAATGCACCAGTAAATAGAACAAAAATCAAGGGCACCCATGGATACCCCGGCACCCGGTAGCTTCTTTCTCCTTGGGGATTTCGCTGGCGAAGTAGTATCACCCCAAAAACACTCATCCCATAGAAAAACCAGCTCACAAAAATGAGCATATCGGTAAGCATATCAAAAGAACCGGAAACAATCAAAACTATTGTCCATGCAGCATTGAGCCAGAGAGCATTACCGGGCGTGTTGAACCGGGGGTGAACATTGCCGGCCCAACTAAAAGCAGTATGTGAAGCACCCCATGCAAAAGTGACACGGGCAGTTGAAAGTATGTTCCCATTGGCTGCTCCTAAAGTAGCAATAACTACTAATAAGGTAATAACCAACGCTCCTGTTTTGCCTGCCGCTGCAAGTGCTGCATCTGATGCCACCCAAGTAGATCCGGCCATCTGCGCGGGCGACAAGACATAGGCAAAAGAAGCATTCAATAAAACATAAACCACAATACAAATGAGCAGTCCTGCAAACAAACTGATCGGAATATTGCGACGCGGATCTTTGATTTCACCCGCAATAAAAGTGATGTTGTTCCAGCCATCATACCCCCAGAATGCACCAGATAGGGCAGCCATCCAGGCAGCAAGTGCGGCCCATCCTGTTGGCTGGGTAGTCAGCTTTTCTGCATAATGACCAAAGGTTCCTTGTGAAGAAGTAAAAAGACCGAACACCAATAAAACGATGGCAAGCAACTTGATCCAGGTAAGTAAGCGCTGGAGGGCTGCACTTCTGCCCAAACTATAATAGTTCAGCCAGGTCAGCAGTAAAACAAGAAAGATGGTTAACAATTTAACGCCGGCATTGTCGAGTGGTAGTATATCTCCGATGAACGGGATGTGCCAGACTACAGACTGCGACAAGGTATCAGAGAAATGAGGTAATGGGAAAAAGTATCCCAGATAGGTGGCACATACATAGGCAACGGATGCATTCCCGGCAGTATTGAATACAGCAAATGCCGCCCAACCATAGAGATAAGCAAACTGATCGCCATACATCTTTTGAAAAAAAACATATTGTCCGCCCGTTTCAGGAAACTGTGCCGCCAGCTCTGCATTAGACAAAGCACCGAACAGAGTGATGATACCGGCTAAAGCCCAAACTTCCAGCAACCAGACTGGCGAACCCAACTGCGACATCATGAGTGCAGGCTTCATGAAAACACCGGAGCCAATGATTCCTCCGGCCACAATAGCTATGGTAGAAGATAACCCCAGGGTTCTGCGCAAACCACTCATGTGAAATATTTGAATAAATATAACGGAAAGAACCCATCTTCCCACCCCATATTAATTGTATCTTTATTAGGTATCCACATTTGATCTCTCTCTTGAATTGAAAAAAGCTTATGTCAAAACTTTTATTCTTGCTCCCGCTGTTGATGTGGCAAAGCCAGGTTAAATGGGAAACGGATTTAGATGCTGCCATCAAAATGGCCAGTGAAAAAAACAAAACAGTACTACTGAATTTTTCCGGATCCGATTGGTGTGCACCCTGTATTCAAATGAAAAAAAATATATTCAATCACCCTGATTTTATATCCTGGTCAGCTGAAAACCTAGTGCTGGTCAATGCTGATTTCCCCAGAAGTAAAAAAAACAAACTGACTGCTGAGCAACAAATGCGCAATGAAAGAATGGCTGAACAATACAATCGGACAGGAATTTTTCCTCTGACTGCTCTGTTGAATCCCGATGGTTCCATCAGAAAAAGCTGGGAGGGGATGCCCAAACTTTCTGCAGCCGAATTTGTAGAGGAAATCAGGAAAAATATTTCTCATCAACCCTAAATAATCCTATGCGTCAATCTAAAAAGAAACAATACGTTTCATCGGTTCAATTTCAAAGAGCAGGTTGTTGGTTGTGCAGTTTCATACTGGCAATTGTTGCTTTGCTGAGTTGTACACCAGTTAAAGAGTACCAGAAGAATAAATTGAATGACAGCGAGATGGTGCTAACAAATCGAAAAATTGAAAAGACAGAACTAAGCTTTCTTTCCTACAGAGAGGGGGCATCCGGAGCCAATGCCGGAAAAAGCGGTGGTGGCTGCGGTTGCAATTAAATTGTTTTGAAACTATCGGAACATGAAAAAACTCACGCTCGCTACGATAGCCCTCTATCTGGGAATTTTATCGGTTTTTGCACAACCGTTGAAACAGAATGATTCTGCCTACAAAAAAAGAAAACTAAGTTTCGAAGAAGCCAACCTGATATCGAGCTATTACCAGCAAGATGGTAATAATTCCTCCATAACCGGAGGTATTGGAACAGAAAAGCTAACAGACCTGTCAACTCAGTTTTCCATCAAACTCACGAAGGTTGACCGCAAGTGGAGGAAACATACCTTCGACCTGGAAATGGGTATTGATCACTATACATCCGCTTCCTCCGACAGAATCGACCTGAAAGCCAACTCCTCCGCATCCTACAACGATACCAGGTTCTATCCCTCTGCCAACTGGTCGATGGAAAATGAAAAAAAGGGAACTACCGTTGGTGCAGGTGGCTCATTATCTGTTGAGTTTGACTATGTCTCTGTTGGCGGACAGTTCAATGCATCCAAAAAAACCAAGGACAAAAGTGGGGAATGGGGCGTGAAAGTGTTTACCTACTTGGATAACTTAAAAATGATATTGCCGGTTGAACTCCGATCGGGTCCGTTCATTCCCAGAGGTACCCAGTATCCATGGACCGATCGGAATACTTTCGGGACTAGTTTGAGTTATACTCAAATAGTCAATACAAAATTGCAACTGGCACTGCTGGCTGATGTAATATTTCAGCAGGGCTTTTTGGGACTTCCGTTCCATCGTGTATATTTTTCAGATAACAGTGTACACATGGAAAACCTTCCGACAACTCGTTGGAAAATTCCTGTATCGCTTCGCTTCAGTTATTTTGCATCAGATCACCTGATATTGCGTGGTTATTACCGATACTATCAAGATGACTGGGACTTATCAGCGCATACGCTGAGTATTGAACCCGTCATCAAACCAACTGCATTCTTTTCCATCAGTCCGTTTTATCGCTTATATGTTCAACAGGCAACCAAGTACTTTGCCCCTTATCAGGTGCATACCGCTGCCAATCGGTTTTATACCAGCAACTTCGACTTGTCCAGTTTTACCAGCCATTTTTTCGGCTCCGGCATGCGGCTGGCAACTCCCGGGGGAGTTTTGGGCTGGTCGAAATTGAGCGCATTGGAACTACGGTATGGTCATTATACCAGAACCAATAACCTTGTGTCAGATGTTATCTCTCTGAACCTCACTCTGCGCTGATGTCAGGGACGGAGTCCAAAAAAAGTAATTTGCTTTCCCTCTTCTGCATAGCAGGCACGGCGAAACAAAACCATTCCTTCTAACATAAATTGAATGGAACCACCCCGCAGCGGGTGAACCCCTTCCGCTACCCGCCATTGAACGGGCTGTCCCAGTTGAATTGCCGGACAATCACTGCCTTGCAGATAGGTATTCAACGAACTTAGTTGCTGTTGCAGCAACTGAAAATGCACCGGATCACGTACCTGCCAGCAAAGGCGGCCCTCCGGGTCTGATACTACAGGATCAAGGGTAACCATCCATTGGTGCTGTGTACTACAAATTCTTTGCATCCAACGGATCAGGGTATCTTCCATCCCCTCCCGTGCGAGAAAAGATGCCACACATCCGGCCTGCGCCGGCAATAAAAGCCGGTCGCGTACTTCCCCGGGTAATTGTACCGTCAACCAATAATGCCACCAGTTCCGGGTGGTTCTTTTATCCCTGATTCCTTCCGACATCTCCGTTACCATAAAAAAAACAGTTAATAATTATTTTAGCATAAAAATACTAATTATTTTAGCATTGTAAAATTTGATTTATGCTCCCGGAAAAAGGATATGAAACTGCGTACAGGGGATCGAAAGATTTTTCACAGCTGGAAGTGCCAACTGCGAATGCCACCGGCTTTGGTGCTGCCGCTGATGATTATATGGAAAGAGGCATTGACCTGAATGAACAGCTCATCAGCAATAAACCCGCCACATTTTTTTTTCGCATGAGCAGTGAAGCCATGCAGGAAGCAGGCATTTTTCCGGGGGATGTGCTCATCGTCGACCGGAGCATTCCTGCAAGACATGGTAAAGTAATCATTGCTGTGGTGAATGGAGAGATGATGGTAAGGCGACTGATGCAACAGCGGGGCAAAACATGGTTGACTGCCGACAACAAAAATATTCCTCCCCTGAGCGTCGATGCGGAGCATGAGTTAACGGTGTGGGGAGTTGTCGTTTATGCCATTCATACTGTATAAATGCGTGCCATTGTAGATTGTAATAGTTTTTACTGCACTTGTGAGCGACTCTTCCGGCCAGGGCTCGACCAGCAGCCTGTTGTGGTATTGAGCAACAATGACGGATGTATCATCGCCCGCAGTGATGAAGCCAAACAACTCGGCATTGCCATGGGTGAGCCTTATTTCAAAGCCCGCCCGCTGATAGAAAAAAACAAAATAGCTACTTTCTCCTCCAACTATTATCTGTACGGTGACATGAGCTGGCGGGTAATGGAATGTATGCGCAGTCTGTTGCCACCCGAATGTGTCGAAGTATATTCCGTTGATGAGGCCTTCCTCGATCTGAGTCATTTACCCATAGAACAGGTACATAGCTACTGCCTGGTAATCAAGCAAAGAATCGAGCAATGGACGGGGATACGTGTATCCATTGGGGCTGCGCCTACCAAGGTACTCAGCAAAGTAGCCAACAGGCTCTGCAAGAAAAACAAGATTGCCACCGGTGGTATACTGGTACTCGATGATCCGGAAAAGATAACGGAAGCCCTGCGACAAACGGCGGTAGCAGATATTTGGGGCATCGGTCGGCAGTACGCAGAAAAACTGAGGTCAATGAACATTCACACGGCAGAAGACCTGCGCAAACAAAATACTGCCTGGGCGAGAAAAATTCTGGGAGGTGTAACCGGTGTACGCCTGCTGCATGAGCTGCAGGGAATGCCCTGCATCGGCATGCTCGAAGAACTGGTAACCAAAAAAATGATTGCGACCACACGCATGTTCGGAAAAGATGTGCGGGAACTCAGCGCCATCCGGGAAGCCATCGCTACCTATACTTCCCGCGCAGCGGAAAAACTGCGGCGACAGAAAGGTGCCGCCTCCTGTATTCACATTTTTCTCATACCCAAGTCACCACCTACCGCCGGAAAATTCAGACACGGACCGGTAGTAGGAACCTATGCTACCCTTCCCCGTGCTACCGATGCCACCAACGACCTGATCAAGCCGGCACTACAAATGGTGCAGGAGATATTTGAAGAAGGACTCATCTACAAAAAAGCGGGCGTGATGTTGTCAGGAATCGTTCCCAGAGATGCAGTGCAGGGCTCATTGTTTGAAGCAGAAGATAGCAAAAAAGCTGCCCTGATGAAGATGATAGACAACGTGAACTTTGCCATGCGTGGTCACCTGCTCAATTTTGCAGCAGCAGGCACCGCAGGTCACTGGAAAATGCGGCAGGAAATGCGCAGTCCCCGCTATACAACACGCTGGGAAGAATTGTTTCTTATCCGTTAGTTTA
The DNA here is from genome assembly GCA_020403455.1 of Chitinophagaceae bacterium. Taxonomy (GTDB): domain Bacteria; phylum Bacteroidota; class Bacteroidia; order Chitinophagales; family Chitinophagaceae; genus Sediminibacterium. The sequence goes on from JADBXP010000028.1 coordinate 21,071, forward strand.
CCCGGCCCGGAAAACGTTCCATCAACATTCGCATAGCAGTGGAGGCAGCAGCAGCACGAGAAGTGTTTTTCTCAGGAATCACTCCCTGTACAGCTCCCTGCCACAATAACTCGCGCTTAAGCGCGTCTACCACATGCACAGAAATAGTCCCTTCACGATAACGACCTACTTCAACTGTTTCACTCTTCCAGGTATAGTTGCGTTGGCCAATATACCGGGGAGCACCATCGGTACGAAAATCAGTTTGTCGCGTTTGAACCTGCTCCTTCACCACGATTCCAATGTTAATGAGCCAATTTGGGCGATCGGAAACGCGTTCATATCCCCGCTGTTGTAATTCTACTGCGATTGCCTGCTGCAATTCAGCAATGCCGTCCGCGAACTGTGCCGTAATGGTATCACCACTGGCTTTTACCTCGTAAAATCCAAAGGTTCTTTTCTCTTGCCAGTTAACACCGGGCGCCGACTCAACCGGCAATACGCGAATGCTAGTACAAGAAGTAAAAGCTAACAAGACGATGACAATCATAATTGGTCGCATAAAAAACAAAATGGTAGTGAAAGGATGAAAGTTTTACAACAAAACCCTTTAAATAAACTACTGAACAGCTAGTTGAACAATGTATTTGGGAGGTGCGCTTCGCTGTAATTGCATATCCGGTTGAGCATTGCGGATTTTATACCGGGTTGCAGGCAACTGCTTTTCCGCTAGATAAGCAACAATAGCTGCATTGCGGCGCTCCATCACCTCTTTAACTTGTCTGCTCAGCGTTTCTTTTCCAATGATGCGGACACATTTTTCATCCGTAGAATGTAGATCAAGCTGACCGGAAACAAGACTGTTGACAAATTTTACAAAAAGTGAATCTGACTCAGGGAGACTATCCAGCCGCTGTTTGATTTCTGCCGTAAGAGAACCTCCCGCGGGCAACCGAAGATATTTTTTCTTGGTCTCATTCACCGCTATCACTGCAGACTCATCTTCCAAATTGGTTTCTTGCACCAATTCCATGGTCATTTCCTGCTTCTGTTGTAGAACCTTGCAAAGATTATCCAATACCCGCTTTTGCTTAGGCTCAATACCCAATTGTACATAATCGAAATACACTTCTTTGAAATCTTCTTCCTTGCCACCAAACAAATTCGCCACCAAACGAAATGGAGCCGTGGCCGCCTTCACAATAAGATTTTTCACCACTTGCCATACTACTTTGCCCCATTTGAATTTAGGATCATCCAAGCTTCCTTTGACAGGAATGTCGAGGTGGATATTCCCCTTTACATCTCTCAATAAAGCTACCGCCAGTGGTACAGGCAGATTCATGGCAGTGGCATTCTTCACTTTCTTGCCTGTCTTTACGCGCTCCACATCAAGAACATTCTTGCTATTGAGTTGATTGTTGATGATGGAAGTAACATTCTCATACCGGATCTTCCCCCGCTGGAAAGGGGTAGCAACAAAATACTTGAAATAGGGATTGAAGTCTGTAATCAGCAAATCACGAAAACCTGCATCGATGATGATGTCTTTATAATTTTTCGGGTTGACCTTCAGCGTTCCTTTCAGTCTGCCTGAAGTATTCAGCCGGGAGCTGATGGCAAAGTTCAGGAAATCATTCTGGCTGTTGATCCGTTCACTGGTAAGCAATACGGAATCGAGTATATAGCGAAATCGATCACCCCGGGTATAATCCGTGAAAACACACTGACCTCCGGCTATGCTCAGCTTATTGATCTTGTATTCATTTTCATCATATTGTTGCACCAGGTCTTGGATATATCCTGCCATCATCAGAAAAATGTTCGAATAAACCAATGCGGAAGTATCACCACGTACTTCTGATGGGGTGGTAAAAATGCGTTCATAATTGAACCCTTTATCGTACATCGTAAGGCGAATAAAAGGTCGTTGCATATTGATGTAGGCAAAATCGTACCGATTCTTACGGGTATGGATGGTGTCTATTTTTACAGCCATCTGTTCAGCTGCCGTAAGCAACTCGCCTGACTCATCAACTATGGCAAACTTGCGCGCATCGATGTCTCCGGAAAAGGCAATGTCGAGTGGCTTATCGGCATTGCCCTTCAGCCGGAAATGACTGCTGACAACTCCGCGTAGTTCCTTCACTTTCATATAATCCCGCAAATACGGATACATCCAGCCTATGTTCAGTTGGTCGACCTGTCCGCTCAAATAGTAATCACTCGTACGGCTGTCATAATCTACCTTCCCATCAAGTGTACCTCCGGTTTGCAAACGGGTTACCAGTTCGGCATGGTAGGTAGGATCATTCCAGGCAATATCTCTTACTTTAACCTCTGTTTTATTTAATTGCAGAACAACTGGTGGCTTGCTGTTTTGATAGATCAGTGTTCCCCCATGAATGTTGAGTTGTCTCACCCAATATTCAGTGGGGGGTGTTCCCTTGGGTGGTGGCGGACCTGAAGCGAACCGCTGAACCAAATCATCAAAATTGAAGTGATTGCCTTTTTGAACAATCCGAACGACAGGACGATGCAGCTGAAGTCTTTTGATCAGATAGTTGGAATACAATAACCGCCACAATCCCAGTTTGGCATCTACCTCTCCTACGCCTACAAATACCTGCTTTTTATTTTTTTCATGAATACGTAAACCCTTGACGTTGATTTCCCCGGTAAACAAGTTAATTCGGAGATAATCCATATTGATCAGCCTTCCCGTATATTCCTCACTGTATTTTTCAATCAGGTAGCGGGCAACCGGAGAAATAAAAATTGCCAGCAGAATAAACAGGGCTACCAGCGAGGCAAGGGTAAAGAGCAGAATTTTCTTCCAATTAAACATAGCAGATGCCAAAGATTCCTTTCGGAAATTTTATTGTGGTGATGCTGCAAAATAAGAAACTTTCTCAATTATCGGGATTACCGGCATATCTGGCCAGCTCGTCAATAACAGGTGGGTAAAATTATGGAGGAAATATCCCCCTTACCATTAAATTTGCTGAATTATTCAGGCATGAAACCAACTCTCTCCTCCAACGAATCCATCCCGTCAGCTAAAAAGAAAATCATTGTTTTGGGCAGTGGTCCCAACCGGATTGGCCAGGGAATCGAGTTTGATTATTGTTGCGTACATGGTTTATTAGCCATAAAGGAGTGTGGATTTGAAGCCATCATGGTGAATTGCAATCCCGAAACTGTTTCCACCGATTTCGATATGGCCGACAAACTTTATTTCGAGCCTGTATTTTGGGAACATTTGTGGGACATCATAGAGCTGGAAAAACCCGATGGGGTTATTGTTCAGCTGGGCGGACAAACTGCCTTGAAACTTGCCAAGCGATTGCACGAAAAAGGAGTAAATATTATTGGGACTTCCTTTGACAATATGGACATTGCAGAAGACAGAGGCCGCTTCAGTGACTTGCTCAAAGAATTGAACATCCCCTACCCCCGCTATGGTACAGCCTACACTGCCGATGAAGCGATTGAAGTTGCCAATCAGGTAGGATATCCTGTACTGGTAAGACCCAGTTATGTACTAGGGGGTCAACGTATGCGCATCGTTATCAACGACGAAGACGTAGAAAAAGCAGTAGTGAGTCTTTTGAAACATCTGCCCGGTAATAAAATTCTGATCGACCATTTTCTTGATCGTTGTCAGGAAGCTGAAGTGGATGCCATCTTCGATGGAGAAGACTTCCATATCATGGGCGTAATGGAACACATCGAGCCAGCCGGGATCCACAGTGGTGACAGCAATGCCGTTCTTCCCGCCTTCAACCTCTCCCCCTTGCTGGTGGAAACAATGGAACATTATGCAGAAAAAATCGCGCGAGCCCTTGACATCAGAGGATTGATCAATATCCAGTTTGCCATCAAAGACAACAATGTGTATGTGATAGAAGCCAATCCGCGTGCTTCCCGTACCACCCCCTTCATTGCAAAAGCCTATCAAATTCCCTACCTGAACATTGCTACCAAGGTAATGTTGGGAATGGCCCGCCTCAAAGATTTTAATCTGGAAAAAAAGCTGGAGGGATATGCCATCAAAGAACCAGTTTTCAGCTTCAACAAGTTCCCCGGCGTGAACAAAGAGTTAGGTCCTGAGATGAAAAGTACCGGGGAGTCCATTCGCTTTATCAAAGACCTGAAAGATCCCTACTTCCGCACGCTTTATAAGGAAAGAAGCATGAACCTTAGTAGGTAAAAACACCTAATTTCTTACCCGTTTTTTCACGGAGTTTCTACACCGGCTTTTAATCAAACAGAAATCCGTGTATGTTCCACCGGTGAATGACATTGCACGCAACCATTGGAAACCGGTTCCCTTCCTCCGCCTAGGAATACCCTTTGTAGCAGGCATCAGTGCCGCACATTTTTTGCCTGTCTTTCCATTGGCCAATTATTTACTCTTTATTCTTGTTTTACTTTGGATTATAGCTGAATTCATCCCGATCAGCAGAAGTATACATCTGGGATTATTTAGGGGAGCGTTGCTGCTATTCGTAGTGTTCCTAACTGGCTTTATACGTACAACTCCCTTATTACAACCTGCTAAAACCCCATTATCCGGTCAAGATGTACAGGAGCTGGCATTGGTTCTGGAACAACCTTTCCAGCCAACAATTAAAGGATTTAAGACCATCGCAGGAAAATTTTTCATTGCCACCAACGGAAGATTTACCCGACTTCCCGGAAAAATATTGGTGTATGCTGATACTTCATTTAAGTCGCGAATAACAACAGGAACAGTTTTGCTCACCCGTACAAAATTGCTGTCCTTACCAAAAGCAATGAATCCGGGAACATTTGATGCCGCGGCGTATTATCATAAAAAGCAAATCATTTACCGTTGCCATCTCACCAGACAATCTACCCGAATGGCCCACAACAATAGAGGTACATTTATCAGCAGAATGGTAGAGCAGTTAGAGCAGAAATGTCTGAAAATCTTCGAGCAATTTATTGAAGGAAAGCAAGAGCGGGCCATTGCAGCAGCCCTGCTGATTGGATATAAACTAGAGCTACCCGCAGAACTGATCAATGCGTATCGAAATACCGGCATTATTCATATCATTGCCATCAGTGGAATGCACATGGCATTGCTCTTCGGCTTACTGCACAAAATTGTAGCTCCGCTTCGAAAAAGAAAATGGCTGAGCCACCTGGTTCCCTTGCTACTTTTAGTTGCTGCCTGGTTGTTCACGCTACTCACCGGGGCATCACCCTCCATCGTTAGGGCAGCACTTGTAGCAACCCTTCTGGTCTTAGGGGAGTGGTGGCAAAAAGAAAACAATACATACAATTCTGTTGCCGCAACTGCAGTTCTGTTGCTCATCTATAATCCTCATTACATTACAGATGCCGGTTTTCAATTGTCCTTCGCTGCGGTAACGGGTATACTGCTCTTTTCCAAAACCATTGCCTTACAATGGAAAGGTTCAAACAAACTTATTACATCTGTCATCGAACTTCTGGCTGTTACCCTTGCAGCACAATTATTGACCCTACCCTTGTTGTTGTTTCATTTTCATCGTTTTCCCCTGCTGTTTCTTTTTACCAACCTCATTGCGGTTCCTTTATCAACAGGTATACTGTATTTGGAAATTGTACTACTGGCAGTTCAACCCTTTCCTGCATTGGCAGAAATCACCGGAACTATCATCGAACACAGCATTCGCTGGATGAATCAATGGGCGGTGAACACTGCTCAAATACCGGGCACCTCTATAAATGGTGTTTATCTGAATTGGGGACAAACATTATTGCTGTTGGCAGGTTCTTTTGTTCTGGCACAATCATTTACCCGCCGAAATCGACATCTTTTTCTGGCAGGAATTATCTGTCTTTTCTTAGTAGCCGGAATAGGGTCTATCCGCCAGTTTAGCATACAAAGACAGCATCTGTTGATTGTGTACCAGATTCCCCGAAAAACAGCCATCCATCTGTTGGAAGCCGACAGGCAATGGCTGCTTTCCTATGGAAGTGGAGAAGAAACTGCATGGACCGATCAAATCATGCAGACAGCCGAATGGTACTGGGGGGCACGGCAGCAAAAGAAGTTACAACAAACCCTGATCAATTATCCCCTAATCCGGAGTCGGAACAAGCAGATTTTACTGATTGACGGAAGAAATTACACCCCTTCGATGATTTTACCCCCCAAGGCAGACTGGGTCATATTGATGCGCAATGCCAAAGTTTCTCTGGAATCGTTACAGACAAGACTAGATTGTACGCAGTTTGTTATAGACGGCAGCAACCAAATGTGGAAAATCAGGGAATGGAAAAAAGAAGCAGCCCAATTACATTTGCAGTGCCATTCAACAACTGAACAAGGCGCTTTCATCATCAATTTGTGACCAGGCCATCGGCCTGATTTTATTTATCATCATGGACAAACAAATTAAATCAGCTCTTATTTCTGTCTTTTACAAAGACGGCCTGGATTCATTGGCTTTGCAACTGCATCGCCTCGGGGTAACCATTTACTCGACCGGAGGAACGCAACAACTGCTGGAAAAATTAAATATTCCCTGCATTGCTGTAGATACAATTACGGGCTATCCCGCCATTTTGGGTGGAAGGGTAAAAACCTTGCATCCTGCCATTTTTGGGGGCATTCTCGGCAGAAGATACGAGGCATCCGATCTGCAGGAAATGGCTACCTACAACATTCCGGAAATCGATCTGGTGATTGTCGATTTATACCCATTTGAAGAAACAGTTCGAGCCACTAGTGAGGAAAAAGCCATCATAGAAAAAATTGATATTGGTGGACCTTCCCTGATCCGTTCTGCTGCAAAAAATTTCAAAGATGTAGCTGTAATTGCATCTAAAGATGATTATAGTTATATTGAAAACCTGCTCATCGAACAAAATGGTAATACCACACTGGAACAGAGAAAAAAACTGGCTGCCAAGGCTTTTGCTGTAGTGAAGCAATACGATACAGCCATCAGCGATTATTTCAACCCGCCACAACAACAAGTGCTGCGCTACGGGGAAAATCCTCACCAACAAGCTGCCTATACCGGCGACTTATCGAAAGTGTTTCAGCAACTACACGGCAAAGAACTGTCTTACAATAACCTGGTGGATGTCGATGCGGCCATGCAATTGCTACAGGAATTTACTGCCGGTTCTTCTCCTTTTGCAGGTGAATCAGTTTTTGCCATTATCAAGCACAACAATGTTTGCGGAGCTGCTGTTGCAAGCACCATAGATCTTGCCTGGGAAAAAGCGCTGGCAGGAGATCCGGAAAGTGCTTTTGGAGGCGTCCTCGTAACGAATGCTCCCGTTAATTTAGCTACCGCAGAAGCGATACAAGAAATCTTTTTTGAAGTATTGATAGCACCCGCTTTCGATGAAAATGCACTACCGGTTCTAACTGCAAAAAAGAATCGAATTCTGCTGCAATTACAACCTGACTTCGTATTTCCTACCCAACAACATCGTTCTCTGTTACAGGGTGAACTCAGCCAGGATACAGATCATGAGCTCATTTCTCGCTGGGAAGAAGCAGGGGGCAGAAATACCACAGCAACTGAAAAAACAGATCTTACGCTGGCGAATATACTCTGCAAGCACCTGAAAAGTAATGCCATTGCACTTGTAAAGAATAAGCAATTGGTGGGCAAAGGTTGCGGACAAACCAGTAGAATTGATGCGCTGCGACACGCACTTGAAAAAGCCAGACAATTCGACTTCGACTTAAACGGTGCTGTGCTGGCTTCCGATGCTTTCTTCCCTTTCAATGATTGTGTACAGATGGGACATCAGGCAGGAATAACCGCTTTCATACAACCAGGAGGATCAGTGCGAGATGCTGACAGCATTAACTATTGCAAAGAACATCAACTTGCCATGGTTTTATCAGGCATGCGGCATTTCAGACACTGATAAACAATCAATTTGACCCGCCAACAAAAAGCATATGGAGCGCTGGCATTGACCAGTATTCTTTGGGGAACAACCTGGGTAGCCAGCAAACTGGCTGTGCAAAAAGCACCCGGTCTTCAGGTGGCCGGCATCCGACAATTGATTGCAGGTACGATATTGGTCAGCTGGTTTCTTTTTCGGGGAGAAAAATTACCCTCGCGAAAACACCTGGGCTGGTTGGTTCTGATGGGAATTCTGATGTTTGTCTGCTCGAATGGCCTGGCTACCGTTAGTTTAAAATTTATTTCGAGTGGCCTCAGCTCTCTGATTGCATCTCTCTATCCGCTATGCGTTGTTTTGATGGAAATGATCTGGCTGGGCAATAAAAAAATCAATGTGCAAACATTTGTCGGTCTACTCCTCGGTATCGGAGGAATTGCCGTTGTATTGTATAGCAATGCATTTCATGCTTCCGGAACCAGCTATCTGACAGGCATGCTGCTATCATTCATTTCCATGCTCGGCTGGAGCATTGCCACCCTTCTGATCGCCAGAAACAAATTCAACATCAATCCCTATTTTGCAACCGGCTGGCAAATGCTCATTGGTTCGTTCTTCCTCCTGCTATTGTCAGTAAGTACCGGAAATTTTATAGCCATAGAGCAGATTCCAGTACTTACCTGGGTTTCGATTGGCTACCTCGTTGTAGCAGGTTCCGTAGTTGCCTTTGTTGCTTTCATCTATACCATGAAAAATCTGGAACCTGCCATCGCTTCCCTCTACGCCTACCTGAATCCCATTGTAGCCATCTTCACCGGTGCTCTACTGACCGATGAGCATCTCACATTGCCCATTATCATAGGCTCACTGGTAACACTGGCCGGAGTGTATTTCGTTAATAAAAGTATACACCGAGAAAGAGAAAAAATGCCGCTTACAGATGCGGATGCTGTATAAGAGCAGATTGATTGAGAATTTTTGTCAATACATCTCTCCGACCCTTTCCCGCCAAGGCATGCGGATGGAAAACCAATTGTAATTCACGCACCAAACCCCGACAGCTTGCAGTTGTATTTTGAATAAAATTCAATGCTGCTTCCGGTAATTCCTGTTGCTGAAAAACCGATACGGTATCCATGTAAAAAAATGGGTGAACAACAAGATCTGTAACCTCATTCTTCGACAAATCGAACCATGGGTAGGAGTCGGCATAAGAAGCACGGAATCCGTTGATGTTTCCATAACCCATGCTGTGCTCGTGCCTTATCCCCAATTGTAGTAGTTGCTGATAAGATACTGGTAACTGAAATCGAAGATAATGATAACGACTATGTAGCAGGGGATACTTTGCAATTGCCATCAGCCGGCTAAGTTCTTCTTGCAAAAGTGACGGCTCTTGTGAAGCTGCCCAGGAAGGATGCCACCCAATCAAACCCTTCTCTTCACAACGTTGGAATATCGCTCTCGCTGCCGGATGTTCAATACACAATTGTCTGTCATTTCCTTGAATTCTATTGGCGCCGGAAAAAAAGAAGCGTGGCTTTTTTGGAAGTGCTTCCAATAGATACCAGCTATCCTGCCAACGATCATACGGATCTATTGCCTTGCCTTCAGCCACTTGTTGTTGTGTTGCCACGGCATCAAATCGTAACTTCAACAAATTTCCCACAAAACGGATCATTCGTCTTACCATCGGCAGGTGCAAATACTGAAAGAGTTCATCCATATCGAATGTTACCTGTATTTCGGGCTCCGCCGGCATTGCCGGTAAAGAATACAATTGATAATTCTCCCGTACCTTGGCTGTCCATACTTGTACCAAAGGAAGCTGCAAAAAATCGAATTGATGTGCAAGACTTGCGGTTGCCGGAAAACGACCATACTGATCGGGTTGATAAGGCAGGTATTCTTCATACCTACTGATAAGATAAAAAGATGCAGCCAACCAATCAAAGGGAATATCACCACTTCCAGAAAAAAATACAGGTAATGAATTCCATTCTACGATATTGATCTTACAAGAAATAATTTCACTGTCATTCAGTAAACCTATCGGTTGCAGGTGCAATATATTCGGCCAGATGCGTTCGGGTGTATACTGAATTTTATCACCCTCAAAAGCAAGAAATTTTTCAACATCACTGGTAACAGCAGCATGCTGACTCCAGAGTACATCTATGATATAAGCAAGTCGTGGACCAACAGCTTCAGAGTAAACCAGACAGGAAGGTTCCGGTGTAGGCATGTAAAAGTGGATATATCATTGGGGTGTTTCCTGCTCCTTCCACCATTCGTTGAAGGTCTTACCGGCAAAATCCAAATCGCTGCGATTGGCTGTCCATCCCTTGAAAACACGGTTGACAACCCAGTTTTTCAAACGTGCATTGCCCATATTAAGCAAACTGCGATTCAAACTTGCGATCTTCCAGAACTTCCAGGCAAGTCGCTCACCCATACTGCTCATTCCTTGTAATACTGCCTCATGCCTGTTATCCAGTAGCATCTCATGAAGTTGAATGTTGACCGGACAAACCTCGGTACAGTTTCCACACAGGGAGGAAGCATAACTCAGGTGTTGATACTCATCTAGCCCTTGAAGATGTGGTGTGATCACTTTACCGATGGGGCCGCTGTAAGTGGTCTCATAAGAATGACCCCCGATATTTTTGTATACCGGACAAGCATTCAGGCAGGCACCGCAGCGAATACAATACAATGCCTGGCGGAAATCCGGTTGCTCTAACAAGTGTGTTCTGCCGTTGTCTAATAAGATGACATACATTTCCTCGGGACCATCGGTTTCACCCGGCTGACGCGGACCGGTAATAATAGAGTTATAAACTGTAACCTGCTGACCTGTACCAAAGGTGGATAGCAATGGCCAAAAAAGCGATAAATCATGAACAGAGGGCAATACTTTTTCTATGCCGACTACTACAATATGTGTGGGTGGCCAGGAACAACTCAGGCGCGCATTGCCCTCATTTTCTGTGATGGCGATGCCACCAACATCAGCCAAAATAAAATTACCACCGGTAACCCCTACTTCTGCGCTAGTATATTTCTCCCGCAATATTTTTCTGGCTACCAGAGTCAATTCTTCCGGACTTAAATGTGCGGGGGTACCTAATTTTTCGGCGAAAAGTTTAGCGACATCTTCCTTGCTTTTGTGCATGGCAGGCGTAACGATGTGGTAGGGTGGCTCACCATCTAATTGCTGAATGTATTCTCCTAAATCAGTTTCCACACTTTCTATACCTTCTTGCTCAAGGAATTCGTTCAGATGAATCTCCTCTGTCACCATGCTTTTGCTCTTGACAAGGGTTGAACAATTCTTCTCCCGACAGATTTTTCCAATGGCTTCCAATGCTTGTTGCGTATCTTCTGCCCAAATCACCTGTGCACCTCTGGCTGTGATGCGCTCCTCAAATTCAAGCAGGTATTTGTCCAAATGCTCAATGGCTTCCCACTTTCTATTTTTTGCCAACTCCCGACTGCTACCCAATGAAGTAAATTGCTTTTTACCCTGAGGTACGGTGGCATTGTACTTCCCAATATTAAAATTGATCTTGCGCCGGTGTTCCAAATCGGCGGCCTTGATCGTACTCTTGGCGATGAATGATAAAGCTGTTTTACTCATGATGATTTTTTCCCCTCATTTAATCTTTCGGCTGCTGCTGTTAATGCCTCATAAAAATCTGCCCCGTACTTTCTAATCAGCGCATCCTTCACAAAAGTATAGACAGGCACTTTAAGTTCCTTCCCCAAAGAACAAGCTGATTGGCAAAGATCCTCTCTGGGCTCATAGTTCAAGTATTCAATATCCGGATCTTTCCTGCTTTTTTTTATGCGTATCGGGAAGAGGTGACAACTGATGGGCTTTTTCCACTGAATCTTGCCATCCAAATATGCCTGCTCTATGGCACAAAGAATCACACCATTTGCATCTTTTCTCCCGTAGGCACATAAGGCACCGCTCAGCGTGGGGGTAACCCAACCAAAAGAACGATCATATAAATAGCGGCCAGACCTTTTTACTTCATTTCTTCCGGCAACCGTCATGTATGGCTCAATTTTTTCATATAGATTATCTAACTCAGCCAATTCAGCCCTTTCAAGAGGTGCTCCCGCATCTCCGTCTTCACAGCAACCTCCTTTGCAGCGGCTGAGGTTACAAACAAACTGTTCCTCTACGATTTCATCACTTACCAAAACTTGATCGATTGCTATCATATCATTCGTTGATTGTAAAGTTACACTTTCAATTCCAACCTATCGTTGCCGCCAACGCAAAGTATTTACCAGGTGTTTCATGTCTGTCAATAAAAAATCATTCACAATACCCAATGAATCTGCATTGGGGGTTGCATCAAAATAAAGAGCTCCCCTCAAAAAATGACGTACAGAATCGGTCACAAAAAACTGATTCGCGGTCGCGACATTACCGCCAACTGTAAAATACACACCAGGAATCTTGTTGGGGGTAATGAAGATAGTATCCTCGATGGAATACGCCATGGTATTGTGTTTGTTGGAAAGCCGGTAGGCATCTCTAATCAGTGTATCCAGTATAATTTTTCCGATTTCTTTATAACTGATGTAGATCCTGCCATTAAAATCAGGGAACTCAACATTGATCCACCAGGGGTTTTCAGTTGGCTCACCAAAATAGGTAGAGTCCTTCACCACACGGGCATATACCGGATATTCAAATGTATAAGGATAACCCGGCTCATCAAAACTACGGTAGGCCCTCTCGGGAAAATCGATTTTGAAATAACCGGCAGGTTTTGGAGTATACGAACTATTGCACGAAACAATCAACTGAAGACAGCAGAAAAAGCAGAGGAAAAAGAAAAGAAGAAATGGTTGCCGCATCATGGTTAATTGTTGGAAGATTGTTGTTGAATGGTCACTTTCACTTTGTTAATTCTATTTTTTACAACATCTAAAACGGTGAATTCAAAATCACCTGATTGAATCACTTGTTGCGGTTTTGGAATCTCTCCGGCAATTTCAAGTACCAGACCTGCCAATGAATCGCTCTCCCCTCTCACTGTATCAAAGGTATCTTTTTCCAATTCCATGATTCGGCAAACATCATTGATCATGGTTTTTCCTTCAAACAAGTAGTTGTTGTCATCAATTTTTTTATAACTAGTCTCTTCGTCATCAAATTCATCTTTTATATCACCAATGATCTCTTCTAATATGTCCTCCAGCGTAACAATACCGCTGGTACCGCCAAATTCATCTACCACCACTGCAAAATGGATGCGCTTTTGTTGAAATTCCTTCAATAAGTCCTCAATGAATTTTTGCTCATGAATGAAAAAAGGAGGACGAATCAGGGATTGCCAGCGGAAATCGGCAGACTCATGAAGATGAGCCAGCAGATCTTTGGTATGAATCATTCCGATTACATTGTCCAGGTCATCCTGGTATACCGGCAAACGGCTATAGCGAAGCTCTTTAACCTGTGCAACCAACTCGACAAAACCTGTATTTTCTGCAATTCCGTTTACATCAACCCGGGTTTTCATGATCTGTTTAACCGTGATATTGCCGAACTTTACAATGCCTTTAAGAATTTGTTTCTCATTTTCAGTTGCGTTCAGCTCGGAAGTCAGGTCAATGGCATGATCTAATTCCTCCAGACTTACAGCGCCTCTGGACCGATGAGCCAGTTTATTTTCAATCCAATCTGAATAGGTCACCAGAAATTTGGCGAGTCGGCTGCAGGCATAGTAAATGATTAGAATTATTCCACCAAAATCTCTGGCAAATCGAATGTTGTTTTGCGTAGCCAGCACTTTGGGCATGATCTCCCCCAGCAATACCAGGAGCAGGGAAACGAGAATTACTTTGATGAGAAACTCCAGCCATTCTGCCTGTAGTTTTTCAAATGGGAATAGATCATCAATGAGCAGATTGGAAATGATGATAATAGAAATATTTATAAAGCTATTGGCAATTAATAGTGACCCCAGCAAGATAGTAGGATCTTCCAGCAATTGAAGGATGCGGGCATAAGCGGGCTGTTGCTTGGTTTTGATTAGATTGACATCTTTAAAAGTCAATGAAAAAAAAGCTACCTCAGCGCCGGATAAGACAAAGGACAGAAAAAACAGAATGATCAAACCGATTACCAGAAAAGTCGTTCCCTGTGTCTGAGCAGCAGACAAGAGCAGATGGGGTTGCAGCAACTGGAAAATCGAATGATGGTCCAAAAGGAATTATTTAGTAACCTATAAGGGTGAAGTATCCCCTTTTGCAAAAATATCATTTCTGCACTATTTCGCGGGTCCCGCTTTTCCCCATATTGGCTGCTCAAAACCTTCATCCAGCCAGCGATTAATGACGCGGGGAAATGGCAGGGTTTTCATCTTTTGAACCGCAATCCAACGGTGGTTCTTTAAAAAATGAGGGATGCCGGACAGTTTCACCCGAATGAATACAGCCCTGATTTCCCGGTGGGTGAGCAGTTGGGTGTAAAGTGCGGAGATATGATTCAACTGAAAACGACGAATTCCCTGCTGCTGCAACCATTCAACGATAACAGGTTGAGTCCATTCCATGGCCCCCTCTGTTTCCACCGCATAAAACTCAAAAAGGTTTTGCCAGATATCTTTGTCTGTTCTTTCCTGTACACACCATTTTCCCTGATACTCGAAGACAAAATAGGCTAACCAGCGGATTTTCTTCATCACCGCCTTCTCCTTCACCGGTAAGCGATGAACCACTCCATTTTGTCGGGCAGTACATTTTTTTCCCAATGGACAAAGACCACAAATTGGTTGCTGCGGCATACAGACAGTCGCGCCAAAATCCATAATAGCCTGGTTATACACACCCGGCTCACGAGAATCCAACAAACGGCCGGCCAGCTGAGCAAACAACTGCTTTCCATTGGTAGTATCAATGGGCGTTTCGATGCCGAAAAATCGGGAAAGAACACGACTTACATTCCCATCAACGACCGCATAAGGAAGCCGAAAGGCAAATGAAGCAATGGCTGCTGCTGTGTATGGGCCAATTCCCGGTAATTCCAGAAGCTTTTCAAAAGAGGCGGGAAACTGACCCTTATAATTAGTCATAACAATGCGGGCAGTGCGCAGCATGTTTCTGCAGCGGGTATAATAGCCAAGACCCTCCCAAAGTTTCATTACCTCTGCGTCAGATGCTGTTGCCAGTTTTTCAATGCTTGGGTAAGCCGCCAGAAGGCGGAGATAATAACTTAACCCTTGAGAGACCCTGGTTTGCTGGAGGATGATTTCGCTGAGCCAAATTTTGTACGGATCGTGAATACCTTTCCAGGGCATTTCGCGCCGGTTATCGCGGTGGTGCCATTCCAGCAATTTTCTGGTAAAATAGAGTTCATTCGGTATAGTCTTTGAACCCCTTGCTGAGGATTTGTTTGTTCCCGGGGCTTCTTGCATATTATATATATTTTATTTATGATGGTGATTTCTAGGATGAGCGGTTGAAAAGGAATTTTTTTCCTATGAAAATAATATATTATCTTTCCTTGTCTATTTGCAAAATTTTAACTTATTTTAGTTTCGTTCCCGTTTTCATAAATATTGTTATATGAGAAAATCAGATTTGATCAATCAAATTTCAGATAAAACAGGCATTCCCAAAGTGGATGTATTGGTTACTTTGGAAACGATGTTCAAAGAGGTAAAAGATAGTCTCTCCAAGGGCCAGAACATTTATATCAGAGGCTTTGGAAGTTTTATCACCAAGAAGCGCGCTGCTAAAGTAGGCAGGAACATCAAGAAAAATGTTGCTGTCGAAATTCCTGAACATTTTATTCCTGCATTCAAGCCAGCCAAAGAATTTGTGAGCGAAGTGAAATCAAAGCACAAGCCGGGTTAACTTTGCACAAAAAAAGTGAAGAAATACCAGCTGTTACTCGTCGCAGTCGCTCTTATTGTTCTGTTGTCCCTCTTCTTTTTTGGGAAAACACATCTCCCCAACATCAATCAGCCATCTCCGGCAGAATTATCAGGTGACGGGCATCATGGTCAGCAAACTACGGAATTGCTCACTGCATCAAAGAGTCGGCTCACGAAAACTCAACAGGCATATTTGCAAAAAATTGAAAATCAATTAGATAAGTCCTTGCCCGCGGATGAGAAGCTGCACTTGCTTCACCAGCTTTCGAGGTTCTGGGCCGATTCTGCAGATAATTTTCTTTTGTACGCATTTTATAATGGAGAGGCCGCTAAGTTGGAAAATTCTGAAAAAAGCCTCACCTTTGCCGCCCGGCTGTTCCTAAATGAGATGTTAAGTGCACAGGAGGAGACGGAAAGGCAACACTGGCTAGCCGAAAATGCCAAAGATCTTTTTGATAAGGCGTTGAAAATCAACCCTAAAAACGACTCCAATCGAATAGGAAGAGGTGCTTGTTTCATTTTTGGCCAACTTTCTGATAATCCGATGGAAGGCATCTTACCCATCAGGGAAATAGCGGATAAGCAACCTGATAATCTGTATGCACAGATGATGCTGGCACTGGGGGGAAGAAAAAGCGGTCAATATGAGAAAGCAATCGAACGTTTATTGCTGATCATAAAAAAAGAACCGGACAATCTGGAAGCGACTTTTCAATTAGCAGAGTGCTATGAGTTAAGTGGCAATAAAACGGAGGCGGCCAGGTGGTACGGTGAATTAAAGAAGAGAATTAAAAAACCTGAGATAAAAGAGGAATTGGACAAACGGATTTCTCAGCTCAAATAGACAACAATAATTTATTCATAAAAAATACTCACTGTATGCCTTGTGGTAAAAAAAGAAAGCGTCATAAAATTGCTACGCATAAGCGCAAAAAACGCTTGAGGAAGAATCGTCATAAGAAGAAGAACAAATAATTTTTCCTTGGTTGCTTTTCCTGTCATTGACTGAACCTCTGATCGAGATTCCGCAGTCATTAAGTTTCCGCTATCATCGACCTGGTTAATCCGAAGGGAATGGCACAGGTGTTAAGTGACCTTTATTTACCCCGGCAAACGGACCTGTGAGTTGCGTAAATGTAACTACACTTGAACAAAGAACTGATTATCAATGCTGCTCCCACGGGCGTAGAAATTGCTTTCCTGGAAAACAAAAAGCTGGTTGAATTACACAGCGAAAAAACAGATGCCAACTTTGCAGTAGGTGATCTGTACTTGGGAAAAGTAAAGAAGCTGACTCCCGGACTGAATGCCGCCTTCGTTGACGTGGGCTATGAGAAAGATGCATTCCTTCATTACTCAGATTTAAGCCCTTACATCCGCTCATTATTGAAATTTACACAGTTGGCCCGCAGCCAGCCGAATGGACAAAATTTCGATTTCAGTAAATTCACTTTTGAACCTGAAATCGTTAAAAGTGGCAAGATCAATGAGGTTCTGAATGGCAAACCCCCGGTACTCGTCCAAATCTTAAAAGAGCCAATTGCGGCCAAGGGCCCCCGATTGAGTTGCGAGATTTCCCTACCCGGTCGATTTGTGGTCATGACCCCCTTCAATGAAATCGTAGCAGTTTCCAAAAAGATTCATTCCTCAGAGGAAAGAAAACGGTTACACAAAATAGTAGAATCCATTCGCCCCAAAAATTTTGGGGTAATTGTTAGAACCGCTGCCGAAGGAAAATCTACTGCAGAATTGCACCAGGACTTGCTCAGCTTAACAGAAACCTGGAAAACCATTCAGGAAAACCTGCGCAATGCAACCCCACCCATTCGTATCCTGAGTGAAGAAAATAAGACGACCAGTATTTTAAGGGATTTACTGAATGCAGATTTCAACCGGGTAGTGGTTAATGACAAAGCCCTGTTCACGGAAACACAACAATATATTCAGCGCATTGCCCCCGATAAAGCAGAAATCGTCAGCTTCTATCAAAATGGGTTACCCATCTTTGATCAGTTTGGGGTTACCAAACAAGTAAAGTCTTCATTTGGCAAAACTGTCAATCTACCCAGTGGGGCTTATTTGATCATTGAACATACCGAGGCCTTGCATGTCATTGATGTGAACAGTGGTTATAAAAGTGTGGGTAGTAACCAGGAGGAGAATGCATTGCAGACGAACCTGGAGGCTGCAGAAGAAATTGCCAGACAATTGCGTTTGCGAGATATTGGCGGCATCATTGTGGTTGATTTCATCGATATGAAGCTTCCGGACAATAAGCGCAAGGTACAGGAGGCAATGGAAGGATTCATGAAAACCGACCGTGCCAAACATTCTGTATTGCCTATCTCTAAATTCGGACTTTGCCAGATTACTCGTCAGAGAATGCGTCCGGAAGTGAATATCAACACTTCGGAAAATTGTCCGGTATGCAGCGGTACAGGTAAAATAATGTCCACGCTTTTGCTGGAAGATGAAATAGAAAAGAAAATTGCTTACCTGTCTACACACGGCCACAAGCAACTCATTTTATCTGTGCACCCGATTGTGTATGCCTACCTAACCAAAGGAATTTTCACTTCCATAGTTCGCCGCTGGAGAAAGAAGTATGGCATTAAACTCAAAGCGGTATCGAATACCGGCAATCATTTGGTGGAATATCATTTCATCAATGACCAGGATGAAGAGATCAAGTTGTAGTGCCCAACATCTGCCAGTCTTTTTCTGCCAAGTGAAATATCTCTCCTTTCGGAACTGCTACTTCATTAATAGCTACAACTGGCTTTATCACATTCAATAATTGCGGTAGGTTCCCAATGAATCTTTAGTTGAATCCAATAAAAAACCCCTACCAGGCGGCAGGGGTTTTTTAAATTGCAGTAAATGCTTTTATTGATATCCATCGTTTTGAACGAGGTTAGGGTTGGTATTCATCTCACGGAAAGGTATTGGGAATACAAGTCGGTTATCAGTAGCCGGTCTTCCATTCACAGTCAATCCGAGTCTCTTCGCATCATGTACACGGAAACCCTCTTGAGCCAACTCTAGTCTTCTTTCGAGGAGAATATCATTGAGGGTTGCGCTTGCAAGTGCAGTAACACCTGCTCTTGCGCGGAGACGATTAACATCATTCAAAGGTGAATCACCCACGCTGGTTGACAAACGTTGATTACACTCAGCTCTAATCAAATACAGTTCTGCTAAGCGTATTACCTTAACGTTTCTATAAATATCGCGCCACTTTCCACTGCGCCATGCCCCTGTATTGAAGTAAAAGAAATTACGACGAGCATCTGCAGGATCATACAAATCAAGGTGGTTCGATAAAATTTCGATATCTCCGTCACGACCTCCGAATGCAGGTACAGAGTAAAAAGTATGGCAATTATTCGTACCATCCTGATCGCTGACCACAATAGAGAAAATATCTTCACTGGTATAGGCAGGTGTGTTGAAGGCACTACCATAAGATGATACCAGCGTGAAGTTACCTGTAGCAGCAGTCAAGCCACGATTAGCGGCATCTCTGGCTTCTGTGAACTTATCACCCATTTGGAGATAGGTGCGGGCTAACATGGTCGCAGCGGCTACTTTATTAGCAAAAACACCATTCTTATTAGGAAGCAAAGTCTCTGCCTCAGTTAAGTCAGCGATGATTTGAGTATAACATTGAGCTACAGTATTTCTGGCGGGGAAATCAACTTCACTCAGTCCGTTGGTCGGCGAAGTCTTCACGATTGCACCAAGATTAGTTGCTGGACTTCCATTGGTGTATGCTTTACCAAAAAAACGAGTTAGTTCAAGAAGAACCGTTCCTCTGATGAATAAGGCCTCCCCTTTCACGCGATTGCGATCAGCTGCGTTGACTTTATCCAAATTTCCCAATACATTGTTACTTATGTTTATAGTGTTGTAACCGCTAGTCCACATTCCCAGAATTATGGGATTAGTGGTTAGCATTGAATTACCAAACACTTCACGATAAGTATTAAATGTACCTGTCCAGTTCATTTCTCCTGTAGCAGCCATGAGATCACCAAAGATCTGGATGTTACCGCCATAGAGATTTCCGGAGCTAAGTCCGTCATAGGCACCTATTAGTACCTGCTTCACATTGGCATCAGTTGATAGCGCCAGTGAATTACCGATGGCCTGGGGATTTTCGAGGTCCAGTTGCTTGTTGCAGGCAACACCCATGGTGCCGGCTGCCAACAAGATGAAAGAATATTTTATCAATTTCATACAATTAACATTTTATGATTAGAAACCAAGATTTATTCCAAAGGAAACTGAGCGAATTTGAGGAGCAGCGTAAAAATCACCTCCCTGGTTAATGTTTCCTGCGCGGTAGTCTGTGTTAACTTCCGGATCCCAACCAGTATAGTTGGTCCATGTCAGAAGGTTAACTCCTGTTACATATACTTTAGCAGAACTCAGTTTAACTTTTTTCAAAACACTTTGTGGAACGTTGTAAGCAAAAGTGAGGTTCTTCAATCTTACATAGCTTGCATCTTCCATGTACTGTGTTGAAACTGCAGGGGATTGAAAATCTCCAAACCAATTTAAACGAGCTTGTGGAACATTGGTAATGTCCCCTGGCTTTTTCCAGCCTTTCAGCTGATCACGTGTCTGGTTATCGAACCAATCACCACGAGCGCTCATGAATCCTCCGGCACCATTCACAACCTCGTAGTCAAAAACACCCTGGATCAGGAAACTTAGTTCGAAATCTTTGTAATTAAATGTGTTGGTAACGCCACCAAACCATTTTGGATTTGGATCTCCAACCACAAAACTTCCGGCTTCGTTGTAGTCATTCGTAGTTGTTTTACCGTCTGGCTTCATATATAAAGCATCACCGTTGGTGGGATCAACTCCAGCATAACGTGGCCCGTAGTGAACACCAATTGGCTGATTAACTATAAGGGCATTCATGTATCTACCATCATTAAATGACAATGTATCCTGCTGGCCGTCGATTTTCAACACTTTGTTTCTGTTATAAGACATGTTAAGACTGGTGGTCCAGCGGAAATCTTTGGTGCTGATGTTGGTTGTATTCAGTGTGAATTCAAGACCATAGTTTTGGATTTCTCCGATATTTCTGGTCACACTGGAAAACCCGGATGTAACTGGTAATGGCAGGTTATAAATGAAGCCTCTTCCTCCACCTGCAGAACGTTTGTTATAATAATCAACTTCCAGCACAATTCTGTTTTTCTTAAACCCGATTTCAAAACCTGCATCGAATTGGTTGGTAGTTTCCCAAGTCAAGAGATCGTTCTGAAGTGATGCGGGGAATAAGCTGGCACTGCCTGCATATCTGCCGGTTCCAAATACACCTCTCCAAGCATAGTTTCCGAATCCCTGCTGGTTACCCAGGCTACCATAGCTGGCGCGGAGTTTGAGGAAACTGATGTTAGAGTTGTTTTTCAGAAAATCTTCTTCACTCAACAACCAACCGATAGAAGCAGCAGGGAAGAATCCAAAGCGCTTGTTTTCTCCAAACACAGATGAACCATCAGCACGAGCACTCAGGCCGATCAGATATTTATTCTTGTATTTGTAATTCACCCTTCCGAAATAGGAAAGGATACTAAACTCTGTTAAACTTGATGACCCCGCTGTAATAGTTGCAGCGTTAGCGATGTTTCTCAAATCATCATTGGCGTACTGCTGACCTTCAACATTTGACGCATCATTTGCCAATTTTTCAAAAGACATACCTACTGTTGCATCAATGGAATGATCTTTCCCAAGTGTAGTATTATAATTAAGATAATTGTTGGTGGTATATCTAACACTGCGCAACCACTCCACAGATCCATAACCATTCGTTCCCTGACCAACAATGGTACGACGTCCATAGAATTGCTTGTCATTCTGTGTTAAAACATCGAGACCATATTCAGATCTGAAAGTCAATCCTTTACTGATGTTGTATTGTCCGTAAACGGTATTGATATTTCTAAAAGTTGTAGATAAAAAAGAAGCGTTCTCCGTTTCAATCAGTGGATTATAGTAGGTAGTTACCGGACGATCGAAAAGCACTCCCTGGTTATTTCTTACAGGTGTAATAGGAGCAAGAGCAACAATTTGCATGGGCGTGTAGAACTGGTTATCATCCCCTACCCTTCTTACTTCAGTTCTTGATATGGTCGTGTTAACTCCTACTTTAAATCTTGAGCTCAATTCTTGCTCGAGATTCATCCGACCAGAATAACGCTTAAAGTTGTTATAAAAAAGAATTCCATCCTGATCATTATAAGAACCACTGATGAAATACTTTGTTTTATCGGAACCACCGGCAGCATTGGCTTCCACAATTCTAGTATTGGATTTCTGGAATGCCAGGTCTTCCCAATTGGTATTTACAGTATCAGCCCTCCAGTTAGCACCCCCGCGTGTAAGTCCGCTATAACGGTCAAACCGACTATTTATAGTATTGGTCATATAAGTTAAAGCTGCTGCTTCATTGGCAAAGCCGAACCAGTTACCACCACGGTTAAAATGATATCTACCAGCATTTTCTGCAGCTTCCCTAAAATATTGAAGGTATTCAGTAGAATTCAAAAACTCACGCTTATTGGTAGGGTTATTGGAACCATACTGCATGTTAACATTGAACCTTGGTTTTCCTGCCTTACCTTTTTTAGTGGTAATAAGAACAACACCATTGGCACCGCGAGAACCATAAATAGCTGTGGCTGCAGCATCTTTCAAAATATCGAAAGACTCAACATCATTGAAGTTAATGTCTGCCAAAGCGTTACCTGAAAGGGAACCGGTATTCACCGGAATACCATCTATCACATAGAGAGGTGCATTGGATGCACTAACGGAAGATGCTCCTCTAATGCGTACTTTAATTCCCTCACCCACTTTACCATTTTGTGACTCCACAAAAACACCTGCCGCTCTTCCCTGAACACCTTGCAGGAAGTTTTGAACAGGCATGTTGGCAATTTCAGCTCCTTTAACTTTGGCAACCGAGGAAGTCAATTCACGCTTCACGGTTTGACCATAACCAACAACAACTACCTCACTCAAATCAGCATTGCTGCGACTAAGTCCAATCGAAAGGTTGTTGCCGGCAGCAGAAAAATCCTGCTGGTCAAAACCAACGAAAGATACCTGTAGGGTTCCGTTCGCACCTTCGGCAGTAATTTTAAACATACCGTTGGCATCAGTTACCGCAGTCCGGGTGGTTCCTTTTAACTTGACAGTCGCACCCACCAGTGGGGAACCATCTTTTAAGTCAACAACCCGACCTGTTACTTCTCTTGTTTGTGCCCATACCTGAACAACCATCATCATCAGGCATAGCAACAGAAATGAAAATTTTCTCATATTATTAAAATATTTTGGTCAACAAATATAATTCGTTTTAACATTTCTTTAGCTGCTGATGAGCAAAATATGTAGATAAACCCCATCAAACTCAACAATTAGGGTGAAAAAAATCAAAAAACAAACTGAATAATAAACTTTTATACATTCAATAAATTATTCTTTTGATAAGATTTTTTTTCTGCAACGGACCTCCAAAACCGAAATCTTTAGACTCAAAGCTTCTTTTTTACCCTCTCACCTGATATATATCTCTTTTGGGCAGGCCGGAAAATTCAAATAATAAATAAGCCGAATACTTATTAGTTCGGGTCAGCAAATAAGTATGTTGAACCCATGAAAACTCGCCCAAAAACCGGAATTGACCTTCATACTGTCATTGAATTGATAATCAATATCTAAGGAGCATTGGAACATCAATACAAACGAAATAATATTAAATATAAATATTATTTATGCCGACCGATCGTAAATAAAAAATTTTGGAATACCGCCCATTATTGTAATTTAGAGGCTGAATTTAATGGGTTAGTAAGTGATCGGGTCAACAGCAATGTTGGCCCTTTTGCTTTTATAGCAGAGATCAATAAAGTGCCCTTAAATACTGCATTTCATCTACTTGCTTTCTTTTTCTCACCACTACCTTTGTTGCTATGAGTAAAATAAAAACTGCCTTCTTTTGTAATAATTGCGGACATGAAAGTGCCAAGTGGTTAGGGAAATGTCCGGCATGCAATGAATGGAATACATTTTCTGAAGAAGTTCTAGATAAAGGCAATCCGAAAACAAGTGATTGGAAAAATTATTCCGGTGAAAAAAAAATCAATAAGACAGTTGCTCTGACAGAAGTAGTAGCAGCCGATGCCAAAAGAATTCTAGTGCCCGATCAGGAATTGAACAGAGTACTCGGAGGTGGTATTGTTCCCGGTAGCATCGTTTTGGTTGCCGGTGAACCGGGTATCGGTAAGAGCACACTCTTTCTGCAAGTTGGCTTGATGATGAAAGAACTTCGCGTGCTCTACATCAGCGGAGAAGAGAGTGAACAACAAATCAAGATGCGCGCCGATCGGCTTTCAGCCAACAACCATTCATTTTATCTGCTCACAGAAACAGATACTGCTGTCATCTTTCGCGAAATAAAAAAATTGCAGCCGCAACTTGTAATAGTAGATTCCATACAAACTTTACAATCTCCACTCATCGACTCCTCCGCAGGCAGTATCAGCCAAATCAGAGAATGTGCCGGCGAATTCCAGCGCTTCGCAAAAGAAACACAAACACCGGTTTTCCTGATTGGTCACATCACCAAAGATGGTAGCATAGCGGGACCAAAAATTTTGGAACACATGGTAGACACTGTGCTGCAATTTGAAGGAGATCGTCACTATGCCTATCGGATGTTGCGCACACTCAAAAATCGTTTTGGGAGTACCTCTGAATTGGGCATATATGAAATGACAGGCACCGGTATGCGCATCGTTTCCAACCCTTCTGAAATTCTTATTGCCCAGCGAGATGGTGTTCTGAGTGGAAGTGCCATCGCTGCTACCATGGAAGGCATGCGTCCACTCTTGATTGAAGTGCAAGCATTGGTAACGCCCGGAGTATATGGCACACCTCAACGCACAGCCACCGGTTTTGATCTGAGACGTTTACAGCTTCTGTTGGCAGTTTTAGAAAAAAGAGGCGGATTTCAGTTGGGTATGAAAGATGTTTTCGTGAACATCGCCGGAGGCATCCGTGTGGAAGACCCATCCATTGACCTAGCAGTCATCAGCGCATTGATGTCTTCATACGAAGACCAACCGGTTCCACCTCATATCTGTATGGCAGGTGAAGTTGGTCTCAACGGAGAGATACGTGCCGTCAACAGAATTGAACAAAGAATAGCTGAAGCTGAAAAACTTGGTTTCCGTGAAATCATCGTTTCTGCCTTCAATAAAAAGGGATTGCCAACAAACTCCGGCTCTATCCGTGTTACCGCACTGAGCAGCGTGGAAGAAGTATACAGGCATTTATTCCAGTAGCGTATTAATACCAGAAACAAATACTGTACTTTTTGTTTGTGCTAAGCAGAACCTTTGCTGATGATTCAGCCATTGTTTCAACCCTTCCAGACATTGATGCATCTCTTCTTCCCCAACTATTGTATGGGATGCTTCACAGATCTCCCCACCCGTCATCAATTGATTTGCCCGATATGTGACTTCCATCTCCCATTGACAGGTTTTGCTGATCTGAACAACAACCCTGTTGAAAAAATATTCCGGGGAAGACTTTCCACAACATCCGCCACCGCAGCATATTATTTCACCCGCAATACCCTGCTACAAGAATTGATTTTTTCGTTGAAATACCAGCAAAAAAAAGAGGTCGGCTATTGGCTGGGGAAGAAACTTGGTTACACGCTTTCCTACTCCCACCGATTTCAATCGATTGATTGTATCATTCCTCTTCCCCTGCACAAAGAAAAAGAAATGGTTCGCGGATACAACCAGGCGACTCTCATAGCAGAAGGCATTGGTCAGGCACTGTGTAAACCCGTCTACAACCTTGCAGTCACCCGGGAAAAGTTTACCGAATCCCAAACGCGTCAAAGCCGCGACAACCGCTGGCTGAACATGCAAAATATCTTTCGCATTCATCAACCCAACCTTCTGAAAAACAAACATTGCCTCCTGGTAGATGATGTTATTACCACCGGTGCCACCCTTGAGGCCTGCGGAAAATCATTGCTGCAAGTTCCGGGCTGTCAAATTAGCATTGCAACGGTTGCTTTCACTTCATTAACCGGTTGAACTGCCTATTTCAAACTTTTTGAATGAAGATTTGTTACAAGTGTATAATTTAAACTCATGAAACAATTCTTGCTAATGGCCTTAGTCTCCATTTTCTCAGGTACTACCCTGACAGCCGACCCTTCGATCCATCGATTCAAAGTAAAATCGATTGAAGGTGCTACCATTGATTTTGCCGCATTTAAAGGTAAAAAAATATTAATCGTGAATACTGCTTCCGAGTGTGGCTATACTCCTCAATATGAAGATTTGCAAAAACTCTACGATCAATATAAAAGCAAATTGGTTATCGTTGGATTTCCAGCCAATAATTTCGGTGGCCAGGAGCCCGGTTCAGATACCGAAATCAGGGCATTTTGTAAAGCAAGGTATGGCGTTAGCTTCCCACTTGCGAGCAAAGTAAGTGTGAAAGGCAATGACATGGCACCCATTTACAAGTGGCTGACCAGCAAGTCAGAAAATGGTGTACTGGATGCCACCATTGGGTGGAATTTTAACAAATTCCTGCTGGATGAAAACGGCAAACTTTTGGCCTACTTCCCTAGCAAGGTAAAACCCATGAGCGACGAAATCCTTCAATACCTTCGTTAATTGACCCCCGGAAAAAAATCCGTTCCGCGTCAACAGCTTTTTTACTGAAACAACTACTTTTACCCTCCGGCTAATCAATGCCGGAGTTTTTTATGCTTTTTAGTGAAGTCATTGGTCATCAGGAATTGAAAACGGTTTTGGCTGGAATGGTCCAGCAAAGCCGGTTGAGTCATGCACTGCTCTTCCTTGGTAAAGAAGGCAGTGGTGCGCTACCATTGGCCATGGCCTTTGCTCAATATGTGGTATCGATTCCTCCGGCTGCTCCTGCTGTGCCGGACCTATTCGGTAATGTTACCCCTCTTTCCGGATCTGCTTCAGGAGGCTGGATTCCTCCTGAAGAAATTCACACCCAGCCCGCCTACCAAAGAGCTGCCCAATTGATGCATCCTGACCTGCATTTCACATTCCCGGTGATTCCAAAAAAATCAGGCGATAAGCCGGTCAGCGATGATTATATCGCTGATTGGAGAAACTTTATTCAAACCTTTCCTTATGGCAATGTATTTGACTGGTTGCAAAGTATTGGTGCCGACAATAAGCAGGGAAACATTACTGCCAGTGAGTGCGATCGCATTCACCACCAGATGAACCTCAAAAGCTTTGAAAGTGAGACCAAGGTCTTGTTAATGTGGATGCCGGAATACTTGAAAAAAGAGGGCAATAAACTATTGAAATTGATTGAAGAGCCCCCACCCCATTCGCTTTTCATATTGGTAGCGGAAAACGAAGAAGATATTTTACCGACCATTCTGAGTCGTTGTCAATTGGTTCGTGTACCTCCCTTAGATACCCGTGATATAGAAAGTGCACTGATCGAAAGAGCGGGTGCCGATCCGGAAAAGGCAGCCCAGATTGCCGGCATTGCGGATGGCAACTACCGGGAAGCACTTTCGCTGCTGCAGCAAACCGATAACGATTGGAATCAATTACTACGGGAATGGCTCAACGCCTGTGTCAAAGGCGGACCTGCCGCTCAACTGGCATTTTCTGAAGAAATGCATAAAATGGGCCGAGAAAAGCAAAAGCAATTGTTGCGCTATTTCATTCATTTGCTGGAACTTAGTATCCGAAGTCGCATCATTGGAGCTGAAAAGGTAGCCATGGTAGAAACTGAACGCGATTTTACTACCCGCATCAATAAAATCAGTTCGGTGAGCCAACAGGAGGCGATCGTGAACGAATTGGACAAGGCCATTTATTACATCGAACGGAATGCCAATGCCAAGATGATGTTCCAGGCGCTCAGTATCAAACTATTTTACATCATTCAGCAGAAATCCGTACTTTTGGTATAGGCGGAAGATGAGAGGAATCTTGTCATTGCCGCCAAAAGATTGGAATTGAGGAGACCGGTATTACCCCTGACATGATTGGCTCCTGCTCACAGCAGGTAACAATATATATGATTCCGGATTCGTTGTTGAACCGGAAGGCAACTGCCCTAAAGTTGTAATTACAGCCGGTAATGCTGTTTTCTTCCTGCCCAATTTTTATTTCATTCATCAGTATTAAACTCTTGTCCCTATGGGATGTGGCGGATGTAGTACAGGTTCACACCAACAGCCCCGCGGCTGTAAAAGCAATGGTGGCTGCAGCTCAGGCGGTTGTAACCGTCTGAATGTGCATGACTGGTTGCGCAACCTGCCTTTCCACGATCCTAATAGCAGTTGTAAAGTTGTTGAAATCAGTTTCAAGCAAGGAAGCCGCAAAGATTATTTCCGCAATCCCTCCCTTCATTCCTATGAAAAGGGTGATATGGTTACAGTTGAAGGAGTAGGTGGTTTTGACGTGGGGGAAGTAAGTCTTACCGGTGAACTGGTGCGTCTCCAACTCAAGAAGAAATCCCTGGATGAATTCAATCCGGAGATGAAAAAAATTCTTAGGCTCAGCAACGAGCGTGACCTGGAGAGTTTTCATCAGCAGAAAGCAAGGGAAAAAGAAGTACTCGCCCGCAGCCGCGCTGCTGCCCGCCAGTTGAAAGTTCCCATGAAGCTGAGTGAGATTGAAATCCAGGCAGATGGCAAAAAGGCGACATTTTTCTATACAGCAGACGACCGCGTAGATTTCCGTGAATTGATTAAAATATTTGCAGCAGATTTTAAATTGAAGGTAGAAATGCGGCAAATTGGCATTCGCCAGGAAGCAGCCAAAGTGGGAGGCATAGGCAGTTGCGGAAGGGAACTCTGTTGTAGCACCTGGCTGAATGACTTTAAGAGTGTGAATACTACTGCTGCCCGCTATCAAAATCTGTCAATCAATCAAACCAAACTCAGTGGTCAGTGCGGTAGATTGAAATGCTGCCTGAATTACGAATTAGATACCTATCTGGATGCTTTGCAACAATTTCCGGATTATGCTGAAACATTGGATACAGAGAGCGGTACGGCTCACCTCATCAAAAAAGATATTTTCAAAAATCTGATGTGGTATGTTTTACCCAATAATACCAAACACTACCCGCTGACGATTCAACGAGTAAAAGAAATCAAACGATTGAACCGTGAAGGTCAAAGGGTTGCAGAACTGGAGCCGGTAGAAATCAGTTCAGGAAAAACAAGAGAGGCCGAACCTGCATTTGTAGACCTGGTGGGTCAAATCAGTTTGCGCACACTGGAAAAGAATGAACGCCGCAAACGCGATAGGGAAAGACAAAAACAACAGAATCGTCCAGACAACCGAAATCAACAAGGTCAGGGTCAAGGCGGTCAGCAGAGACAAAGTGGTCAGCCGGCTCAGGGTGGTCAGCAAAGACAAGGTGGTCAACCCGGCAAGAACAGAAGTAACCAACCCTCCAATAGACCAAGACCCAATCGTCCACCTTCCGGGGGGTCCAGAAATGATCAACGTCCTCCCACGAACTGATCAATCTAGCTTCCTACCTTCCTCAAAGCCGGTCCATTTCTTCCGCTACAAACTCCATCAATGTTTTAATGTGAGCCGGTGAGAGATCGAATTTTAATCCTGCGGCTTCGTACAATGCAGGCAATGTTTGTGTTCCACCCAAGCTAAGTCCCTTGATATAATTTTGCACTGCAGAGACAGGATCTTGTTGGTATTGCATCCACATGCCAATGGCTCCAAGCTGGGCAATACCATATTCAATATAATAAAAGGGCACTTCATATAGGTGCAATTGTCGCTGCCAACTGATTGCCCGATAGGATTCCAGCCCGGAAAAATCAATAACGGGACTTGAGAAGTCGTGTAAAATCTCATTCCACTTCGCTGTTCTTTCTGCAGTCGTATGTTGGGGATGCTCATAGACCCAATGTTGAAACTTATCAATGATAGCAATCCACGGAAATAAGGTGATGACTCTTTCCAGCTGGTGCTCCCGGGCACGTTTTAGTTCTTCCTTGTTATCAAAAAATACGTCCCAATGTGGCATACTGATCAATTCCATTGCCATACTGGCTACCTCAGCCATCTCCATAGGATATTCCTTAAACGCCTGTAAAGCCAGGTCATGTGTGAGGAAGGAATGAATCGCATGACCACCCTCGTGTAGCATAGTGGTAACATCACCCATTTGTCCGGCTGCATTCATGAATATAAAGGGTGCACCACTTTCTGCCAACGGACAATTGTAACCACCGGGGGCCTTGCCCTTGCGGCTTTCTAAATCAAAATGTCCCAATGCATGCATCTTCCGCAGGCAGTCAGCAAAATAAGGATGGACTTTGTCAAAACACTGAACTGATTTTTCATACAATTCCTTGCCCCCCTGAAAGGGTCGAAGTGGCTGAATGCCCGCCGGCTCTGCTTCCAGGTCCCAGGGACGCAGTACGTCTAATTTTAATTTTTCCTTTTTGCGCTCATAAATGCGATTCACCAGAGGTAATACATGTAACCGAACGGCTTCGTGGAACTGAAAACAATCTTCCTTGGAATAATCAAAGCGGCCTAATTCTACAAATTTATAATCTCTGAAATTTTCAAAGCCGGCATTCAAAGCTATCTGTTGGCGCTTACCCAACAATCGGGTAAATAATTCATCCATCGCTTCTCTATCCTGGTAACGGCGTTCCTGAATTTTTCGGTACACGGATTCGCGAAGTGTTCGGTCATTGCTTTCCAGAAAGGCAGCAGCTTGTTGCAAGGTATATTCCTGCCCATTTACTTCTACTGTCATTTTTCCCGCAATCACTCCGTACTGTTGCTGTAATACACTCATTTCTGCTTGCAGCGGAACATTGGCTTCCCTAAAAAGAGATATACTTTTTTTGACAGAACGGAGATAAGTGAAATATTCTTTCCGGTCAAGTTGCGCAGTAAAAGAACAATCCATCAATTTTCTATTCAACCGGTCAGCATAGGGTTGAATGTGGGGTTGTATTTCAAGACAGAAAAAGTTGAAGGCAGCTTCCAGTGCCGGATCTTCCGTATTGCAGGTCATTTTTATTTGTCGCCAGCAAGCATCCTCACTAATAACCGACTCCAGTTCACTCATATTACTTAGCCAGGATTGCAAATCCTCAACGGAATTGATCTCACGCTGTGTCAGTTCAACAAAATAAGGTTCAAGCGCAGGCCAATCGGTTAGTACAAAATTTTCAGGCAGGTATCTGCGCTCCAGTTTTTTTATATTGGCATCCAGTTGCATATAATTCATTTTCAGCGCAAAGGTACTTGAGATTGGTCATTTGGCTGGATAAATCGGGGAAGGTTTCGGTGGCATTCACACTAAAAAAGGGTGAAAAAACCCCTGCCGGCTTCGTAACTTTACGCTTTTCTGATTAAGTTGAGCGCGTGGAGAACCTGATACAATTATTACCCGAACACCTTGCTAACCAAATTGCTGCCGGAGAAGTAATCCAGCGGCCTGCGAGTGCTGTCAAAGAATTGCTGGAAAATGCTGCCGATGCCGGTGCAACAAGAATACAATTGGTGGTTACCGATGCCGGAAAGGCGCTTATACAGGTCATTGACAATGGGCGCGGCATGAGTGAAACCGATGCTAGGATGGCATTTGAACGCCATGCTACCAGTAAGATTCGTCAAATCGATGATCTCTTCCGCATCAACACCATGGGTTTCAGGGGGGAAGCACTAGCATCAATCGCTGCTGTTGCGCAGGTTGAATTAAAGACCCGCCGCCCGGAAGATGAATTGGGAACCCACCTGGAGATAGAAAACAGTAAAGTGGTTTTTCAGGAGCCCTGCAGTTGTCCCGCCGGAACCCAAATCAGCATGAAAAATCTGTTTTTCAGTGTGCCGGCCAGAAGAAATTTTCTCAAGAACAATGCTGTTGAAATGCGGCACATCATTGATGAGTTTATCCGCGTAGCACTGGCATTCCCGGGCATTGCCTTCAGTTTGCAAAGCAACGGTCAGGAAGTTTTTCACCTTGAACCGGGAAACAACAGACAACGCATCATTCAGCTATTGGGGAATGCCTATCAATCCAAGCTGGTGAGTGTAACAGAAGATACCGATTACATGAACATTCGCGGTTATGTCGGAAAACCGGAAACTGCCAGAAAGACCCGGGGTGACCAATATTTTTTTGTCAACAACCGCTTCATCAAAAGTGCCTATCTGAATCATGCTGTTAATACTGCTTTTGAAAATTTATTGCCCAAAGACAGTTTCCCCACCTATATCTTGTACATTGAAGTAGATCCTTCACAGGTAGATATCAATGTACATCCCACCAAACAAGAGATTAAATTCGAGGATGAAAAAATTATCTATGCATTTGTTCAGGCAGCAGTGAAACATGCCCTGGCACAATTCAGCGTAGCTCCTTCACTTGACTTTTCATTGAACCCTGATATTCAGCAACTGGATGCCATCCAGCGCCCTTTCACGGAAGATGACAAAAAAACTGCCGGTCATTCTTCTTTGTTTCAAACCTTTTCAAAAAAGAACCAGGCACATTTCATTGAAAAAACCGGTGAATCTACTTTATCCCATTGGAAAGAAATGTATCGTCCCTCCGAACAAATGGGTACCACAGATTCTTCACGACCTGATACCAATGCAAGTTTTTGGGAAAAAGGCGCAAACACGAAGGCTGCACAAGGAATTCAGTTGTCACCGGATGTTCCATTGGTTCAATTACATCAAACTTATATCATTGCTAGCACAACAGATGGATTTTTACTCCTTCATCAACAGTTGGCACATGAAAGAATTTTGTATGAAAAATACAGCCAGGCAGCACATGGCAGGCAGATGCCCACCCAAAAAAGCCTTTTCCCTGTGTTACTGAATGTAGGTGAAGCCGATGCTGCTTTGTTGTCTGAATTATTGCCTGATCTATCACAAATTGGTTACCAGATAGAAAAAAACGAATCTGGTGAATTTGTTATTCAGGGTATACCCGCAGATGTATTGTCAGGCAATGAAAAAAATGCCATCGAATTGTTATTGGAACAGTTCAAACATTTTAGCAGCGAAGTACAATTCAGTAAACGTGAAAAACTTATCCGGTGTATGGCAAGGCAGCAAGCCATCAAAGCAGGAAGAACGCTCGCAGGCAAAGAAATGGCTCAATTGATCGAGGAACTATTCACCTGTGGAAGTCCGAATGTCAGTCCCTCCGGTGCAGCTACCTATATTAGTTTCAGCGGTGATTATCTTACGCGTATGTTTGGAAGATAGCTGTACATTTAATAGCGGTCAATAATTCCGGTTAAAAACGTTTCAATTTGTTTTCTGATTTCCCCAGCACTTGTTTGGTGGGCATTCACCAAGACCGAAAAAATCAATGTTCGTCCCTTCGCAGTCACTAAATACCCACTCAAGGCAACGTGATTACTGAGGGTACCGGTCTTGGCATAAATTTTTCCTACATAATTTTTATAGAGTCCTTTGAGTGTTCCTTCATCACCTGTTGGTAATATATGGGTGATGCGTTGCCAATCATATTTATCTTTCATTCGCCGAAGCACCCATACAAAATCTTGTGGTGTAAATAAGTTGTACCTGCTTAATCCACTCCCATCTACCCACTTGGGGCGTTGGGGAATATCTTTCCATTCATTGTTCAGCAAAGTATCTATGATGCGACGGGTGTTCATAAAGCCGATTTTTTCATTACCGGTCATCAGTAACAACTGTTCAGCAAAAAAATTATCGCTTCTATGCATCATCACAGACAGAACAGAATCTGTCGGCTGTGAGTACAGCATTTGCACATCAGGCCTTCTTTCAAGCTTGAAACTGACATACTCTACTTTTTGGTGCAATGTATCGGCCAGTATACCAGCCAATTGCGCCGCACCACTCACATGAAAAGGCATACTGGTCCCGGAAAAATTTCTGCCCGATGGCACCAGATAAAAAGAGTCAATACCAGCGGGTCGGGTGATATTGAAACGAGGTCCGAAAGAATTAACTGATGACTGTAATTGACCGGCATACCTGGAAGGAACGGAAGTAAGCATGCCTTGTTTCACTTGAAAACTGGCAAGGTTACCATATAGAGGCATGAATGATCTTTCAGACATATAGTCGCTGGAATAATCATCCCAGGCCCAACCTGCGCCCATACCATTGTCCTTCCAATTCTGATCTGTAAGTAAAATTTTTTGCTGTTGCCGCAGCCGGTCAAAAGCAGGCTGCTTCTTATAGTCAGGATGAAGGAAAGTAGGGTCCCCATTGGCTTCTACCTCAATTGTACCATTTCCTTTATCTACCCATCGAAAAGCTACCAGACTATCACCTAATGTCTGCAAGGCAGCGATGCAGGTAAAAAGTTTGGTATTACTGGCGGGAATAAAATACTTATCCGCCTGGTGATTGTACAGATATTTTCCGGTTGCTGCATCTGCTATAGAAATACCCACATGGGCAGGTTGTAAGGAAGGATGGGTAATTAATTGTCGTTGGGCTGTCCGTCGAATGGCTGTCGGCATTCCGCAAGAAGCCATGATAAGCAGAATCAGGAAGGCATTGATATAAGCAAAATTGTTGCGCATGGTGTTCAGATGTTGCAACAATTTACGAAAAAGTAGTCAGGGAAATCAAGAATCCTGCCTTTCAACGGCGCGCAACCATGCCTCGGGTATATCATTGTTGCTGGCAGTTTTGTAATCCTGATAGCTGCAGGCGATAAATTTTTCCTCTCCTATGCGCATCCACCATCTACCGGTTCTTTTGCTTTGCAGAAAAACAGTACTGATTTCAGCAAAGGCCAGGTTATAGATATTGAATTCATGAAGATTTTTCAAACTTGCTTCTTCCCTTCCTGTTCTGATGCCGTCAATCAGGTACCAAATCATCTGAGAGATTTGTCGCGCTGTCATTTGATGAAGATCCTGCTCAGGAATATATCCATAGATACCAAAGCTACTGCAGGTGCTGCTCATTCCTGCATATTGTAGCAATGTGCAAGCTTCCTCTCCCGAAAATCCATTGGGTGCTAGCAGATTGGCCGGAGCATGAGCATGCTGGATGGCACTTATGTCAAAACTGAACATGTCGCTGTTTCTTATCAATGGCTCCATTAATTCAATCGACTCTTTTACTTTCCCCAAACGAAAACAGTCAAATCGCAAGCGATCGATCATTTCCAACATATCAGGGTGGGTGAAAAAACTTTGGAACCCGATATGGGTAAAATGTCTCAGGAAGTTGGGAACTCCTGTGAACATTTCAACCAGGAACATCTCTTCCGGAAAAACTCCCTCCATATTAATATCAATGCGGGCATCAACTACCACTGCATCAATTATTTTGTCCATGGCTCCATAGGCCTGGTATTGTGCCAGGGTATTGTCATGAGAACCACCAATGATGAGCACTTTTTTTCCGGCCTCTATAAGCTCCTTTACGATTGAACTCAGGGCTGCATAACTATCCTGCAGGCGTGCACCGGTTTTCACATTGCCTATGTCAGCCAGCCGAACATCGGTATGCCAGTGAAACAACCGATACAATTCCTTCCGCACCTGATTAGCGGCATTGCTGGGTGCAGCAGCAGCAGAAGCGCCTCTCATTTCACAACAACCAATCAGCACTAGCTCGGCATCTTCCAGATCGGGGAATTCCTCATCGTAGCAGGAAATATAGCGACCCAACTGATGATCACTCAGTGGCTCATCTTCTAAAATAGCAGACCGGGAAATTGGGTCCAGAAAATCACTGATGGTTGAAAGAGACATGTAAACGATATTGATTCAATAAAACGCAAAAGAATAGGCGATATTGCCTGTATTTGAATCAAAAAAGCAACGAACTAATGACCCTATTCGTTGAACCGATAGCCAATTCCTCTTACAGAATGAAAGTAGCGGGGTTGTTTGCTGTCTTCTTCGAAATACTTTCTAAAGTTGAGTATAAAATTATCGATGGTGCGGGTATTGGGATATACCTGATAGCCCCATACCATTTGTAGTATTTTCTCACGCGCCACCACTTCACCCTTGTTCTCCAACAACAATCTAAGCAGTAGCCACTCTTTTTTTGTGAGTTGCAATGTTTCACCGCGAAATGTAATTGCCTGTCGTAAACTAAAATCAAGCACATTTCCCCCAAATTCAAATTTTTCGGGAAAAGAGGTCACTTGCTTTTGCTTGGTATTTTTTTCTATCAGCTTTCCTATTCGAAGCAACAGTTCTTCCAGATGAAAGGGTTTAGTGAGATAATCATCAGCTCCTTTGCGTAACCCTGTAATTCGATAATCACTCGAGTCTCTTGCACTTAACATCAAAATGGGTACTTCGCGATTGGTAAGTCGGATGGTTTCAGTAACACTGATACCGTCTATCTCAGGCAACATCACATCCATAATGATCAGATCAAAATGTGCTTGTGCTACCCATGATAAAGCCTTAGCTCCATCACCGGCAATGGTAACATCATAACCTTCCATTTGAAGGTTCAATTGCAAAGCTTCCTGCAAATGTTCTTCATCTTCAACTAAGAGTATGTGGTATTGATCAGGCATGGAAGGAGGGGAATGATACCTGGAATCGACTGCCCTTTCCGGGTTGACTTTCAACCGATATCCTGGCATTGTGGGCTTCTGCTATTTTTTTGCAAAGGTACAATCCCAGTCCGGTACCTTTCTTCTGTCGAGTGAGTTCATTGCCCGTGCGATAAAATTTTTGAAATATTTTTTTCTGTTCGGCAGCATCAATTCCGGGTCCGTGATCTGACACCTGTAACTGTACATTTTGTTGATTGCCCTGTATTTCAAGAGTTACCGGCTTCTCCCGGGGGGAATAGGCAACAGCATTCTCCAAGAGATTACTGACAAGTATAACAATCAGCCACTCTTCAGCGATCACATTGGCTGTGGCATCCCCCTTCACTTCAATTGTATAACCCGGATAGCGAGAACGTGTATCTTCTGCAGCACGCGATACCACGTCAAATAAATTCAAGGGCATTTTATTGGCACGGTAATTACCACTGTCAAATTGAGCCGCCAGTAAAACATTGCTGCAGAGTTGATTAAGTCTCCCTGTCTCTGCGATCGAATTATTCAACAATTTATCTCGTACTGAGGTCTCTAATTCTCTTTTTTGTAAGGTCTCTAGGTTAAGTCGGGTTACGGCGATGGGTGTTTTTAGTTCATGCGTGATTGCCATCATCCAATTTTGTTGTTGCTCCGACAAGCGAAACTGTCTGCGTGTTGCCCGAAAAACAACCACTGCCCCTAATACAATAAATGCCAGGAAAGTTAGTCCCTCAGCCGTATACTGAATTGTTTTTCTATTGGCATAGTCGGTGATGGTGCTTTCGATGGATTGGCTGGCTGATTGTGCAGTACCGGATTGTATCTTAAGTTCCTGTAAACGAATGAACTCGATTTGTCTGTTTTGTTTTTCAAGAGCGAACCACCAATAAGACAGAGCCAGAACCATGTAGAATAACAGGGTCCAGTATAAAATGCTCAAAGCCTTTCGTTTGAGCGGCCACTTAAGTTGTAGGTTCATGGAACTACTTTTTCAACGCGTAAACCTGCTTGCAGAAGACCCTGCAGAGGGTCCTCCCGCATGATTTGTTTGAGAACAAAATTATATTCTCCCTTTTGAAGCTGAACCGGATAGCGGGTGATACGAACTCGGTGTTCAAATACATCGCTCATACCTGTTCCCAGCCATCCCTTCTTATTATCCCCGAGAGTGAGCATAACCGACTGCTTTTTGACGGTATCTTTTGGTGCCTGAGTTGTTATTCCAAGCCAAATATTGTTGTAGTGATAGGCATCTTCATGCCGGATAATGGCATAAATATGATAACGTACGGTGGTATCTGTAATGGTAAAAGTAAATTGACAACTATCGGCGGAAGCCCAGTTATGAGAGGGAAATGATTTCAACTGCTCATATACATCCAATTGCCGGCAGCCAACTCCGGCAAAAACTATAAGAAGGATACACAACCAGTTTTTCAAGTGGTGATTTTTCACAAAGATACAGCAAGCAAAGCTATTCAGGTGATGTTGTCCTTTCTCATAAGATATTGAGAACTTGCTCTTTCGCTTTTTCCAGCTCATCTTTCATGCGGATCACTACCTGCTGAATCCCGACATCATTCGCCTTAGAGCCCGTGGTATTGATTTCTCGCCCGAATTCCTGCAAAATAAAAGATAATTTTTTTCCCTTAGACAAATCCGCCTCAGCCAGTACAGTTCGAAAATAGGCACAATGATTACTCAAGCGTACCTGCTCTTCGCTGATATCAATTTTTTCAATGTAATAGATCAATTCTTGCTCCAGGCGATTGGTGTCGTACATATCTTTTCCCACCTGCTCTTCCAGTAATTTCCGCAGCTGTTCTTTCATCCGGATACGGCGTTCCGGTTCCAAAACAGCAATCTCTTTTTGTCCTTGCTCGATATGATCAACTCTTGACAAAAGATCTTTTTCCAATGCAGCCCCCTCATTTAGCCGATGCTGGTTCAACTGTGCTATCGCCTCTAGCAGCACCTTCTTACATTCGTTCCACTCATCATCTGAAAGGGATTCGCTCGCAGGTACAATCACATCAGGTAGTTTGACCAGGGTGGATAAAATATCACCCGTATCGATCTTTAATTCCTCTGCCAAACGTGAAATTGGCTCATAGTAAGACCTGGCAAGGTCTGTATTGATGGTAACCGGACGTACCGATCCATTGAATTTAATCTGAATAACACATTCCACACTACCCCGCAGTAAGTTTTCTGATAACAGATTTCTCACTTCAAATTCAAAGGGTTTGAGCAGAGCAGGAATTGTCAATCTCAGGTCGAACTGCTTGCCATTAAGTGAACGAATCTCCACCAGATAATTTTTATCCCGAATGGTTTGTTCTGATCTGCCAAAACCCGTCATTGAATACAGCATACTAGCACAATTTGGTTATTCCGGCTCGCTTTCACCTAATTCCTGTCCAAATTCAGGGGCAAGTTCGGATATGTCTGTTGATGGGTTGATTTACTACCGAAATTTTTCCTTCCTGCATCAAATAGACTGAACTACAAGGTACTAAAATTAGCAATATGCTGCTATTTTTGTCACGGATATCAGGAGGGTCATTAATTGCCTTTCAGATTACCCTTCAACAATGATCTATACACCAGCAACTACACGCCAACTCGCTGCCGAAACTGAAAGACTTCTGCCACTGGCACAGTCTGTTCCCAGTTGTGCAACTGCGAATGAAACCGAATCACTCCGGGATGTTTTGCGCTTCCACGAATACAGATACTATGTTTTAAATGCCCCATTGCTTTCCGATTATGAATATGATGTATTGTTTCGTTGGCTGCTCTCAACAGAAAAAGAACACCCTGAATGGCAAGTGAGCAACTCACCAAGCTTACGGGTAGGCAGCAGCTTACCTGTTCAATTTCAGTCGGTACCCCACCTTGTGCCAATGCTGAGCTTAGACAATAGCTATGGTGCGGAAGACCTGATTGATTTCAACAGAAAGGTGCTGGAACTCAGCAGTACATCTGAAGTTAACTATTGTGTGGAACCAAAATTTGATGGGGCCAGCATTTCACTCATTTATGAAAATGATCAACTGATCAGGGCCACCACAAGAGGTGATGGAGTTGCGGGAGAAGAAATCACGCAAAATATTCGGCAGATCAGAACGATTCCATTAACCGCCTCTTTCTCTGCCTTTGGCATTCGACAAATCGAAATCCGTGGGGAAGTCATGATGAGCAAGAAAACATTTGAGGACTTCAATACATCTCTGATGGCCGCAGGATTATCTCCCATGGCCAATCCCCGCAACGCTGCTGCCGGAAGTCTAAGAATGAAAGATGATCGCGAAGTTGGTCGGCGCAACCTGGAAGCATTTCTTTATCACATCAGCTACGTGTCTTTTGATGCACCGGCCGATGAGCGCCAAGAACAAGCAGTCGCCAACGGAAAAGAACTTTTGGCAACCCACAGTGGATCACTTTCCCTACTCTGGCAATTGGGATTCCGATCTCCTGAAAATGAAAAGAAACTTTTTTCTTCCATCCAGGATGTAATCAGGTATTGCGCTGATGCAGAAACAACAAGGGATGACTTACCATATGAAATTGACGGACTGGTCATAAAAGTAAATCGGATTGATCAACAGGAAAAGCTGGGAATGACTTCCCACCATCCTCGTTGGGCAATTGCCTATAAATTCAAAGCCAGGCAAGCAACAACACAATTAATCGGTATAGAATTTCAGGTTGGAAGAACAGGAGCGGTAACACCCGTTGCAAAACTTTC
This sequence comes from Chitinophagaceae bacterium, assembly GCA_020403455.1. Classification (GTDB taxonomy): domain Bacteria; phylum Bacteroidota; class Bacteroidia; order Chitinophagales; family Chitinophagaceae; genus Sediminibacterium. The sequence goes on from JADBXP010000028.1 coordinate 61,235, forward strand.
GCCGGTAGCATTGGCAGGTGTAACCGTATCTAGTATTTCTGTGCACAATGAAGATTACATCCGGGAAAAACAACTGATGATAGGTGACAAAGTGTTAATCGAACGTGCAGGAGATGTCATTCCGCAGATCGTTCAAACTTTAACCGAGTTAAGAAAGGGAACAGAACAACCCATCGTGTTTCCGGTAACTTGTCCTGTTTGCAACAGTAAACTTTACAAGGAACCTACAGAAGCCGTTTGGCGTTGTATCAACATTGAATGTGAGGCACAGGTGATTGAAAAAATCATACACTTTGTGAGCAAAGATGCTATGGACATAAAAAGCCTGGGAGAAGCGAATGTTCGGAAATTCTATGAGTTGGGATTGCTGAAAGATATTCCCGGTATCTACACGCTGGACTTCCACCGGATCAGTATGCTAGAGGGGTTCGGTAAAAAAAGTACGGATAATTTGCGCACCGCAATTGAGGCCTCCAAAACTCAACCCCTGCACAGACTTATTTACGGTTTAGGTATTCGGTTTGTCGGTGAAACTACTGCGAAAACCCTGGCCAATCATGTAAGTCATTTGCTCGAGTACCAAAAGATAACACAAGAGGATCTGCTGCATCTGGAAGATGTTGGTCAAAAGGTGGCAGCCAGTATTCATGCATTTTTCAACAATCCTGCAAATATTACTATGCTGGAAACGCTTGAAAAGTTAGGAGTGCAACTAATCAATACCAAAAAAGAAGCTACGGCTACGGGTGTTCTGACAGGCAAAAGTTTCTTATTCACCGGAACACTCAGCCGGCTAACCCGACAAAAGGCAGAAGCCCTTGCAGAAGCACAGGGGGCTGTGATTGCCAGCGGTGTAAGTGCCAAACTTAATTACCTAATAGTAGGTGAAGATGCAGGGAGCAAATTGGAAAAAGCAAAAAAAATCAACAGCATTCATATTCTTTCAGAAGATGAATTCCTGCAGTTGGTAAATGCAGATCTCTCTAACCAATAAAATAAATGCCATGTTGCAACAAGCCACCCTCCAATTCCTCAAAGGACTCGCCCGCAATAACCAGAAAGAGTGGTTAGACGCACATCGAATGGACTATGAATCGGCGAAGGCAGACTTTCATCAGTTGGTAGAACAGGTGCTTCGATCATTAGAAAAAAAAGAACCTGCATTCGCTTCGTTGCAGCCAAAAGATTGCATTTTCCGGATCAACAGAGATGTTCGTTTTAGCAAAGATAAATCCCCATATAAAACAAATATGGGTGCCAGCATCAAAGCAGATGGCAAGAAATCATTGCTGGCAGGATATTATGTGCACATCGAACCGGGTGGTAAAAGTTTTGTAGGAGGTGGATTGTATATGCCCGATGCGACAATACTTCAGCAGATAAGACAAGAGATTGATTACAACTGGGATGAGTTCAGCCAACTTTTACGTGCCCCTGGATTCAAGAAATTGTATGGAAGTTTGGAAAAATGGGAGGGAATGATTTTATCACGGGAGCCGAAAGGTTATGAAAAAGATAATCCGGCGATTGAATTCCTTAAAATGAAAAGCTTTGTTGCCACCATGCCACTAACTGATCAGCAATTAACAGAAAAAAGTCTGCTGCGAGATTTACTTCAGGCATTGAATAACCTGCAACCTTTGTTGCAATTCATGAATAGAGCCATTGAGCATCCTTAGGCATCAATACAATGTTTGAAATGCTTTTCCTAAAGATTCGATGACATCGCTGGCCAAAAGACTTTCCTGGGCTATAGTGTTTACTGCTATATCAGCTGCCAGTCCGTGCAAATAAACGCCGAGCAAAGCCGCCTGCAGGGGGTCGTATTGCTGTGCCAATAAAGCAGTCAATATTCCGGTGAGCACATCACCCGAACCACCTTTTGCCAGCCCTGCATTTCCGGTTGAGTTGAACCAACTCTTTCCCCCATAACAAACCTGTGTATGATGGCCTTTTAAAATGACTACCCATGGGTTCTGTTGGCTAATTTGTCGGGCTTTGGCAGATCTTTCATACTCATTGGAATGTTTTCCGAACAAGCGATCAAATTCTTTGGGATGCGGTGTGAGCAGGGCCCCTTCCGGAAGAAGCGATAAATGTTGTGGGTGCAGTGACAGCAGGTGCAAGGCATCTGCATCCAGCACCAGTGGAACCTGGCTCTTTCTCAAAACATCTACCAATAGTTTTTCCGCATCAGCATCAAGTCCCATTCCCGGTCCTATGCCAATACTTCGATAGGGTTCGAGTTTGGGTAGTCCGTTTTCACGAGCCAGTTGCATGGCTTCCGGCAAAGCCGTGAGAAGATCCACTGTATATTTTTCAGGAACCAAAACAGTGAGTAGTCCGGTTCCACTTCTTAAACAAGCTTTGGCTGCAAGTACTGCCGCACCCATTTTACCTTCACTGCCCGCAACCAGAAATGAATGGCCAAAATGACCTTTGTGCTCAACTCCCTGGCGGGGACGGAATATTTCACGGATAGTTTCTTCAGTGATTAAACGGGTATCAGATGGGTGAATCAACGGATAGTTCGGGGAAAGTCCGATCGGTACAACATCCAACTTGCCAAGCATTGGCCAATTTTGCGCCAGTAAAAAAGCAGGTTTCAAACTCTCGAAACCAATGGTGTGCTGTGCCCTCACAGATGGTCCGATGATGTATTGATCAGAACCCATGCCACTAGGAATATCCACCGACCAACAATTTACTTCAGCTGCAAGCAGATACATGACCAACTCAGCTGCAACCGATGACAAAGGCCGGTTGAGTCCGACACCAAAAAGAGCATCGATCACTATGGTATCTGCTGAAAGGAGGGGAAAATTTTTTTTGTTGCTGATTTCCTGAACAATCAAACCGGCAGCAATCAGTTCATCGATACACTGTTCAATATGAGGGGGTCGCTTGCGGAGAGAGGGTAAAAAATATATTTCCGGACGATAGCCCTCCTGCAAGAGAAGACGAGCTATAAAAAATCCATCACCGCCATTGTTTCCGGGGCCGGCTAAAACAACCCATTGAAGGGGATGGGCGTTGAAGGACAGAATTTTTCGCACAAAAGCAGTGGCAGCACGTTGCATGAGATCGGCCTCTGTGCAGGGCTCTTCATGACAGGTATAGTTTTCCCATGCCTTCATGTAAGCTGCTTCAGCAATGATATGAGCATGTAACTCTGGCATATTGCTTCAACTATGTTACAGATTGATTGTACAACTACAATAACCCTTTTTGCATCATGTATTCTGCAATTTGAACAGCATTGGTTGCCGCACCTTTCCGAAGGTTATCGCTCACAATCCACATGTTCAGGGTATTGTCTTGCGATTCATCCCGACGGATCCTTCCAACAAACACATCATCCTTTTCATGCGCCCACAAAGGCATGGGATAGATTTTCGATTGAACATCATCCTGCACCACAACTCCGGGAGCATGGGAAAGAATGTGAGTTACGTCGGATAGTTCGAAGGGTTGCTCAAATTCGATGTTGACACTTTCGCTGTGACCTCCCATAACAGGGATACGAACAGTGGTGGCGGTCACTCTAATTGTATCATCACCCATGATTTTCTTGGTTTCCTTCACCATTTTCATTTCCTCCTTGGTATAACCATTGTCGAGGAAAACATCTATCTGTGGAATGGCATTCAAATCAATGGGATAAGCGTAGGCCATCTCACCCTGAATGCCTTTGCGCTCATTGAACAACTGGTCTACCGCTTTTTTTCCGGTACCCGTAACACTCTGATACGTACTAACTACAACTCTTTTGATTTTGTATCGCTTGTGTAGTGGATGCAATGCCACGACCATCTGAATGGTAGAGCAGTTAGGGTTAGCAATGATGCGGTCATTGGAAGTGATTACAGCTGCGTTGACTTCCGGCACTACGAGTTTTTTATCGGGATCCATCCGCCAGGCAGATGAATTATCAATAACAATGATACCGGCTTCAGCAAAACGAGGCGCCCACTCCAATGAGGTACCTCCTCCTGCAGAAAATAGGGCTACTGCCGGTTTTGCAGCAATGGCAGTTTCCATTCCGACAACTGAATAATTTTTGCCGGCAAAGCAGATGGCTTTACCAACCGATTGGGGTGAAGCAACAGGAATTAATTCAGTCACCGGAAAATTTCTTTCCGCCAGCACTTGTAACATCTTGGTGCCCACCAAACCTGTGGCCCCGACAACAGCTACTTTCATGAAGTATTTTTTTATGGTTAAAAAAAAGCCCTCCGTTTCGGGAGGGCCTGGTTTATCAAAGTACATGCAAACAATCAGTGCCCTCCTAGGGAGAACTTACCGGTGTGTTTCATGTTTTTATTCGTGTTCATATTGTAAATATACTTATTAATCAGTAATTACAAAAGCAAGGAAATTAATACAGTTTGATGTCAAAGTTCACCAACTGTACAAAATCATTGAGACGATGGGCAATATCATCACTACTTAGTTCACGCAGCCGATCAGTGCCAAATTTTTCAACACAAAATGATGCCATGGCACTGCCCAGGATGATGGCCGTCTTCATGTTATCGAAAGAAATGTCTTTTGTTCTTGCCAGGTGACCAATGAATCCGCCGGCAAATGTATCACCGGCCCCGGTTGGGTCGAATACATCCTCCAATGGAAGAGCAGGGGCAAAAAACACTTTGTCCTCATGGAACAACAAAGCACCGTGCTCACCTTTTTTGATAATCACATACTTAGGACCCATTTGCATGATGGTGGCAGCAGCTCTTACCAGCGAGTAATCACCACTTAACTGTCGGGCTTCGCTATCGTTGACCATGATCACATCTACCATGGAAATGGTTTTCTTCAGATCTTCCATTGCAGTTTCCATCCAAAAGTTCATCGTATCCATTACAATTAACTTCGGTCTTTTCCTCATTTGCTCAATTACACTGCGTTGTACAGCAGGCACCAGGTTACCCAGCATTAGGAATTCACAATCCTGATAGCTTTCAGGAACTACAGGCTGAAAATTTGCCAATACGTTCAGTTGGGTGTCGAGTGTATCTCGGCTGTTCATATCCATGTGGTACCTGCCCCTCCAGAAAAATGATTTTTCATCTGCCTTGATCTGTACACCAGCTAAATCAACTTGCCTATCGGTGAGTGCTTTCAGTTCTTCAGCAGGGAAATCACCACCCACAATGGAAATTTGCTTAACGGGGGTAAAATTGGAAGCACACCAGGCGATGTAAGTGGCTGCACCGCCGATGATCTTATCACTTTTTCCAAAGGGTGTTTCGATGGCATCGAATGCCATGGTACCTACAACAACTAATGACATAAAGAATGTATTGTTTGGCGGCGAAATTAAAGCATTCCGGGGCACTATGGCTGCGATTCCCCCTCTTTTTTCCTTTCAAGAAACTAACCAAAATTCAGCAATAGGGAAGATTGTATGGCTATAAAAAAATAAACAAATCAAAAATATGCCTAACGTATGTTAGTTTGTTATCTTTGTTGTATGGCCAGAATAAAGACAGATAGTCATACCTCACGCAGGGAAGTGATCATTGCCAAGGCGGCATTGTTGTTTCGTGAAAAGGGATTCAAGGCAGCCAGCATGCGTGATTTGGCAGAATCAGTAGGTGTGGAAGCGGCTAGTTTGTACAACCACATCAAATCAAAAACCGAATTATTGCATGAATTGTGTTTTGGGGTTGCCAATCGCTTCATGCAAAAAATTGAGGAAGTGGAACAGGAAAAAATTCCTGCTGCTGAGAAAATTGAAAAAATTCTTCGCTTTCACATTCATGAAATGATTCATCATTATGAGGAAGTTTATGTAAGTGATCGGGAATGGAAGCACTTACTCGACCCCTATTTATCTAATTTCCAAAACCAGCGCAGAATTTACCGGAAGCGCCTGGCGGCCATCATTGAGGCTGGAATCCGGGCTGGAGAGATTGAACCCATTGATGCCCCTACTGCGGTGTTAATCCTTTTACATGCGGTGAGCGGCATAGAAAGTTGGCACCGTTCTCGTCACAAAATTTCTGCAGAAGAGTTAGAAAACAACATGATCACCATACTTGTGGGTGGTCTTCGCCCCCGCAAATAAAAAATACCTGCCCGGAAATCCGAACAGGTATGGTATGTAAGATGGTAATGCCCGTGTTATGCGCTGCAGGTAACACAGCCGTCTTCCATGCTGCAGGTTCCTCCGTTGAGACCACTGTTCTCTACATCTGTACCGTTCCCTTCTACTACAGACAAAGAGTGCTTGTTGATCAATGGTTCAACTGTCTTTCCCCCTTGTTTTTCTACAGTGAATTGTACGGCTTGTGAAGCTGCCTTGGAGCGCAGGTAATACATTCCGGTTTTCAGACCTTTGCGCCATCCGTAGAAATGCATGGAGGTCAGTTTGCTGGTAGTAGGTGCATCTACGAAGAGGTTGAGTGATTGTGACTGGCAGATGAAAGCGCCTCTGTCTGCTGCCATATCAATCAATGTTCTTTGTTTGATTTCCCAAACTGTTTTATATACTTCCTTGATGTGATCGGGTATGTCGTCAATTTTCTGAATGGATCCGTTGTTGGCGATGATGCGGTTTTTCATTTCATCGTTCCAGAGATTGAGTTCGATGAGGTCGTTCAACAGGTGTTTGTTGACTACCACGAATTCTCCACTCAGTACGCGACGTACATAAATGTTGGAAGTATACGGTTCGAAGCACTCATTGTTGCCGAGGATCTGTGAAGTAGAAGCAGTCGGCATGGGTGCCACGAGTAGGGAGTTGCGTACACCATACTTCAGAACTTCAGCCTTCAGGCTATACCAATCCCAGCGAAGGCTTGGTTCTACACCCCAGAGATCAAATTGGAATTGAGCTTTGGAAACAGGAGATCCGGCATAAGTTTCGTATGGACCTTCAACTTTAGCAAGATCCTTGCTTGCTGTCATGCCTGCAAAATAAATTGTCTCGAATATTTCCTTGTTGAGGGTCTTGGCTGCATCGCTTTCGAATGGCATGCGCAGTTGAATGAATACATCTGCTAATCCCTGAACACCCAGACCGATGGGGCGGTGACGGAGGTTAGAGTTTCTTGCCTCTTCAACAGGATAGTAGTTATAGTCAATGATTTTATTCAGGTTCTTGGTGGCCTGGTAAGTTACCTCGTAGAGTTTATCGTGGTCGAACTGTCCGTTGATAACAAATCGGGGAAGCGCCAGTGATGCCAGGTTGCACACTGCAATTTCATCTGGAGAAGTGTACTCTATGATCTCAGTGCAGAGGTTGGAGCTCTTGATGGTTCCCAGGTTCTGCTGGTTGCTCTTGCTGTTGGCAGCATCCTTGTACAGGAGGTAGGGAGTACCTGTTTCAATTTGAGCTTCTAGTATTGCGAACCACAATTCCTGTGCTTTGATTGTTTTGCGTGCACGTCCTTCACGCTCATATTGTTCATACAGTTGTTCAAAATTATCTCCCCAGCTTTCATGCAGTCCGGGTGCTTCATTGGGGCAGAACAGGCTCCATTCTCCATCCTGCTCAACACGTTTCATGAACAGATCTGGTATCCAGAGAGCATAGAAAAGGTCGCGGGCACGCATCTCTTCCTTACCGTGGTTTTTGCGCAGGTCGAGGAATTCGAACACATCTGCATGCCAGGGTTCGAGATAAATAGCAAATGCACCTTTGCGTTTTCCGCCACCCTGATCAACATAGCGGGCTGTATCATTAAATACTTTCAGCATGGGTATGATACCATTGCTGGTGCCATTGGTGCCACCAATATAGCTGCCGGTTGCACGAATGCCGTGGATAGCTAGGCCGATACCGCCAGCGCTCTGAGAAATTTTTGCTGTTTGCTTAAGTGTATCGTAAATACCGTCAATGCTGTCTTCCTTCATGGTCAGCAGGAAACAGCTGCTCATTTGTGGTTTTGGGGTACCTGCGTTGAAAAGTGTAGGGGTAGCATGGGTGAACCAACGCTCACTCATCAGGTGATAGGTTTTGATGGCGCTATCCATGTCATTTTTGTGAATACCAATGGATACACGCATGTACATGTGTTGTGGGCGCTCAACAATCTTACCATTCACTTTCAGTAGATAAGATTTCTCAAGTGTTTTGAAACCAAAATAATCAAAGCCGTAATCACGATCGTAAATAATGGTGCTGTCGAGTAGTTCGGCATTCTCTTCAATGATCTGCATCACATCATCAGCAATCAGCGGTAGCACCTTTCCGGTTTTGGAATCTGTACAATTGTACAAGAGGCGCATTGTCTCTGAAAAACTTTTGGTAGTGTTTTTATGTAAGTTGCTCACAGCGATGCGACTTGCCAGCAGAGCATAATCGGGATGCTTTACGGTAAGGGCAGCGGCAGTTTCAGCAGCCAGGTTGTCTAGCTCTGTTGTGGGTACACCATCATACAAACCTTCAATCACCTTTTTGGCAACATCTACGGCACTTACAAATCTTCTGTCCAGACCGTAACACAATTTCTCAATGCGTGCAGTGATCTTGTCGAATTTTACACTCTCTCTTCTGTTGTTTCTTTTTATTACCTGCATAGAACTACAATATATATGATGATGGGATAGTTGAATCGATGTTATTAAAAATCTTCTTCGAGTGAGAAGGTTTGTGCTTCCCGGTTGCCGGCCATTACACCAGCTTTCTGGTAATCACCCACCCTTTTTTCAAAGAAGTTCGTTTTTCCTTCCAGTGAAATCATTTCCATGAAATCGAAGGGATTGGTGGCATTGTAAATTTTCGGGTAACCCAGCTCTGACAGCCACCTGTCTGCAACGAATTCAATGTACTGCTGCATCAGCTTGGCGTTCATTCCTATCAGGGCTACCGGGAGGGCGTCGGTAATGAACTCTTTCTCAATGGCGACCGCATCACTGATAATATTATAAACTGCTTCCTGACTCAATTTATTGTCCAGCATGCTGTATAAAAGACAGGCAAACTCGCAGTGTAGCCCTTCATCCCTGCTGATCAGCTCATTACTGAAAGTGAGTCCGGGCATCAAGCCTCTTTTCTTGAGCCAGAAAATTGAGCAAAAGCTACCGCTGAAGAATATGCCTTCCACGGCTGCAAACGCAACAAGGCGCTCGGCAAAGGTTCCGCCTGTAATCCAACGAAGCGCCCATTCGGCTTTCTTTTTTACAGCCGGTATGGTCTCGATTGCATGGAATAAACGATTTTTTTCCACCGGATCCTTGATATAGGTATCAATCAACAGGGCATAGGTCTCTGAATGGATATTTTCCATCATGATTTGAAATCCATAAAAGCAACGCGCCTCAGGGAGTTGTACTTCGCTCATGAAATTCACCGCCAGGTTCTCATTCACAATTCCATCACTGGCCGCGAAAAATGCGAGTACACTGGAAATGAAATGGCGCTCACCCTCATTCATTGAGTTCCAGTCCTTCATATCACTTCCCAAATCAATCTCTTCTGCAGTCCAGAAACTGGCTTCATGTTTCTTGTATGCTTCCCAGATTTTAGGATAGTTAATCGGTAAAATAACAAAGCGGTCTTTGTTCTCTCTTAACAACAATTCTGTTTCATTCGACATAACCAACGTTCATTTTAAGGGTCAAAAAAATCCGGATGGTGAAAATGATGATTGTTGTCTGCAACAACCTGCTCATTAGCTATCCGAATCGGGTAATTAAAGTCTGATTTTGGGCAGTTGATTGGGCAGAGGGGGTTCTGCGGAAAGGGCTGCTTTTTTGGTCGCCAATAATTACCCTACAACGTTACAATTCAATATGAATTTTTTGTAAATGATTTATTCACCCCGTGTTGAAAAGAAATGCAAACCCTTGTTGGGACTGTATTTGGGAGTGAATAAATTATTTTTACGCCCCCTACTTTACCGGGGCACCTCCCCCGGCAGCAGCAAGGGCCCAAGAAGGCTTTGCCAGATTGCGTACCCCTTGGCATTCATGTGCAAACGGTCATTGATATATAGTTCCGGACGCGTCTCCCCCTTGCTGTCAAGCATCGCCGTATGAACATCCAAAAATCTTGCGTTTTTTTTGTTGCGCATGAAGGCACTAATGCGCCTATTTGCCTCCACAAACTGTGGCTCCAGTTGCCAGCGTGACGGACTCGGCTTAATGGATATATATACGATGGGCATCGCCGGCCACTTACTGCGAATCATATTAAAAAGTTTTCTATAACGCTGCAATACCACTTTTGGTCCAACAGGCGGTGTTGCAGCTATATCATTCTCCCCACAGTAAATGATTATCTGCCTGGGGTTGTAGGCAAAAATCACCTGTGGAGCAAAATGTATCAAATCAGTCAAGGAAGAACCACCGAATCCACGGTTGAGAATAGGCAAACCCGGGAAAGCCTGTTGCACATCCTTCCAAAATGTGAATGAAGAACTTCCAATCAACAATACCGGATTAGCAGGCGGTGCTTGCCGGCTATCTTGCAAAACAAAAGCATCTATGTCTTTTTGAAAAGGGTGAGGCGACCCCTGGGCAAATACGCCGTTGGCTATAATGACCACCAAAAAAAAGAACAGTGATTTTTTCATTCCCTAAATTAATGATTTAAATCCTTCCATATCCCTGAACCCAACCCTTACCGGCAGAATTGATTTACCTTTCCATCCTAAACAAATCGTATGTCTTTGCCTACTTCCTCCCCTATTCTTGAACTCGCTGCACATGACTCCTTCAGCTCCTGGATGGGGGTTAAGATCCTCGATCTATCGCCAAACTATTCCCGCATCTCCATGGAAATCAGAGAAGATATGATGAATGGATTCGGTACCCTTCACGGAGGCATCACTTTTGCATTTGCAGACACTGCTTTCGGATATGCATCTAATTGGGAAGGAAAAATCAATGTAGCCCTCGATGCATCCATCACATTTACTCATCCCGCCAAAGTGGGTGATCTGCTGATAGCAGAAGCCCGTTGTCTGAACAATACGAGAAAGACCGGTCTATACAGGGTTGACATCAGCAACAGCGAACAGCAACTCGTAGCGGCCTTCCAGGCAACCTGTTACAAAACAGATAAACCCCATCAAGGAAAGCAATGATCTTTCACTCGCCACCAAGAAGCACAATGCTTACCTTTACATACATTTAGTCTCCCTTGTCAGATAAAAACAACTTCATTGATTATATCCGGATCTTCGCCCGGAGCGGTCATGGCGGTGCCGGTGCCCGTCACTTTTTGCGCAACAAACTAACTGCCCGAGGCGGCCCAGATGGTGGCGACGGTGGGCGGGGAGGTCATGTCATTCTCAGAGGCAACGCCCAATTATGGACCCTGCTGCACCTTCGGTATTTCAAAAATGTACTGGCAGAAAACGGTGAAAATGGCAGTAAAAACAACTGTACCGGGAAAGACGGACAAGACATCATCATTGAAGTGCCACTGGGAACAGTTGCCCGCGACGAAGTAAGTGGTCATCTGGAGGCAGAGATATTGGAAGACGGACAAGAAATTGTCTGGCTCAAAGGCGGACGAGGCGGCTTGGGCAACAGCAATTTTGCTACTCCTACCAATCAGGCCCCTGAGCACGCTCAACCCGGTGAGCCCGGATTTGAAGGATGGAAAATCATCGAGTTGAAAATGCTGGCAGATGTCGGTCTGGTAGGATTTCCCAATGCGGGGAAATCCACCTTACTGAGCGTGGTCAGTGCTGCCAAACCAAAAATTGCCAACTACCCATTTACCACCCTCGTTCCTCAATTGGGAATGGTGGAATACCGCGACCGCCAATCTTTTTGCATGGCCGATCTGCCGGGAATCATTGAAGGTGCGGCCGAAGGCAAGGGTTTGGGACATCGCTTCCTGCGGCACATTGAACGCAATGCGGTTTTGCTTTTTCTTATTCCGGCTGATAGTGCCGATCATGCAAAAGAATTTGATACGCTGCTAACAGAACTCAGGAAATACAATCCGGAGATGCTGCAAAAGGAAATGATCATTGCCATCAGCAAAAGTGATCTGCTGGATGAAGAACTGCAGGTTGCTATTGAAAAGGAATTACCCGACAATGTGCCACACGTTTTCATATCGGCTGCTACCGGTGCAGGTATTGTAGCATTGAAAGACCTGCTATGGAATAAACTAACCGGGATGACCACGGTGTGACCTCGTATCCCGGGCTAGACTGCTTCGCTCTGCATCTGGCGGGCCGTCTTCTTTCGTTCCTCCTCGTTGAGAACCACCTTCCGCATACGGATAACACGGGGTGTAACCTCAATGCATTCATCCTGCTGGATATATTCCATGCACTCTTCGAGAGAGAATTGCAGCTTGGGTGTTATTCTTACCGCATCATCACTTCCGCTGGCGCGGTGATTCGTGAGCTTTTTCATTTCAACGGCATTCACATTCAGATCACCGGGTTTGATATGCTCCGCAATGATTTGTCCAACATATACATCCTCTCCCGGATCAACAAAGAAGCTGCCGCGATCTTGAAGTTTATCGATAGAATAGGCAGTGGTTGTTCCCTGAAACTTGGCAATCAATACACCATTGTTTCTTCCGGGAATTGGTCCCTTCCAGGGCTTATATCCAATCAACCGGTGTGCCATCACGGCCTCACCTGCTGTGCTGGTAAGCATTTGTGAGCGAAGACCAATGAGGCCGCGGGAAGGTATTTCAAACTCAAGGTGCTGCATTTCTCCTTTTGTTTCCATCACCTGCATCTCCCCTTTGCGCTGAGTTACCAGGTCAATGACTTTTCCGCTGAATTCCTGTGGTACATCTACCACCAGATTTTCAAACGGCTCATGCTTTTTGCCGTCTATGTATTTTACCAATACCTGGGGGTTTCCAACCGTCAGCTCATATCCTTCTCTTCGCATGGTTTCAATCAAAATGCCCAGGTGAAGAATACCCCGACCAAATACATTGAAACTGTCTGCACTGTCTGTATCTTCTACGCGCAATGCCAGGTTCTTTTCTGTCTCTTTCATGAGTCTATCGCGCAGGTGGCGGGAGGTTACAAACTTTCCATCCTTACCAAAGAAGGGAGAATTGTTGATGCTGAATGTCATGCTCATCGTAGGCTCATCCACACTGATAACAGGCAATGCTTCGGGTGTGTCAACATCAGCAATGGTATCACCGATATTAAAATTTTCAAGTCCTACCACAGCACAGAGATCACCCGCCATCACTTCAGTTACCTTCCTCTTTCCCATGCCTTCGAATACATATAGCTCCTTTACCTTAGATTTTTTGAAAGTACCATCTGGCTGCACCAATGCAATATTCTGTGCCTCACGAATGGTACCGCGGGTCACTTTACCGATGGCAATTCTTCCAAGGAAAGAAGAAAAGTCAAGAGAAGTAATTTGTAATTGTAACGGACCTTCTTTTGCTTCAGGGGCAGGCACATGCTTGATGATGCCATCCATCAGCGGAAGAATGTTGTCGGTAGGTGTAAGTGAATCATTGAACCAGCCATGCTTTCCACTACCATAAAAGGTAGGGAAGTTAAGTTGCTCCTCGGTTGCATCTAAATTGAAGAATAACTCGAAAACGGCATCATGCACTTCATCGGGACGGCAATTGGGCTTGTCAACTTTGTTGATAACTACCAACGGGTGCAGGTTGAGTTGCAATGCTTTTTGAAGTACAAAGCGTGTCTGGGGCATGGGTCCCTCAAAAGCATCCACGAGCAGTATCACACCATCTGCCATCTTCAATACCCGCTCTACTTCACCACCAAAATCACTGTGTCCGGGGGTATCAATAACATTGATTTTATAACCGTTGTAAGTGACCGCAGCATTCTTGCTGAAGATGGTAATACCCCTCTCTTTTTCCAGATCATTCGAGTCCATGATCAACTCACCGGTCTCCTGGTTATCGCGGAACACTTTGGTGGTTTGTAATATCCTGTCTACCAGGGTAGTTTTACCGTGGTCTACGTGCGCTATAATAGCTATGTTCCTGATTTCCATGCTTGTTTTTTGAAGGCGCAAAGGTACGACTTTCCCGTCGGGGGACAATGAAATGAATGTAACAAAATGATTATCAGCAAGTTAATTTTCTCAAGGACTTGAAAATCAGCGGCTACAGACTCAAACCCTGAGATAGATCTTTTTCCGGTCCATCCAATAACCGAGACCCCAACAGAGGAGCATGAAGGCAAGGGCAAAGGCAAATGAACCATAATAGGGTCCCAAAAAACTGAAAAGATTGATATAAATCCATTGATAAAGTGAAATACCTTCTTTCATCGGAATGATGCCGAGCGTTGTGGCAAAAAGATCGCTGAAAAGATAAATGGCCAGTGGGTTTTTTCCTGCTACTTCGAAGAACCAATTCCCTGTCTGCTCATTGCTGATGTCTATGCGGTAAACCAATAAAGCCAACAAAATAAGATCGAGTCCGGTAGTTAATGTAACAAAGGGGCCGGTCCATAATTTTTTATTGATGGGCATCCCTGTATTCCAGCAATAGGTGATAAAGAGCAACAAAATTCCCATGAGCAAGAGATGGGTCACTGCCTGGTAATTACGGCCTTGTTTTTGCAAATAAGCGCCGGCGTAATAGCCAATCACTACATTGACAATGGAAGGCAATGTACTCAACCACCCTTCGGGATCAAAGGGAACTCCTTCCCCATCGTACATGTGGGCTTCACCCATCAACCACTTATCAAGGTAATAGCCGGCGTTGCCTGTCATGCTGAGTGGGTCACCGGCATCCCCAAACCAATAGAGTACTGCCCAGTAAAAGAGCAGGAAGAAAATGCTGATAAAAAATACTGAGCGTGTGTTGAGAAAATAAATCATTAGTGCAGCAGCCCAATAGCACAAGGCTATGCGTTGAAGAACTCCCATAATTCTGGTGTGGTCGAAGGGCGATACTGCGAGGTGACCACCTTCGTAGGTAAAAAACGGATACCAATACATCAGGAATCCTAGCAAAAAAATTACAGCTGCTCGTTTGGTGACCAATGAAAATACCTGCTGATTGGTTTTGTTTTCCCAGCCAGGCATCACGAAACTCAATGCGTTCCCGACAGCAAAAAGAAAGGACGGGAATACCAGGTCAGTGGGTGTGAATCCATGCCATTCTGCATGAAGCAACCAGGGAAAGGTAGCGCCTTCATCTCCAGGATGATTCACGATAATCATGAAGCAGATAGTCAGTCCTCTAAAAACATCTAAAGCCAGGAATCTCTGTCTGGGCGGCATAAAGTTTCATTTGAATTCGAATTTAGCAGATTTAATGGAGGCAGTAAAATGAAGGGTCGAATAAATTGGTTAGATTTATAAAAAAAATATGCGCCTCATTTCGAGATGGCTGCTGGTGGCAGCCGGGATACTTGTTCTTTATTGGGTTGGTCCAAACCCCGCTGATCCGGTTTATACCAATGACCTGCCTGTATTGAGTGACTCACCTCAGCAATTAGAGATGTATGTCGCCGAACAGGAAAAGAAACACCCAATCAAACCAGACAATCAAGCACGCATTGTCTGGAACAATGATTCGTTGAAAAATATTACCGAGTACGCCCTTGTTTATCTCCATGGTTTTAGTGCCAGTCAGGAGGAGGGAAATCCTGTACACCGCAACCTGGCCAAAGCTTTTGGCTGTAATCTTTATTTAGCGCGGCTGGCGGAACATGGCATAGACACTTCCGATGCCTTAATGAATTATACAGCAGAAGGGCTTTGGCAAACTGCCAAAGAAGCTTATGCTATCGGAAAGAAACTTGGAAAAAAAGTGATTCTCATGGGAACTTCAACGGGTGGAACGGTTGCCCTACAACTGGCAGCTGCTTTTCCCGAAATTGCAGGCATCATTTTATACTCGCCGAATATTGCCATCAATGATCCAAATGCCTGGTTATTGAATAACCCTTGGGGACTTCAAATTGCAAGGTTGGTGAAAGGATCTAATTTCAATACTGCAAGTCAGGATGATTCTACTTACAAAAAATACTGGAATCATACGTATCGGCTGGAAGCAACTGTTCAATTGCAGGAATTACTGGAAACAACCATGGTGCCCGCTACATTTGGTGCTGTTCGTCAACCTGTATTAGCATTGTATTATTTTAAGGATGAGAGCAACCAAGACAAGGTTGTAAAAGTAAGTGCCATTCAAAAAATGATGCAAGAATTGGGAACTCCCGACAGTTTGAAGCGTTCTGTTGCTATGGCCAATGCCGGCAACCACGTACTGGCTTCTCCTATTGTTTCAAAAGACGTGGCAGGAGTAGAAAAAGAAACCAGCACGTTCTTGCAACAGGTGATGAAGCTTTCTTTGACGAGCGGACAATAAGGTGCAGGAGCGGAAAACTGCCTTTCCCCAATCTTTTCTATCTTCGCGAAAATGATTGCTCATGCCACAAGCACGAATTGCAGGTATTGGTATGTATGTTCCGGAGCAGGTGGTCTCCAACCAGGATCTTACAAACTACATGGATACCTCGGATGAATGGATACAGGAAAGAACCGGTATCCGTGAACGCAGATATGCACACAGAACCCAGGAAACAACCACAACCATGGGAGTTCAGGCAGCCCGTCAGGCGATAGAAAGAGCCGGAACTACTGCAGAGGAAATTGACTTCATCATTTTTGCTACCCTCTCCCCCGATTACTATTTTCCGGGTTGTGGCGTATTGTTGCAGCGTGCGATGAATATGAGGGAAATCGGCGCACTCGATATCAGAAACCAATGCAGTGGATTTATATATGCACTCAGTGTAGGTGACCAGTTCATTCGCAGCGGGATGTATCGTAACATTCTGATTGTCGGCAGTGAAAAACACTCTTTTGGTTTGGACTTTTCCACCAGAGGAAGGAACATATCTGTCATCTTTGGTGATGGTGCCGGAGCGGTGGTTTTACAGCCCGCACCTGAAGACGGATCCGGCATTCTCAGCACCCACTTGCACAGTGATGGAGGTTCTGCCGAGTTGTTGGCCATGTACAATCCCGGCACCCATGCCAATCATTGGGCCGATCAGAACTATGCGAGTTTCGATGAGGCAGAAATAGGTAATATGTTCATGAGCCATCAGATGATTGATGAAGCACAAAATTTTCCTTACATGGATGGCCAGTCCGTTTTCAAAAAAGCGGTGGTAAAATTTCCTGAGGTTATCATGGAAGCGCTGCAAAAAAATAATTTGTCACCCACAGATATTGGAGTGCTCATTCCGCACCAGGCCAACCTCCGCATTAGTCAGTTCGTTCAGCAAAAACTTCAACTGAGAGATGACCAGGTATACAACAATATTCAACAGTATGGCAATACAACGGCCGCCTCTGTTCCCATTGCACTTTGTGAGGCATGGGAAAAAGGAATGATCAGACAAGGAGATCTGGTTTGCCTTGCGGCTTTCGGAAGTGGATTTACATGGGGCAGCGCCCTGGTTCGGTGGTAGCGCATTTCATTTGTTCTTGTCATAGAAAATTTTTCGGATGGAAGAAAGGAAACTGATTTACCTCATCAATCCCATCGCAGGTACCCGCAAAAAGCAACAGCTGAGGAAAATGATTGAGCGGGAAACTTCTTCCCGTGGTTTGGAATATGCTATTTTACCCACTCATCCCTCCGGGAATTATGATGACGTGATTGATCTTATCACTGCTAAGGGCTTTACAGATGTTATTGCAGTAGGCGGTGATGGAACGGTGAATCATGTTGTTCAGTCGATGCGTCATTTGCCAATTCGATTCGGTATCCTTCCGGTAGGATCAGGTAATGGACTAGCACTCGCAGCCAATATCCCTCTTAAGCTGCAGGCAGCACTCTCCCTCATTTTTGAAGGAAGTGCCGCCCGCATCGATGCCTTTATGATTAATCAACGGTTCTCCTGCCTGTTGAGTGGTCTCGGACTGGACGCCAGGGTGGCCCACGAGTTTGCAAAAGCGAATAGCAGGGGTCTTATCTCCTATACCCAACAAAGTCTGCTACAATTTTTTAAAGCACAACCTTATTTGTTTGAAATAGTTCTGGATCAGTTTTCATTTTTTACTGATGCCTTTTTCATCAGCGTTGCCAACAGCAATCAGTTTGGCAATCAGGTGACCATTGCACCACAAGCCAGCTTGAATGATGGTTTACTGGATATTGTGATTGTTCAAAAAATGCACAAGGCAAAACTGCCATTTGCCATCCTAAAACAGATCAGGGGCAATAACCGCTTGCAGGAATTGGTGGAAAGTTTCACCAACAAGAATATTCTTTATTTCCAAACACCGTCACTTGTTATAAAAAATCCGAAGCTAGCTCCTTTACACATAGATGGTGAACCCGCTACAACTGATGAAAGTTTTAAGATAGAAATTTTACCTTCTTGCTTTGAATTAATTCAGCCCATAAAAAATCAGTTGTAAGCTTTATTGTTTCCCCAACAATGTAAGGAGCTGATTAAATTGATCCTGATTCGATGAATTCATTACTGCTGCTGCCAGGTCTCTTTTCTCAGCAGGTGTCAGGTGAAAACTAAGACTGGCAGCTGTTTCCTTCTTCGATGGCTGGTATTGAAATACAAATCGACGGAATTCTTTCCCATAAGCATCTGCCATAAAATTGAGGGAAGACTGTTGTCCGAAATCCTGCATCCGGTACCAGTTTTTGCTCAGTACCATCATTGGATCAAGTAACATATTTCCCAGATTTCCTTTCATTGAAAGACTATCCCAATCATTGAGACTTCTGTCCCTGATCTGTAATAAAACAACACCCGAAGTATTATTCCTGAGCCAGTCCTGAAACACCTGAACAAATCGCAATGCTGATTCTTGGCCGTAATTATCGCGGAGACCTGCATCCATTACATCAATCACCGGACGGGTGGGCAACCATACATTCGGTAAGACATAAGGGAAGCTGGCATTCATTCGAAGTGCTGTTAATACATTGACAGATCCGGCACCACGCCTTGCCATGAGTGTTTGAAAATCTACTGCATCCGGTTCTGTGGAAACGCCTTTTGCTAAAGAATCAGCAGGGTATCGCATCAAAAAACGAAGTCGGTCATTGCTGATGAGTAATTTACGTCCGTCACCTGATATAACGGCATGCATCCAGATTGTGGGGATGACTCCCAGAGATTCTTCAGCAGCATAAGATTGTAGTGGCTTATCCAATGCTCCCTGCGTATTTTCAGATAATTTTCTTTCAAATGCATAGCCACGGTCTTTGGGGTATCGCTTTCCCTGGTAGGTGAAATGTTGTACCGGTCCGACCAGATCTCTTGTTACAAAGGAGGAAAAAAGTGGATTGAGCAAGTCTTTTGCAATTCGGTCAGCATAAACGGGATTGCGTAAACTTTTAATTTTCTCTTGTTGCTGCTGAGCATACAATTCACGGAAATAGGTTGCTCCCAACATTCCGCCCGATGCCCCGGTAATTAAAAATGTTTGTCGCATGAGACGACCACCTGTGATACTGTCAAGGTGTTGTAAAACATGGAATGTGAAAGTTGCACTTCTTGTTCCACCCCCGCTGGTATTGATAATGAATAAAAGAGGTTTGTTTTGTTCCTGTCTACTTTTCCATTTTTCCAATCTCTGCCGATATATTTCTTTGTCTTTTTGGATGGAGTCAGGATGAGACATGTTCAGCAATGCTTCCCTTGAATATTCAGGCCAAGTGCCGGATGTACCATTATAATCCAGCCCATACACTTTGTTGCGTATATCAAGTACATCTTGTTGATACAGCCATTGCACTATAAAAAAAGCAATGACCAAAATAGGAAGGGTCCAGTTTTTCAGGAATATCGTCAGTGCAGCGGCGAATGCAATCAGCAAAGAGAAAAACAAAATGATGCTGGCTGCAGCAGGAAGTTGAAACAGCCGGGTATCGGAACTGAATCCTACGACAACTAAAAAAACGAAGGCAATTAGAATTGCTAAGACCGCAGAAAAATGGTGGCGCTGAAAAACTGATTCTATGAAACTTGCCGGATAATGTCTCACATCTCTTGGCTTGCGCCAATGAAGCCTGGCACTGAGGAACCACTTCACCGGTATCTGTGGCTTTTCCAAGTGAAGAAGGTCCGGCGAAGGCCGCTGACCAAATTGTAATGTGGCCTGTCGAATTTCTGCCGACATATTTTTGTAAATGGTTTTGTCGGCACCAAAAAAATAAAGAAAGGAAATAGCGATGGAAGTGGCGCATCCGATTGTTAATCCCCCCAACATTCCTACGGTTCCCCAAGTGGAAAAAAGGTTACTGTCACTGGCATAGGAACCCATTTTGACAAGATAAATCAGTAAAAATAACAGGGGCAACAGAGCATTGTTGATACAGTATTTTAGAAAAGGTTGAGCGGTTGTAACGAGAAAGCGAATGCTACGTGCATGCAGGATGAAAGTAGCGATGTTCCAGCTCATCAGAAAAATGCCCAATGCAAACCCAACAATGGCTGTGCTGAGGAAATTGGTGGTACCAAAATATTCAGGTGTCAGAAAAAGTGAGTCCGCCCCAAAATTGCTGAGAAAATGTCCTGTAACTGTTGAAAACAGAATGTACCAAATTATCAGCAGCTCCTGGTGCTTCCGGAAATGAAGCAGGAACAACTGCACGGGGAGAGCATACCAAAAAATGGAAAATAATTTTTTCAATGACATCCTTTTGTTTTTCGAATGTCCGTTAATCAATGCATCAGGAACGGACCGGCCTGATGAGGTATAACAGTTTCACCATGACAAGCAACAGTACCATACCAGTCAGCTGGTGCAACTGAGCTGTCCATTCAAATCCCCCCCATTTTCCGGGCACGATGCCCTTACTGGTGAGCAGCGAACTGATACCGAGCAGGACCTGAATCAAAACTACCCCTACAGGTAACCAGCGCATCTGACGCACTGCGGGTGGTAAGTTCGTTTGCCCCAGTCGGAAGGAAAATGCTACGATTGCAATAAGCAAAAAATAGGCCAAAGACCGGTGAACAAAGTGAATCAGTATGGGATTTTCAACAAAATCTTTCAGTTGCAGGTTTTGCAGGCTGAAGGGGAACCATTCACCATTGATGGTAGGCCAGGTAGAGGCAGCCGTTGCTGCTTTATGGCCGGCCATCAGGGCTCCAAATGCCAATTGAATGAGCATCACGCCTAATAGGATCAACACCCACCGATGAAATCCGCGATGGTTCATCTTCGCAGCATTGTCATATTGTAACTGAAGAGTGAACCACCAGGTATAACAAAGTAAACCGAGAGCAAAAACAAAATGCAATGCGAGGCGGGTTGGTTTTACGTACACAGCATCACCTGTAAGTCCGCTTTGAACCATGATCCAACCTATAGCCCCTTGAAGTCCGCCCAATACAAAAAGTATGAGTAGGGGGGTTACCATTGATTTTTTGAAATGTTTTCCCAGCAGCAACCATATAAATCCTACTGCAAACACCAATCCGATCAATCGTGCCCAAAGACGGTGAAACCATTCCCAGAAAAAAATAAACTGAAAGTCAGGAAGTTGAAAGTCATAATTGAGCAACTGATATTGAGGAGTTTTCCGGTAAGCTTCGAATGCAGCCACCCACTCTTCATGGTTCAATGGAGGTAATACCCCCGTAATCACTTCCCATTCTGTGATGGAGAGTCCGCTACCTGTTAAGCGGGTGATACCACCCAATGCAATTTGAAAAATGGTCATTACAATCCCTATCTGTAACCACCTCATCACCAATCGATCGGAACGCCCTGCTGTTGTCATTTGACTTTGTATTGAGGGTTCAAAATTACTACAGACCATCCATGCGCTGCAAGAAATTTGTGGGTATGGAAACTAATTAGCACTTTTATAGCATGTTATCCGTTCAGCACCAGACAACTTTACTGGAGGCAGGAGTAGATGAAGCAGGAAGGGGTTGCTTTGCCGGACCTGTTATGGCGGCGGCAGTCATTTTACCTGCTGATTTTTTTCATCCCCTGCTCAATGACAGCAAACAGGTGAAGGAAGCCGATCGCTATTTGTTGCGGGAGATTATTTGCAAGGATGCTATTGCCTGGGGGATTGGAAGGGTAGATGCAGCGGAAATTGACCGGATGAATATTTTACAGGCAACGTATCGGGCCATGCATTCGGCCATCCAACAATTAACAATCCGGCCGGAGTTGCTGCTGATAGATGGCAACCGTTTTTCACCCTACCCCTCCATTCCGCATATATGCGTAGTCAAGGGAGATAGTAAGCTGGCCAATATTGCTGCTGCCAGTATCCTGGCAAAAACTTTTCGGGATGATACCATGAAGCAAATGGCCCTTATGCATCCTCAGTATGGATTTGAACAGAATAAGGGGTATGGTACTGCCGCCCACAGGCAGGCCATCGAAACGCATGGCTTATGTGATGTTCACCGAAAAAGTTTTAACATCCAATCACAGCAAATGCCTTTGTGGGATTGATCAACTTTCTTCCCATAATCCCGCACCCTGTCTGATAACCATACAATCATTTCCTGTACAATCTACAATGGTAGAGGGTATGATACCGCCGGCACCACCATCAATAACAATATCTACAAGTGCATGAAAGCGCTCATAAATTTCTTCGGGATCGGCGATGGAAGCAGCTTCATCTCCGGGCAAGGAAGCAGATAGCAAGGGTCTGCCGGTTGCTGCTACTATGGCCTGAGCAATCGGATGATCGGGAATTCTTAATCCAATGGTATTCTTTTTACTGTGCAATAACTTAGGCACTTGCTTGCTGGCAGGCAGAATAAAAGTATAGGGTCCGGGCAGGTGGTTTTTTAAGATCCGGTACAAAGGGGTAGAAATACTTTTGGTGTATTGACTTAGATCACTGAGACTGCTGCATACAAAACTCAGTTGTGCTTTTTGTGGATCTACCTGTTTGATGCGCGCTATGCGCTCTATGGCTTTATGTTGAAAAATATCACACCCGAGTCCATAAATGGTGTCTGTAGGGTAAATGATAATGCCACCCGATGCCAGGCAGTCAGCCACTTGTCGAATCAAGCGGGGTTGAGGATGTTCGGGATGAATTGTCAGCAGCATGCATAAATATAATCACCTGCTTCCATATTCAGGTCATGAAAATGCAACGGCGGCCTTGTGCCGCCGTTGCTGTAAACCCATTTACTGTTCCGTAACCGGCAGCCGCTCAATTCTGCCGAATACCCAACAAAACTATGCTCTCAGAATAGCGATATCAAGGTTATTTATACCTAATCTTTTATCTTTTTACCCCATAAAAAAACAGGTAAAAAAACCTAAATTTTCACTGGCGCCTAAATAGCATATTGCACGGATAAATTATTGCTTATGCAACTGGCACTGGTTGATGATCATGTACTTTTCAGGAAATCCCTCGCTGCCTGTATCAGTCAATGGTCTAGCTATCAGGTTATGATTCAGGCAGGCAGCGGACATGAACTGAAAACCGGGCTACAGCGACCTCCCCTCCCCGATTTGATTGTACTCGATATTAGGATGCCGGGGATGAATGGTTTTGAAACAATAGAGTGGCTGCAACAACAGTTTCCCAGCATCAAACTTTTGGTTGTAAGTATGTTGGAAGAGGAACATTGTCTGGAAAAACTCCTGAACATGGGAGTTCATGGTTTTCTACAAAAAGATGCTGAACCGGAAGAATTAAAAAGAGCACTGGATCAGATCAGTCAAAAAGGTTATTATCTGCACTCTACCACCTGTCTACATCTTCTGCAGGAAAGAAAAAAAACGGAACATCGTACTTTAAGTGAAACTATGCTGGCTGCAATGCTTTCCGACCGGGAAAAACTTTTCCTGCGCTGGCTTTGTTCCGATAAAAGCTACAAGGAAATAGCCGAAGAAATGTTCGTGAGTCCGAGAACCATTGATGGCTACCGGGATAACCTTTTGAAGAAAATCAATGTTTCCTCCAGAATAGGATTGGTAACATTTGCTATACGACAGGGTATAGTGGTACTGTAAGAGAAGGTATTACTCAGTAATTTCCCACACCTCCCTGCCACGCAATAATTTATCCAAATCACCCTTGCCTTTGCTGGCAATAAAATCATTGATCTGGGCTGTCATCACGTCTTCATAACAAGGGCGATCCGTTTGGAAAAACACCCCGAATGGACGAGGGAACTGTCCTCCCGACCCAATGGGCTGATCAAAAAGTCTAGTAAGTATCTGCGCCTTGTAGAAATCTTTTTCATCGTGGATCCAGCAGTCATTTGCTGAGAAATCAGTTCCCAACTCTACTACTTCAGGTTTTAAACCATCCAGCCGAATACCTTTTTGCTGATTGGCACCAAACACCAATGGCTTACCCTGTTCCATGAAAAGGGTTTCTTCGGCCTTGGTGCCCTTTTCTGTGAACACCTCAAAAGCACCATCATTGAAAATATTACAATTCTGATATATCTCGAGGAAAGAAGATCCCTTGTGTTGATTTGCTCTGGTAAGCATGTATTGTAGGTGCTTGGGATCCCTATCCATACTTCTTCCTACAAAACTTGCATCAGCTCCGAGCACCAATGCCATTGGATTAAAAGGATGATCGATGCTTCCGAAGGGTGTGCTCTTGGTTACCTTATTCTCTTCCGATGTCGGTGAATACTGGCCCTTGGTTAGACCGTAAATCTGGTTATTGAAGAGCAGCACATTCACATCAAAATTCCTGCGCAGCAGATGAAGTGTATGGTTTCCGCCAATACTAAGACCATCACCATCACCCGTAATGATCCAAACACTTAACTCGGGTCGTGCAGCTTTTAATCCACTCGCTACAGCAGTAGCCCTGCCATGAATCGAGTGCATGCCATAAGTATTCATGTAATAAGGAAACCGGCTGCTACAGCCAATTCCACTTACCATTACAATATTTTCTCTGGGTATACCAATGGTGGGCATCACTTTCTGTACCTGTGCCAGAATAGAGTAATCACCACAACCGGGGCACCAACGTACTTCTTGGTCAGTAACAAAATCTTTCGAGGTAAGTGCCGGATTCACCGGAGCTGCTACTTCCGCCATATTTCAAAGTATTAAATTGAAACAATTGATTATTCCAAATATACATTAAATTATTCAGCAGATGGACTGTCAGCTATCAATTCTTCCCAGTATTCAGCGGCCCTGCGGGTGTGCGGAATCACAATACTCCCCCCCACTACGTTGGCAACAGCAAAGACCTCATACACTTCGGCGGTAGAGACTCCCTGCTCCCTGCTTTTGCCCAGGTGATAACGGATACAATCATCACAACGGAGCACCATGCTCGCCACCAGTCCCAACAGTTCTTTGGTCTTTGCATCCAGGGCCCCCTGCTCATAGGTATGTCCGTCGAGGTTCCAAAAACGTTTCAATACCAGGTTGTCTTTGCTCAGAATCACCTCGTTCATTCTCTGCCTGTAATCGTTGAATTCATCTGCCATCTTTCCCATAATGATATTTTTTTTTAAAAGTACAAAATGTCGGTTTGTAGTCATAAAACTGATTAACTTCCCCTTCTAAATATCTGTCCATGTCTAAAATATTTTCTTGCTGCCACCTCCTTTTCCTGGTGGTTGGTATTTTTTCTTTTGAGCCCATATCTGCCCAACCCGTCAAACAAAAAATCAAGGTTACTGATATGCTGAACATCAGGCAGGTGACACAGGTTGCCTTTCAACCGGGGGGAGCGGCTGCAGTGTATGTGTTGAATAGCATTGAACCCGATAAGGAAAAAAAAGAGGAATACAATTATCTCAATCGCCTGGCACTTGTTCAATTGAGCCAGCCCGGAAATCCACGTATGCTAACAGGTAAAGAGGGGGCTTCCCAACCAGCCTGGAGTCCTGACGGTCAACAACTGGCATTTGTGCGGGCTGTCGATGGTAAGCCCCAGATCTTTTTGTTGCGTTTAGATGGCGGAGAGGCTGTTCAGTTGACACAGTCGCGGTACGGAGCCGCCAATCCCGTTTGGCACCCCAATGGACAGCAACTGTTGTTTACAGCGCAGGTTCCATTGCTTGATCTATTCGCAGATGAGGAACTCAATCCCGGGAAAAAAGCGCCCCTGTTTCCGCTGGAAAAACCAGGCGTTGACAATGAATCCTTCTTCCTTCCTTCAGGAATAAAAGCGGACCCCGATGGCGATAAAGCAGCAGTTCAGGCATGGTTGCAGAATAACCAGAAAGATAAAAAAGCCAAGGTCATCAACCACCTGAATTTCCAGGAAGAAACGGGGACGAGCGGAGATATTTCTTTTAGTCATCTATTCATCACTTCCGTCACTCCCGGTGCCAAACCCAGGCCTATTACAACCGGTTTTGGCAGATTTACATCCGGTACATTTACACCCGATGGAAAGCAAATTCTGATAACAGGAAATGTTTATACCAATCTACATCCTGACAGGGTGCAGGAATCAAGTATTTTCATTGCTGATACCGGTAATACACAACTAAGAAAGTGGCTCGGAGAGCCCGGCTCGTCGTACAACGGTGTTCGCATATCACCATCCGGTAAATGGGTTGCTTTTCAAAAAGGGAAGGCCGCTGCCGTTGACATACCTGAATTGTACCTGATTCCAATGAATGGAAGAATCAGTGAGGCTTCCCTACTTCCCTTTGACAGAAATAAAGGAAGTGTCACCTGGAGTCAGGACGAGAAGAGTCTCTTTTTCACAGCCCAAAGTAATGGAGGCATCCCACTGTATCGGGCAGATATTGCTTCTAAAAAAATCATACCGCTTACTGCGCCGGATGCCGGGGTAGGAAGTTTTGATCTCGCCAACAATCGTCTGGTATTCGTCCAAACCAATGTGAGCAGTCCTTTTGAGATCGTGATCGCTGACACGGATGGAAAGAATCAACAGACCATTTCTACATTGAATAGTAGTTGGTTGTCAAATAGAGAAATCAGTATCCCGGAAAAAAGAAGTTTTGTGAATGAGGAAGGAATGACGGTGGAATACTGGATCATGAAGCCGGCAGGATTTGTGCCCGGGGAAAAATATGCTACCATTTTGAATATTCATGGCGGACCGAGTGCGATGTGGGGACCGGGAGAAAATTCCATGTGGCATGAATTTCAATATTACTGCAGCCGGGGTTATGTAGTGGTATATGCTAACCCCCGGGGATCAGGTGGATATGGCGAAAATTTTCTGCGTGCCAACATGAACAACTGGGGTGTAGGTCCTGCAAAGGATGTGCTTACTGCTCTCGAAAAAGCAGCCGGAGAAGGTTACATCGATACTAGCCGGCTAGCTGTTACCGGAGGTTCTTATGCCGGATATCTGGTGGCCTGGATCATTGCACACGATCAACGCTTCAAAGTTGCTTGCTCACAAAGAGGTGTATATGAATTGACGACTTTCATGGGAGAGGGAAATGCCTGGCGACTGGTACCTAATTATTTTGGTGGATACCCCTGGCAGCCGGAGGTGAAAAAAGTATTAGACAGGGAATCACCTCTCAATTACGTTGAAAACATCCGAACTCCTTATATCATTTTTCATGGTGAAAATGATTTGCGTACCGGCGTGATACAAAGTGAAATGATCTACCGCAGTTTAAAAATTCTCGGCAGACCAGTAGAATATGTTCGTCATCCCGGAGCATCACATGAAATCACGCGCAGCGGGAACAATCGCCAACGCATGGATCAGATGTTGCGAACACTCGAGTTTTTTGAGAGATATATTAAGCCCTAATTACTACATCTTCAACGCATGTAGCCAGTCGACGATACCTGCATGTATTTTCTTAGCGACCGAGGCCCTGAATACCGGATTGACAATGCGGCGTTCATCCTCCTCATTGCTGAGAAAAGCAATTTCTACCAGGCAATTGGGGAAATCGGTAGGTGCATTGAGCGCAAAGTTGAAATGCCCAATGTTTCCAAACTCCGGTAAGTTCAACTCCAACATCTTGTTCAGGATGTTCTGAGACAAGGGCCGAAAACCAATGTGTTTGTAATAGGTACTCACACCTCTTACCTGCCTGTTCACGCTGGAATTGAAGTGTAAACTAATCAAAAGATGTGGCTGCTGTTGTTGTAAAAAAAGAATGCGCTCTTTGTTATCAAAGGTAGTATCTGTTTCCCGTGTCATAATGATGCTGTTGACTCCCTTCCGCTTTAACAATTTTTGTAATTCCTTCGCATACAACAACGTTAGATTTTTTTCTGCCTGGTAGGTGGTAATACCACTGGTACCTGTATTGCTTCCTCCATGTCCGGCATCAATGGCAATGGTCATTTTTCTAAGATCAAGTTTAGGGGGTTGTCGGCGGATGCTGATTACCAGGTATTTGCCCTTGTATCCAATGGAATACCCCCAATGTTGCCGGTGCTGTAATTCAATAGTTACACGGACTATATCATCTGCAGTTTGCTGGTAATAAACATTTTTTACTTCCTTCAAAGAGCTCAATTGAGTTACCCAGTTGGTGTTACTGCGCACCCCATGAATATCTACAACGATGGCTGAAGGATTGATTTGCATGCTGCTTTGATAGGGAAGTCTTTCTTCCATTGCCACACCAACATAATCTAAAACAGAATCTCCTTTGGCACTAAAAGATGCAGTGAGATAACCATTTCCATTGGCTCGAGCGGTAACAGTATCGGCTGATACAGATCGTTTGTCTATGAAAGCAGTGCGGAATTGCGATAACTGAACCTTGTAAAGTTCCTTGGCTGAATCAATTACTTTCAACAAAACACCGGAGTCAAGATATCCGATGGCAGCACCGCCCAAACGGTCTTCACCCCAGCCATAGTAAAGAGTAGATAATTTGCCGTTGGTTCTAACCAACTTGCCGACACTTTGAGCATTTACCTGCAAAGTGACAATCAGTAGAAACAATAAGACATACTTCATCATACTTCTAAGATAAAGCAATATTAGCATTCAGGCGAAATCTGTCGATGAAAGCGGGATGCGGGGGTAATTAGTCGTAGCGCTTCAGCTTGCGTGATAACCAGAAGTCACGGTAACAAAGAGACAATGTAAACTGAGTATAACTTTCCCTGATAAGACCTTTATTGGTTGTGCCACGAACGCCGAGTTCAAGTGCCGCCTGCAATGCAAGACTGCTCAATGGTGTTCTTGACAATTCAGCACCTGCTCCAAAAGTAAGACCGTAATCTTTTATTTGAATACCATTGATGCGGAGATAAGAATCGGTATAAAAAACTCCTGTTTGCAGGAAGAATTTTTCGTACGCCTGATCGAGATAACTGCCTTTTTTAGAATATTCAAATCCACCTGAATAACGGCGGCTGTCATCGAGAATATAACTCGCTCCTCTGTAGTTGGTTTGTCGCCACCCTTCGTATTGATAATCTAAAGCCAGGGTAAACGCTTTTTTGAAAGTGGTTGCCATACCTACCTGATAAGTTTCCGGTAAGGTAAAATAAGATGACTCGTAAAAA
This sequence comes from Chitinophagaceae bacterium, assembly GCA_020403455.1. Lineage (GTDB taxonomy): Bacteria > Bacteroidota > Bacteroidia > Chitinophagales > Chitinophagaceae > Sediminibacterium. The sequence goes on from JADBXP010000028.1 coordinate 90,566, forward strand.
TCATTCTGCAACAAGACTGTATTTCCTGATCTGGCTCTTAAACTGGTATTCGACCAAAGATTTGTTTTGGGTGTATAAGTGCCTCCTAAAGCAACATCCCATTGTTTATTTAGGGCAGTTTTGTACTGCATTCCAAATTTAAACCTGGCCTGACCTACATTCCTGTTTCGGACGGTATTGATCAAACTATCTGCCAGTTGTCCGGCAAGAGTCTCTGATTCTTCCATGTGACCAAATACGAAAGACGTCTGTAAACCAACCTGAAGATTTTTGCTGACTGCATAGCTATTGGTAATATGTGCTATGCTAGTACTGCCGGTACCGGAATAAAAGGCATCGGCAAAAAGATTACTACCCTGAATGGCCTTTACACCTGCAAATGAATAGCTGACGGTACTGTAAGGATTCAGGCCGAATCCTACTGCCCAACGCGGGGTTACCTTGGTACCCAGACTTACTTTTTTAAATTGAAGATCGTTAGAAACATTGCTCGTAAGATCAGTAATGGGTGCTCCTGTGTAAGAAACATTTTTGAATCTTGCTGATGCTTCAAAAAATAAAAAGTGTTGGTCAAGAGCGGCAAAGGAAGCTGGATTGGCCTGGTAGATAAACCGGTTAGAAGAGAGTGCGACGCCTGCATGACCCATACCGGAAGTACGGTCGAAATTACTTTTTTCCAAATCACCTATGCCTAGTATGGAATAAGGGGATGTATTGTTTTGTGCGACCACCGGCTCACTCAGCAATAAAATGCTGGCACAACAATAAAATAGGATGGAAAACTTATTCATGTTTATTTCACGGCTGCGTAAACCAGTATGAGTTCTGTCTTACCATTGTTATTTAATCTGTTTCCAACTGCCAAGCGATTGAAAGATGTTTCCATTGCAGGACTAGGGGGAAGCATCAACAAGCCCGGGTTACTTAAGGAAGGATCCTTGACCAACGATCCTACATAATCTGTTACATCGTAAAAGTAATTGGTATTCTCCCCGTAGAGGTAATCGAGTGTCAGGTTGCCATATTGGGTAAATGCAGATCCATTGTTAACAAAGAAAATGTCGAAACCAATTTGATTGTTCACATTGGTGGTAGCCATTCTTAACAAGGGTGGCAGAGCAAAACTGGGACTGTAAGACCCTCTAAGTGGCTTAACTACAAGGGTAGCCCGAAGCAATTTGGCATAGTTAGGAATCTTCAAAACATCGCGAATAGAATTAAATCGTACCCTTGCTATCGCACCTCCCACATAAGAGGTATAAGCTGCATTACCTGTTTGGCTGCTGTGGAGTTCTCTGTTATTGTCCAAATTCTGCAAAGCGGAACCGGCTCTGTCTACTGTAATTTGATTGTAATGATGAAATTTAGCACTGATGCCGATGTCGTACTTTTTGGAATTCAAGAAAAGTTGTGATTGCTTGTAGTAGAGTCGAATGAATAAACTGTCTTTGCATCCAAATGCAAAGTTCCCATTGTTACTGGTTGAAACCCTGATGCCATTGAAATATTTGATGAAAGCATCGGGTGCACGCATGTCTTTATCATTGGGGTCACCCAGTTTATTCAGCAGCTCAATACCAAAGGCATCAGAAAGACGTACTTTGATAGAATCTCTCCGGAGTGGACGAACAAAGACAGAGGCGCTTCCCAATGGAACGGGGTCTACAGGAAACGACCGAACATTGAAGATTTGCATCGGATTTGCCTCATAGCCATTGATGATCTGTGTCACTTTGTGCACATTGACTTGCACGGGTTGGCTGCTATCGCCGTAAAATTCCCGGTTAGGCAACATGATCAGACAAATAGAATCAAAAAAAGTATTGGTGTAGGGACCCTCATAAAACGGGGGAATCATCTCAGAATAACATTGCGATGTAATCTTCCCAAAGTAAGGGTCAGTGTAAGTTCCTAGTAGCGTTCCACCGGAGGAAGAAGTAGTGAAGGAATCAAGACGAATGGTAGACAGATCTGCATTGAAAGTATCAATTTTCATGATCTGGGTATACCCATTATCTAGAAACTGTTCACCGAACTTGATGTCAACTTTTTTGCAGGAGAACCAGAACGACGACAGCAGCAAAAGAAAAACAAACGATTGAAATTTCGACATCTGTTGGTTTTGGTTTTACCTAATTTTTGATTAACAAAATAAGAAGCCGGATTGGGAAGTACCTTGATTGAAACTATTACGGTGGTAGAGTTCAATCGTCTTCCTGCTATACCCTGCAATTCATTTTCTCGGCAAAAATGTAAAATTAACCGAACTAACCATACCAAATATGTTAAAGTAATCGAAAAAAGGTATTTTGTTCATTCAAATGCAGACAAAATATTTACTTTCGCTTTCCCCAAAATGGGCTCCTGTTATGTTGACAAGTGCCATATGATTTGGGATTAATTTTTAGCCAAAACAGCATCCATGAAGCGTCTAAAGTACTTCCTCTTTCTGCCTGTGAGCATTATTTTAATTTCACTCTCCTGCACACCCGAAGCCCCCACACCCACCATAGACCTGAGTGGTAATTGGGTAAAGAGATCTGACTTTGAAGGGAATGCACGAACAGAAGCTGTTGCCTTCACCATTGGTGATACCGCTTATATCGGTACAGGATTTGATGGCAGCAACCGATATGTTGATTTCTGGGCATATGATCCCGTTAAAAATTTCTGGTTGCAGCGTGCACAGTTTCCGGGTGCAGCTCGTAACTCGGCTGTAGGATTCACAGTGGGAACACGCGGATACATCGCGACCGGTTTTGACGGATTAAATAGATTAAAAGACAATTGGGAATACAATCCCACCACCAATACCTGGACCCGCAGAGCGGATTTCGGAGGTACATCCCGTTACGATGCAGTTGCATTTGGAATCGGCAGCAGAGGATATATTTCCACCGGCTTCGATGGGGGTCACACAAAAGATCTTTGGGAATTTGATCCTGCAGCAGGAACCAACGGTACATGGACGCAGCGCGTGAGCCTGGGAGGAAGTAAGCGTTCTGCAGCAGTTGCTTTTGTTAGCAACAACAAAGCGTATGTGGTAACGGGCATTAACAATGGTAATACACTCACAGATTTCTGGATGTATGATCCAGCCAATCCTTCCAGCTGGACGCAAATGCGTGATATTACCAATATCAGCACTGAAGCATTTGATAATGATTACAATGATATTCAGCGCCACAATGCGGTTGCTTTCGTAATAGGCAACAAAGCTTATTTGACCGTAGGTGAGAGCGGAGCGTTCACCAAAAGAACCTGGGAATATGACATTGCCACTGATCTTTGGGTCCGCAAAACACCCTATGAACGCACTGAAAGAACAGGTGCAGTCGCCTTTACCGTTAAAGGAAGAGGTTATGTAACCTGTGGCAAAAACAATTCTTTCTATTTTGATGACATCGACGAATTCAAGCCCGAAGACGCCTTTAATTCAGTGGATTAGTAACAACTGGATTTACCTGTTATTTGCTTTCTCCGTTGTATTCTTTATCTATTCAAGAGTCAACAGAAAAAACGACAGAAGCGAATGGGTTCAATTAACGTATACTACCTACCATACCCCCCTCGGCTGGGGGTATGATGTTTTAGTCAACGACTCACTCTTCATCCACCAGCAACAGATGCCGGCAGTCGAGGGTACCCGGGGGTTTTCCACTCAACAAGAGGCTGAAAAAGTAGCTGAATTGGTCATTGCCCGCTTGAAAAACAAAGAATTACCAACCATCTTGTTGCGAGACCTCGATAGCCTTGGCATTAGCCGTTGATCAATACTTGCCAGCCATGCCTCTTCCTGGAAATTGTACTCAACAAGGCTTGTATTCCACCCGAATTGTTACATGATTCGGTTAGATGCACGGTTGCATTCAAGGCACTAAAAAACCCCACGAACCTTACGGTAGTGGGGTTTTCAATTAGCAAGCAATCGTAAACAGGGGTCAATAATAAGCAACTTTTTGTAAAAAAGCTATTTTGTATAGGCTTTTTTTACAAAAAATACCCCGGATCTGCCAGTACCTTATCACAAATCCTTCTTCTGGCATCCTTAGAATTAAAGGGTTCCACCTTGGTAAACCGCTTTAAACCAATGTGCATCATCTTCAACTCGTCACCGGAAGCAAAGCTATTTAGGGCATCTTTGCCAGCTTTATTGATTTTATCGGCAGCGTCATAGAGGAAGGTCTGCATCACATCCCTTTCCAATGCAACAGCTTCCAATCCTCGCATTTCTGCCAGCTTCATTGTTCTCAACAAGGCAGACTCTGCGTGGAAGGCCTCAATGGCCATATCAGCTATGTTCATCAATACTTCCTGCTCTTTTTCCAACTGCATCATCAGTTTCTGCACTGCTGCACCGGCCACCATCAAAATAGCTTTCTTGAACTGACCGATGTACTTAATTTCTTTGGCAAAAGCACCTTCATCTTCCGAACCGAAATCCGGTATGCTCATTAGTTCTTTCTGAACAACCATGGCAGGACCCATCAGATCGAGTTTGCCCTTCATGGCTCTTTTCAATACCATATCAACAGTTAGCAGGCGGTTGATTTCATTGGTACCCTCATAAATACGGTTAATGCGGCTGTCTCTGTAGGCCTTGGAAATCAGGTATTCATCACTGAATCCATTACCTCCGTGTATCTGAACCCCTTCATCCACCACAAAATCGAGAACCTCGCTGCCATAAACTTTCAGCATACTACACTCAATGGCATATTCTTCTGCAGCTCCGAGCAGAGATTCAGCAAAGGATTTTCCTGCCTCCCTTAACTCACGTTCTTTCAGCTCTATCCAGTTCGCAGTTCTGTACAAGGCAGCATCTGCAACCCAGATGCGGATAGCCATTTCAGCAATTTTGTGACGGATGGCTCCAAATTTGGCGATGGGTATTTTAAATTGTTCCCTGGTTTTAGCATATTCAGCAGATGTTTTTGCCGAACCACGAGCGCCACCCAAAGCAGCAGCACAGAGTTTCAAGCGACCAATATTCAGAATATTAAAGGCAATGAGGTGACCTTTCCCTATTTCTCCGAGCACGTTTTCTACCGGCACTTTGCAGTCCTGGAAATAGAGTTGTACAGTTGATGATCCTTTGATTCCCATTTTGTGTTCCTCAGGTCCCTGGGTAAATCCTTCCATACCCCGCTCTACAATGAAACCGGTAAATTTATCTCCATCTATTTTGGCGAAGATGGTAAAGACATCTGCAAAACCACCATTCGTGATCCAACATTTCTGACCATTCAAGATATAGTATTTCCCATCGTCGCTCAAGCGGGCAGTAGTTTTTGCGCTGAGTGCATCACTTCCACTGTTCGGTTCAGTCAATCCATAAGCCCCTTTCCATTCACCGGAAGCCAGCTTGGGAATGTATTTTGATTTCTGCTCAGGAGTTCCGAAGTATAGGATAGGTAAAGTTCCGATACCGGTATGCGCAGCAATGGCTACTGAGAAAGAAAATCCACCACCCAGGCCCTCGTTGACAAGCGTGGAGGTGATGAAATCACGTGCGAGTCCACCATATTCCTCGGGCATAGAAGTGCCTAAAAGGCCTTGTTCACCTGCCTTTTGTACGAGGGAAGGCATGAGACCGGGCTCTAACTTGTCGATTCTATCGATAATGGGTAGTACTTCCGTTTCGAGGAATTGATGGCACATGTCGAGCACCATTTTCTGTTCCTCATTAAAATCTTCACGGATAAAAGTGTCGTGTGCCTCGCTCGGTGCAATCAGCCATTCACCGCCGCGCAGTGCTTTTGCTGTCATCGTGGTTTCCATATTGTCGGTTTTAGATTGTGCTTAAACTATCAGGAATTCGTTCCGTTGATACAATTATCGTATACCCGTTGAAAAACATTTTTTACCACATTGATCTCCTCCTTTGAAATGCCTACGAGCGCCTCATCCATTGTCTGGTTGGCAATCAAAATGGTCATTTCTTGCAACTCTATTGCTGCCGGCGTGAGGCACACCAGGTTGATGCGACGGTCAGTTTTGGAAGGCATGCGCTTCACCAATTTTTGCTTTTCCAGGTTATCTATCAATCGGGTAATACTGGGTTTATCGCGAAATGTACGGGTGCACAATTCCTGCTGGCTGAGACAATCCTGCTTCCACAAGTGGTACAAGATGCTCCATTGCTCAATCGTGATTTCAAGTCCGGCCTGTCGGAAATTCTTCTGCAAACGCCGTGCCACAGCTGTTGAAGCCATGCCATTGATGACGCTGTAGAGTTCTCCCCGCTTAAAATGGTTGTTGGGCATATAGTTAGTTATGCAACTATTTTCAAAATTGACGTGTTTTAGGGAAACAGCCAAAAAAAAGAAACTAATTTTTATGTAAATCGGCATCCGGGCAACAGCAGACTGACCGGCCATCCGGTTGGCAAATATTGTTTTTCTTTGTTGTTATGATCAATGGGTGGGTTTGGGTTACAAGCATCGTATTGGGTGGCTATGTGCTGCTGATGGCTATTTATAGCTACTGCTACCGAAGGCTGAAGCCTTTTGTGAACACTTCCACCATTGGAGAGCCGGCAGAACACTTTTCTATCCTGATTCCGGCACGCAATGAATCAGCCTGCATTGATGCCTGTATCCGGTCGGTATACAGCAACAACTATCCATCCCATCTTTTTGAGGTACTGGTGATAGACGATTTTTCCGAAGATGACACTTCCCAACAGGTGCTTGCACTGCAGAAAGACTTTCCTACGTTGCGCTTACTATCGCTGCACAACTTTCCCGCATCTGGCAATTCCCAATTTAAAAAGCGGGCCATCGAAGTGGGAGTTGGAGAAAGCAAAGGAAATTGGATTGTTACAACGGATGCAGATTCAATCGTTCCCAATCAATGGTTGGTGTTACTGAATAACTACATACATCTACATCAACCTGTTTTCATTGCTGCACCGGTAGTTTTCCATTCGGGAAGCAGCATTTTATCTAAATTCCAGGAGCTAGACTTTCTAACCATGCAGGGAATAACGGCGGCATCGGTGGGGGCCGGATTTCACAGCATGTGCAATGGGGCCAACCTGGCGTATAAGAAAGAAGTATTTTACAAAGTGGGTGGATTCGAGGGTAACCAACACCTACCTACCGGTGATGATATGCTTCTAATGCATAAAGTGAAGAAAGCATTTCCGGAAAGCATTGGATACTTGTATTCCAATCAGGCAATTGTCAGCACCTGGCCTCAAAAGAGTTGGAAAGAATTTTTACACCAACGCATTCGTTGGGCAAGCAAGGCGGATAGTTATAACGAACCGGTTATTTTTAGTGTTCTGCTCGGAGTATGGTTGGTGAACGCCCTGCTTTTAATTGGAATGATAGCTGTCTTTTTTGATCAAAGACTCTTACTACCCTTGCTCCTCCTTTTGGGAATTAAAATATTTTCAGAGATAATTTTTCTGCTGCCTGTCACCCGCTTTTTTAAGCGGAAACCGCTGTTGATTTACTTCCCCTTTTTACAACCGCTCCACTTGCTGTACATTGTAATAGCAGGATGGTTGGGAAAATTCGGTTCATATGAGTGGAAGAATCGCGTTATATCTGCTTCATCTGTTAGATAACACTATAAGTCATCTGAACCGAAAAATCCGGCAAACAAGAGTAACGGCACCATTGCAACTACTGCGACAAGTAAAGAAATAATTTTTTTCATAGGATTGATTTTAAATTCTGATTAATAATAAGTCGATTCGTTTAATTCAAATTGTTATAATCCAGTAAAGAGTTGATTTTAATCGGTGAATTTGAATTCAATCTTGAATTGTTTAAAAGTAGAGCAACAAATACTAAACAATAAAAGTGATTAATCTCCCTTTTAATTAATGATACTCAAGGCAAAAGAAACGTTGCCTGAAAAATCAGGCAAGATCAGATTGCTCCCGGCGCAACTCTTGTTCCAGCAATAAAATAGCTCCCAGACAAGAATAAAATACCGATCCGATCTTATCAGTTTCAATCAGATCGCTCATGAGATTGAGAACAAGAACGATGGTAAGAATAGCGGATATAGCTAAAGCTATGGAGCGATAAAAATGGCTTTGTAATTTCCGGCTGAGTCGTTGTAGTGATAGGAACATAGCAATAGCCAAAAGCAGAAAAAGCAGTAATCCGATCCACCCTTGTTCTAGTGCCAACAATAAATAATAATTGTGAACGGTAGAGTGTTCCGGATTGTCACTGACCCATGTTCGAAATTTTTGCAAAGTATAGGGTTGGTAGTGCCGATAAAAAGAGTTGGGTCCGAATCCGGTAATGGGCTCATGCGTCAACATTCTTACACCGGCTACCCAGCGGTGCCATCTTTCTGCTGTTGAAATATCCTTCCCATCAAATGTTGCCTGCAGATGTTGTCGAAACTGTGTATGAAAATAGGTTTGGTCGTGATTGGGTGCAAATCGCATGTATCTTTTTTCGGTCACCAGCCAGGCGGTACTGATTACCACAAGTACCCCTGCTGTTATCAATACCGGAACCACCCATTTTTTTCTGATTACAACTACCATGATTCCACCTGCCGGCAGTGCCAACCACGCGCCTCTGGAGTAAGCCAAAATCCAACCTGCCAATCCAATGACTATTCCAAAAAGCAGCCATTTTCTCATCGGAGAAAAACGAGGGGTGAGATAAAAGCTCAAAATGGCAACAGGTAACAGCAATGAAATCAGTGCTGCATAATTTACATGGTTGCGGAAAAAAGGAGCCATGGCTTTTCTAATGTGAAAGAATGTAAACCCATATTGCCCATGCCGGATAATTACCTGCACAACCAAAACCAGCATGGGTATGAGCCAGCAGGCAGCCCATGTTTTCCAATCTTCAATTTTCTTGATGAAGAACAAGGGCCCGAACACAAAGGGCAAAATGAACCAGCATTTAGCAAGGAGAAATTTGACAGAGAGCAATGGCTCGGTGGAGTAAATACAGGTAATGGCTGTCCATATCCACCCCAGCAACAAGAAAGTAAACAGGTTAGACTGCAGCAGGATGTTTGGAAGGGAACTGGGACGCAGCAAGAGGTACAATACAATACCAATACTCAGCAGTCCCATGAATAACTCATCGGGAAAATCAAGTCCCAAAGTGGTGGTGATTTGCCATTCTGTTGAAAGAGGGATGGTGATGAACAGCAACCAGAAGAGCCGTTTGTTGGGTTGAATAAGTTGTGGAAGGAGGGTATAACAGCCCAATGCCAGGAAGGGAACCGCCATCCATGGATAGGCATGTTGACTAATGGCATATGCCCAACAAACAGCAAATAGCAATGAAAATATTCCGGCGGTGATTGGGAAGCTAAAAGACTTTGCCGGGAGAACCATATCAGGAAAGTTTGTTGCGTTGTTGCAATAGAACAAGGAATATGCTGAAGAAAAAAGCCCCCAAGAAACTTCCCAACATGACCAGGAAATAATTAGGACGATATGTAAATACATCAGCACGAGGTTGATCGATGATAAAGAGTGGCCCCGGCAGGGCTGCCTTTGCCTGCTCCCATTGACCGGTAGTAATTCTGTTGCTGGTGATGAGTTGTTTCAGTGATTCTTTTTGCAATTGCAACAAAGTCAATTGAGCATCACTCGCGGAGGAAGATTGGCTATCTAGTAGCAAGTATGTGCTTTCCAGGCTATCAAGCGAATGACGGAGAGAGGTCAGGTTCGTATCATAATACTGCAACCAGGCAGCACGAATGCGTGTTTCCAATTTTTGAGCATACGCAGTAACCAATTGCTGCGAAACTTCCGGGAACCATGTCCATGCGATTAACTGCAATTGACCTTTGTCTGTTGGTCGGGCAAAAAGTTTATCATGTAAAATTACTTCTGCCTCATGATATCTTCTGGCTGAGTCGTATGCCCTTTCTGTTGAGTCGGTGAAACGAGTGGTGGAGGTAGTAGCAAAGAAAGTGTCAAGTTTAAATTCTCTAACAAGTTCTGCGTAAATATTGCTCCAGTCCGTTGATGATTCCATTCTTTCAATATCATCTCCACTGCCAAACAGATTGTAGAGGTCTTTGATTTGGTTATTGAATAACCTGGCAGGGTCGGCCAGTTGGGCATTGATGGGTGTGAGTGTGGCGACGGACTTATACTCTTTTGGGGTATAATAGAGGAGGATGGCGGCAAGGAAAGTTGAGATAAAAGTGAAAACAAGAATAAATTTTCTGTTTTCAAAGATTATCGGAATTATTTTATTCAGGTGGAGCATGATGTGCGGTATAGAGGTAAGTTACGAAAATATCAGGAGTTGTGGCTTACTTCGACATGACGGGCAAAGCTTTCCTCCAGGGAGATAAATGTTTCTGTTCTTTCAATTCCTTTTATTTTTTGCAATTCGTCGTGTAATACGAAGCGGAGTTGGAGAATGTCTTTGCAAACAATTTCAGCGAACATGCTATAATTACCCGTGGTGTAATTTAGCCGAACGATCTGGGGTATTTTTTTCAGTTCTCTGGCAACGGAATCGTACAGGGAAGATTTCTCCAGGTAGATACCAATGAATGCGATAACATCGTAGCCCAGAAGTTTGAGGTCTACCGATAATTTTTTACCTTTCACTACTTTTTGCTCTTCGAGTTTTTTGATGCGAACGTGGATGGTACCACCGGAAACAAAGAGTTTCTTACCCAGATCGGCGTAAGAAATTTCTGCATCCTCCATCATGGCCTGGATGATTTGCAGATCAAGTTTGTCGAGATTCAATTTACCGGTCATTTTACAATTATTTTTTACAAATATTCTAATATTTAGGCAATATTATTGAATATTTTCTATATTTTTTTGTTTTTATTTAAATATTAAGCAATATATGGCCTATTTTATATAATTTTGTATAGTCAATGATTGGTAACAAGTACCGGGTTTATGTTGACGATACTGTGGGGTGATGAAATTTTTGGCAGACATGCCCTCTTGTCTCGGGGGTGAGGATAATGGGACAAACGTAGTGTAGAGCCGTCTGTGTAGCGATATGCAGGCGACCAGGGTCGACCACTGAACTTTGCGCTATAGCTAACCACCTCGTGGAGGTTCGATCCCTCCCCCTACAGCAACTACCGGAAAATCTGATGAACTCAGTTTTCCGGTTTTTTTATGCCGAAAACACAAGTCTATCTCAACTTGACACCAGGCATGATTTTACCAAAATACATCGAAACCATACCAATCAATAATTATCTTTTATTTATAGCATATAATGAATTAATACATAAACTAGAGTTTATCGATTTGTTAAAAAAAGTAAAAGATTATTTTCACCATAACAGAAAAACGCAAGACGCGTACAAATGAATTGATTGGTAGAAAGTTATCTACCACAATTGCACTGAAACAAATAGAAACATAATCATATTTCATAACCTCCCAACGGAGTAAAATTTTTAACCAACATTCCTAACCACTAAACAATGCTTATGCAAAAAAATCATCTGGGCAGATGGATGCTCCTACTGCTCTTGAGCTTGAACATTTCGCAAGTTCTCGCCCAAGGCTTTACCGCATCCGGATCCGTTAAGGAAAGCCAAACAGGCAATCCCCTCAGGGGCGTCTCCGTTGCTGTAAAAGGCACCAAACAGGTAGCTACTACCGACGCCAATGGTAATTTCAGTATTAAAACCACAGGCAACAATGCGGTACTCGTACTGAACTATGTTGGCTACAAAAGAGCAGAAGTAACAGTTACTTCTTCCAATTCTTCTGTTACCATTTCTCTGGAAGAGGATATCAACCCCCTGAAAGAAGTTGTTATCACAGGTCTTGCGACTAACATCAAACGTTCCAACCTGGCCAATGCAGTAACTACCATTTCTGCTAAAGACCTCGTGGGTACTACCCAAATTCAAACAGCCGATGGTGCCCTCTATGGAAAAGTAGCAGGTGCCAACATCCGCATGAATTCCGGAGCACCAGGCGGTGGTATCAACATCCAACTCCGTGGTCTTTCCAGTCTTACACAGGCATCTGCACCCCTGATCGTTTTGGATGGTGTGTACATCAGCAATGCCTTCCAAAGAACAGGTCGGGCCTCCGTTTCCGGAGCCGGCGCTTCTAACCAAGACGATGGAGCCAATCGCCTGGCAGATATTAACCCAGCTGACATCGAAAGCGTGGAAGTACTGAAAGGACCTTCAGCTGCCGCCATCTATGGTACACGCGCTAATGCCGGTGTAATCGTAATTACAACCAAAAAAGGCGCTGCCGGTAGAACCAGCATCAGCTTTGGCCAAGACATTGGAATGGGAACCCCTCTGAAAATGATGGGTGTTGATGACTGGAGTGTTGACAAAATCAATACATTCTTCCCAGCAGCCAGAAGACCAATCGAACTAACCAGGTATCAAAACGCTTTGTCCACCGGTACCTTTGTGAATTATGAAGATTATTTCTACAACAATACCGCTTCTCTGTTGAACTCAAGACTGAGCATCCGCGGGGGTGATGAAAAAACTAAATTTTTTGTTTCAGGAAATCTGACCAGTGAAGATGGTATTGTTAGAAGAACAGGTTTTGAAAGACAATCTATCCGTGCTAACATCGATCACAAAATCAGTAAGAATGTAACACTGAGCGTCAACTCAAACTTCATCCGTACCAATACCGATCGCGGATTTACCGGCAACCAGAACAATACCGGTGCCAGTATCGGATACAACATCGCCTATGTTCCCAACTACTTCGACCTGCGCCCGGTGAACGGAATCTATCCTGCTAACCCCTACTTCGCAGAAAATCCGGTGGCAGTTACCGACAAAGGCATCAACAACTCACTCGTAAATCGTTTCATCCAATCTTTCAACCTTGATGTAAACCTGCTGCGTACCGAAAAGTCTCAACTGAAATTCAGACTCAATGGAGGTCTGGACTACATCCAAAATTCTACCAAAGTTTATCTGCCGGATGACCTTCAATTCCAAAGAGGTCAGGCAAACCCCGGTGATGTTCTGGTAGGTAAGCAGGAAAGCATGAATACTAATTTTCAGGCAGCCCTCGTGTACAACTGGGAAGTAAAGAAAGTAAAATTGAGCACCCAGGCAGGTATGGTTCGCCTTGATTTCAAAAACAATGGTCTCTTTAACAGAGGTCGTGGTTTAGCCCCGGGACAATCAAACCTGAAACAAGCAACTGTTCAGGAAATTGAATCACAATTTGAAAGTTCACAAAGAGATGTGGGTATTTTCGCTCAACAAGAAGCTAACTACGAAGATAAAATCATCGGAACTGTTGGCGTTCGTATGGACAAATCAAACACCAACGGCGACCCACAGAAATACTTTGCCTTCCCTAAAGCATCCTTGGCAGTTAACCTGACCAATTTTGATTTCTGGAAATCAAGAACCATCTCCCAACTCAAACCCCGCATCGCCTATGGGCAGACAGCCGGACCCGTTCCCTTTGGTGCCACTTTCACTTCATTAGGTGGTGTTAACATCGGTGGGTTACTGGGATCAACCGTTGCCACCAGCATCGGCAATCTGATCGTCGTTCCTGAAAGAGCTGTCGAACTTGAATTCGGAGTTGATGCCGGCTTCTTCAACAACCGCCTTTCACTCGAAGCAACTTATTACATCAAAACTACCAAAGACAACCTGCAACCCCTGAACCTCTCTCCAGCCACGGGAGTTGTTAGCACCATCAGCAACGAAGCTGAAATGAGGAACAGAGGTATTGAATTGAGCTTAGCCGGTACCATCATCCAAAAAGAAAAAATCAAATGGACCTCCCGTTTATTGTGGTGGAAAAATGATGTACTGATCACCAGACTCGGTATCCCCTCGTACACTACCGGCGCATTCGGTACAGCTTTGGGAACCTTCCTGATCCGCCAGGGCGTTGCACCTACCACCATCGTAGGTACCCCTGCCTTATCAAGTTCAGATTTTACCGTATGGGGAAATGCACAACCTGATTGGACATCCTCCTGGTCTAACAACATCACCTTCCTGAAAGACTTTGAGTTCAATGTTCTGATGGAATACAGAAAGGGTGGTGATAACATCAACCTGACTTCCTTCCTGACCGATGGCGGTGGAACTACCAAAGGTTGGTTTGATGATGACAACAAGGATGGAATTCCCAATGGTCGTCAGCGTCCACCCGCACCTTTCAATAACGCAGGTAGATGGGTACAAGATGCTACCTTCCTGAAAGTTCGTGAATTGGGCCTCTATTACAATGTGCCAAAAGCTATGTTAGGAAAAGCAGGCAGCTTCATTCAGCGTGCCAGAGTTGGTCTCTCAGGCAACAACGTGTTTCTCTTTACTAAATACGTTGGTTATGACCCTGAAACATCCACCTTCGGTGCCCAGGCACTTGCCAACAACGTTGACGTAGCTCCCTACCCTACTGCCAGAAGGTTATTCTTCCACTTACAAATTGACTTCTAAATCATAACAACATGAAAAAGCTACCTATACTACTATTAATGGGTGTTACCATTTCGCTTTTCTCCTGTAACCCCTTCGAGGTAAAAAAGCTGGAAGACCCTAACAACCCCAGTGAAGCAAGTGTATTGAACAACGCTTCCCGCAGTCAAATTCAATTCCTGGTGACAGGTCTCGAATCTAGACACAGAGGATATGTTACCAACATCTCTCAGGCATGGAACACTTTCGGGAGAGAAATTTGGTACCTGAACGCATCCGACCCTCGCTTTCAAACAGATTGGCTGGGCCAAGCAGGTCGTTTACCCGATGCTGCATTCTTCGGATTCGGCGCTACCGGCGGTGGATCCTATGCGACACCCTACCAAACTATCAAACAAGGATATGTATTGATTGAATCTGCACAAAACAGTTCCTTCCTCAGCACCGCTGAGAAAAATGCGATATCCGGTTTCGCCAAAACCATCCAGGCCTACCAATTTATTATACCTGCCAACTGGCAATATGATAACGGTATTCGCACAGATGTGAAAGATCCGCTGAAACCCGGTGGATTCAGGTCGTACACTGCCGCTCTTGGCTTCATCGATTCATTGTTGAATGCCGGATTAGCAGACCTTAATAACGCAGGCACTGTATTCCCCTTCACATTGACCGCTGGTTTTGCCGGATACAATACCATTGATGGATTGAAAAGAGTCAACAGAGCCATCGCTGCCAGAGTTGCTGTTTATCGCAAAGACTGGCAGGGAGCCCTCAATGCATTGTCTGAATCTTTCATGAACCTGACCGGACCACTGAGTGCAGGTCCTGCACATACCTGGGGTGCTCCTCCGGATTCTTTCAACCCGCTGTTCTATGTCTTGGATGCGAATATCAATACCATCATCGTGGTACACCCATCTGTACTTGCTGATACAACACCCGGAGATTTACGTGCTAGAAGCAAATTCCATCAACGCTCCGTTCCTGTTACAGTAACCACAGATGCTACCCCTCTCGTAGGTACACATCAAGATAAAAGATGGGCAAGCAATACTGCAGCTATTCCTTTTATCAAAAATGAAGAGTTGATTTTGATTAAAGCAGAAGCACATGCTCAACTGAATCAAACAGCTGATGCTGTAGCAGCTATCAACATCATTCGTACTGCAGCCAATATCGGAAACTACACAGGAGCTACTACCCAAACTGCATTGATAGATGAAATTCTCTATCAGCGCAGGTACTCACTTTGGGCAGAACCCTGGGGACATCGCTGGATTGATGCCCGCAGATATGAAAGACTGAATACCATTCCAACATCATTCGACAGAGGAACCATCTTCCGTCAATTCCCTCGCCCGCAAGCAGAATTGAATTGGGACCTTTATGCAGGTGGATAGTTCTTCCCTCACTGTATCACAATAAAAAAAGGTCGTCTCAAACATTAGAGACGGCCTTTTTTTATTCGTATCCGTGATGAATAAGATATTCTTTTAGGTGGTTCTTGTTCAACTAATCTTACTGATAAGACCGGCATTTTTTTACAAAGCAATCTATCTATCACCTAAACTTGTCTACTGCATATCTGAATTAGTCAAATACCCCGACAACTCTTCCATCATATCGCGACTGCCGCCATAGAAAGGACTCCTTTGGTGTAAGGTCGTGGGAACAATATCTAAAATGCGTTGACTGCCATCAGTAGCAACACCTCCGGCCCGCTCAATAATAAATGCCATGGGATTACACTCATATAACAACCGAAGCTTCCCCGTCGCCTGATCGGTCAAGCTTGGATACATGAAAATACCCCCTTTAATCAAGTTCCGATGTACATCGGCAACCAAACTACCAATGTATCGCTGTGAATAAGGGCCGCCATCCATGACCGCCCTTTTCTGACAGGCAGTAATGTATTGTTGCACACCCTTCGGAAACCGAAAGAAATTACCATGATTAACAGAATAGATCGTTCCGACAGAAGGACATTGAATATCCGGATGACTCAGACAAAACTCACCTATAGAAGGATCGAGGGTAAACCCATTTACACCCCGACGGGTCGCATATACAAACATGGTACTGCTGCCATAAATTACATAGCCCGCTGCTACCAGTTTATTACCGGGTTGTAAAAAATCATCTTCGACACAAGGTTGGCCTACCGCACTCAACCGCCGATACACACTGAAAGTAGTTCCAATGGAAACATTCACATCAATGTTACTAGACCCATCTAACGGATCGAACAGACATACATACTTGCTGTTATTACTCACCTCATCATTGAAAATTTCAACACCCTCAATCTCCTCACTGCCAATACCCGCACAACTAATGCCATGCTTTAGAACTCCGACCAACTGCTGATTAGCGAATACATCGAGTTTCTTTACATCCTCCCCCTGAACATTGGTATGCCCGGCCTCTCCTAAAATATCTACCAGTCCGGCCTTATTCACTTCCACGTTGATCCGCTTCGATGCTAAACCGATATCCCGCAATAAACTACTGAGTTCCCCCGTAGCGGAAGAAAAATTTCTGAGCTGCTGGATTGTAAACTCATCAAGGGTAAGTACTTTTCTATTGATATACATAGACAACCATTGAGTTAAGCAATAACAGCAGCCACTTCAACAATCAAAACTTCCTGATCAGCCTCACATGCACCGGAGTTTCCCGGTATTCCGTATACGTGTAACCATTGTAAAAGTTGATCACATACGCCCCATTGGCATCTTCCTTCGATGGCTGGGAAGTCCAGTAATTCCCTACCTGAAAACCACCGATCATCTGGCGATGTACATACAATAACTCTAGCTCCTCTTTGTTGGGCACTCTCCATTGATCGGATTCACCCAACCGAAAATCTTTCGCTAACTGAATTGCCTCCGACCACTTGATCATCTTTCCCGCATCTTCCTTTGCAACCAACAATCCATGTGGCACTTTCTTCTCGTAACCCGGTTGACCCTTCTCTATAATTGTAACAACAATTCCCCCCTTATAACTATCGCCGGGTTTTAATCGCTGTGCACCCACCGGTGCTGCAATAAAAAAAATCAGACAGAGCATCCAACCTGCCTGTAGAAATATTGACCGCATCATTTGACTTGATTTCATATAGCAAG
Organism: Chitinophagaceae bacterium; assembly: GCA_020403455.1. GTDB lineage: Bacteria > Bacteroidota > Bacteroidia > Chitinophagales > Chitinophagaceae > Sediminibacterium. The sequence goes on from JADBXP010000028.1 coordinate 108,070, forward strand.
TTACAAACAAAATACCACCCGGCTCACGCACCACCCATTCGCAGTTACTGCCACCCCCTTTTCCCTGATCTGTCGTAAATTACATGCTCCAAGACTGATCATATGTGCTATTACCTGGGTATAGAAGTGAAAAAAGAAACTTTTATTCACCTGAAAGACTTGCAGGTGCAGGTAAAAGACCATGACCTGATCCGTCCTATGATGAGCGGTTTTGAATACGACACCTGGCCCATTATCATTCCGGCAGCGGATGGAAAAGAGCTGGAGCTAACACTGGCACATTGGGAACTGATACCCGGTTGGATCAATTCACAAGAAGAACTGGCCGCCAGCAGAAAAAAATTCAATACCCTCAACGCAACTGCAGAAAGATTGCTGGAAAGCCGTGTCTATCAAGCTGCTGCAATAAAAAGACGTTGCCTGATTCTGGCTTCCGGTTTTTACGAATGGAGGCACTTTACCCCCACAGGTACTAAAAAACCCATTACCTATCCCTATTATATTAGGGTTACCCATCAACCCTACTTTTTTGTTGCCGGCATCTGGCAAAACTGGACCGACAAATCAACGGGTGAAACCATGCCTTGTTTTTCATTGGTCACCACCACTGCCAATTCCATCATGTCAGCCATCCACAATACCAAAAAACGTATGCCCACAATTCTTCCCGAAGAACAGGCCTACCAGTGGATTCAACCCAACATCAGCAAAGAAGAAATCACCCGGCTGGCAGCTTTTTCTATTCCAAGCGACCAACTTTCTGCTACCACCATCCACAAAGATTTCAGAACATCGTCTAACCCTACCGAACCGTTTGAGTTCGAGGAATTACCCCCAATTAGCAGTTCCATGAACCCGTGAAAACAATTGTCAAAATGCTAAATATTTTAGTATTTTGCGTGGTGGAATGGCTTTTTAAGATACTCTTTGACCGTAAGTACATCACGTTGAAAGCAAGGCTCGTCTACCTGTCTGATCAGGTGGAACGCATCGTAGTGATGGGGCGCAATCGCTCTATTACCCTACAAAGCAACCGACCCATGCTGGAAAATAAGGGGCTTAAAAACAAGCGCATCCATTGGAAGATCATAGAGGGCACCCTGCACAACATACGGGTGCTGCAAAGCATTATACAAACCCTTGAAAGGCATTTAAAAAACAATGGGCCTGTTCCCCCTCCAGCACCCTAAGTTGATTCCTGCTACTTGTATATTTGCGGTACCATGGGACAAAAAAAACTGATTAGGTTTGAAGAAATCCGGCATTTTTCCAACGTGCTGGAATACCCTTCACAGATGAAGGGAAAGTGGCATGAATTCTTCGGCAACAACCACCCAATAACACTGGAGTTGGCTTGTGGTAAAGGAGAATACGCTGTAGGACTTGGCCGGCTGCACCCGGAGCAGAATTTCATTGGCATCGATATCAAAGGAAACCGCATCTGGAGAGGTGCAAAGACCGCTCTGGAAGAAAAGCTGGACAATGTGGCCTTTATCCGATCTGCTATTGATCAGGTAACCAACTATTTTACCGCCCAAGAAGTAGCGGGAATATGGATAACCTTCCCTGACCCTCAACTGCGTGAATCGAGATCGAAAAAAAGACTGACTCACCCCAGGTTCCTCCGGTTGTACCAACAATTTTTAGCTCCCGGTGGCCGGGTACACCTGAAAACCGATAGCCCGGTTTTATACACATTTACTTTAGAAGTGATTAACTTATTTGGACTTTCCTTGTTATACCATACGGACAATCTGTATGGGGGTGCTGATGTATCTGCTGAATTATCAATCAAAACCCATTACGAGGGTCTGGATATTGCAGGCAGCCAATGCATCCATTATATTTGTTTCTTATTAGACCAGCCCCTGCCGACAGAGAAAGATGTGATACTAAAAAAACAGACAAGTGAGCCAGGAATTGATTGAGGGAAAAGATTTTTATTATGATGAAAACGGCATGACCGTATTTACCCCAGAGTACCACCTTAACAAGGGTTACTGTTGTGGCCATGGGTGTCGTCATTGCCCTTACGACTACATCAACGTACCCGAACCCAGGAAATCATATTTATTACAAAGTACCGACAGACAATCATCTCCACCGGCACCTACTCACTAATTTCCTTGTGAGAAAGAAAAAATCCATAGAACAACCCAGAGAAGTACTACCCGCCGGAATGCGCGACACAGATTTTTTCACCAGGGTTTATGAGGTAGTTCGCCTGGTACCCAAGGGAAGGGTCACTACCTATGGTGCCATCGCCCGTTTCCTCGGCAGCGGAAAAAGTGCCAGGATGGTGGGCTGGGCAATGAACGCCTGTCACCAGGTAAAACCTCCGGTACCTGCACACAGGGTAGTGAATAGGAATGGGCAACTTTCAGGAAAAATGCATTTCGGTGAACCCGACCGGATGGAGCAATTATTGAAGAAAGAGAAAATAAACGTATCGAAGGACACGATTGTCAACTTCGAACAATTACTCTGGGATCCGCAGCAGGAAATTGAACTATTCTGATCAGCGGTAATAAGGATGAATCATCCAATAAACTATCGGACCGGTCACCGCTACATAGAACCACAGTGGCCAAGTAATTTTCGCCAGCTTCTTATGCAAAGTATATTCTGCTGTCAATGCGCGGTAGGCAGTAAATAAAATAAAAGGCAAAATGATGGCAGCCAGAAAAATATGGGTGATCAGTATGATGAAATAGATGGTTCTTGTACTTCCAACCGCAAGTAATTCATTGGCATCAACTTCTCCATCGTGATTGCTGTCACCAAACTTTGCTTCACCTGCGAGCAGGTGATGTAGAATATAGGAAACCAAAAAGATCACCGAGAAAATGAGCGCTGTCATCATCAGTTGCTTGTGTAAGTTGTAGTTGCCGCGCTTAACAGCTACCAATGCTGCCACCAACAACACAGCAATCAACGCATTGATGAATGCATTTGCCGTAGCAAAAACATGTACATCAAAACCGGGTTCTATGTTAAGTTGAATTTTTCCCAGTAGAACCACAACAGCAAATACTACTACAGAGAAAATTCCAATCAGCCAATATGCTTTCTTGTCATTCTTTGCTAAAACAGGAGGTAGCATGTAATTCAGTTTTTAATTGATACTATTTTCTTTTTTCTTGCGGAACTGCATAATTAATACAAAAAATACAACCAACACCACAATGACGAGCCACAACCAGCGCAGTTCCTGTATTTGAATGAACAAACGGCTCTTTTTTGTTCTGTCTTTTTCGAGTAGCAGCAAGCCGATGTCTCTGGAAAGCTTTAACATAGATGCCGAATCCAGTCCATTATAATAACCACGTACTTTATAAAACTTATCGAGCAATACGAACCTACTGGTATGTACAAAGTCCGGCGTCACCGGCTCTTCACTGAACTTGTCCACTTTGAGCTCATTGAATGCGAAATCATAGATCGCTTTTCTATCACCGGTGAGCATCCACCAGTTGTCATGATTAACGCCCATTCGATCTGCATATTCTTTCAATACCGGTACACTATCGTGCTCCGGATCTACCGTGAAAGAAATAAATTGTACGATAGAGCTATCCAGTTTTTTACGTGTATTTCCGCCTCTCAGAAATGACTCCTGTAAGGTCTGCATATTGGTAGTTAGTCTCGGACAAATTCCGCGACAGCTCGTAAAAAAGAAATCTGCAACAATTATTTTACCGGGACGGTCATACAATGATACCGTATCACCCAACTGATTGACCAGTTGTATGTTTGCTGTAGTGTGCCAAACTGTATCATTGACTAGCTTGCCCTTGATTTCTTTAGTTACTACAGTATCCATGAGGTAGTGCCTTGGCATCTCCACAGCATTGTCGCTGAGTGACTGAAGGAGAAGATAGGCGGTGAGGGGCAGAACAAGTGCCAACATCAACCCTAACAAAGCGCTTTTATTCATGTGATATGATTAAAAAACCATCGCCGCCGGCGATGGTATATGATCGAATAGTATAGATAACAATCTATTAATGCTTACCACCTTCCGGCTTGTGCTCTTTTTTTTCCACCTTGATGGTGCTTTGTTCCTTAAAATGCGGATCGTAGGTATTCCGCAGATTTTTAAAGGAATTACCGTCATAAAGAAACGCTATTATAAACCAGATGAAGAGTGCCAGCGGAACTACGATCGTCATGATGAGGTTACGGATCTCATGCTTCAGGTGCATGAAATAAGCAACGATATAGAAAGCTTTCGCCATCATAAGGATTACAATCACGCCTTTTATCAAAAGACGCAGCCCTTCTCTTTCCAGCGGAATGCCAATCATTAAAAATCCCAAAACCAACTCGACAATGGTGAGAACACTGAGAATGATAGTTACTTTCCAAATCTCTTTCGTTCCTCCACCGGACTGGTGCTCTGCATGTGTATGTTCCATAAATAATATTAGTAGTGTTGAGACAAATTTATTGACGCTATCAAATCAGGTAAAAACAAGTAAATACAAATACCCAAACCAGATCTACAAAGTGCCAGTATAACCCGGCTTTTTCAATCATCAGGTAGTGACCACGCTTTTCAAAGCTATTGTTCATAGCCATGATCAACATAATAATGTTGATGATTACACCGGAGAATACGTGAAAACCATGGAAGCCTGTAATGGTAAAGAAGTAGTTGGTAAAATTCGTAGAAGATGCGGTACCATCGTGGTTCAGGAAGGGATTGCTACCCCACCAGGCACCTTCATGATAAAGGTGCGTCCATTCCCATGCCTGGCAACCTAAGAATGCAGCACCTCCAATGATTGTCCAGATCATATACTTGATTACTCCTTTTTTATCCATATTGTGACCTGCATGAACAGCAAGTACCATGGTCACGGAACTGATGATGAGAATAAAAGTCATGATACTCACGAATACCAGTGGAGCATTAACTCCTTCGGGTGCGAAGGGGAAACTCTTAAATACTTCGTTAGGGTCGGGCCATCCATTGGATGAAAAGCGGATGGTTCCATAAGAAATCAGAAAAGCGCCAAAAGTGAAAGCATCACTCATGAGGAAATACCACATCATGAGTTTTCCGTATTCCACATTAAAAGGACTCTTTCCGCCGCTCCACAATTTGGTGGGTGTTGCTGTTGTAGTTGACATGGGTCTATTGAAAATTTCGGTACAAATTTATTAGGTGTTGAGCAAAATCAGGCATTTATGTTGAACTTTTTCTTCATCTAACCGACAGCTAAATAGAACATGAACAGATAAATCCACAATACGTCTACAAAGTGCCAGTAAATACCTGCCAATTCGATGGGCAATGGGCTATAATTCTTCGATTTACGGCTGTAAACACCTGCCAGGAGCACAATCAGTGCAATTACTCCTCCCAGCACATGCAACATGTGCATGCCGGTAATAACCAGCAAGTAGGAGGCAGCGGAATTGCTGCGTTGGCCCATAAGTTGAATGCCATCTTTTTCCAGCTGCCAGAAACCTGTTAGCTGGCAAACAATGAAGACCAGGCCAAGAACAGCTGTAATAGTAATCAATTGCCTGTAGCGCATCATTTCTCTGGCCTTGAATGCTTTCCCAGCCAGGTGCAAGGTTAGACTGCTGGCCAGAATGACTACAGTACTTAGCCAAAAAATCTTGGGAAGACTGAATTTTAACCAGCTGCCCTCATTCATTTTAACGATATAGGCACTGGTGAAGCCTGCAAACATCATCACTATGCTGGCCATGGCTACCCATAGTGTGAATTTCTTGGGATGAATGCGGGAAGAAGGGACAGTTGTAGTATTCATACGATTATCTGCTTTGAATTCAATTAACTTTATCTGCCAGCAATGCTAACAGCACTACCGGCAAGTAGATATAGCTGCTAAACATAACCCGTCTGGCTGCGGGAACGTCCATACTTATATAGAGGCGCATACTTTGGAAAACCATGAAAAGGTTAGCAACCACCAGTACCCACATACTTACATACCCGGTTAGCCCAAAATAATAAGGTAAGATCCCGACCGGAATCATCAGTACAGAGTACATAACCGCCTGTAAAGCAGTAAAACGTGTCGGTCCTTTATCGGCTGGCAATAATTTGAAACCTGCCTTACTGTAATCTGTATGTGCCACCCAGGCGATTGCCCAGAAATGTGGGAACTGCCAAAGAAATTGTATGGCAAAAAGAATCCAGCCTCCTGCATTGGTGTAATTTTTTTCCCCAACTGCGATGGTTGCAAATGGATCAATCATATTGGTTGCAGCCACCCAACCAATTAAACAAGGTAAAGCACCCGGAAATGCACCAACCAATACTGCAATAGAGTTGATTTTCTTCAGGGGGGTATAAATAAAGGCGTACAGGAACAAACTGAATGCAGATAATAGAGCAGCGCTCCAGTTGAAAGCATGTGCCTCAGCGCGGAAGAAATAACCAATGATACCGATACCGCTGGCCCCTGCAATGGCAGCGAATACATAGGCTTCTTGTTGCGTCATTCTTCCGGCGGCAACCGGTCTAGATGCTGTTCGCTTCATCATGGCATCTGTATCCTTTTCCTGCGCCTGATTGATAGCATTGGCACTTCCTGTAATCAGCATCCCCGCAAGGAAAAGCCATCCGATCATCGTCCAATCAAAATGAATCACATTCGGTGCTAACAGGTAACAGATGACACAGGAAAAAACAACGGTAAAACTCAGGGTGAATTTTGTCAGCTGGAAATAATCCCGCCACTTATTTGGCCTTGTATTGCCTGACTGATTATCGGTAGCGGTTGTATTCATTCCAAAGTATTTGTTCCCTTAGAACCGAGTAAGTGTAGGACTTGCACTAACAACAATGTCCGACAGGTTTTGTTTATAACAACAATGCTCCCAAGGGATCGGGAGCATTGCCTGGTATTATCCTTTATCCCGGTAAGACAAAGCCAAGTTACCGGAGAATTGTTTATCAATGGTGGCTCTCATCTTCTCCCACCGGTGTGGTTTGTGCAATGAACTCCTTACCATCTTTTCCATAGTCATATGGCCAGCGGTGAACCTCTGGTATTTCGCCGGGCCAGTTGCCGTGACCTGGACGAATGGGTGTAGTCCACTCGAGTGTATTGGAACCCCAGGGATTCAGACTGGTAACTTTGCGGCCTTTGAAGATAGAATAGAAGAAGTTGATCAGGAACAGCAACTGTGCTGCAAATACAATCATTGCTACAGTACTGATGAAACGATTGAGCTCTGCAAACTGTTTGAAACTTTCCCAGATGCTGTAATCATAGTAACGGCGTGGCATACCGGCGAGACCTTCATAGTGCATGGGCCAGAATATCATGTAAGCACCTGCAATGGTAATCCAGAAGTGCATATAGCCGAGTGTGTTGTTCATGTAACGGCCATACATTTTAGGATACCAGTGATAGATACCGGCAAACATACCAAACATAGATGCAACACCCATTACAATGTGGAAGTGTGCGATAACGAAATAAGTATCATGCAGGTGAATATCAATCGCTGAATTACCCAGCCAGATACCGGTCAATCCTCCTGAGATAAACAGACTCACAAAACCTATCGCAAATAACATACCGGGTGTAAAATGGATGCTACCTCTCCAGAGTGTAGTTAACCAGTTAAAAACTTTGATGGCAGATGGAACTGCGATCAACAGGGTAAGCAGTACAAAAATTGATCCCAACAATGGATTCAATCCTGTCACGAACATGTGGTGAGCCCACACCAGGAAGGCGAGAATAGCAATAGCGAACAAAGAACCCACCATCGCTATGTAACCGAAAATCGGTTTTCTTGAATTCACTGAAAGTATCTCAGACACCATTCCCATGGCAGGTAACAAAATGATGTATACTTCAGGGTGACCGAGGAACCAGAACAAGTGCTGGAAAAGAATAGCACTTCCGCCCTCGTTGGGCAATGCACCTACTCCATTCACGAAGATATCAGACAAATAGAAGCTGGTTCCAAAATTGCGGTCGAAAATCAGAAGGATGAAACCGGAGAGCAGAACAGGGAAAGAAAGAACTCCCAATACAGCCGTAAAGAAGAGCGCCCAGATAGTCAATGGAAGACGCGTCATGCTCATTCCTTTGGTACGCATATTCAGGATAGTAGCAATATAGTTCAGACCACCCAATAAAGAAGATACTACGAAGAGTGCCATTGAAATGATCCACAAATCCATACCTGTCTTAGAGCCGGGAGAAGCATCACCCAGTGCGCTGAGGGGTGGATATGCCGTCCAGCCACCACTGAAGGGGCCTGTTTCTACAAACAAAGATGACAACATTACAATGCTCGCAATAAAAAAGAACCAATAGCTGAGCATGTTCAGAAAGGGAGAAGCCATATCGCGGGCACCCACTTGCAATGGAATAAGGAAATTGGCAAAAGTACCACTCAAGCCTGCAGTCAATACAAAGAATACAAGTACTGTTCCGTGAGTAGTTACAAGAGCATAATATGCTTCGGGAGTGATACGACCTCCTTTAGCCCATTTACCCAGAATGGTTTCGAGCCAGGGATATGCATCTTCAGGATAACCCAACTGAAAACGGAACAGAACACTCATCAATCCTCCCAATACTGCCCAAAACATACCTGTAATCAAGAACTGTTTGGCGATCATCTTGTGATCCTGACTGAAAATGTACTTGGTAATGAAGGTCTCGTGGTGCTCATGATGCTCGTGATGGGCATGATCATCATGATGAACTGCCACCACCCCTGCTGCCTGTGTCTCTGCTACGTGACTCATAAGTGTATGCTTTTGTGATTACTGTTATTACTGTTATTTCTTTTTTTCTTTCAATATTACATTTGAGCTTTGTCCTTGTTGACTGTTTTCACCATGCTGATCACAGATTTAACAGAATCTGCAGCAGGTTTAACAGACGGGTCCTTGTCAGGAAAATTAACCAGGTATTGAGGCTTTTGTTTGGCCATCCAAAGATCATATTCCTCCTGTTCAACCACTTCGATATTCCCTTTCATAGAGTAGTGACCGTTTCCACACATTTGGTCACAACTGATTTCATAAGCGAAGTTTGGATTACCGGTCATTTCTTTCATCTCCTTGGTAGTATACTTCGGTGTGAACCACAAGGTAGTAGGAATACCGGGTACAGCATCCATTTTCATCCGGAAATGAGTTAAGCCCACATCATGTATAACATCTCTGGATCCAATTACCAGTTTCACAGGCTTTCCTTTGATCAGATACATGGTTTGTTCAGTCACCACATCATCATGGCTCAGTTGATCTTCCCAGATGATACCCAGACTATTGCTGGCAGGGTCGATGTTCTTATAGTATTTTTTTCCGAAAGAAGCATCTTTACCCGGATAACGATAAATCCATCCAAATTGCTTGCCTGTGATTTCAACGACCATTGCTTCTCTTGGCGCCTCTCCGGTAAATAAGAACCAATTGCGCAAACCTATACCAATAAGTACCATCAAAACCAAAGCAGGGATGACTGTCCAGATAACTTCCAGCTTGGTATTGTGCGGGAAGAAAAATACTTTGTTGTTGTCATTTTGCTGGTATTTGTAAGCGAAGTAGAACAAAATGATCTGCGTAATAATGAAAACGATACCGGTTACAGCGATGGTAAGCCACATCATTGAATCTACGCGCTCACCTTCCACACTTGCAGACTCCTGGGCAAGAAGGGTTTGTCCGAAATAAACATCGTTACAATACCAAACACCCAACAAACCCAACACAAGGAAAACAATCATTAGCCAGGCATTGATTTTGTTGCTTTGCCTTAAACCTTTTTGTTCACCTCTCAGAAGGGTTACATACTCACTCGCCTTGGCTATCTGAAAGATAACGATGAAAATCAGGGCGATGACAGCGATTGTAAAGAGAATAGACATATATAATTCTGTTATTGCTTTTGAATAGGATAAGTTCTTTTATACCTGATGTATGATACTTTCTTTGAGGAAAGGATGGTACTTGGGAACCAGTGGCTTGGATGCGAGGGAACGGCTGGTCATGAATATCATAGTTCCCACAAAGAATGCCAGAATTCCAAAATCAAGCCAACCCAGGGTAACATGATCTTTCGACAAACTGCCCATCACCATTTGATAAAAATCAATCCAATGCCCAAAGATGATTAAAACTGCCATAAAAGTTACCAATGTGTAATTTCTCTTCGCAGAACGCTTCATGAGAATCAACAAGGGGCAGATAAAGTTTATGATTAAGTTAAGGAAGAAAATTCCTTTGTACGGTCCTTGAACACGGTGTTTGAAGTAAACAGTTTCCTCTGGTATGTTGGCATACCAAATCAGCATGTACTGTGAGAACCAAAGGTAGGTCCAGAAGATAGAGAAAGCGAACATGAATTTACCGATATCGTGCAGGTGTTCCTGTGTGGTCAATTCCAGGTAACCTTTGTTTTTGAGATAAATTACCCAGAGAGCCACCAACGACATACCTGAAACGAATGAACTGGCGAAGGTATACCAGCTATACATGGTAGAGTACCAGTGTGCATCAATGCTCATCATCCAGAGCCAGGGTACAGTAGATCCAACAGTCAGTGCAAACCAAACCAGGAAAAGCGCAGCACGAACAGTACCACGGTAAATATAACGAGCACCTGATTCTTGCGTAAAGGGTGCTTCATCTGCTTCGCGGCTTATCTGGCGCATTCTCCAGCCAAGCAAACTCCACAAGCCGATGGTCAATGTAGTCCATATAATAAAGAAATTGGGATTCAAAAATCCTTTCTTTCCTCTGAGGATTGGATCATTGGCAACTGCCTTTGCGTCGAGCCAGTGGTAAATATGGTGTTTGTGCCCGAGTACAACATAGAGTAGAACAGCAAACGTAATCACACCGAAAACAGGAACAAGGGTAGAAATGGCTTCAGGAATGCGGCGGAAAGATTGCTGCCAACCACCCATAGCCAGTGTGGTGATACAAATGAAGAACATGCTGGCATTGCAGATCAGTGTCCAGAAGATGGTATTGTACATTAATGTTCCCCAAAAATGAACTTGCTCGTGCTCATCTTTGCTGAAGCCCTTGGTGAACATGCCATACAGCAGTGCGGCTCCGCCGATGCCGATCAATGCCAACGACCATGTTTTCATTTTACCGGGGATCTCGAATTGGTCTCTGATAGATGCCATTGTATTTCTTTTATTCGTTTATCTCATTTGCCGTTGCCGGCACAAAAGTCTTGTACTATTTTTTTGCGGTTGTATCTGTTGCAGCTGCTTTTCCTTCCTGCTGCTTGTCTTTAATATACTTGATAATCATCCAACGTTGTTTTCTGCTCAATTGAGAAGCGTAGGAACCCATGAGGTTCTTACCATAAGCCAAAGAGTAGAACATCTGTCCATCAGGCATTGCTTCATATTTTGCATCACCAACCAAAGAAGCAGGTTTTGCAGGATATGGTCCCGCACCATCCTTATACAATGGTCCATTTCCGTTGAGGTTGGCTCCATGACAGATACCGCAGTTAATCAGGTACAAACGTTCTGCTTCTTTTCTCTCAACATCTGTCAATGATACTATCGGATTTTTAACAGCCTTAGATGCTGTGTAATTGGTGGTGTCACCGGGCGCATCCATAGGAATGTGGAAGGGAAGATCTTCGCCGCGGGCAATGGCACCGGCCACAGGAGTTCCGGTATAATTGATGTTCTTCTGAGCCAGATTGCTGTAATCGGCATAAGACTCATACGCACGACTATAGGCCATATCGGGCATATACACAGAACCAGGCTGGCGTTTTACGTCACTGCAGGAAACCAGCACAAGAGCAGAAGCCAGCAGCAGAAATGAAATGTTTTTACTCATCGTTCAAGTATTCGGGATTAAGCAACAACAGTATTGCTGTGTTCTAAATTTTTTTCTTCCATATCATAAGTACCTAACCACCAACCGGTTTCAGCTACCTGTACATTTGTTTCTATGGCACCATTCGATGACAAGAAAGCTTGTAAGTCGTCCACATTGGTTTTATCAGTGCACTCAATCGCCATCACAAACAGATCATCTGTTGCACGGGGATGAAAATGATGCTTGCGTACAAAGGGTGCTAATTGGCACAGATAGCAAAAAGTAAGTACCATTCCTACTGCAGCAAACAATACAGTTAATTCAAATGTCACCGGAATCCATGCCGGTAGGGAAAAATTCGGCTTACCACCAAAGTTCAGGGGCCAGTCCTTCACCAGGATCCAACTAATACCACCCAGCGCTGTGGATGTTCCGGTAATACCGTAAATAAAGCCGGCAGTGTGCAGACTAGTTTCGCGCAGACCCATGGCATGATCCAGACCATGCACCGCAAAAGGAGTATATACATCATGAATCTTGTAGCCGGCTGCCCGTACCTTCTTAACGGCCGGAAACAAAACCGCTTCATCATCGAAACAACCTACAACGAATTTCTTTTTTGCCATATCTGGTTTCCCTTTGGGAAATTTAGTGATTAGTAATTAGTGGGCGTGTGCATTGTCGTGAATGAATTCATCCAACTTCTGGTCTTCAATTTTACTCATCTTATTCTTGAAGCCCTCACCGGTAGTTTTGAGTACATACTTGATCTCTGCAACCGCAATCACAGGGAAGTATTTGGCGAAGAGGAAGAAGCAAGTGAAGAACAAACCGAATGTTCCAAGATAAAAACCTATCTCCCAAATGGTCGGACTGTAATAAACTGACCAACTTGAGGGTAGATAATCTCTGTACAAGGATGTTACAATGATTACAAAACGCTCAAACCACATACCAATATTCACGATGATACTCATGAAGAACGTTACAAAAATATTTCTACGCATTTTTCTGAACCAGAAGATCTGCGGACTCAACACGTTGCAGGCCATCATACCCCAGTAGCTCCACCCGTAGGGACTGAACAAATTCGCACGGCTGTACCAGAAAGTGTATCCCTCATATTTATTCTGGCTATACCAGCCCATGAATAACTCTGTGAGATAGGCAATGCCCACGATGGATCCTGTCAATACAATGATCTTATTCATCGCTTCAATGTGACCCAAAGTAATGTAATCTTCCATACCGAAAACTTTGCGGGTAATCACCATGAGTGACTGCACCATAGCAAATCCGGAGAAGATAGCACCTGCCACAAAGTAAGGAGGGAAGATGGTTGTATGCCAACCCGGAACAACTGATGTGGCAAAGTCAAAAGATACGATGGTGTGTACTGAAAGTACCAGCGGAGTACTCAAACCGGCAAGAACCAGTGAAAGACTCTCATGGCGCTGCCAGTGCTTAGTAGAACCTGTCCATCCAAATGAAGCAATACCATATAATTTCTTTCTCAAGGAAGTAAAGGCACGGTCTCTTACTGTAGCCAGATCTGGAATCAAGCCACTGTACCAGAATAAAAGCGACACCGTAAAATAGGTAGAGATGGCAAATACGTCCCACAACAAGGGAGAGTTAAAATTCACCCACAAAGGTCCGCGGGTATTGGGGTAAGGCAGTACGAAGAAAGCCATCCACACACGACCCATGTGCCAGATAGGGAACTGACCGGCACACATTACAGCGAAGATGGTCATGGCTTCCGCAGCGCGGTTAACACCTGTTCTCCAACCCTGGCGGAAGAGCAGCAGGATCGCAGAGATCAAGGTTCCGGCGTGACCGATACCAACCCACCATACGAAGTTGGTAATATCCCAACCCCAACCAATCGTCTTATTCAAGTTCCACTGACCAATACCGTAAGTCACATCCCGGTAAATGGAGTAAATACCAAATAAAAGCAGTGCTACTGCTATGAAAAATCCGATGTACCAAAGTTTGCTGGGCTTGGCCTCAATGGGTCGAACGATGTCTTCCGTTACCTGGTGAAAATCTTTTTCACCCATCACCAGAGGTTCCCTGAGTTGCGATTCGTACTTTAAATGCATTGCCTTTTTTTTATAGTTCCGGTTTGTTTTCTAGTAACCCTGCGGTTGTTAGTCATCAACCGGTTTTATTATGCTTCCGTTTTTTCTTCTATGTTTCTCACTTTCGCCAGATAAGTTACGTTCGGTAACACGTGCAATTGTTCAAGAACGTAAAACTGACGATTGGGATTTTCTTTCCGGGAAATGCTGATGGCACTGTGGCTGTCATTGGCATTACCAAATACAATGGCCTCGGTAGGACATGCCTGTTGGCAAGCCACTTTGATGTCGCTATCTGAAAGCGGACGGCTTTCCTTCTTGGCCTTCAATTTGCTTTCCTGCAAACGTTGAATACAGAAAGAACATTTTTCGATTACCCCTCTGGAGCGAACCGTTACATCAGGATTCAGCACCATACGGGTAAGATCATCGTTCATTTCCATTACAACATCATTGACAATACCACGCTGGTTATCGCCAAAGCTATCAGCACCTGTATAATCAGCCCAGTTAAAGCGACGTACTTTGTAAGGACAGTTGTTCGCGCAATAGCGGGTTCCAATACAACGGTTGTAAGTCATCTGGTTGATGCCTTCACTGCTGTGGTTAGTGGCGGCAACGGGACAAACATTCTCGCAAGGAGCATTGTCACAATGCTGACACATCAAAGGCTGGAACACCACATTGGGATTATCCATATCACCACTGTAATAGCGGTCAATGCGCAACCAATGCATTTCATGTCCACGCAGTACTTCGGGCTTACCAACCACTGATACGTTGTTCTCTGCAGAACAAGCTACTACGCAAGCGCCGCAACCATTACATGCATTCAGGTCAACACTCATTCCCCAGCGAATACCGGGACGATCGTACACAGGATAAATAGTACCCTGCTTCTCAAAGTTTTCCAGTCCGCCCCAAGGTTCTAATTCTTTCTGGCGCTCTTCACGAATTTCAGTTGGATGATGTTTGTATTCAGCCAGCGTCAATTCCTTCATTACCTCGGTTCTATTGCCCTGTTCTGTATCGTAACGATTGTGTGTCTGTGTGAGTGCAACAGGGTATGTCGCTCCGGTAACAGATACTTCAGCATTCAACTGATGTCTGCTAACGGTAGTCCCTTCTACTGCAGTAAATGGATAAGCATTTTTGCCCGTTCCAATTACAGATTTACCCAGCTTTTCACTTCTTCCGTATCCCAAAGCAATACCGATGGTATCAGGATGAGTACCCGGAATAATCAGGGCGGGCAGTTCAACTGACTGACCATTGCAGGTTACTTTCACCACCTTTTTGGGCGGGTTTACTTCATAAGCATCTGCTTGGCCACCGTTGTTCAAATCTATCTGCAATAATTTTCTAGCCATTGCAGGTGAAACAATTACATAGTTGTCCCAGGTAGCACGAGTTACCGGATCGGGCAATTCTTGTAACCAGGGGTTAGCTGTTCCCTGACCTGCTCCAATCGCAATCTTTTCATATAAAACCAACTCCACTGCACTACCTCTTTTAGAAGATGATATAGCAGTTACAGCGGCAGCGACGCCTGCTCCATTGAAGGAAGCACCACCTACAGCAGCGATAGCGGGATTCAACACACCTTCCTGCAGGGCTTTGTCCCAACCAGTATCACCACCCAATTTTGCACCCCAGAAATTTTTCAGGAGTGTCAGGTAATCAGAGCTCGCACCTGCCCACTTCAGGAGACTATCCTGCCATTGGCGGGTTTTAAAAAGCGGGTAAATCGTAGGTTGTATAAAAGAGTAGTATCCGGATTTAGGTTCTGCATCCCCCCAACTTTCGAGGAAGTGATGATCAGGAACCACGATGCGACACAATTCAGCGGTCTCATCAAGTTTGCCGGCAAACGAAATAGTTGTTTTTACTTTTTTCAAGGCTTCGCGGAAAGCATTGGCTTGTGGCCAGGTGTAGGCCGGATTAGCACCATGAACCAGAAGTGTATCCACTTTACCGGCAGCCATATCTGCCACCAGCTGAGCCATATCGGCATCGATACCCTGACGAACCTGAAGTGTAGTAGCCCAATTAATGGTAGAACCATTGGCACCAACCGCCTGGTTAATTGCATTAACTACCAACTGCACATTCACATCATTGCTCTGGCAAACTACCAGGGCAGCGCCTTTGGAGGCCAACAATGCAGCAGCTGTTTTTTGAATAGCTTTTTTTACAGCAGCATCAGCGATACCGGTAACTTCCTGACCATTGACAGCACTGAGCAGCGCAACAGCAACTGCACCGGTTTCTGAAGGACGAATCAAGAATTTTTCATCTGCATTGGATCCGGTCAATGATGGTACACTTTCAAAATGAATGTGACGGCTCATATCCGGCTGCTTCTCGTTGATCTTCTTCCCTACTGCATATTGACGAGCAAATTCAATGGGGGAAAGCCAGGTACCCAGAAAATCTGCCTGAATACTTACAATCACACGGGCTTTATCAAAATGATAAGAAGGAATGGCTTTTTTCCCAAAGCTGGACTCATTCGCCAACAACATACCGGAATAAGAAATAGCATCATAAGTTACCCATCTGCTACCTGGATTTTTAGCCAGGAATTGATTGATGGCTTCTCGGGTAGTAGGAGAAGTAATGGTACTTGTTAACAGCACCACATTCCCTCCAATTGCTTTGGCAGCTTCTTTGTCCACTGCTTCGAAAGTCGCTTCCTGACCATTGATCAGCGGAAAACGAAGACGAGCAGTATCATAAAGATCAAGAACAGAGGCCTGCACACGGGCAGAGGTACCGTTTCCGTTAATCGGACTCAGGTCATTACCCTCAATTTTGATAGGCCGACCATCGCGCACTTTTGCCAAAATAGAAACTGCATCACCATCTTGTACAAAGGTGGTTGCGTAAAATTTGGCTATACCGGGAACATATTCTTCGGGCTTATTCGCCAGAGGGATGGCTTTTTTAACGGGGATTTCACAACTGGCAGCTGCAGCAGCGGCAGCAGTAGAGAATCCAAGATACTTCAGGAAATCGCGGCGAGGAGCTTTGGCTTCCAGCCAACCGGAATTCTCCTCAACTGCAGGCAATTCTTCCCTGAATTCATCCTTTACATCTTTGTTGTAAGCAGCAGACTGATTCAGCTCGCCGAAACTCTGCCAATGCTTTTTTTGCTCCATAATGTAATCCAGCTCCCCGGAGGGATACATTTAAAACCGTTACTTAATATATTTCAACACTTCAGTAGTACTCTTCCCTTGCGGAAAAGATGACTTAATTAATAATGACATTTTTGACATTCCGTTCCACCAATCTTTTCTACAGTAATTCCACGGGTACTATCAAGTTTACCAGTTTTCAGGTCCTGGTGGTACTTCTCATAAATACTGTAAAAGCCATTGTCTTTGAACTGAACTTTGGTCTCTCGGTGACAGTTCACGCACCAACCCATGCTCAGATTGGAAAACTGCTTCACTTCACCCATTTTTTGGATCTCACCGTGACAAGTTTGACAAGCCACCTTACCAGCATTTACGTGTTGGGCATGGTTGAAGTAAACGTGGTCGGGCAGGTTATGTATTCTTACCCATTCGATGGGCTTGGCTGCTGAAGGATCCCAAGGCTTGCCTTCCACAAAACCGGCATACTTGTACAATTTCTTGATTTCATTGGTGCCATCAATTTCTTTTCCATCTTCGCTGTAGAGCTTTTCACCCTTATATTCATTGATTGCCTGGTGACAATTCATACAAACATTCACAGAAGGAATCGTGGCTTGCTTACCCTGGTACACACCTGTGTGACAGTATTGACAGTTGATCTGGTTGATGCCGGCATGTACTTTGTGAGAATAGTATATAGGTTGTTCAGGCTGATAATCGGTGCTGCGGCCCAGGTTCATGGCACCTTTTGTAGTATAATATCCACCAATAAGGAAGAGAATAATAGAAAGGAATGCAATATTGCTCTTGTTGCGGAAGAAGGAAACCGGCTTCTCAGGAACAATTCCTTCCTTCTCATCTGCCATTTTCTTGAGGTTGGAATTTACCTGAAGAAGGGTTAAAGCCACAACAGCAAGAATCAGGGTCAGCACTCCAAACAAGAGTGAATTATCTCCTTCTTGCGCTGCAGCTGCAACAGCGGCCCCACCTGGAGCAGCGGCTCCGGGAGCCGGAACTGACTTAATATAAGCGAGCATAGCATCGATTTCCTGATCGGTGAGATTAGGAAAAGCTGTCATCGCTACTTTATTGTATTCGTTGTACAGGTTGTTGGCATAAGCATCTCCGGTTTTCAGAAAAGCGGCACTGTTCCTGATCCAGGCATACAAGTTTTTCTTGTTGGGCCAACGCTCCTCAACGCCTGCCAGTGCAGGTCCGGTAAGTTTTTTGTGTACCTGGTGGCAGGACGCACAATTGGTCTGGAACAGGGTTTTCCCATCCTGGGCCTTCACTGTAAAGCCGGCAAAAAAGCCAGCGAACAATATAAATGTAGAGACAAAATAACGGGTAAGACGATAGGTGGATTGCATAGTCTATACTGTGGTTCTTGGTGTGGAAAAAATTCCGTGAACGGGGGCAAAAATAGTACAGGAAAATGACAAAATAAAAATGAATCTGTTTTTTTTCCTTGCAGATGTAATGTTGCAATCAATTCATTGTCAAATTGCATAACAAATTCTTTATAATTCAATTAAACATTTATGTGAATTACCGATTTGTTGACGGCTTCTTAACGTTTTTTACCTGAATTTTGCCGAATGTTCAAGCGGCTGCAACAAAAGTGGGGACTCAGCACTAAAACCTTCTGGATCGTATTTCTGGCATTTGGCCTAACCGGCACTACCACAGCTTTTCTGACCAGGTATGTTACGCGTTGGCTGGGTATGGATGCGAATAGTGAATGGTATTTCCGGCTGGGGGTGCGCCTTTTCATGCTGCTGATCGGATATCAGGTCATCTTACTTAGCTTCGGTGCTCTCTTGGGGCAGTGGGCTTTCTTCTGGAAATATGAAGTCAAACTTCTCCGCAAACTGAGAATACTTCCTCCTGAGTCCACCAAAATAAACCTGGCCATCTTTGCCTCCGGAACTGGCACCAATGCCCGCCGCATCATGGAATATTTTCATGGTCACCGCAATATTGCTGTTGCTTTGCTGATTTGCAATAAACCTGGAGCCGGCGTTATCACACATGCGGAAAAATGGGGTATTCCTGTATTGATGATAGAAAAAGAACGCTTTTTCAGAGGAGACGCTTATATATCCGTCTTACAACAACACCGCATAGGATGGATTGCACTGGCAGGCTTTCTCTGGAAGGTTCCCGAACAACTGGTAGCTGCCTATGCTGGAAAAATAGTCAATATCCATCCTGCCTTGTTGCCCAATTATGGCGGCAAAGGCATGTACGGTGAGCATGTACATACAGCCGTGCTTTCGGCAGGGGAGAAAGAAAGTGGCATTTCGATTCATCTCGTTAATGAACATTTTGATGAAGGAGAAATACTTTTCAAAGCCAATTGTCCAATAGACGCTGCTGATACACCCGTTAGCTTGGCTAAAAAAATCCATGAACTAGAGCACCTACATTATGCTCCGGTTATAGAGAAGACGATTCTTTCTTCAGGTTCCGTTCAATAATTCCTTGCCGAATTTGGCAAAAAACAGGGAAATTGCTGTGAGCAAACAGTAATTTCTATTTCTTAAATCATCTCTCATGAAAAAAATCATCCTGTTGTGGATAAGTGCCTGCATGATAGGTACGCTGACTGCACAATCAACTTTGCCAGCTGTCGCACCCGAGTCTGCTGGGTTTTCCTCAACCAGATTGGAACGAATCAACAAGTTGATTCAGGAATACATTGACAGCAACTGGATTGAAGGAGCTATTGCACTAGTAGCGCGGGATGGAAAAATCGTTTATCATGAAGCGGTGGGATATGATAACAAAGCTGCCGGAAAAAAATTACAGAAAGATGCCATCTGGCGAATTGCCTCTCAAACCAAAGCCATTACCAGTGTAGCCATTATGCAGCTATATGAGCGGGGTGCCTTGTTGCTGGATGATGCGATCAGTAAGTATATCCCGGCCTTTAAAAAGCCATTGGTTTTACAATCTTTTAATAAAGCAGATACTAGCTATACAACGGTGCCCGCCAATCGGGAAATAACTATACGGGACTTACTCACGCACACTTCAGGCATTGGTTATGCTCAAATAGGTAGTGAAACCATGAATGCAATATATGCGAAAGCCGGTGTTGTAGGAGGTATTGGGTTACAGGGCGGCTTGCAGCGTGACAACATATTGCGGTTGGCATCATTGCCACTCATGCATCAGCCTGGTGAAAAATTCACTTATGGATTGAATACGGATGTGCTTGGATACATTGTGGAAGTTGTGAGTGGCACGTCGCTCGATGCTTATTTTAAGCAATTCATTTTTGAGCCGTTGGGTATGAAAGACACTTATTTTTATATCCCACCCTCCAAGCAGCATCGCCTGGCTATGTTGCACAAGAGTGACAAAAACAACCGGGTGGTGAACTGCCCCGAAGAAATATTTGTGAATGGAAAATTTTACCGTGATTATCCCAATCAGTCCGGCGGCACATTTCACTCCGGAGGAGGTGGACTCGTATCAACTGCGTATGATTATGCATTGTTCATGCAAATGTTGCTCAATGGCGGACAACTCAACGGCAAGCAAGTTGTTAGCCGAAACAGCATTCGGTTGATGACTACGAATCAATTGGGTGATAAAAGCATGGGGCGTGCCTCTAAATTCGGCCTGGGTTTCCAGGTGATTACACCCGCAGATGCAGCATTCAATACGGTTTCAGAAGGAACTTTTAGCTGGGGAGGCATGTTTGCTTCCTCATTTTGGATAGACCCCAAAGAAAAGATTGTTGCACAATTTGTGTTGCAACAATATCCCTTCACACATGGTGAACTGGCAGAGAAGTTTAAGTCTGTTGTTTACCAGGCCCTACGCTGAGCTAGCTGGATTTTCTCTCGCAGGTGTTCATACCCAGCATGGTATAGAGCGGACAAAAACTGACCAGCGAGGTAAGAAGAAATATACCTGCTACTGCAAGTGCTAGATATCCCAAGGTACCGGAGATTGTTTTGGTAAAAAACAATGCTGCCAATACAAATGCGATGAAGATTCGGATGATTTTGTCGGTAGTGCCCATGTTCTTTTTCATAGCTAATGTATTTGGTGAACGAAATGATTGACCACAAAGCTATGAGGTCATGAGGGGCGGAAAAATGACAAAAGTCACAAAAGGACAATTATCCGGGCATCCGGGAAATGTATTTTTCGATTTCTTTTACCTGATCAACCACCTGTTGGGTTTTAGGCTTGCAGGCTTTGGCTTTGCGGAAAAATTCTTTAGCTGCTTTGAATTCACGTTTGTTCATGAAAATCTGGCACATAGCGAGATAGGCTACTGCCTCGCTTTCCTTATCCGGTACACCGGCACGAATGGCTGCACGCATGTATGATTCGGCCTGTTTCAGGTCACCCCGCTGTAAAGCCATCATTCCCAATTGCAATTTATTAGAGCCTTCTGCCTCGGGCATAGCGGCTCCCAGGTCAGCACTTTTTTTCAGGTGCTGTTCCGCAGTAGTAAAATCCTGCTTCATCATGGCCAGGTTGCCCAATACTGTAAAATAAGTGGAGCGAACTGGTTTGTATAGAAGGTTGGGGAACCAGATAGTTTTTAGAATTTTTTCTACTTCCTCGATATCGCCGGCCTCCATGGGGCCCTGGATGAGTCGCATTGGACCAATGAAAAAATGGCTGGCTATGGCAATAAATCCAAGGAAATACAATACAAAAGAAGGCCAGAAGCCGGAGCTGATATTGACCCAGATAGCGAGGGCAAAAGAGAGCAATCCCAGCCAGAAACGATAGCGTATAAGTAGGTTATAGAATTTCATAAATACAATTCAGGCCGGCAAAGATACGTAATTCAGCAGGGGATTCGATGATTATTGACTGGCATCATTGATTTCGATGAAGTAGCCGTCCGGGTCCCGGATCCATACCTGTTTTACTCCGTCAATGCGGGTGGTGACCTTGTTTTTTTCACCTGTAGAGTTGAAAAAGATAATTCCTTTCCGGGTCAGTTTGTCAACATATTCTTGGGTAGACTCCACGCTGAAGCACATATGGTTATTGAGGAAGTATTCTTTGGGTTCCTGGGCACCCTGAATGATATGGAGGGCGATGCCGGGACCGATGGAAAACCAGGCATGGCGATTATCGTGAAAAGGTTCGGGGAGGGTATCGAAGGCAAACAGATCACTGTAAAAGGAGGCAGATTTCTGTACATCTACGACGAAGATAGCCAGGTGATTCAGGCGCGCTTTTGGTCGGTTTGGCGGTGCTTGGGAAAAACACGCAGTAGAAAAAAGGCAGCACACAACAAGTAGAAAGCAGGCATATTTTTTCTCCATAAAAATTCTTTAAAGAATGAGCGCTAAAAAATGGGTACAGTTTTATGAGGAGGAAGTTACCTAAAACTGCTTGTACTTTCATTCTATTGCTTATAAGTAGGGGAAACACTATTTTTGCCATTCGGCTGAAGTCATTTACTGGCTTATATACGATTGGCCCTGTAGTTAAATGGATATAACCAGCGTTTCCTAAACGTTAATTCCAAGTTCGATTCTTGGCGGGGCTACATTAAAATTTTAATACAACTATCTATGCTGACATGTGTGATACGCATATCGTCAGCACATACGCCACAGGCGGATTGTCAGCATCGGGACTACCAAATCCTTGGCACTTGACAGAGAATTTAATTTAAACAAAGATTTAAAAACTTACTCTGTAGTTTTTTCAACTAATACAAAAATCCAAACATCCAGAGTGGAATTATATTTTCCATACCGTATTCAAGGTCATCAGCAACGATAAAGCTTTTTGGAGTATTTTTTATTTGTCTATTTGTTTTTGTTTTACCACCCAGTTCGAATGTAAAAGTATGATCAACTAAAAAATCACCTTCAGGAGCATACTCTACTAAATGTTTGTAGCTCAGTTGATTTACGAAAAATGTTTCTCGAACATTACCAGTATTTGCATGGAATGGAGAAAATACGTATTGCAGATTTGAATTCTCCAGATAAATTTTATCTGGTTTTTGCATTTGTGTTATTCCTTTGGCATCCTTATACAGATTACGCGTAATATTTGCTTCTTGAAGAAAGTACAAATAAGAAATAAAGGTATTTCTGTTTATACCAATCCGCTCACTTAATTTACTGACGTTGGGAATGAAAGGAACAGATTCAGCTATGATTTGGAGTAACTGCTTTAATTTAGGTATGTATCCAACATCGACTTTTCGTAACAAAGGCAACTCAATTTCTAAAATTAAATTGATCACTTCTTCCACGCGGTTATAGTATAATTCGGGAATTTCTTGAAAAAATGGATAATAACCAGATTTTAAATAGTTAGTAAAATGCTCTAAAGGTTTTAGTTTACTATTTATTTCCCGAGCAATAGTTACGTGATCTTCTAACAATTCCTCTAATTTTATTTCAGGAACGGTAAGTCTTTTTGTTAAATTTACATACTCACGATAAGAAAGCCCTTGCATAGTATAAAGAATAGCTCTTCTACTTAAATCTGATCTTGCATTCAGGAGCTCCAAAAGTGAAGAACCAGTGAAAACAACTTTTAAATTGGGATAATCGTCGTAAATATTTTTCAGTTCTTGTGACCAGTTTGGATATTTATGCACTTCGTCGAGGAAGAGATATTTTCCACCCCGCTTTACGAACTGATCCGTAAGATCGCTTAGGGTATTGTTAGCAAACCAAATATTATCTAGCGTAACGTAAAGTGTGGATTGATCAATTGGTAGATTTTTCTTTATATATTGAAGCATCAAGGTAGTTTTACCAACTCCTCTTGCCCCTCTAATACCGATCAAACGAGCATTCCAATGTATCTTATCAAGGATGCTACGAGTGAAGTTTAACTGTGTTTGTTCAATTTTACGTATAAATTTTTCGTATAATAATTCCATTTTGCTTTCTATATTAAGCAAATATAGTATTAAATGCTTAATAAAGAAAGCTTTTTACGGTAGATTAAACAATTGTATTAAAATTCAGAATGTTATGCAAATCTGTGTATAAACTATTTGAAATCAGTCCAGTCATTTAGGGGGTCAATACAGACCTTGGAAAATCATTCATATTGAGTATTTTGCCGACTGGAAATCTGCCAGAGTAAGAGAAAAATATCTCAAATCTGGTGTTGGAAAGGAATTTTTGAAACGTTTGGTCCCGTAGTTCTCCTCCAAAGGCGGACAGGCCTGCCTGCCGGCAGGCAGGAATGGATAGAATATCTGCCTACGGTAGACAGGGAAGTTTCCTAAACTTTTGAAACAAGTTCTCCGCCAGAGGCGGACAGGCTTTCCCAACGACACTGTTGCTCAATTTTTGTCCGCTCTCCATAACTTTCTAGCTTTTTTATGGTTGAAGTTTATGCAATCCTGAGCATACCATCTAATGAAATTTACGTGGGCATGGCTTTAAGTGCTGAAAAAAGATTGAAAGAACATAATAACGGAAAAAACAGATTTACAAAAGGATTAAGACCTTGGAAAATCATTCATATTGAGTATTTTGCCGACTGGAAATCTGCCAGAGTAAGAGAAAAATATCTCAAGTCTGGCGTTGGAAAGGAATTTTTGAAACGCTTGGTCCCGTAGTTCTCCTCCAAAGGCGGACAGGCCTGCCTGCCGGCAGGCAGGAATGGATAGAATATCTGCCTACGGCAGACAGGGAAGTTTCCTAAACTTTTGATACAGGTTCCCTGCCCGCCTTTGGTGGGGATTCTTGTCGGGACTACCATAAACGTTTGATACAGGTTCCCTGCCCGCCTTTGGTGGGGATTCTTGTCGGGACTACCATAAACTTTTGATACAGGTTCCCTGCCCGCCTTTGGTGGGGATTCCTGTCGGTACTACCATAAACTTTTGATACAGGTTCCCTGCCCGCCTTTGGTGGGGATTCCTGTCGGGACTACCATAAACTTTTGATATCTCTACCCTATTCAGACATTCGCCACCGGCGGATCGTCAGCTTCGGGACTAGCATGAACTATTGATGCACTTGGAGACATTACCCCCATGTAAAGTTGTAAAACTCCCAAGAAGAGGTTAAAACCATACTCCCTACCTTATGGCAGGGAATATGGTCAAGCATACAACCGACAAGAGAACATTAATTTTATACGAATTTGAATTAAATATTTTTAAAACATTTGATACCAATTGACAGCAAATTGAATTACTTCATAACCTCCCAACTAGGTTAAGTTGTAAGTCTCTCATTTTAACGAAACCAATCAGCTATATTGTAGCCTCCTTTATTCTGATTCACTGTCTGAGCCATAGCAATTTGCTTGGCAAAATTCAGCAACTCTTTGCTGGCCTCATTTTCAGTCTTCACCTTTTGAAACTTCAATTCCCACTCCTTCTTTTCAATGTCACTCATTTTCTTAAAAATAGTAGACTCTATTCTTGACATTAAGATCTTTGCAGACTTGTAACAATCCGTTTCAGGGTCAATAGTAGATAAAATGGCGGCCGCACTGCTTGCTGCTTCAACAGATGTGGAAGAACCCCATGCGTTTTCCGCTTCATTGAGTTTAATTTTACAATCTCTGTCAATGTATTTTTTATAAACATTTGTCAATATAGGCATGGTCTTTGAAAAACATTCTTTACTTGTTGTGGGAACTTCAGATAAAATAGATATGGCAGCCTCATACTTTTTTTGATTCTCCAACAAAGCTGCTTGTGAAATTATCTGATCACAATTATTTGAATAATAATTTACAATCTTACTCTTGGCTGATTCAACAAACTTAACCAATGACCCATCCTTAAGATTGATATCTTTTAATGCATCAATTATTGCTCTTTCTTCTGATGCACCAATTCCTTTTAAATTTAAATTCGTCTGCGCAAATTTCATGCCCTCGAAACCATCTCCAATACAAATAACCAAATCAATGTTCAATGAATAAAGAGCAGGTGCTGAAGATGTCATTCTTTTATCAAGAATAATTACCTTTGCAGTAATAATAAATCTTTCATTTTTCACTCCAGCACTTAACCCATTCTGCATAACCATCTGCGACAATTTGCTCTTGAGAATAGATTTTGAACTCTGACTAAGTGTTGCATCTTCCTCATCAACATATGGCGTAATGGGAAAATTGTTTTCCTGTGCAATCACTGCGGTTTCAACTGCGAATAAACAAAGCAAAAAAATAAATATCTTAAGCGTTTTCATTACGTACAATTTGAGATGAATAATTAGTTACCTACTGAAATGATTGCCTCTCCCAGCTTTACACCAGTAACATTACACGGAATATTATAGGGTGCTCCACTTAGATATTTTCTAAGCCTTCTTGCAAAAGCGCGTGAATCTAAAGGACTACCTTTTTCATCGAAGAGTGGTATGCGTGCCTGCTCAACCGAAATAGAATTTTTGGTGCCATTCAAAGTAAATCTTCCCTTAACTGTATTACTTAAAAACCAGTCTTCAATTATTTCTGTCAGATCTTTACCATTGTATTGTTTATTGAAATCACCATCCCAACTTTGTAATTTCTTGATTCGAAAGTTTACTTCGCGTCCATTCACGAACATGTCATCGAAATGAGCCTGTAATTTGGCATTAAAATTGTCTATTACGTTCAATACAGCTTCCTCCAGTAAAATATCAATAGTAGCGCTGGAACTTGGCTGACTTATACTTTGCTGACTGGCAATCGCCTTCCTAGTAACTGGGTCTTTAGCGTCTAAAATAATTCTGAGAGAATTTTGTATTCCACTTTTATACTTATTCCAACTCAAATAAATAACTATATCTGCCTGAGCACTTTGAAGTATCCTATCAAATTTATTTTGCTCAAAAGCAACACCATTTTCGGATTCCATGGCATCATCTGTTATTTGATCGTTATTTATTTTTTTCAATTCCTCTTCTAGTGATTTTAGTGGGAAATCACGCGATTGAAAAAGCCCGTTTACTTGAGAAATCACACTTATCAACTCAAAATTATTTGCAAATGCTTTTGTGTAATCATATAAATACTCTTGTTTTCCTTGATTATTCACAGTATTTCCAAAACCATTTGCAGTCATCCAGTTATCACTGGGAACAATCATGATAACTGGCTTTTTTGCCTTGTATCCTGATTGAGCAAACACAATGTTTACCAATGAACAGAGGAATATGAATACAGTTAATGTGCTTTTCATGTTATTGTTGTTAATGTACAATGATTAAATCATTTTATTAATGGAAATTTTATGACTAAAATCCACTGGATAAACTTTTTATAATTTTATCATCCTCTAATTGTTTTCTCAAATTATCTTTCTGAACACTTACGACAATTCCGATTTTGAGCAATTTTCCATTTTTCACTTTTATTCTATCCCTGCTATCAATTGAACCATCAGTACTTAGAGCTACAAAATTTAAATAGCGTCCGCCCGATCTAAAGAAATCATTGAAATAATCTCTGTATTTTTCTTCAGCACCATTTTCGCTTATCATTGGTCTTTGCATACCTGATCCAGGAATTCCTTTGAATAATATTGCTTTAATAGCATTTAATTTAGATGCTTCTATACATTCTCTTTCGTTTCTTCCGTAAGAAAAAACCTTGAATAACTCGGTTCCTGCGACACCAGTTCTTATAAATACAACTTCATAATCATAAGAAGTAGATGTTCTTGGATCTGCCAATTTAGCTGGCCGGCAAGAAAAGATAGCAAACAAATTAAACAGTATTACACCTGCTACTAGAATTGAACGTTTCATTATTTCGTTTTTTAATAATTAAAATCCCAATACGGTTAGCCCAACTCCATATACCCCTTTAGCGTTGAAAATAGGATCGATTGGAATTGCAAAATAAGTTAGAGTCCTTGATGAAGTAGGTGGGTCTAAAGGAGATAAATAATCATACCTAAAAGTAAGTTGCAAGTTTTTACCCAAGTTCAAACCAACTCCAGCGCCTGTTGTAAATCCCCAACTTTTTAGCTTGATATCTTCAGTAACACCCCAATCACTCATAGGAAGCCCCGTTTTGCCCTTTTCATCGTAATTCTTAATTCTTCCCATCGAATAATAAAAACCAACTTTTGGAATTAATCTTATAAATCCAATTTTGATTGTATGATTTATGAATGTCTCAATATTTACATTAGAAACATTAAAAAATATTTTATCTCGTACACCAAAAATATTTTCACTAACATCTGTTTTCGCATTACCAAAAATACCTCTTACACCAACTCTTGTTTTAGGTATTCCACCTCCTAAATAAGTCAATTCAACAAATGTTCCACTTAGTAATGAACTGCCCTCATTATAACCAACTGAAACTTCATATCCTTTTTGAGGCACATAAGATGCAGTCATGCCCTTCTTAATAGAACCTCCGGAAACTTTATAAAAAGTAGATGGTGTTGATTTCCCTTTTGATACAAATCGATTTTCAGAAACTTTTTTAGCCCTAATCCATGCAACATGTTGCTCTTTTTCACTTCCCTCTACAATTTCCGTGATTTCGTATAAATTATTGGCTTTCAAACTTTCCTTTTTCCCAACTTTAATTCGAATTGGATGAACATCAAAAACACCCTGGCCTATTGAAAAATTGGGAAGAGAAGAACACAAAATAGCGTGACTTTTTTCTGTAGCTTTATTGAGCATCGATGTCAATAATTGTTTATCGGTTTTTAGCGGCTGAGTATTGTCAACTTTTAGCAATTCACTTATCACGCTTAGAGCCCCTGAAGCTGTTTTACTTTCTGTTATGTTAAATGGAACCGAATTAATCTTTTTGAATTTAAAATTATAGTTATCAAATGCTTTTTGCACCTCATTATTATTATTTTCAAAATCGATTAAATTCCAGAAAGATTGATCCTCTAGTATTTCGTCAATGTCTAACTTATATAAATAAATTGTTCCAGTAAGTAACTTTTGTTGAGCACTATTTAAAACATTGGCATATTCATTAGTGTAATCTCCATACGTTTCGGCTTTCAAATCAATGAATTGTTTACAATCAACAACTTCAACATATATATTTTTCATCAACCACACACCCATATCCTTTAATACATACTCTTTCTTTTTACTATCCATTGCAATTTTATAGTCATTATCAGTTGCTGTATACGCTCCCCGTTCAAACATTACTTCTTTTGTGTATTGATTTGTGCGAGCGTTATATAAAATAGTTTTTAGAATTTGTTGGCCCATCTTATTTCTTTGAAGTGCCGCTTCAATCTGAGATGAATTATCTGTAATAGAATAATCTCCTACAAAGAGTGTATTATCGTTAAGAGAATTATCATCAAACATACTTGGAACTGTTAACTCATTTGCATAGTAATAAGCAGATGTTGGATTCGAAGTATATTTTGTGACTAGCATAGAAATGCTATTTCTCAAGTTTTTATTTTTGACAGTTTGGGCTTGAGAACTAAAACAAAGCAAAGGGGCTAGAATAAGTAAGGTTAGTCGTTTCATTAATTTCTCTTTAAGGTTTCCAATTTGAATAGTTTTACTTCTTTCCAACAGGATTTGATAATCAAAAACAGTTTGATATTTAAATTTCTTAGAGAGCCAATAAAGTATTTATTCTAACTTCATAAATACCTGATTATTCCAGAAATAGGAATATTATTGGTTCTATTTTTATTTGCTAAAACTACTGGGACAATAAAATCGAAACAATACCCCTTTCGGGGAATACGATGTTATAGGGAATTCATCTTAATTAAAGCCTGTATTTTGCTTTTTACATTCAGTTTCCGGTAAATATGTTTGACATGCTTTTTTACAGTCTCATGGCTGATAAGTAATTCGGTGGCAATAGTTTGGTAGGTCAACCCTTTTGCCAATAAAGCAAATACTTCCTTTTCCCTGGAACTAAGCATAATAATTCATGAAATTGATTTGTCTAAAATTCCGTTCTATAGCAGGAGAATACAATACCCCTTTCGGGGAAGTAGTTAAAAACCTTACTAAAAGGGTGATCGGGTTTTATATGTTTCATGAAAGTCTCTACTAAATTTATTGAGAATTTAATATCCATAAAAGCAATCCCTGATATTCATTTTGTCTTTACCTAAATTTGGTAGTTGCCATAGTAGAGTGGGTTTACGCCTAGATATTAATTATTCCAGTTACTGCCGGAGCATAATTATAATGAGTATCGGAGTATAATACTCCCCTTTTTTAGGACCAAAAAGGTAGAGTGTTAAGTTAAGATTTTTGGTGTCAAGATTTTCATTAGGCAGCAATTTTTATTGATTCTTTGTAGAGATCATGTGGTGTTTGCAAGGTGGTGTGATGAATTTTC
>JADBXP010000029.1 GCA_020403455.1 Chitinophagaceae bacterium
GGTTATGCCCGGAGCAACGACCGGGGAAGTGAGCGTGAGTTCAGCTGGAGGAACAGCCAATGGGTCAGGAAATTTTATAGTAATAGCATCCCAGGTACCAAATACACAGCAGGGCAACAAGTTGGTGGGTACAGGCGTAGCTGGATTTTCAAGACAAGGCTTTAGTGTTTCTATTAGTGCAGACGGTAATACGGCAATTGTTGGAGGTGACGGGGATAATAGTAGTATTGGTGCAGCTTGGGTTTACACTCGTAGCGGGGGTGTATGGACGCAGCAAGGCAACAAGTTGGTGGGTACAGGCGTAGCTGGATTTTCAAGACAAGGCCAAAGTGTTTCTATCAGTGCAGACGGCAATACGGCAATAGTAGGAGGTTACACGGATAATAGCAGTTTTGGTGCTGCCTGGATTTATACGCGCAGCGGGGGTGTATGGACGCAGCAAGGCAACAAGTTGGTAGGTACCGGAGCCGTGGGGGCTCCCGAGCAAGGCCAAAGTGTTTCCATAAGTGCAGACGGCAATACGGCAATTGTTGGAGGGTTTAGTGACAATAGCGGAATCGGCGCTGCTTGGGTTTATACACGAAGCGGGGGTGTATGGACGCAGCAGGGCAACAAGTTGGTGGGTACCGGAGCAGTAGGAAATTCAAAACAAGGCCGTAGTGTTTCTATCAGTGCGGACGGAAATACGGCAATTGTTGGAGGGAATGCTGATAACAGTGGAATCGGCGCTGCTTGGATTTATACGCGAAGCGGGGGAGTATGGACGCAGCAGGGCAACAAGTTGGTGGGTACCGGAGCCGTGGGGGCTGCGATTCAAGGCACAAGTGTCTCTATCAGTGCGGACGGTAATACTGTAATATTAGGAGGCAGAAGCGACAATAGTAATTTTGGAGCTGCTTGGGTATTCACACGAAGCGGGGGTGTATGGACGCAGCAGGGCAACAAGTTGGTGGGTACCGGAGGCGTGGGGGCTTCCGAGCAAGGCCAAAGTGTTTCCATAAGTGCAGACGGTAATACGGCAATTGTTGGAGGGTTTAGTGACAATAGCGGAATCGGCGCTACTTGGGTTTATACGCGTAGCGGAGGAGTATGGACGCAGCAGGGCAACAAGTTGGTGGGTACCGGAGCCGTGGGGGTTGCTTATCAAGGCACTAGAGTTTCTATCAGTGCGGACGCCAACACTGCAATTATAGGTGGACTCGGTGATAATAGTAATACTGGAGCCGCATGGGTTTATATATTTTTACCCCCCGCCCCTACGATCACCACATTTACTCCGACCACAGCAGCTGCAGGAGCAATCATCAGTATCACCGGAACCAACTTTAATAATACATCTGCCATTACTCTTGGTGGCACACCGGTTACCTCCTTTACGGTTGTTTCCAATACCTCTATTATTGCTGTCGTGGGTAGTGGTTCTTCCGGTGCAGTCAGCTTAACCACACCCAGTGGTACTGCATCGCTCAATGGATTCACTTTCATACCGCCACCTACCATCACTTCCTTTTCACCAATGATAGCTGGTGCCGGCGCTCTTATCAGTATAACAGGTACAAATTTTGATAATACATCTGTAATTACCCTGGGTGGTACAGAGGTTACATCATTCACTGTTGTTTCCTCTACCTCCATCATCGCTGTTGTTGGTGCTGGTTCTACGGGTGCTGTGAGTCTGACTACCCCGGGAGGAACTGCCTCACTTGCCGGATTTACATTTATTCCTGCACCCACCATCACTTCCTTTTCACCAATGATAGCTGGTGCCGGCGCTCTTATCGGTATAACAGGTACAAATTTTGATAATACATCTGTAATTACCCTGGGTGGTACACAGGTTACATCATTCACTGTTGTTTCCTCTACCTCCATCATCGCTGTTGTTGGTGCTGGTTCTACGGGTGCTGTGAGTCTGACTACTCCCGGTGGAACAGCTTCATTGGCCGGTTTTATCTTTTCCCCACCACCCTCCATCAGTTCTTTTACCGAGACTACTGGTCCCGTCGGTACCCTCGTTACCATCAATGGAAACCACCTTAGTTATCCATTGAACATAATGATTGCTGGAGTTCCAGCCATTCCCATCAGCAACGATGGAAACACATTGGTCGCTATGGTGATGCCGGGAGCAACAGTCGGAGGAGTAAGCGTAACCACTCCCGGTGGTACTGCCAATGGGTCAGGAAATTTTGTTGTAATACCTACGCAGTTTCCTAATTTCCAACAGGGCAATAAACTTTCAGGATCAGGGATAACAAGTTCAGCCTATCTGGGGTGGAGTGTTGATGTGAGTGCAGATGGAAATACCGCCATCGTTGGTAGTCCGGTTGATAACTCTTTAATTGGCGCTGCTCTTATTTATGTGCGCTCAGGAGATACATGGACACAGCAAGCAAAATTGGTGGGGTCAGGTAACATAGGTATTGCACAACAAGGAACAGGTGTTGCTATAAGTGCAGATGGAAATACAGCCATTGTTGGTGGAAACAGGGACAATGATTTTGTTGGTGCATCATGGATTTTTACAAGAACAGGTACTACATGGACCCAACAGGGCAATAAACTGGTAGGTTCTGGTGCCTTTTTCAGGCCAAACCAGGGTTGGGGGGTTGACATGAGTGCAGATGGAAATACAGTGTTGATTGGCGGACTCGGAGATTTGGGTGGAATTGGAGCTGCCTGGATATTTACCAGAAGTGGCGGTGTCTGGACACAACAAGGTAGCAAACTGGTTGGAACAGGTGGAGTGGGAGCATCTTACCAGGGATGGTCCGTTGCTCTAAGTGCGGATGCTACTACAGCCATCATTGGTGGATTTAGAGATGATAATCTAAAAGGTGCAGTATGGGTATTCGCCCGAAGTGGAGACAGTTGGGTACAGCAAGGAAATAAGTTAGTAGGCTCAGGTGCTGTAGGAAATGCTCAACAAGGGTGGAAGCTATCAATCAGCGCAGATGGCAATACCATGATCATTGGTGGCAATGCAGATGATAACAGTAAGGGTGCTGCCTGGGTATTTACCCGCAGTAGTGACATATGGTCGCAGCAGGGTAATAAGTTAGTTGGTTCCGGTGCAATAGGAAATGCCAGCCAGGGAAGAAGTGTTGCTTTAAGTGCCGATGGGAATACAGCAATTATTGGTGGAACTGCCGATGATGTCGGTTCAGGTGCTTCATGGACGTTCACACGAACTGGAGATACCTGGCTCCAGAAATGTAGCAAGTTGATAGGGTCTGGTGCCGCAGGTGCAGCTAACCAGGGAGAAAGTGTTTCTATTAGTTCGGACGGAAACACTGCTTTTGTCGGAGGTTTCACCGATAATGCTGGAGATGGAGCAGCCTGGTCATTTATTCATATACCGCCACCGGTAATTTCTAACTTCGATCCGACTGCTGCCGGATCTGGTACTGTAATTTCGATAACTGGTTCCAGTTTCACCCATACTACTGCTGTAAGTCTTGGAGGTACACCAGTTGGATCCTTTACAGTTGTTTCTTCCGGATCTATTCAGGCAAGTGTTGGTTCAGGATCTTCGGGATTGGTAAGTGTTATTTCAGTAGGTTGTGAAGCTTCTTTGTCCGGTTTCTCATTCATTCCTGCACCAATCATCACCAGTTTCGAGCCAACCGCTGCTGCGACAGGTGCGCTAATAACCATCACAGGTTCGTATTTTGATAATACTTCAGTTATAACTCTTGGAGGTACTTCAGTGAGTTCATTTACAGTTGTATCATCAACTACTATTGTTGCGATAGTGGGCAGTGGTTCTTCGGGTGCTGTTAGTTTAACCACTCCGGGGGGAACTGCTTCGCTGGATGGATTTACTTACATACCTCCTCCGACTATCATTTCTTTTTCACCGACTATCGCTGCCACAGGTGCATTGATCAGTATAACAGGAACTAATTTTGATGGAACAACAGCCTTAACATTGGGCGGAACTGCCGTTAGTTCATTTACAGTTGTATCATCATCTACTATTGTTGCGATAGTGGGTAGCGGTTCATCTGGTGCTGTAAGTTTAACTACCCCCGGCGGAACTGCATCACTTGCCGGATTCACATTCATACCCGCACCGACCATCACTTCCTTTGCACCAACAAGTGCCGGTGCCGGTAGAATGATTACGATTACCGGAACTAATTTTAACGGTACCTCTGTGATCACCTTAGGCGGTACACCGGTTGCGTCATTTACGGTAGTTTCTTCTACCTCCATTGTTGTAGTAGTTGGAACGGGTGCAACGGGTGCATTGAGTTTAACCACTCCGGGGGGAACTGCTTCGCTGGCAGGATTTACATTCATTCCTGCACCAACGATCAATGCTTTCGCTCCCACTACTGCGGCAGCAGGAGCTTTGATCACTATCACAGGAACTAATTTCAACAATACTTCTGTTGTAACGCTTGGAGGTACTTCAGTGAGTTCATTTACAGTTGTATCATCAACTACTATTGTTGCGATAGTGGGCAGCGGTTCTTCGGGAGCGGTAAGTCTGACCACTCCTGGTGGCTCGGCTTCACTGGCAGGATTTACATTCATTCCTGCACCAACGATCACTGCATTTGCTCCAACTACTGCAGCAGCAGGAGCACTCATCACTATCACAGGAACTAATTTCAACAATACTTCTGTTGTAACGCTTGGTGGGACTTCAGTGAGTGCATTTACAGTTGTATCCTCTTCATCCATCATTGCGATAGTGGGCAGCGGTTCTTCGGGTGCATTGAGTTTAACTACTCCCGGTGGCTCAGCTTCGCTAGCAGGATTTATATTCATTCCTGCACCAACGATCACTGCATTTGCTCCGACTACTGCAGCAGCAGGAGTACTCCTCAATATCACAGGAACAAATTTCAACAATACTTCTGTTGTAACGCTTGGAGGTACTTCAGTGAGTTCATTCACGGTAGTTTCCTCTTCATCCATCATTGCGAGAGTGGGCAGCGGTTCTTCGGGAGCAGTAAGTCTGACCACACCTGGCGGAACTGCATCACTTGCCGGATTCACATTTATACCCGCACCGACCATCATTTCCTTTGCACCGATAAGTGCAGGTGCCGGGGCAATGATTACGATTACCGGAACTAATTTCAACAATACTTCTGTTGTAACGCTTGGTGGGACTTCAGTGAGTTCATTTACAATTGTATCATCTACATCTATCATTGCGATGGTGGGTAGCGGTTCTTCGGGAGCAGTGAGTCTGACCACTCCGGGAGGAACTGCATCACTTGCCGGGTTCACATTTATTCCTGCACCAACGATCACTGCATTTGCTCCGGCTATTGCAGCCAGGGGTGCATTGATTAGTATA